>NZ_BPWK01000011.1:0-216865 GCF_040364205.1 Duganella rhizosphaerae
CGCCAAGGCTGCCGCCGATGCCGCCGCCAAGGCTGCCGCCGATGCTGCCGCCAAGGCTGCAGCGGACGCCGCCGCCAAGGCCGCCGCCGATGCCGCCGCCAAGGCCGCCGCCGATGCCGCCGCCAAGGCCGCCGCCGATGCCGCCGCTGCCGCAGCCGCCAACCAGACTTCCACTCCGGTGGCGCAGGCGTTGAACTCCACGGTCAACATCATCAATACCGTCACCCAGGCCCAGGGCGGCGTCGTCAAGGCGCCGACCGCAACCACGCCGCCGGACGTCACCACCGCTTCCACCGCGACTGGCAGCAGCGGTGGCACGACCAAGCCTGACGATAAAGTACCCGATGAAAAGGACAAGTCCTCCGGCAAGGTCGATGTGCTCGCCAGCAAAAACGAGCCGACCAAGAAAATGTATTGCAACTGATGCCGCGCTGGAGAGCACGGGGCCGTCGGCGCGACGGCTCCCTTTTGTGAGCTGAAAACCAACACTCGGCAGCAGCCCTATCAATTTCAATCTTTCAAATAGGCATTGTATATAGGGGCTATGCTAGCATCAGAAGAGCGTGGCAGTTCCACGCGCCCCATACTACGAGCGAACCCATGAGATATAGCTTCACGTGCCTATTAGCAGGTTCCCTTCTTGCCGCCGCCGTCACGTCGGCATGGGCGGCCCAGCCGGCGGACGAGAATGCCGTCATCCGTTTCGAGATTTCCCGATTCGAGGTCAAGGGCAACACCCTGTTGCCGCAGGCGCAGGTCGATGCGCTGCTGGCCAAGTTCACCGGCAAGGAGCGCGATTTCGGCGACGTCCAACGGGCGCTGGAAGCGCTGGAAGCGGTCTACCACGAGCGCGGCTACAACGTGGTGACGATCGAGTTGCCGGAGCAGGAGCTCAACCGCGGCGTGGTGCTGCTGCGGGTGGTGGAAACGCGCATCGGCCGCATCAGCGTGAAGAACAATCGCTACATCGACGAAAACAATATCCGCCGCAGCCTGCCCGCCTTGCAGGAGGGCCGCACGCCTGACCTGAAGGCGGTCTCGGCCAACCTGAAGCAGGGCAACGAGAGTCCCGCCAAGGAAGTCACCCTCAAGCTGCAGAGCGGCGAAAAAGACGACGAGGTCGACGCCGTGCTGGACGTCAAGGACCAGTCCATCTGGAAGGCCATGGTCAACGCCGACAACACCGGCACCCGGCAGACCGGCAAGACCCATGTCGGCTTCATTTTGCAAAACGCCAACCTGTTCAACCGCGATCATCTGGCCTCCCTGCAGTACACCACGTCGGCCGAGGAACCGGGCCGCGTCAAGGTGTATGGCGCCGGCTACCATATTCCGCTGTACGCGCTGGGCGACTCGCTGGACTTTTTCGCCAGCTATTCCAACGTCGATTCCGGCACCGTGTCGGCCGGCGCGGTCAACCTGGCCGTCAGCGGCAAGGGCGCGGTGTACGGCGCGCGCTACAACCAGAGCCTGGCCAAGCGCGGCGAGCTGGAGTCCAAGCTCAGTTACGGCGTCGACTACAAGGCCTTCAAGAACAATGTGCAGGTGCTGGACCAGGCGCAGGGCGGACAGCTGGGCAACGACGTGACGGTCCATCCGCTGAGCATCAGCTACCAGGCCACGCTGCCGATCAAGCAGGGCGAAGTGAGCGGCCAGCTGACGCTGCTGCGCAATATCGCCGGCGGCGCCAAGGGCGACCAGGCCGCCTTCACGCTGGCCCGCGCCGGCGCCAAGGCCGACTACACCATGCTGCGCGTGGCCGGCAGCCTGACCCGCGCGCTGGCCAACGATTGGCAGCTGCGCGCCATCCTCAACGGCCAGTACAGCAGCGATGCGCTGATCCCCGGCGAGCAATTCGGCGCTGGCGGTGCGACCTCGGTGCGCGGCTTCGTCGAGCGCGAGATTTCCAACGACTCCGGCCTGGGCGTCAATCTGGAGGCCTACACGCCCAACCTGTGCACCCACGCCGGCTGGAATTGCCGCCTGCTGGCCTTCTACGACACCGCTTATGCCAAGCGCAACCACGCACTGCCCGAGGAGCTGACCAGCACCACCATCGCCAGCACCGGCGTCGGCGCGCGTTTCGTGCTGTCCACCTACGTCAACCTGCAACTCGATTTCGGCCACGTGGTCCGCGCCGGCGCCACCGGCCGCGACAACGCCAGCCGCCTGCACCTGCGTCTGGGCCTGGCGTACTGACCGCGTGCGGTTCACCCTGAAATGTACTGGAAATGAAAATGCCACAGCCAAATAACTCCATCGTCGTCCGGGCCTTGTTCAAGGGCTTGCTGTTGCTGGCGCTGTGCGGCGTGGCCAGCGCGGGCTGGGCCGCGCAAGTGGCCGGCACCATCATCCAGCTGAGCGGACCGCTGCTGGCCAAGAAGGCCGGCGGCGTAGTGCGCATCCTGTCGATGCGCTCCGAAGTCGAAAGCGGCGACACGCTGGTGACCGAGAAGAACACCTACGCCATGGTGAAATTCATCGACAACAGCGAGATCACGCTCAAGCCGGGCACCACCTTCAAGGTCGAGGACTTCAGCTACGACGCCGGCAAGCCCGACGCCGACAGCGCCTCGTTCAACCTGGTCAAGGGCGGCCTGCGTTCGGTGACCGGCCTGCTGGGCAAGCGCAACAAGGAAAAGTTCGCCATGAAGACGCCGAGCGCCACCATCGGTATCCGCGGCACCACCTTCATCGCCGACATCGTCGAGCCGAGCGAGGAGGCGGTGGCCTCGCGCCTGGCCTACAACCTGGCCAGCACCGCCGCGCTGGACGAGCTGGCCGCGCCGGTGCGGCCGCTGATGCTGGCGCAGTTGACGCTGCCGTCGCCGACCGCTGCGCGCGCACCGGGCCTGTACGTGCAGGTGCTCGACGGCCTGATCCATGTGACCAACCCGTCCGGCACGGCCAACTTCGCTGCCGGCCAGTTCGGCTACACGCCAAGCTTCAGGACGCCGCCGATTATCCTGCCGGCCAATCCGGGCATCCCGTTCACGCCGCCGCCGGCGTTCAGCCAGAGCACCGGGCCGTCGGCCAGCACCGGCCCGAGCAAGTCGAACACCGTCGACTGCGAAGTGCGCTGAACCCTGGCGTGCTTGTAGAAAAGACTTGACCTTCCCATCGTGGGATACTTGATGCTGTTGTCATCGAGTCTTCCATTGGGTTGGTCATGTCCACTTCCGCTATTCCCGTCACACTGTCGATCAAAATCGAAGGCATGACCTGCGCTTCCTGCGTGGGCCGCGTCGAGCGCGTGCTGGCGGCCGTGCCTGGCGTGGACAAGGTCAGCGTCAACCTGGCGACCGAATCGGCGCGGGTGGAATCGGCGCTGCCGCTCGATGTGGCGGCGCTGGTGCAGGCGGTCGACAAGGCCGGCTACCAGGCCACGCCCGAGCTGCCGCTGTCCGCCGCGTCTGTCGATCATGCCGCTGCGCCTGCCCACCATGCGCTGGCGGGGCCGGGCGGCGGCCGCGCGGTGCTGCTGGCGGCCGTGCTGTCGCTGCCGCTGCTGTTGCCGATGCTGCTGGAATTGGCCGGCGTGCACTGGATGCTGGACGGCCGCGTGCAATGGCTGCTGGCGACGCCGGTGCAGTTCTGGCTTGGCGCCCGCTTCTATCGCGCCGGCTGGCTGGCGCTGCGCGCCCGCAGCGGCAATATGGACCTGCTGGTGGCGCTGGGCACCAGCGCGGCGTATGGCCTGAGTGTCTATCAGCTGCTGGCGTCGGGATCCGCCATGCCGCATCTGTATTTCGAAGCGTCGGCCGTGGTGATCACCTTGATCTTGCTGGGAAAATGGCTGGAGGCGCGCGCCAAGCGCCAGACCACGTCCGCCATCCGCGCCTTGCAGGTGCTGCGGCCGGAGTCCGCGCGGGTGCGGCGCGGCGAGCGGGATGTCGAAGTGCCGATCGCCGATGTGCAGCCGGGCGAACTGGTGGTGGTGCTGCCCGGCGAGCGGGTGGCGGCGGACGGTGAAGTGGTGGAGGGCGCCAGCCATGTCGACGAGGCGCTCATCACCGGCGAGAGCCTGCCCGTGGCGCGCCACGCCGGCGACCGTGTGACCGGTGGCGCCATCAACGGCGAAGGCCTGCTGCTGGTGCGGGTGACGGCGGTGGGCGCCGAAAGCACGCTGGCGCGCATCATCCGCCTGGTGGAGGATGCGCAGGCGGCCAAGGCGCCGGTGCAGCATCTGGTGGACCGCGTCAGCGCGGTGTTCGTGCCGGTGGTGATGGTGCTGGCGGTGGCGACCTTCGCCGGCTGGTGGCTGGCGACCGGCGATGCCGAGCGGGCCATCATCAATGCGGTGGCGGTGATGGTGATCGCCTGTCCGTGCGCGCTGGGGCTGGCGACGCCGGCCGCGATCATGGCCGGCACCGGCGTGGCGGCGCGTTACGGAATACTGATCAAGGATGCGGAGGCGCTGGAGCTGGCGCACCGCATCACCACCGTGGCGTTCGACAAGACCGGCACGCTCACCGAGGGCAAGCCGTCGCTGGTCGCGCTGGAGCCGGCCGGCATCGACGAAGGGCGGTTGCTGCAACTGGCCGCCGCGATCCAGCGCGGCAGCGAACACGCGCTGGCGCGCGCCGTCACCGAGGCCGCCGCCGCGCGCTCCGCCACGGCCGACGGCGCCGCGCCAAGCGCCACCGGCGTCACCGCCTTGCCCGGCCGCGGCGTAGCGGCCATCGTCGACGGCGCGCGCCTGGTCCTGGGCAGCACGCGGCTGATGCAGGAGGAGGGCGTGGCGCTGGATGCGCTGAGCGCCCGCGCCGAGGAACTGGAGCGGCAAGGCCTGACGATATCCTGGCTGGCAGCATCGAACGCGCCGCAGCCCGCGCAGCTATTGGGCCTGCTGGCCTTCGGCGACCGCATCAAGCCGCAAGCCCGCGCCGCGCTGCAGGCGCTGCATGCGATGCACATCCAGACCATCCTGCTCACCGGCGACAACCAGGGCAGCGCCGACGCCGTCGGCAAAGAACTGGGCATAGGCCGCATCGTCGCCAACATGCTGCCCGCCGACAAAGCGGCCACCGTCGCCAGCTTGAAGACGGGCGACGCCTGCATCGCCATGGTCGGCGACGGCATCAACGACGCGCCGGCGCTGGCCGCCGCCGATGTCGGCATCGCCATGTCCAGCGGCACCGACGTCGCCATGCACGCTGCCGGCATCACCTTGATGCGTGGCGATCCGGCGCTGGTGGCTGCCGCCATTTCGATCTCGCGCCGCAGCTACAGCAAAATACGCCAGAACCTGTTCTGGGCCTTCATCTACAACCTGGTCGGCATACCGCTGGCCGCCTTCGGCCTGCTCAACCCCATGGTTGCCGGCGCCGCGATGGCGCTCAGCTCCGTCAGCGTGATCAGCAACGCCTTGCTGCTGCGCCGCTGGACGCCGGACCACCTGAAAGGACAAGCATGAACATCGGACAAGCGGCGGCCGCCAGCGGCGTCTCGGCCAAGATGATCCGCTATTACGAAAGCATCGCCCTGATCCCGCCGGGCAAGCGCAGCGAGGCCGGCTACCGCATCTACGGCGACAACGACCTGCACGCGCTGCGCTTCGTCAAGCGCGGACGCTCGCTGGGTTTTTCGCTGGACCAGATCCGCGACCTGCTGTCGCTGTGGCAGAACAAGGAGCGCGCCAGCGCCGACGTCAAGACCATCGCCATGGGCCACGTGGCGGAGCTGAACCAGCGCATCGCCGAGCTGACCGAAATGCGCGACACACTGCAAACGCTGGCCGGCTGCTGCCACGGCGACCATCGCCCCGACTGCCCGATACTCCAAACCCTTGCCGGGTAAAGTATAATCGCCCGGTTTTGGTGCCCGCGCGTCTGTCCAGACGCGCAGTTAAACGGGAAACATGAAGCTGGCCACGCCAGCCAACATGTGCTGCCCCCGCAACGGTAAACAAGCGTCGTCGTTGACGACAAATCCGCCTCTTCAAACCACTGTGCAGTCGCATGGGAAGGTCAGGCGGTGTCGCTTGCCAGCCCGGATACCGGCCAGGACAGGTGGAAATGCCCAGGCATTTCTGTTCAAGCCGCTCACGGGGAAGTGAGCGGCTTGCATCTGTTTCGATCTACATCTATGCATCGATTTTGCGCGCCACGGCCTTGCCGACTGGCGGCCGTGCCTTGCGCACGCGCCGTTCGCGTACGCCTGCGCCCCGATTCTCCCTCTCTGCCTACAGGACCCGCCCATGTTTAACCTGCCCGCCGACGCCGCCGTGCACTCCATCGAGACACTGCTGTACTCCATTTCCACCATCCTGTACCTGCCCGTGCTGCTGGGGATCGCAGCGCTGGTGCTGCATATGCTGGTGTGCTTCGGCACCTTCGGCGCCGAATGGCTGGAGCGCCGCCGCGGCGTGCGCGTGCTGGTCGCCACCGCCAAACAGGAGATGGCCGCCGTGCTGACCGCGCAGGAAGGCGAGCCGGGACTGGACGCCCGCCTCGAACGACTGGTGCAGCGCGCCGACGTCAACGGCGTGCGCCGCCTGGACGGCGTGCGCTTCGTGGTGCGCGTCGGCCCGGCGCTGGGGCTGATGGGCACCCTGATCCCGATGGGCATTTCGCTGGCCGGCCTGGCGCAGGGCAACCTGCCGAAGATGGCCGAGTCGATGACCACCGCCTTCACCGCCACCGTGGTCGGCCTGGCGTGCAGCGTCAGCGCCTATGTACTGAGCCTGGTGCGCGAGCACTGGCTGCGCAGCGACCTGACCGAGATCGCCTACGCCGCCGAATCCCACCTGGCGGCGCAAGACCACAAGCCGCACCTGGTGCGCGCGGGAGCCTGAGATGCGCTATATGAACCGCCACCGCTACAGCCGCATCGGCGAGCATAACGAAGACCCGCTGGCCGGCGTCGCCAACCTGTTCGACGCCAGCATCGTCTTCATCGTCGCCATGATGCTGGCGCTGTTCTCGGCCTGGAACATGATGGACCTGCTGGATCCGAACTCCGAAGTCACCATCGCCAAGAAAAGCGCCGATGGCCATGTCGAGGTGCTGACCAAGAAAGGCGCCGAAATCAAGGTGAGCAAAGTCAGCGACAAGCCGCTGTCGGGCTCAGGCAAACGCCTGGGCACCGCGTATCAACTGCCGGATGGGAAGGTCGTCTATGTACCTGAATAAAAAATTGTGGGCGCTGCTGCTGTTGCTGGTGTCCCTGTGCATCGGCGGCTATGTGCACTCGGCGCAGGCGCCGCGCACGCTGGCGCTGATGTTGGGCGATATCGAATCCCGTCCCGCCGTGCTGGCGGTGCGCGGCCTGCAGGCCGAGTTGAAGGAGCTGAACGTCGCCGTGCGCATCATCCCCGCCAACGGCATGACGCCGGCCGACCGCGCAGCCCTGACCGGCGCCGATGTGGCGATCGTCAACACCAAGGGCCGCCAGGCCATGGTGGCCCTGGGCGCCGAACTGCAGGCCTTGCAGAAGGCGCGCCGTCCGGTGTTCGCGGTCGGTGGCGCCATCGACGACAGCCTGCGCGAGCAGGGCGTGCGCGACGATAAAACCATACAGTCCTACCATAGCGAAGGCGGCGTGGAGAACATGGGCAATCTGCTGCGCTACATCCTGCGCAACCACTTCGGTTCCAGGTTGACGGTCGCGCCGGTGCATGCGATGCCGGAAGTGGGCCTGTACGACGTGGCGGCCAACCGCACGTCCAGCAGCTACGAGCAGTACCTGCAAGGCTACGCCAACTACAAGGCCGGCGCGCCTTGGATCGCCGTGCCGTTCTACCGCGCCAGCCTGGTGGCGGGACAAACGCTGCCGCTGGCGGCCATCGTCGCGCGGCTGGAAGCGAGCGGCTATAACGTGCTGCCGGTGTTCGGCTATCCCTACGACGTGCCGCTGCGCTTCCTGCTGGACGAAAACGGCAAGAGCCGCGTCGAGCTGATCGTCGCGCTGGGCATGAAGGTGGGCGGCACCGCCAACACCGGCGCGCTGCTCGACAAGATCGGCGTCCCGGCGATCAACGCCATCACCTTGAGCCAGCAGTCGCTGGCGCAGTGGCAGGAATCGAAGATCGGTCTCGATATCATCGAACGCACCTGGCAGCTGGCCGGCGCCGAAGTGGCGGGCCTGATCCAACCGACCGTGGTCGCCAGCCGCGAACGCATCAGCGATGCGCAGACCGGCCTGGCCTACGTGGAGGAGACGCCCATCCCCGAGCGCATCGAGCGCCTCAACCAGCGCGTCGCCAGCTGGCTGGCCTTGCGCCAGAAGGCCAACGGCGACAAGCGCATCGCCATGCTGTACTTTAACTATCCGCATGGTTCCGAGACCATCGGCGCGGCCTACCTGAACGTGCTGCCGGAGAGCCTGTGGCAGATCGTCCAGCGCCTGAAGCAGGAGGGCTACCAGACCGGCGCCGCGCTGCCGCCGTCGCAGGAAGAGCTGCAAGGCGAGATCCAGCAGTGGGGCAACTACCCCGGCAAGTCCAAGGGCGACTACATGGCGGGCCTGAAGCACCTGGCCGAAAGCGGCCAGGCCTTGCTGGTGCCGCTGGCCGACTACCAGAAGTGGTTCGCCACGCTGGCACAGCCGCTGCGCGCATCGATAGAGAAATCCTGGGGCAAGCCGGAGAACGCGCCTGTCCTGTGGCGCAACGCCAAGGGCGAGCCGTTCTTCGTCTATCCGGCGCGCCGCTTCGGCAATGTGCTGATGGCGCCGCAGCCCGGCCGCGCGTGGGAGCAGAACCTGGAGAAGCTGCACAATGAAGTCAGCATGCCGCCGTCGCACGAATACATCGCGTTCTACCTGTGGCTGCAAAAAGGCTTCCAGGCCAACGCCGTCATGCACATCGGCACCCACGGCACGCAGGAATGGCTGACCGGTAAAGAGGCCGGCCTGTCGGAAAGCGATCCGACCGAGGCGCTGATCGGCGCCATGCCCAACATCTACCCCTACGTGATGGACGACGTGGGCGAGGGCATACAGGCCAAGCGCCGCGGCATGGCCGTCATCATCGACCACATGACGCCACCGTTCGACGTCGCCGGCCTGAATCCCGACCTGCGCGAGCTGGGCGCGCTGCTCAACGACTACCGCGTGGCCGAGCAAAAAAGCCCGCTGCTGGCGCGTAGCCACCTGACGGCGATCAACCGCCTGGCGGCCAAGAGCGGCGTGTTGAAGGACATGAAGAAGACCGAGCTCAAAACCGAAGCCGACATGGAAGGCCTGGAGGAGTACCTGGACGACACCGGCAGCAAGCTCACGCCGTTCGGCCTGCACACCTTCGGCGTGGCGCCGAAGCCTGAGCTGCGCAACGCCACCGCGCGCGCCGTGGTCAGCCTCGACACCACGTCGACGGCGGAGCAGAAAACCAAACGCATCGCCCAGCTGGAAAACGATATCGAGCGCAGCGCCGGGCTGGAACTGGAGCGCTTGATGCAGGCGCTGTCCGGCCGCTACATCCCGACCGGCGCCAGCGCCGACCTGGTACGCAATCCGGATGCGCTGCCGACTGGCCGCAACTTCTTCGGCCTCGATCCATCGCGCATCCCGAGCAAGACCACCTACGAAGCCGGCTACAAACTGGCGCAGCAGCTGGCGGAGGATTATCGCAAGCGCCACGGCGCCTGGCCGGACAAGTTGAGCATGAACCTGTGGGGCGTCGAAACCTCGCGCCACGAAGGCATCATGGAAGCGCAGGCGATGGCGCTGATGGGCGTGCGTCCGACGTGGGACGAACGTGGCCGCGTGACCGGCGTGGAAGCGCTGACGCGCAAGCAGCTGGGACGTCCGCGCGTGGACGTGACGCTGATCTCGTCCGGCCTGTTCCGCGACCTGTTCGGCAACCTGCTGACGCTGATGGACCAGGCCGCGCAACTGGCGCAGAAGCAGGACGACAATGGCCCCGGCGAAGACGGCAACGTGATGCAGGCGCACAGCCGCAAGACCGTGGCCGCCTTGCAGGCCAGCGGCATCAGTGCCGAAGAAGCGCAGCGCATGGCCTCCGTGCGCATCTTCGGCCTGCCGAGTGGCGCCTATGGCACGCAGATCGAGAAGCTGATCCCGCTGACCAACGCCTGGCAGAACGAGAAGGAGGTTGCGGACGTCTTCATCAACCGCATGAGCCATCCGTTCGGCGCCGGCTACTGGGGCGACGACAAGGCCGATCCCGGCCAGCGCCGCGAATTGTTCAAGCAAGCCATCAGCGGCAGCAAGATCGCGCTGCACAGCCGCTCCAGCAATCTGTTCGCGACGCTGGATAACGACGACTTCTTCCAGTACCTGGGTGGCACCGCGATGGCGATCCGCAGCGTGGACGGCAAGACGCCGGAGGTGATGGTCAGCGACCTGTCCAACCCGCGCAAGCCGGGCCACAAGACGCTGGAGCAGTACATGGGCCAGGAGATGCAGGCGCGCTACCTGAACCCGCGCTGGGCCGACAGCATGCTGAAGGAAGGCTATTCCGGCGCGCGCTACATCAACCGCGTGGTCGACTACCTGTGGGCCTGGCAGGTCACCGTGCCGGAAGTGGTGGACGGCGGCAAATGGCAGCGCATGTACGACACCTATGTGGAAGACCGCCACGGCCTGAAGGTGCGTGAGCGCTTCGCCAGCAGCGGCAACCTGCGCGCCTTCCAGGCCATCACCGACCGCATGTTGAGCACGATCGAACGTGGCTACTGGAAGCCGGGCGATGCGGTGCGCGAGAAACTGACGCAGCAAAACGCGCAGGCGATCAAGGATGCCGGCGTGTCGTGCAGCGCCGATTCGTGCAGCAAGGCGACGATGAAGATCGCGCCGCAGTTCAGCGGCCAGTTCGTGCCCAACGTCGGCACCAACGCGGCGGTCGCGCGCGGTGCGGCGGCCGCCGGCCGTGCCGGCGGATCTGCATCATCGGCGCCGTCCGCGCAGCCTCCGGCACCGTCGGCAACGCAGCAGCAGACCGACGCCGCCATGCAGAACGCGGTGGCGGACTTGCAGGCATTGCAGGCCAAGGCGCAGGAGCTGCCGCCGCCCGCGCCCGCGCACGCGAAGAGCAAACCCGCCGAGCCGGCGCCAAAGGCCAAGGCCGATGCTGCCGACGCCAAGGTCAACGGCTTTGAAATGCAAACGCTGGCAAACCTCACGCCGGTGCAGAAGACCGTCGGCACGCTGGCGCTGCTGGCGCTGGCCGCCGCGCTGATCGGCGCCGGCTACGTCGGCCGTCGCAATAAATTGAGTAAGCTGGAGGAGTACCTATGATCGTTAAATCCATCGTCGCGCTGGCGGCCGGCCTGCCACTTGCACTGCCGCTTGCATCGCATGCCGACGAGGAGGCCACCGGCGCCGCGCCCACCGCCATGGCAGCGGTTGAGGTGCGCGGCCACTACGACAACGGCGTCGGCACGTCCAGCGCCGCCAGCCAGGGTTCGATGACGGCGGCGCTGATCGCCAACCGCCCGGCGCTGCGTCCGGGCGAGTTGCTGGAGTTCGTGCCCGGCGTGATCGTCACGCAGCACAGCGGCGACGGCAAGGCCAATCAGTACTTCCTGCGCGGCTTCAACCTCGATCACGGCACCGACTTCGCCACCTTCATCGACGGCATGCCGGTCAATATGCGTACCCACGCGCACGGCCAGGGCTACACCGACCTGAATTTCCTGATGCCGGAACTGGTGGACCGCATCAACTACAAAAAAGGCCCGTACTATGCGGACGAAGGCGACTTCGCCTCCGCTGGCGCGGCGCACCTGGGACTGGCGAACAGGCTGAAGGAAAACACCGCCAGCATCACGGCCGGCGGCCACCAGTACTACCGCGCCAACCTGACCGGTTCAACGCCGTTGGGCGAGGGCAACCTGGTCTACGGCGCGGAACTGGGCCACAACAACGGCCCGTGGGTCAGCCCGGAAGCCTTCCACAAAAGCCTGGGCGTGCTGCGCTACAGCCAGGGCGGCAGCGACAACCAGTTCAGCGTCACCGGCATGTTCTACCGGGGCGGCTGGTATGCCAGCAATCAGATCCCGCTGCGTGCGGTGCAGAGTGGCGAGATCAGTCCCTACGGCGCCATCGACACCAGCGACGGCGGCATCACCTCGCGTTACAGCCTGTCCGCCGCGCTGCGCCGCCGCACCAGCGACACGCTGTTGCAGGCCAATGCCTACGTGGTGCAATCGAGCCTGGATCTGTACAACGACTTCACCTACTTCCTCGACGATCCGGTCAACGGCGACCAGTCGCGCCAGACCGAGAAGCGCCGCATGACGGGCTTCGACGTGGCGCAGACCTGGTTCGGCAAGTGGGGCGGGCTGGAAGTGAACAACAAGGTCGGCGTGCAGGGACGTTACGATTACCTGTCGCCGCTGGCGCTGTACAGCACCGTGAAGCGGCAGATCACCGGCACCATCACGGAGTCGAAGGTCAAGGAAGCGAATGCCTCGGTCTACTTCGAGAACACCGTGCAGTGGCGCGAGTGGCTGCGCACCACGGCCGGTTTGCGTTATGACCGTTACCGCTTCGATGTGAGCAGCAATATCGCCGAGAATACGGGCAAGGTCGGCGAGGGCATGATGTCGCCGAAGATGTCGGTGGTGCTGGGGCCCTGGGAGAAGACGGAGTTCTTCATCAACTACGGCGAGGGCTTCCACAGCAACGATGCGCGCGGCACCACTGTGCACCTGACGCCGAAGGAACGGGCGCCTGTCGACCCGGTCACGCCGCTGGTCAAGACGCGCGGCGCGGAACTGGGCGTACGCACGGAGATCGTGCCCGGCCTGCAAAGTTCGGTGGCTTTGTGGAAGCTGCGCTCGGCGTCCGAGCTGGTGTTCTCCGGCGACGCTGGCGACACGGCGGCCAGCCGTGGCAGCTATCGCTCGGGCATCGAGTGGAACAACCACTACATCGCCACGCCGTGGCTGTTGTTCGACCTGGACCTGGCCTATTCGCGCGCGCACTACACCGAGCATGACGACGTGGGCGATTACATTCCTGGGGCGATCGGCAAGGTGGCTTCGTTCGGCGCCACCATCACCGATATCGGTCCGTGGTCCGGCGCGTTCCAGATGCGTTACTTCGGTCCGCGTCCGCTGATCGAGGATAACAGCCAGCGTTCTGCGACGACGGCGATTGCGTATGCGCGGGTGGGCTACAAGATCGACCGGCGCTGGGCGGTGTCGCTGGATGCCTTCAACCTGTTCGACCGCAAAGCCAGCGACGTGGACTACTACTATCCTTCGCGCTTGCAGGGCGAGCCGGCCGAAGGCGTCAACGATATCCACTACCATCCGGTGGAGCCGCGCACCTTGCGGCTGACGTTGAAGGCTACGTTCTGACGAACATCCAGATGGTCAGCACGGCGCCGACGATGACGACGAAGCCGCGCATGACTTTTTCCGGCAGGCGGTGAACCAGCCATCCGCCGCACAAGCCACCGGCGATCCCGCCCGCGCACAACGCCAGCGCGGCCGGCCAGCTGATCAAGCTGGAGGTGGCGAAGATCAGCGTGGCGGCGGCGTTCATCGCCATCGCCAGCACGTTCTTGGTGGCGGCGGCGGTGCGCACCTGCTGGCCGGCGATGGTCAGCGCGGCCAGCATCAGGAAGCCGATGCCGCCGCCGAAGTAGCCGCCGTAGACGGCGATGCAGCTTTGCACCAGCACCAGCGTCCAGCGTGGCATGCTGCCGGCCGCGTGCAGCGGTTTCTTGCGGAAGCTGCCCCACGCGAACACGCTGGTGGCGAACAGCACCAGCCACGGCACCAGTCGCGCGAAGAACGACGGCGGCGTATTCAATAACAGGATGGCGCCGAAGATGCCGCCGATGGCGCTGATGATCAGCATCTGCTTGAACGTCAGCGGTCCGACATCGCCCGCCAGCTTGCGGCCGGCGTAGGCGGAGGTGATCTGGCTGGGGAACAGCGCGATGGTGGACGTCATGTTGGCGGCCAGCGGATTCAGGCCGGCCAGCAGCAGCGCGGGGAAGGTGATGAACGAGCCGCCTCCGGCCAGTGCATTCTGCACGCCGGCCATGAGACCGGCGGCGGCGACCATCAGGACGATGTGGATTTCAAGTGGCGGGACTGGCGGCATGAGGTGTCGGAAGTGATGAGCTTAGCGTTCGATTATAACCGTGTACTGAATATCGTTCCGGGCGCTGTCCAGTCGTTGTCAATGCTACTATCTTGGCATGACGACACCCTATCAACTCTATTACTGGGACGGCCTGCAGGGCCGCGGTGAATTCGTGCGGCTGGCGCTGGAGGAAGCGGCGGCGCCGTATGTGGACGTGGCGCGCCAGAAGCAGGGCATGCCGGCGCTGCTGTCCTGCCTCGATGGCGAGCAGGTCGACCATCCGTCGTTCGCGCCGCCGGTGCTGGGCGCGGGCGAGCTGCTGATCGGACAGACGGCCAATATCCTGATGTACCTCGGCGCCCGGCACGGCCTGGCGCCGCGCGCGGAGGCGGGGCGGTTGTGGGCCAACCAGCTGCAACTGACCATCGCCGACATCGTCAACGAGGTGCACGACACCCATCATCCGATCTCGGTCAGCAAATACTACGAAGAGCAGAAGAAGGAAGCCAAGGCGCGCGCCAAATGCTTCCGCGAGGAGCGCATACCGAAGTTCCTCGATTACTTCGAAGGCGTGGTGGCGCGCAATCCGGGGCGGGGCGGTTATGCGGTCGGCTCGCGGCTGACGTATGTGGACTTGTCGTTATTCCAGCTGATCGAGGGCTTGCGCTATGCGTTCCCGAAAACGATGGCGCGGCTGGAGCCGTCATATCCGGCGCTGATCGCCTTGCGCGACAAGGTGGCGCTGCGTCCCAACATCGCCGCCTATGTCAAATCGAAGCGGCGGATAGCGTTCAATGAAGACGGCATCTTCCGACGCTATCCGGAGCTGGACAAATAATCAGGCCGCGCTGATGACGGGGTAGCCCGCATCGGCGATGGCCGATTTCAACGGCGCCAAGGCGCTGGCACTGTCTATCCTGACGGTCTTGCCGGCCAGGTCGATCTCGACTTTTGCGGCCGCATCGACCGCCTGCACCGCCTTGGTCACCGCGCCCACGCAATGGCCGCAGCTCATGTTCTCCACTTGTAGCTGATACATCGTCGTACTCCTCAAACTGTTTCGATGCTCATACTGTAGCCCTTCCCGCAGTGGGAAGGTCAAGGATTCCTTCATCGTACGGAAAAATGACGCCGCCGCCATCGTGACGATCGATAACGCCGGCAACCAGAAGGGCCTGGATGTCGGCCTCGACTTCGTCAGCGGTGCGTCCGACACGTCGTGCTGTTTCGGTCACGGACATGGCGCCGGCACCACATAACACGCTGACGACGTGCAATCGGTTTGGCGTCAAAACTTTGTTCATCAAGTCTTCTGTGACGAAGACGATTTTGGCGGACGGTTGTGGCTCACCAGATTCCAATGTGGCGCGGAAGTCGGCTAAGCATTGTTCTAGTGTTCGAACTTCAAGGGTAACCGTTTTCATCGTTCCACCTCGCGATATCTAAGTAGAAGTCCTGGGTCAGTTGATACGGCGTAGAGAAGGTATATGGTGTCTCTTGAGAATCGAAATGGCGGTGATCGCGCCATGTAAGAGACTGACGCGTTCTCTAAGAAGCAAGGTCGCTTTGTTCTTGTTCATGGTGCCGCCGGAGATTTTGATTGTCAACTGAGCTAGCTTCCTGAAAATGATAGTATTGCCCGGTTTTTAATATTTCAAAGAAGCCTACGCTATGGTCAGGTTGCTGTGTTTGGTTGTTGTGATGACGCTTGCTGGTTGCAGCCGTCCGCAAGCGATGGATGGTTCAGCGCCGATGGCGGCGGGCACAGCGCAGGGGCGCGACAAATTCCTGGCTTATCA
This sequence comes from Duganella rhizosphaerae, assembly GCF_040364205.1. Lineage (NCBI taxonomy): Bacteria > Pseudomonadati > Pseudomonadota > Betaproteobacteria > Burkholderiales > Oxalobacteraceae > Duganella > Duganella rhizosphaerae. The sequence continues at coordinate 15,804 of NZ_BPWK01000011.1, forward strand.
GCATGCGGTGACCATCGATACCGGGGAAAACCAGATCAAGCCTTTGCTTGAGAGGTTGACGGGTGCCTGTCAGGCGGATCGGGAAAACGGCTGCACGCTGCTCAAGTCCAGTCTGGGAGGAGGGCGCCGTGAGGATGCCTTCCTGCGCGTGCGCGCCAAGCCTGCGGGGATAAACAAGCTGCTGGCGCTGGCCGCCGCCGGTGGTGAACTGGCACGGCAGGAAACCAGCGTGGAGGACTTGGCGCGACCGGTGTCGGACAGCGCGAAACGTCTCGAGATGCTGCGTGTCTATCAGCAGCGCTTGACCGAGCTGGAGCGCAAGCCAGGCATTGATGCCGATGCGCTGATCAAACTGGCCAGGGAGCAGGCCAGCGTTCAGGCTGAACTGGAGCAAGCCAGCGGCGAGAACGCACATCTGATGGCGCGCATCAATCTCGACCTGCTTGATATCCATATCCAGTCGGGGAGCCGTTTGTCGTTCTGGAGCCCGATCCAGCGCTCGCTGTCCGACTTCAATGGCAATCTGTCCAGTGGTATCGCCAGCACGCTGACGGGCCTGGCATACCTGCTGCCGTGGTCGTTGATACTGGCGTTGATCTGGTGGTTGGCCCGCAAATTGTGGCGTCGTCGCGGGGCGGCGGGGAATAAATAGCTCTACTCAATTTTCTGGGCGCCCACGGTGCCGAGCTGGGGCGCTTGTTTTAGCGCAGAGCGGAGCGGAGGGCTTGCCGATAGAGTCGTCGGATGAACAGCGCTGACCTTATCAAGCTCTTGATCTCTCATGGTTGGCGCCATGTATCGACTCGCGGCAGTCATCATAAGTTTTTGCATCCGGTCTCAGGCAAGACGGTGATTGTTCCGCATCCCAAAAAAGATTTGTCTATCGGTTTAACCAGGGCTATCTTGAAACAGGCGAACTTGAAATGAAGGTCACTATGCTCTATCCGCTCTATGTCTGGAAGGATGAAGGCAGTGCCTATGGCGCTGCTTTTCCCGACCTTCCCGGCGTCTACACAGCAGCCGATGACCTCGACGATCTTCCTGCAATGGCCCGGGAAGCTTTCATGGCAATGTATGTGGATTCAGACACGACAGTACCCCAACCAACGGCAATCGAACATTGGCGGGGCAGCGAAAATTATCAGGGCGGCTTCTGGCTGCAAGTCGAATTGACTCTCCCGTAAGCACTGCATTGCAGGAGTCGCTCAATCCTCGGGCGGATCGTTCAGCTTGGCCAAGTCCAGGCTGACCAGCGCCCAGATGCCGCCGGCATAGTCCGGCTCGCGGGAGAGGAATTCCACTTCGGAGGGCTTGATTTCAAAGGCCTTGCCTTGCTCGACCAACTGGCCGACGTGGCCGTAGATGGCCTTGGTGGCGTTGCTCATGGCCTTGTCCACCGTCTCGCCGGTGGTGACGCAGCCTGGGATGTCCGGCACGGTGACACCATACTTGGTGCTGCCTTTTTTTCGGATCAGGATAGGGATGTCCATGTGTTACCTCGGCTGTGGTCCGAAAGTCCGGCGAAATCAACGACTTGCAGTGTCTAGTGTCATACAGGTTGCTGCCGGTTTCAAGCACTTTCGTGGCTGACGTCGTCTATATTGTGCAATGCATTAAAAACCGACATCGAAGATTGCTTGTCGCTATCACTTTACGCCGGAGCATAAAAAGAAGCCCCGCCGGCATTGCTGCGGGCGGGGCTAACAGGTACGGGCTTATTCTACTACATTTACAAAACGTCGCTGGCGTGGTCGGCCAGGCGCGAGCGTTCACCGCGCGCCAAGGTCACGTGACCGCTGTGCGACCATCCCTTGAAGCGATCCACCACATACGTCAGGCCGCTCGACCCTTCGGTCAGGTAAGGCGTGTCGATCTGCGCGATATTGCCCAGGCAAAGAATCTTGGTGCCCGGACCGGCACGCGTGACCAGCGTCTTGACCTGCTTAGGCGTCAAGTTCTGCGCTTCGTCGATGATCAGGAACTTGTTGACGAAGGTGCGGCCGCGCATGAAGTTGAGCGACTTGATCTTGATGCGCGAGCGGATCAGATCCTGCGTCGCCGCGCGGCCCCATTCGCCACCGTCGGAATCGGACTTGTTGAGCACTTCGAGGTTGTCGTCGAACGCGCCCATCCATGGCGACATCTTCTCTTCCTCGGTGCCCGGCAGGAAACCGATGTCTTCACCGACCGGCACCGTCACGCGGGTGACGATGATCTCGTTGTAGAGCTTGGTTTCCAGCACTTGCGCCAGGCCTGCGGCCAGGGCCAGCAGGGTCTTGCCGGTACCGGCCTGGCCCAGCAGGGTGACGAAGTCGCATTCCGGATTCATCAGCAAGTTCAAGGCGAAGTTCTGCTCGCGGTTGCGGGCGGTGACACCCCACACATTGTTCTTGTTGTGGCTGAAGTCGCGCAGCGTCTGCAGCACGGCGGTCTTGCCGTTGATCTGCTTGACCTGGCCGTAGAACGGCGTTTCGCCATTCTTGGGCTCCAGGAAGATGAACTGGTTGACCAGCAGCGACGGCACGAACGGACCGGTGACGCGATAGAACGTCGCGCTCTGGCCGTTCTTGTTTTCCTGCCAGCTCTCCAGATCCTTGCCGTGCTTGGTCCAGAAATCGTCCGGCAGCTGGACGATGCCCGAGTACAGCAGGTCGGTGTCTTCCAGCACGTGGTCGTTGAAGTAGTCCTCGGCCGGCAGGCCCAGCGCGCGCGCCTTGATGCGCATGTTGATGTCCTTCGACACCAGCACCACAGGACGGCCTTCCTGTTCCGCTTCCAGCGAGCGGACCACGGACAGGATCTGGTTGTCGGCCTTGCCGACCGGCAGGCCGACCGGCAGGTCGGCCGTTTGCAGGCGCGTCTGGAAGTACAGGCGGCCCTTGGCGTCCTTGTTGCCCAGCTTGGACAGCGGGATGCCGTTCTCGATGGCGTCGTCGTCGGTGTTGGAGACCAGCGCATCCAAAGTGCGCGACACCTGGCGGGCGTTGCGCGCCACCTCGGTCATGCCCTTCTTGTGGTTGTCCAGCTCTTCCAGCGTCATCATCGGCAGGTAGACGTCGTGCTCTTCAAAGCGGAACAGCGACGATGGATCGTGCATCAGCACGTTGGTGTCCAGCACGAACAGCTTGGTGGTGCCGGTCTGGTCGGCGTGACGGCTGGTCGACGACTTGATCGCCACTTCATGCGGTTTGTGCTTGGCCGGGTGCGGCGCCTCGGCGGTGATCGGTGTGACCTTGCTGCGCGCGGCAGGGGCGGGCTTGGCCTTGGCGGCCGGTGCCGCGGCTGGCGCGATGCCGGCTGCGGCGTTCTTCAATACGGCAGGGGCGGCCTTCAACACGGCGGCCACGGCTTGCGACTTGGTGGTGGTTTTCGGGGTTGCTGCTTTGGCTTTCGCTACAGGCACTGCTTTGACGGGCGCCGCTTTCTTCGGCGCGGGCGCGACTTCAGCCACCGCTGCGATAGCGGGAACTGGGCGCGGCCCTGTCGCTTTTGGATAATCTTTCGCCAGAAGTAAAGTCGCTGGCTTACTAGGTAATTTTGGCAGTGGCATCAGGATCTCATTTGAAAAAAATCTGGAGGAATCCGCCCATGGCGCAGCATGCTTCCTGGTGTGGGAAACATTGGGACCGTATGGGGTGGATGCTGGGTAAAAACAGGGTTTAAAGACTGCCGACGGGCGCTCATCATGCCCGGAGAAAGTACCGCGTGGTGGCCGGCTGGCCACCATGTAGGGTGGTGGTGTGATTGACAGTGATGACTCAAAATGACTGGATAGGGTTCGGTTGAGCAACTCTGGAAGCTGCAACGCGCATCCTGTAACTAAGCCTGACGCGCTACAAATTCCAGCACTTCATCGACGTGACCCGCTACCTTCACGCCTCTCCATTCTTTCACCAATTGACCAGTAGCGTCAATCACAAACGTACTGCGCTCGATGCCGCGCACCGTCTTGCCGTACATTTGCTTCATCTTCATGACGCCGAACTGCAGGCAGAGCGCTTCGTCGGGGTCGGAAATCAGTTCGAAGGGCAGGCCCAGCTTGGCCTTGAAGCTTTCGTGCGAGCGCAGCGAATCGCGGCTGATGCCGTAGATTTCGGCGCCGGCGGCCTGGAATTGCTCGTACAGGTCGCGGAAAGCCATGTTTTCGGTGGTGCAGCCCGGCGTGTTGTCCTTGGGGTAGAAGAACAGCACGGTATGGCGCGCCGGGCGGCCCGACAGATGGAAGGTCTGGCCGCTGGTCATGGCGGCGGAAAAATCGGTTACAACGGTTGGGCTATCAGCCACAGGCAGTCTCCTGAACGGTAGGCATTAAGAACGGGCAGCACCCTGTACGATCAGCTGTCCCGAACGACCCGGCAGCTCGCCCCAGGTGATCGGGCAAACCGGCAGGGTCTGATGCCGGACCTTCTGATGGTAATCGGCCATCGACGCCAGTTGGTAACCTTGCGCCTTCCATCCGGCCAACAACTGCTCGAATATGGGGGCGAGTTTTTGCCCTTCAAGTTCAGAATGCAAAGTATATACGTGGTCGCGGCTGGCGCCGGCGGTCAGCTTGAGCAGGAAGGCGGCGATGTTGCCGGTGCCGATGACGACGCCGTCGATCTCGCGGCCCAGCAGTTCGTCCAGCGTCGGCAGCGTGGTCGGCAGCTGGATGTGGGACAGCACTTTGTCGCCGTCGGACAGGCGGTGCGGACCGTCGGCCGGATTGGCCAGCGTGCCGTTCTCGTTGAGCACGCAGCGGCCGTCGGAAGCGTAGGCGTAACCGGCGGTGTCGTGTTCGGCGAAGGCGGCGTTGTTCATCTGCCAGCCGGCCGCGCCGTGGGTGCGCGGCGCGCTGCCGAACACCTGCGTAAAGCGGGCGGCGGCCTTGCGCATCATGCTGGTGGACCAGGCGCCGTCGCGCTTGGCGACGTTGTCCTGCCACAGCACGTGGTCCCAGGTATGGATGCCGCATTCGAAGCCGGCGTCGCGCACGGAGCGCATCTCGCCGGCGCATTCCTTGCCGATGTCCGGACCCGGCAGCAGGGTGCCGTACATCAGCGTCTTGATGCCGTAATGCTCGACCACGGACGTGCGCGAGACTTTGCTGAAGAAGCCCGGACGCAGCGCGCGGCGCAGCGCCCAGCCGGTGTGGTCCGGTCCCAGCGAAAACAGGAAAGTAGCCTGGGCCTGGTGCGCCTTCAGCATGGTCACCAGGTGCATGGTGCCTTCACGGGTGCCGCGGTAGGTGTCGACATCAATCTTCAACACCATCAGCGGCGCTTGCGGTTGCAAAGTCTCGGTCAAATCTTAGTCCATCAGTTTTTGTGCTTCGGCCACCTGGCCACGGTAGGCGTCGAAGATTTTCTTCAGCGCGTCAGCCATGGAGGTGGTCGGTTTCCAGTTCAGCTCTTCGCAGGTGTTGGTGATCTTCGGCACGCGGTTCTGCACGTCCTGGTAGCCGGTGCCGTAGTAGGCGCCCGACGTGGTCTCGACGATCTTGACCTTGGCTGCGCCTTCGGCGTACTCCGGGTACTGCGGCGCCAGCGCCAGCATCATGGCGGCCAGTTCGCGGATCGAGTAGTTGTTGACCGGGTTGCCGATGTTGTAGATCTTGCCCGACGCAGCGCCGTCCTTGTTGTCGATGATCTTCATCAGCGCGTCGATGCCGTCGTCGATGTCGGTGAACGCGCGTTTCTGCGCGCCGCCGTCGACCAGCGAGATGTTCTCGCCGCGGACGATGTGGCCGAAGAACTGCGTCACCACGCGCGACGAGCCTTCTTTCGGCGTGTGGATCGAATCGAGGCCGGCGCCGATCCAGTTGAACGGACGGAACAGCGTGAAGTTCAGGCCTTCCATGCCGTAGCCCCAGATCACGCGGTCCATCAGCTGCTTGGCGTTGGAGTAGATCCAGCGCGGTTTGTTGATCGGGCCGCAGACCAGTTCCGAGTTCTCAGGATCGAACTCGTCGTCGTGGCACATGCCATACACTTCCGAGGTCGACGGGAACACCAGGTGCTTGCCGTACTTGGCGGCCGAGCGGACGATGGGCAGGTTGGCCTCGAAGTCCAGTTCGAACACGCGCAGCGGCGCTTTCACATAGGTCGACGGCGTCGCGATGGCGACCAGCGGCAGGATCACGTCGCATTTCTTGACGTGGTACTCGACCCATTCCTTGTTGATGGTGATGTCGCCTTCGAAGAAGTGCATGCGCGACTTGTAGGCCTCGTTCTCCAGCACGTCGGTGATACGGTCGGTGCTCATGTCCATGCCGTAGACATGCCAGTCGGTCGTTTCCAGGATGCGCTTCGACAGGTGATGGCCGATGAAGCCGTTGACGCCGAGGATGAGGACTTTTTTCATGTGATAGTTACCCAGGTAATGTTCATTGTCCGCCAGCGGACAGCTCCGCCAGGCGGGATTGCAACTGCTCAGCCGTTACGGGTTCCCCGTCGGCCGTCAAGGCGGAAATCGTCAGCATGCGGCCATCGCCGCACACGCCAAAGATGCAATTATCCACTACTGTCAAGCCAGGTGGCAAACTTAGCGATACAACATTGCCGAAATTGCCAGACAATCGGGCCCGTTGCAGCACATAGCGCACACCGCCGATATCGGTGAAGGCGCCGGGGTAGGGCGGGGCCACCGCGCGGTGCAGGTTGTACACATCCTGGGCCGGCAGCAGCCAGTTGATGCGGCCGTCCTCGGGCTTGCGGCCGCCGAAGTAGCCGCCCTTGCTGAGGTCGTTCTTGATGCGCGGCGCCGTGCCGTCCAGCAGCGACGGCAATACGCGCCACAGCGCCTGCTCGGCCGCCACGGTGACCTTGCCGAATACTTCGAAGGCGGTGTCGTCTGGCAGCACCGGCACTTCCATCTGCGCCACGATGGCGCCGGCGTCCGGCTTGACGGTCATCTCGTGCAGCGTGGCGCCGGTGACGGTGGCGCCGTGCAGCACCGCCCAGTTGACCGGCGCGCGGCCGCGGAATTCCGGCAGCAGCGAGCCGTGCATATTGAACGCGGGCGCCACCGCCAGCAGCTCGGCCGGCAGCATGTTGCGGTAATAGAAGCTGAACATCAGGTCCGGGGCGATCTCCCTGACCTGTTCCAGCAGCTCCGGCGACTTGGCGTCGGCCGGTGTGATGTAGGGGATGCCCTCGGCCTGGCACAGCGAAATCACCGATTCGAACCAGATGTTTTCGCTGGCGCTGTCCTCGTGCGTGACCACCAGCGCGACGTCGACGCCGCCGGCCAGCAGCACCTTCAGGCAGCGCACGCCGACGTTGTGGTAGCCGAAGACGACGGCGCGTTGCGGTTTATTGAAATCAGTCATGGCCTCGGCCTACGGTACGTTTTTCCACACCGGCCGGCACGTCGAGCGACTGGCCGGGTTTTTGTTCCAGTATCGTTTGTACCACGTAGCGCGGGCGGGCGCGCACCTGCTGGAAGATGCGGCCCACGTATTCGCCCAGCAGGCCGATGCCGAACAAGATGGTGCCCATGAAGAAGAAGGCGATCGCGAACAGCGTGAACAGGCCCTCGGCTTCCGCGCCCAGGAACAGGCGGCGCACCAGCAGCACGAACACCAGCAGGCCCGAGGCCAGCGACAGCAGGATGCCGAACATCGAGAAGAATTGCAGCGGCACCAGCGAGAAGCCGGTGACCAGGTCGAAATTCAGGCGGATCAGGCTGTACAAGGAGTACTTCGATTCGCCGGCCGAACGCTCCTCGTGCTCGACGATGATTTCGGTCGGCTTGCGCGAGAAGCGGTAGGCCAGCGCCGGCACGAAGGTGTTGACCTCGCCGCACTGGTTGACCAGGTCGATCACATTGCGGCCGTAGGCGCGCAGCATATTGCCCTGGTCGGTGATCTTGATGTTGGTGATCTTTTCGCGCAACTGGTTCATGGCCTTGGACGCGTAGGTGCGCCACGCCGAATCCTGGCGCTTGCGGCGGATCGAGCCGACGTAGTCGTAGCCTTCGCGGATCTTGGCCACCAGGTTGCCGATCTCCTCGGGCGGGTTTTGCAGGTCGGCGTCCAGCGTGATCATGATGTCGCCGCGCGAGGCTTCGAAGCCCGCCAGGATCGCCATGTGCTGGCCGTAGTTACCGTTGAACAGCACCACGCGGGTGACGTCGGGACGCAGGCGGAACTGCTCGGCCAGGATGGAGACCGAGTTGTCGCGGCTGCCGTCGTTGACGAACACGATCTCGTAGGTCGTGCCGAGCTTGTCGAGCGCCGGATACAGGCGGTCGAACAAGGACTGCAGACCGGCCTGCTCGTTGTAGATGGGAATGACGACGGTAATTTCTGGTTTCATCAACGACACGCTCATTTGATCAAAATCGCTTTCACGGCGGCGACGGCACGGTCGACATCGGCCGTGGTCATGGTATAGAACATCGGCAGGGTCACGGTCAGGCGGCCGATTTTTTCCGACACGGGGAACATGCCCTCCTTGAAGCCGCGCTCGCGGTACATGGTGAACAGGTGGATGGGCGCGTAGTGGTAGCCGGTGCCGATGTTGAACCGCTCCTGCATCGCGCGCATGAAGTCGGCGCGGGTGGTCGGGCCGTTATCCGGCAGCACGATCTGGAACAGGTGGTAATTACTGGTCTCGAACGCCTGCAGCGGCAGCTGGGCGCCGGACTGCGCTTCGAACTCCGGGCCGAAGGCCTGGTAGTAGTGGCGCGCCAGGTTGCGGCGGTGCGCGGTGATGTTGTCGATGTTGGCGAACTGGCCCAGGCCGATGGCGGCCATGATGTCGCTCATGTTGTACTTGCCGCCGAGGACATCGACATCTATGCCGTCGACGCCGCTGCGGGTCACGCCCTGCAGGCGGTACTTCTCGGCCAGTTTGGCTTCTTCCAGGTTGTTGAGCACCAGTGCGCCGCCTTCGCCGGTGGTGATGTTCTTGTTGGCCTGGAAGCTGAACGAGACGAAGTCGCCGAACGAGCCGATGCGCTTGCCGTTCCACTCCGAGCCGAAGGCTTGCGCCGCGTCTTCGATCACGCGCAGATTGTGCTTCTTGGCGATGGCGTACAGGCGGTCCATGTCGACGGGCAGGCCGGACAGGTAGACCGGGATGATGGCCTTGGTACGCGGCGTGATCGCGGCTTCGACCTTGTCCAGGTCGATGTTACGGGTGACCGGGTCGATGTCGGCGAACACCGGCGTGGCGCCCACTTCGATGATGACGTTGGCGGTCGCGACCCACGAGATCGAGGTGGTGATGACTTCGTCGCCGGCGCCGATGCCGGCGATGCGCAGCGCGATCTCCATCGTGCAGGTGCCGGAATTGAAGGTGCGCACGGGGCGGCCACCGAAGTATTCGGACATCTGGGCTTCGAAGGCGGCCACTTTGGGGCCGCTGGTGATCCAGCCGGAACGCAGCACGTCGCTGACGGCGGCGATGGTGGCCTCATCGATCGTAGGTTTCGAAAAAGGCAAGAAAGGTAAGGCGGAGGTCATTGGGTAGTTCGCTCTCGTTGTTTTTGGCTTATGGCCGCATTCTAAATTGTTCGTCAGGTACGCGCCAGCAAGGCGACGCCCACCAGGATGATGCCGATGGCGACCAGGCGCTGCACCGTCAGCGCTTCGCCGAACAGATACCAGGCGCCGACGGCGGTGACCACGTAGCCGAGCGACAGCATCGGGTAGGCGATCGACACGTCCACCCGCGACAGCGCGATGATCCACAGCACCACCGACAGCACGTAGCAGGTCAGGCCGCCGATGATGGGCAGCTGCGTCGCCACCTTGAGGCCGACCGAGAACAGGTTGCTCAGCGTCAGATGGATCTCGCCGACGTTCTTGGCGCCGGCCTTGAGCAGCAGCTGGGCGATGGCGTTCAACAGCACGCCAAAAACGATAAAACCGAAAGTTGCGATATTCATGTGTTCTTTTTATAAGTTACAGGTTGGCTACGACCACGCGGCGCGTATCCTCAGCCACCACGCGCATGACCAGGCCGTCTACCTTCAGCTCTTCATACTTCTCCGGGCTGAGGATGGCCAGCACCTTGACGCCTTGCTTGATGTGTTCATTCCACTGCACAACGAACTGATCGACCGTCGGGATGGACAGCTCCGGCTGCTGGCGCAGGCCGAAGGTGAACTCGTCCCAGTAGTCGACCAGCACCACGGTGCGTTGCAGGTAGAAGGTCATCGACTGCTCGTAGGTGCTGACCGAATAGACCTTGGTGTCGGGTTTCAACTCAGGCAGCATCTTCAGCGCCACCGCTTTGCCGGCGCGCATTTTGCCATACGGCTCGAAGCCGGTCAGGATCAGCTGGGTCGCGACAAAGCCGGCCACGGCCATGGTGAGCACGGTCAGGTCGCGCCGCAGGTGGCGCGCATGCAGCAGCGCCAGCGCGCCGCCGGCGGCGGCGACGATGCCGGCCATCAGCACCCACGGCTGGTAGGCTTCCAGCAGCGCGGTTTCCTCGGGATGGCGCACCGCCATGGTGACCATCTGCGGCACGGCGGCCACGCCGGCCACGCCGATCAGCACCAGCAGGCCGGCGGCGATCATGCGGCTGCGGCGCGAGGCGGTTTCCAGGTTGACCGCGATCAGCAGGGCCAGCGCCGGGAAGATCGGCAGGATGTAGCCGGGCAGCTTGGAGCTGGAATAGCTGAAGAAGAAGAAAATGAACACGGCCCAGATCAACAGCAGCAGCTTGGGCTGGAACACGCCGTTGCGCTCGCGGCGCACGGCGCCCCACAGCGCCTGCGGCAGCAGGCCCAGCCATGGCGCGATGCCGGGGATCAGCATCACGAAGAAGTAGTACCACGCGCCTTCGCGGTGGTGGGTCTTGAGGAAGAAGCGTTCCCAGTGCTCGTGCACGAAGAAGAAGTAGGGCTGTTCCGGATTGCGCTGCGCCACCAGCACGAACCACGGTGTGGCGACGGCGAAGAACAGCAGCAGGCCCTTGCCCAGGTGCAGGCGCTTCCAGATGGCGATGTCGCCCGACAGCGCCGAGTACAGCACCAGCACCGCGCCCGGCAGCACCAGGCCGATCAGGCCCTTGGCCAGCACCGCCAGCGCCATGCCGGCCCAGCAGACCAGCATCCAGTTGCGGCGTTCGCTCTCGCCGGCGCCGTCGCGCTGGGCGACCATGACCGCGCACAGCACGATGGTCATCATGCCCGACAGGCTCATGTCCAGCGAATCGATCTGGCCGGAAGCCACCCAGAACAGGCTGGAACCGAGCGCCAGCGCGGCGTAGAAGCCGGCGCGCGCGCCGAACACGCGGTTGCCGGCGTAGCCGGTCAGGATCACGCCGCCCAGGCCGCACAGGCCGGTCCACAGGCGCGCCTGCCATTCGCCCAGGCCGAACACGGCAAACGAGGCCGCGTTCATCCAGGTTTGCAGCGGTGGCTTTTCAAAATACTTGATGCCGTTCAGGCGGGTGGTGACCCAGTCGCCGGTGGTGAACATTTCGCGCGCCATTTCGGCGTAGCGGCCCTCGTCGGGCGGCACCAGCGTGCGCACGCCCAGCACGTACAGCCAGACGATGATGAACGCGGCCAGCAGCGACCAGACGATTTTCTTGGAGTTGTACAGGTCGTTCATCAGGCGGGGGTGCCCTCGGGGTGGTCGATCGAGTTGTCAATCACTAAGGCGAGCGTAACCTTGCGGCCCTCGCCCATCAGGATGTTGTAGGTGCGGCAGGCGGCCTGGCTGTCCATGCATTCAACGCCGATGCGGCGCATGGTCAGCGCGGCGGTCAGGCGCGGGTGGATGAAGCGCTGTTTGGCGCCGGTGCCGAGAATGACCACGTCCGGGCTGTCGGCGCCTATGGTGTCGAAATGCTCTGCGGTAATAGATTCGAAGGTGGGGGCGTCCCAGGCGCGCGGCGGGATTTCCGGCAGCACGATCAGGCTGTAGTTGTAGCGCTGGGCGTTGATTTCGACGCCGGTTTCATCGTAACCGGTAACAGTCTGGTATTTTTGAGTATCGCTGGCGTGGAGCTTCATGACAGAAATCGTGTGTTTAGTCGGCAAAAGAAGCGCCATTGTAGCGTTTTTCCGGGGTGATCCTGCGCTTTCCACCCCTTACAGGTTGATTAAATGGGATGCTTTCGGCAGAATGGATCTTTTCGCATTGCAGCACGGGCCGCCGGGGCATTTTGGCAGTCCTGAGCGGTTTGCCTCACCAAGACAGGATTTTATTTTGCGACCGATTCAAAAATCGAACAAATTAGCGGAAGTCTGCTACGAGATCCGCGGCCCGGTGCCGGAAAAAGCCCGGCAAATGGAAGAAGAAGGCCATAAGATCACAAAGTTGAATATCGGCAACTTAGCCGTATTCGGTTTCGATCCGCCTGATGAAATCGTCCAGGACATGAAAATCAACCTGCACAACGCTGCGGGTTACACCGATTCCAAGGGCATGTTCGCGCCGCGCAAGGCCGTGGTGCATTACACCCAGAGCAAGAATATTGCCGGTGTGAATATCGAGGATGTCTATCTGGGCAATGGCGCGTCCGAGCTGATCGTCATGTCGATGAACGCGCTGCTCAACACCGGCGACGAAGTGCTGGTGCCGGCGCCCGACTATCCGCTGTGGACGGCGGCGGTGTCGCTGTCGGGCGGCACCCCGGTGCATTATGTGTGCGACGAGATGCAGGACTGGTTCCCGGACATCGAGGACATGCGCCGCAAGATCACCTCGAACACGCGCGCCATCGTCGTCATCAATCCGAACAATCCGACCGGCGCGCTGTATCCGGTCGAACTGCTGCTGCAGATCGTCGAACTGGCGCGCCAGCACCAGTTGATCATCTACGCCGATGAAATCTACGACAAGGTGCTGTACGACGGCGCCGAGCACGTCTCGATCGCCTCGCTGGCCGACGACGTGCTGTTCGTCACCTTCAACGGCCTGTCGAAGAACTACCGCGCCTGCGGCTACCGCGCCGGCTGGATGGTGGTGTCGGGCCAGAAAGACCATGCGAAAGATTACATCGAGGGCCTGAACATGCTGGCCTCGATGCGCCTGTGCGCCAACGCGCCGGGCCAGTTTGCGATCCAGACCGCGCTTGGCGGCTACCAGTCGATCCAGGACCTGGTGGGGCCGGGCGGGCGCCTGCTCAAGCAGCGCGACCTGGCCTACAAGCTGCTCACCGATATTCCAGGCGTAACTTGCGTCAAGCCGAAAGCTGCGCTGTACATGTTCCCACGCCTCGATCCGAAGATCTACCCGATCGCGGACGACCAGCAATTCGCCTACGAGCTGCTGGCCGAAACCAAAGTGCTGATCGTCCAGGGCAGCGGCTTCAACTGGATCGCGCCGGATCACTTCCGCGTCGTGTTCCTGCCGAATTCGGACGATATGATCGAAGCCTTCGGCCGTATCGCCAAGTTCATGGAAGGCTACCGTAAACGTCACGGCGCCAGCTTCTAACAAAACAATAGAAACGATTTATATGAAACCCATCAAAGTAGGTTTGCTCGGCGTCGGTAACGTCGGCGGCGGCACGTTCGACGTGTTGTTGCGCAATCAGGAAGAAATCCGCCGCCGCGCCGGCCGCGGCATCGAAATCGTCGCCGTCTCGGCCCGCAACCTGGAGCGCGCCAAGCAGCGCACCGGCGGCAAGGTCAAGGTGGTGGCCAGCCCGTTCGACATCGTCAACGATCCGGAAATCGACATCGTCGTCGAGCTGATCGGCGGCTACGAGCAGGCCAGGGAGCTGGTGCTGCAAGCCATCGCCAACGGCAAGCACGTGGTCACCGCCAACAAGGCGCTGCTGGCCGTGCACGGCAACGAAATCTTCGCCGCGGCGCAAGCCAAGGGCGTGATGGTGGCGTTCGAGGCGGCCGTGGCCGGCGGCATCCCCATCATCAAGGCGCTGCGCGAGGGCCTGACCGCCAACCGCATCGAATGGCTGGCCGGCATCATCAACGGCACCACCAACTTCATCCTGTCCGAGATGCGCGACAAGGGCCTGGACTTCGCCACCGTGCTCAAGCAGGCGCAGGAACTGGGCTATGCCGAGGCCGACCCGACCTTCGACATCGAAGGCGTGGACGCGGCGCACAAGGCCACCATCATGTCGGCGATCGCCTTCGGCATCCCGGTACAGTTCGACAAGGCGCACGTCGAGGGCATCTCCAAGCTCAACGCCATCGACATCCGCTACGCCGAGCAGCTGGGCTACCGCATCAAGCTGCTGGGCATCGCCAAGCGCGCCAAGGTCAACGGCGTGGAAGGCGTGGAATTGCGCGTGCATCCGACCTTGATCCCGGCCAAGCGCCTGATCGCCAACGTCGAAGGCGCGATGAACGCGGTGCTGGTGCATGGCGACGCCGTCGGCGCCACCTTGTACTACGGCAAGGGCGCCGGTTCCGAGCCGACCGCGTCGGCCGTGATCGCCGACCTGGTCGACATCACCCGCCTGGCCACGGCCGACGCCGAACACCGCGTGCCGCACCTGGCCTTCCAGCCGAACGCGATGACCGATATCGAGATCCTGCCGATGTCGGAAATCACCACCAGCTACTACCTGCGGATGAACGTCAGCGACCAGCCTGGCGTGCTGGCCGACCTGACCCGCATCCTGGCCGACGCCACCATCTCGATCGACGCCATGATGCAAAAGGAACCGGCGGACGGCGAAACCCGTACCGACATCATCTTCCTGACGCACCAGACGCAGGAGAAGAACGTGCTGGCGGCCATCGCCAAGATCGAGGGCCTGGCTACTGTGTGCGGTAACGTTACCAAGATCCGCCTGGAAAACCTGAGCTAGTCACCCCGCAACCCGGAGGCGTGGGGTCTGACCCCGTACGGGGTCAGACCCTGTGGCCGTATTGCGGGTTTCGCGGACGAAAAAAAACCGGGCAGCGTCTACGCACGCTGTCCGGTAAAGACTTACTCCTATTAACTTGGGGTTACTGCTACTGCTTACTTCGAAGCGACGGTCAGTTCGCTTTTCACTTCTTTCACGCCCGGTACGGCCGATGCCACCTGGATGGCCTTGGTGCCGATATCGGTGCTCGCTACCGCGCCGCTCAGCACAACCACGCCGTCGGTGGTGGTCACGCCGATTTGTTTTTGATCTGCCAGGGAAGCCTTGATTTTGCTGGTGATGGCGTCGTCATTGGTGGCGGTGCCGGTCTTGGCGGCGCCTGCCATCGCGGCTTCGGTCTGGGCGAATGCGGTGCCGGTGGCGGCAGCGGCGGTCAGGGTGGCGGCAACCAGCAGGCGGGCGATCAGTTTGGTAGTCATCATGATTTGCTTCCTTTTTCAGTTTGAGGGTGAAACGTCAGTGACGTTATCCTCTCCTTTGCAAACCCCGTGCCAGCTCTAATTAACTGTTTAAAATCAAGCGCTTAAATGCGATTTTTCTGCTGAGCCCGGATCGGCCCTGGCATTTCCGGCCATATTGCCC
This sequence comes from Duganella rhizosphaerae, assembly GCF_040364205.1. Lineage (NCBI taxonomy): Bacteria > Pseudomonadati > Pseudomonadota > Betaproteobacteria > Burkholderiales > Oxalobacteraceae > Duganella > Duganella rhizosphaerae. Next base: position 31,175 of record NZ_BPWK01000011.1, read on the forward strand.
CGGTTTTGTCGGGAGATGGCGACAAGCTTCCGCCGCCATTGCGCAAGTGATTGATATGTAAGCGTTTATTCCTGTCGCTCTGCGGCGACAGCGCTGCCGTCGCCGCGAAACAGGCTGGCGTCCAGATCGTATTTTTGCAGCAGCCGATAGAACTCGGTGCGGTTGCGCTCGGCCAGGCGGGCGGCGTCGGCCACGTTGCCATCCGTGAGTTTCAGCAGCTGGACCAGGTAGTTGCGCTCGAAGCGCTGCTTGGCTTCGGTGTAGCTCAGCACTTCCAATGAAGGCACCCGCAGCGCCCGCTGCACCAGCGACAAGGGCACCAGCGGCGCGGTCGCCAGCGCGCACACGTGCTCGACCACGTTGTACAGCTGGCGCACATTGCCCGGCCAGGCGGCGGTGGTCAGCGCCTCCAGCGCGCCGGGCGCGTAGCCGCGCACCGTCTTGCCGTACTTGGCGGCCAGCGATTGCAGGAACTGGGTCGCCATCGGCGCGATGTCCTCGCGGCGCTGCGACAGCGGCGGCAAGGTCAGCGTGATGACGTTGAGGCGGTAGTACAGGTCTTCGCGGAACTGGCCCTCCTGCATCGCCGCGTCGAGGTCGCGATGGGTGGCCGACAGGATGCGCACGTCCACCGGCCGCGCCACGTCCGAGCCCAGCTGGCGCACTACGCGCTCCTGCAGCACGCGCAGCAGCTTCACTTGCAGCAGCAGCGGCATGTCGCCGATCTCGTCGAGGAACAGCGTGCCGCCGTCGGCCGCCTGCAGCAGGCCTTCGCGGCTGGCCACGGCGCCGGTGTAGGCGCCCTTGACGTGGCCGAACAGCTCGGACTCCAGCAAGGCCTCGGGTATCGCGCCGCAGTTGACGGCGATGAACGGCGCCTTGCTGCGCCGGCTGGCGCGGTGGATGGCGTTGGCCAGCAGTTCCTTGCCGGTGCCGCTTTCGCCGCGGATCAGGATGCTGGCGTCGGAGGCGGCCACCAGCCGCGCTTCGGCCAGCAGCTCGTCCATGCACTGACTGCGGCTGATCAGGCCGGCGCGCCAGGCGTGGTCGCCGCTGGCGGGGCCGGCCTCGGGCGCGGACAGGCTCAGCGCCTGCACGATGCGCTCCAGCAGCGTCTTGGCGTCGAAGGGCTTGGTCAGGTAGGCGTAGGCGCCCAGCGTGGTCGCTTCCACCGCGTCGGGGATGGTGCCGTGCGCGGTCAGCAGGATCACCGGCAACGCCGGCCAGGCGCTGCGGATTTCCTGGAACAGCGACATGCCGTCGCGGTCCGGCAGGCGGATGTCGCTGATGACCAGGCGCGGCAGCTCGATCGCCATGCGCGCCAGCGCCGCCTCGGCGCTGCCCACGGCCGTCACGCGGTAGCCGTTGGCGCTCAGGCGCATGGACAGCAGGCGCAGCAGGTCGGCGTCGTCGTCCACCAGCAGCAGATGGGCGCCCTGGCCGGCGGCGGCGCTGCGCGGGGCGCCGTTGTCGCCGGCGCGGGTCTGCGCGCCGGGTTCGCGCTGCGGTTTCAGGGCGTCGGCCGGCGCGTTCATTTGATCACCGCCTGCGGTCCCGGCGCCGGACGGGCCGGCAAGGTGCGCTCGATGGTCTTCAAGCCTTCCAGCATCTCGTTGAGCTGGTCGATGCGGCGCTGGCTGTCCTTCTGTTGGACGACCAGCTTGTCGGCATGGTCGGCCAGGCGGCGTGTCTCCGCGCAATTGCTGGACAATAGCTGCGCCAGGGCCTTGAACGGCTGCGCCTCGGTATCGGTGGCGGTGGCCACGCTGTCGAGCAGCGCCTGCGCGCGCGCCAGGTCGCCGCTGCCGCGCGTCAGCATCAGCACCATGCCCATCTGGACCGCCACGCGCGGACTGCGCTGCTGCAGGCCCAGGCCGCTCAACTCCTTCAGCATGTCGCCCTGCGTCATCTTGCGCAGCTGCTGGTGGTAGCTCAGCAGAGGCCCGACTTCATCCGGCGGCGGCGGTGGCGGCAGTTCGACAATGGCCGGCGGCGGCGGCAGCGTCACTTCGTCCGGCGTCGGCAGCGTCGGACGGGGCGAGCTCAGCGTGCAGGCCGCCAGCGACAGGCTGAGCACCAGCAACAGCAGGGGGGAGGCTACGTCATATTTCATAGGGCAATTCGATTCGGAAATGCGCGCCCTGGCCGGAGGGCAGCAGTTGCAAGGCGCCGCCATGGGCGGCGATGTATTCGTGGACGATGGACAGGCCGATGCCGTTGCCGCGGCGCGCGCCGGCCGGCTGGCGCGCGCCCTGGTAAAACGGCTCGAAGATGCGCGCCGTGTCGGCCGGCGCCACGCCCGGCCCCTGGTCGATGCAGTCGAGCAGCAGCTTGCCGTCCGACTCGGCCAGGCGGAACACGATCTGTCCGCCGGGAGGGCTGAAGCGCAAAGCGTTCGACAGCAGGTTGCCGACGGCGACCCCCAGCTTGTCGGCGTCGACGGCGATCGGCGCGGCCCGGCCTTCGATGGCGACGCTCAGCCCGGCCGCCTGCCATTGCAGGCGCTGGGTGGCGACGGACTGCGCCAGCAGCGCCGCCATGTCGGTCGGTTCGCGCCGCAGGTGATGGGCGTCGAAGGTGGCGGCGTTGTAACGCAGCAGCGCCTCGATCTGCGATTGCAGCGCCGCCGTGTTCTGGTTGAGGATGCCGGCGATCTCGCGCTGGTTGGGCGACAGCGCGCCGGCCACGCCGTCCTCCAGCAGCGCCACGCCTTCGCGCAGCGCCGCCAGCGGCGTCTTCAGTTCATGCGAGATGTGGCGCAGGAAGCGCGCCTTGTCCGCCTCCAGGTCCGACAGCCGCTGGCGCAGCCAGTTCAGCTGCTGCCCCACGTGTTGCAGGTCGCTGGGGCCGCGCACGGCGATCGGCTGGTCGTAGCGGTTCTCGCCGAGCCGGTCGATGGCCGACTCGATCTGCGCCAGCGGCCGCGACAGCCACAGGCCGAAGCCGCCCGCCAGCAGCGCCGCCAGCACGATGGACGCCATCACTTGCCCCTTGAGCACGCCGCGCCGCTGGTCCAGCTCGCTGAGCAGCTCGCCGTTGCGGCGCTCGACTTCCTGTTTGACTTCGTCGGCCAGTTCGGCGTTCACCGACGGCAGCGGCGCCAGCACTTTTTCCAGCGCCTGCTGACGCGCGCTGGAACGCGGCCGCGCCGGCGCCTGCAGGATGTCCCAGGCCTGCTCGCCGGCGTGGCGCCAGCGCTCGAAGGTGCTGGGCGGCGTGTAGGGCAGGGCCGCCGCCACCGCGTCCAGCGCCGTGCGCGCCTCGCGCCAGGCGTCGGCGTAGCGCTTGCGGAAGGCGGGATCGTCCAGCACCAGAAACTGGCGCGCGCTGCGCGCCATCGCCACGCTGCGTTCGGCCAGTTGTTGGGTGTTTTCGGTCAGTGCCAGGGCGTGGCGTCCGCTGTCGCGGCTGTGGGTGGCGAGCCGGTCGAGGGTCCACAGCGCGTGCAGCGAAGCGGCGCTCAGCAGCACGGCGATCAACAGGAAGACGCCCAGCAGCAGCTGGCGAAACGAAAGTTTCGTAAGCATCGTCGCTAAATAGTCTCTATATTGGCTGAATGATATGACTAAAGCGGCCCTACAGCCTGTTCGATTGGTTACGTTGTTGTTCGGCACGGATGCGGAATTTTAGGTTGCGCATGGCAACACTATTCGATTACGCTGATTTGCAAATATATGTGTGCCGATTTAACCTTTGGGGAGTGTCATGGCTAGTCTACTGCGCCGTTTGTCTATTCAGCAAAAACTGATGCTCAGCATGGCGGCCTGCCTGTTGCTGTTCCTGGTAGTCTCGGCCACGCTCAGCGTGGTCATGACGGGCAACAGCATCCGCGAGCGCGTGGTGAACCAGGAGCTGCCGGCCGAGGTGGGCGAAATCCGCAACGACATCCTGCGCCAGATCGGCGAGCCGCTGGCGGCCACGCTGTCGGTCAGCGCCAACACCTTCCTGCTGGACTGGGAGAAAGCCGGCTTGCCGGACAGCGGCCTGCCGGCCTGGATCGCGTACGCGGCCAGCATCCGCAAGTCCGCGAAGGCGGCGGCGGTGTCGTGGGTGTCCGGCAGCACCGGCAAGTATTTCGACGAAAAGGGCTACAGCCGCACGCTGGACAAGGGCGCCGCGGCCGACCAGTGGTTCTACGGCTTCCTGGCCAGCGGCAAGTCGTATTCGCTGAACCTGGACAAGGAACCGGGCGCCACCACCTACAACGTCTTCATCAATACCCGCTTCGACACCGGCGACGGCAAGATCGGCGTGGCCAGCCTGGGGCTGTCGGTCAACAAGCTGGCGGAGAACATCCGCAGCTACAAGGTCGGCGCCTCCGGCTTCGTGTATCTGGTGCGGCCGAACGGCATGCTGATCGTGCACCGCGACACCGCGCTGGCGGACGGCCAGCACTTCATGAAGGACCTGCCGGGCTTCAGCGCCGAGCTGACGACCAAGCTGCTGGGCGGCCAGACCTACGCCAGCGCCAGCTACTCGGCGCCGGGCGGCAAGCGCCTGGTGGCGTCGTCGTTCGTGCCGGAGTTGAACATGTATGTGATCGCCGAAGTGCCTGAGTCCGAAGTGCTGGGCGCGGTCACGCGTTCGGTGACGGTGTCGGCGCTGGTGGGCGGCCTGGTGGGCGGCGGCCTCGGCATGTTCGTGGTGTTCCTGGTCAGCCGGGCGATCGCCGCGCCGGTGGCGCGCGCCGCGCACATGCTGGGCGAGATCGCCGACGGCAACGGCGACTTGAGCCGCCGCATGACGGTCGAGAGCGAGGATGAGGTCGGCGCGCTGGCCGATGGCTTCAATCGTTTCGTGTCGTCGCTGAATGCCACCATCCGCAAGGTGCGCGACAGTACGGAGACCATCGCCACGGCATCCAGCGAGATCGCCAGTGGCAATCTGGATTTGTCGTCGCGCACCGAGGCGCAGGCGTCCAGCCTGGAGGAAACGGCGTCGGCGATGGAGGAATTGACCGCGACCGTGACCCAGAACGCCGACAGCGCCAAGCAGGCCAACCAGCTGGTGCAATCGGCCTCCGGTTATGCGACCGAGGGCGGCGAGGTGGTCGGCCGCGTGGTGCAGACCATGGTGTCGATCAAGGACAGCTCGCGCAAGATCGTCGACATCATCGGCGTGATCGACGGCATCGCCTTCCAGACCAACATCCTGGCCTTGAACGCGGCGGTGGAAGCAGCCCGCGCGGGCGAGCAGGGCCGCGGCTTCGCGGTGGTGGCGTCCGAGGTGCGCAACCTGGCGCAGCGTTCGGCCAGCGCGGCCAAGGAGATCAAGGAGCTGATCGGCGATTCGGTGGCGAAGGTCGATGCCGGCAGTGTGCTGGTCGACGAGGCCGGCGTCACGATGAGCAAGATCGTGTCGTCGGTGGAGCAGGTGACCAGCATCATGGGCGAGATCGTCGCCGCCAGCCACGAGCAAAGCGAAGGCATCGCCCAGGTCAACCTGGCGGTGACGGAAATCGACAGCACCACGCAGCAGAACGCGGCGCTGGTGGAGCAGGCGGCGGCCGCCGCGGGATCCTTGCAGGAGCAGGCCGCGCACCTGGCGGAAGTGGTCAGCGTGTTCAAGCTGGAAGAGGAGCCGCGCGCCGGCGCCAAGCGCCTGGCGCTGCGCTAAGTAGCGTCCTGGGCCTGGTCGCGGAACGTCAGCACGCGGTCGATCAGGCCGTATTCCGCGCCCTGCTGGGCCGACATGTAGTGGTCGCGGTCCGAGTCCTTTTCGATCCGCGCCAGCGGCTGGCCGGTGCGCTCGGCGTAGATGCTGTTGAGGCGGTGGCGCTGATACAGCACTTCGCGCGCCTGGATCTCGATGTCGGCCGCCACGCCCTGCGCTCCGCCGTGTGGCTGGTGCATCATGATGCGGGCGTTGGGCAAGGCGTAGCGCTTGCCGATGGCGCCCGCCGCCAGCAGGAAAGAACCCATGCTGGCGGCGAACCCCGTGCACAGCGTCGACACGTCCGGCTTGATGAACTGCATCGTGTCGTACACCGCCATGCCGGCGTACACCGAGCCTCCCGGCGAGTTGATGTACAGCGAAATATCCTTGCCGGGATCGTCTGATTCCAGGAACAGCAGCTGCGCGACGATCAGGTTGGCCGATTGCTCGGTCACTTCTCCCACCAGGAAGATCACCCGCTCCTTCAGCAGGCGTGAATAGATGTCGAACGCGCGCTCGCCGCGTGCCGTGTGTTCGATGACGGTGGGTACCAGGCCGAGCGCCTGCGGAGAATGCGAAGTCATGTTGGTCCTTTTGCGATAGGGTTTGGTATCGCTTGACGTCTGTGGACCGGCGCTGTGTGACAATAAAAAAATATATCGCCGGCGTGTCACACTTGGGCCCTGCCGAGCGTCAAGTGGCACTAGCCTCATACAAGGAGATTTCCATGCCCAGCACTTCCGACGCCGATGGCGCCATGTTCGAGCGCTTGCGTCCGCGCCTGAAGGCGATCAGCTGCCGCATCGTCGGCAGCGAGGCGGAAGCCGAGGACATCGTGCAGGATTGTTTTCTGAAATGGCGGGGCGCCGAGCTGGGCGCGCTGGAAACGCCTGCCGCCTGGCTGACCACCGTGGTGCAGCACCCGTCGATCGACCGGCTGCGCAAGCGCGCCCGGGACGCGGCGGCCGCGCATGCCGCCATGGAGTTGGCGTCCGATGTGGCGACCGAGACCCCGGAACAGGGCTTGCAGCGGCGCGCCGAACTGGGCGAGGCGCTGCAGCGCCTGCTGGCATGCCTGTCGCCGTCCGAGCGGCTGGCGGTGGTCCTGCATGATGTATTCGAATGCGAGCATGCGGAGATTGCGGCCAGGCTCGGCATCAAGACGGTAAGCGCCCGCCAGCATCTGGCGCGTGCACGCAGGCGCTTGCGCGAGGACGAGGTGCCGCCGGGAGAAAAGCTGTGCCGCGAACTGCTGCGCCGCTTCCAGGCCGCGATCAACGGCCTGGACGTGCCGGCGATGATCATGCTGCTCGGCGATGAACAGCCGGTGTCGGTGCTGGCCTCGCGCCGCTTGCGGGCATGCGCCAACGATGCGTCATACGCGCTGGCGCTGGCGGCGTAAATGTTCGCCGCGCAGCAGAAGCAGCTGGCCGATCGACAGGACGGCTGTCGCGGCCAGCAAGGCGATCGACATCGGCTGCATGAACGCTTCCGCGCCGAAGGCGAAGAAGGCCGAGTGGATCGCCACGGTGAGCAAACCCAGGAACACCATCAACTGATAGCAGCGCAGCGCGCGGCTGGTCTGCGCGCGGACCTGGCCCTGCGCGTACAGCACCAGCGCGATGATCGGCAAATTCAATAAAAGATTTATCTGGTTTCCGCCGGGGATGCGGAACAGTTCCCACTCGTGCCAATACGCCGCGTCGATCTGGTGCGTGATGAGCACCGCTGCGTTCAACAGAAAGACCGTTTGCATGCGCTGGCTGAGTGGCATAGAGCTTTCCTCAATATCCGGCTGCCGGGATGACGCCGCTAAATCCTTCGATTATGCACCCAATGTACGGTAGACTTGCAAATTAGCCAAGCTTGCAAACCCCGTACAAGGAGTGTTGATTGAAACAGATGTTTTCCGGAAAATTTGCCGCAATGGCGTTGATGTCCGCTTGTGTGATGGCGTCCGCCGTGGCCGCCGGCCAGGAGGGCGTCAATGTCGGTTCCTATCACGTTGACGCGGCCAGCGCGGGCAGCGGCCCCTACACCGTCATCTTCGAATCGGGCTTTGCCAGCGACCTGTCGGTCTGGCGAAAAGTGGCGCCGGAAATCGCCAAGTCGGCCAAGGTGTTCGTGTATTCGCGCGCCGGGATCGGCAAATCCGATGCGCGTCCCGAGGCGCGCACGCCGCAACGCAGCAGCGCGGAACTGGACCAGCTGATCGAGGCCGCCCACCTGTCGCCGCCGTTCATCCTGGTCGGTCATTCCTACGGCGGCTATCTGATACGCCTGTTCGCCCAGCGCCACCCGGAGCAGGTGGCCGGCATGGTGTTTGTCGATCCCAGCATGGAGCGTTTCGACACCGAGCTCAAGAAGCTCGACGCCGCCAAGGTCGCGCAAGACCAGAAATATCTGGACTCGCTGACGCCCGCGCCCTTGAAGGCGGAAAGCAAACTGGTGGATGACGCCTTCGCCGCCGCCAGCCTGCTGCCTGCGCCGCGCTTGCCGGACGTGCCGGCCGTGGTCCTGACCTCGACCATGGTGCGCGAGCAGCCGGAGTTCTTCATGCACACGGTGCCGGCGGTGGCGGTGTGGCGCTCGCTGCACGAGCAACTGTTCCTGCAGTTTTCATCCGGCAGCCATGTTGTCACCGCCAATAGCGGGCACAACATCCATCTGGAGGAACCGGCGCTGGTGGCTGGCGCCATCCAGCAGGTGATGGCCGGCGCCACCGCGCAGGAGCAGCGCCGTGCCCACAAGCTGGCGCAGGAAGACCTGTTGCGCGCCCTGGACCGCGCGGTCGTCCTGTTGCAGGCGCAGCGCGGCGGCGAGGCCGGGCAACTGGTCGACAGCGCGCTGAAGGAAAGCCGCTTTGGCGAGAACGAAATCAACGGCGTCGGTTACATGATGCTGGGCAAGCGCAAGCAGCCGCAGCTCGCGGCGCTGGTCATGAAATTCAACGCCGACACCTTCCCGGCATCGGCCAATGCGCATGACAGCTACGGCGAGCTGCTGCTCGAAGTGAAGCAGCCCTTGCAGGCCAAGGCGCAGTTCCAGCAGGCGATCGCGCTGGGCACGGCCGGAGAAAAAAGCCCGCAGGCCATGGAAGGCTACCGGAAAAACCTGGCGAGGGCCGAGCAGGAGCTGGCCCGATGATGATGCGCGCCGCGATTGCGCTGGCATGGCTGGCGGCGGTGCAGGCCGCACCGGCCAGCGCGGCGCCTGCCCAATGCCTCAAGTATGGTGTGGACACCACGGTGGTGGCTGGAAAACTGCATAGGGAGACCTTCCCGGGCCGGCCCAATTATGAGAGCGTGGCCGATGGTGACGAGCCGGAGACCGGCTACTACCTGACTCTCGACCCGGCCATCTGCACCGTCTCCGGCGCCGGCTCCAACGAAACGGATTTTCCGTCGGTTCGGGAAATCCAGCTGGTGCTCAACGCGGCGCAGTATGCGGAACTGAAGCCCTGGCTTGGCACCGTGGTGCGCCTGCGAGGCAAGCTGTTCTCGGCCTTTACGGGGCACCATCACGCCGACGTCCTGCTTCAAGTGGCGAAGTGAAAAGTCTCGGCGCCATCAATCCCAGGATTGTCAGCGGCGGCGTAATGTGGGGAGGAGTCTCGTTTGTTTGCTCAATGCTGGTTCTTTTGGCCCTCAAGGTTTTCATTCCCTTGGCCCAATGGGGTGCCAACGCAGGAGCCGGCGCTCTCAATGCCAGCCTTGGCATACAAATCGTGGCGGCACTGGCATGGGCGCCGCTGTTTGAAACTTTATTGGGGCAGTTACTACCGCTGGAAGTGCTCAGGCGATTTTCCGTAAAACCGGTCTTTTGCATAGCGACAGGTTCTGTCATGTGGGCCCTAGGCCACTACTTGAACGGCGGTATTGCGCACGGGATTGTTGCGCTGTTCGCCGGGGCTATATTCGCTTTTATTTACCTGCGCTACCGCAGCTACGGAGTGGGTGTCAGTTATTGGACGACGACTGTCGCCCACTTGACCCAAAACGCGCTCGTACTAGTGGTAGCTTCTTACTTCCCGAGCTTGTAACGGGCCTCTCTCCGATCTTTCCGAGGCGCCTTCTACCGGAAAAAACTGGCGAAGGCCGAGCAGGCGCTGGCCCGGTGATATGATGCCCAGGTTTCCTAATGAGGCTTCCTCAACATGTACATCGTGAATCTGACTTATCTGAAACCGCTGGCGGAAATAGAGGTGCACCTTGCCGCACATCGCGCCTTTCTCGACGAGCAGTATGCACACGAGATGTTTCTGGCCTCGGGTCCGAAGAACCCGCGCGACGGCGGTGTGATTATCGTGAGTGGACGCCTGTCGCGCGCGGAGCTCGACGGCTTGCTGGCACGGGACCCGTTCGCGCAGAACGGGATCGCCAGCTATCAGGTGACGGAGTTCGAGGCCACCAAGCGCCATCCGGCGCTGGCGGCCTTGCTGTAATCAGGCGGCGGGGCCGACGTCCATGCCGTCGTAGGATTCGAGCTGGTGCTCTTCGGCGAACTTGTAGAATTCCTGGTTGCGGACGTGCAGCGTGTCGGCGGTGTGGTGCTCGGTTTTTTCAACGTGCAGCCACCACAGCGCAGGCACGCTGGCTTCCGGCTTGGAGTCGTAGATGCCGACCACCTGATAGCCCTTGGTCTTCAGCTGCTCCGAGGCGACTTCCAGTTTGCTTTTGACCGGGTCGGCGAAAAAATAGCCCCACAACAGCGGCTTGGAAATATCCCACGGTGCGTTCTGCTTCATGTCGGCAAACAGCTCGACCATGTCTTCTTTGGTGATCATGTACTTATTCCTTGGTGTAGTGCGGGGACGCTGATGCGATAGGCTGTATTTTACCGCAGCGGCGGCCGGGTCAGGTGCGGGGGAAGGCTACCGTGACTTTCAGGCCCTGGCCGCCGCCGGCGTCGTCCAGCGTGATGCTGGCGCCGTGCAGGGTGGCGATGTCGCGCACGATGGCCAGGCCCAGGCCTGCGCCGCCCGGATTGCGCTCCAGCGTCGCGGCGGCGCGATAGAAGGGCGCGAATACCCGTTCGCGCTCGGCGGCGGCGATGCCGTGGCCGCTGTCTTCCACTTCCAGCACCACGCCGCCCGTGCCCGTGCCCGTGCCGGGCCGTACCCGCAGCGTCACCGTGCCGCCCTGGGGCGTGTAGCGCAAGGCGTTGTCGGTCAGGTTGGCGATCATCTCGTGCAGCAGCAAGGCCTGGCCCTGGACCACGCATTCGCTGTCCGCCTCCAGCGCCAGGTCGATCTGCTTGGCCACCGCCGCCATCGCCATCTCCAGCCCGACCTGGCGCGCGATGTCGCGCAGCGAGGCAGGCTCCGACTGGGCCGCCGCGCCCTCGGCGTCGCCGCCATGTTCGATGCGCGCCAACGTCAGCAGGCGGTTGGCCAGATTGACGGTCGAATCGGTGGTGGCGGCGATGCTGTGGACGATTTCGCGCAGTGCTGCCCGCGTGGCCTGCGGATCGGCGCCGGGTCGATCGCATTCGCGCAGCGCCAGTTCGGCCTGGGTCTTCAATACCGTCAGCGGAGTGCGCAGCTGGTGCGAGGCGTCGGCGATGAAGCGGCGCTGGCTGCTGATCAGGATCTGCAAACGCGAGCGCGAACTGTTCATCGCCGCCACCAGCGGCCGCACTTCCTTGTGCACCAGCGTCGGATCGACATCGGACGAATCATTGAGGCTGCGCGTCTCCACCGCGATCTTCAGCCGCATCAGCGGTTGCAGCACCAGCCGCACCGCGAACCACACCAGCAGCGCCACCGCCAGCAGCAGCAAGGCCTGCCAGGCCAGCGTGTCGAACAGGATCTGGTTGGACAGGCCGCGCCGCGCCTCCAGCGTTTCGCCGACCTGGATCAGCGCGATGCCGCGCATCGAATCGTCGTACACCGGTTGCAGCAGCGCGGCGATGCGCACCGGCTGGCCGTTGTAGGTGGCGTGGTAGAAGCGCACCAGTGCCGGATAGGCCTCCGAGCGAGGCACGTTGGCCGGCACCGGCGGCAGGTCGGCGTAGCCGGACACGGTCTCGCCGGTGATGCCGGTGACCTTGTAGTAGATGCGGCCCAGCGTATCGGTCTCGAAGCTGTCCAGCGCCACGTAGGGCACGTCCGCCACCACCTTGCCGTCGACGATGGAGACGCGTTCCGCCAGCGCGCGCGTGGAGGCGAGCAGCGAACGGTCGTAGGCGACGTCGGCCGCGTCCAGCGCGTTGTGGTAGACCGACAGGGTGTTGAGCGCCACCAGCACCAGCAAGGGGCCCAGCAGCCAGCGCAGCAACTGCCCGCGCAGGCTGCCCAGCGGAGCGCCCGGGCCGAAGCGGCGCGCCAGCTTGTCCAGCAGCGGCATGCGGCCGGTCCCGCTCAACGTTAGCCGCCCTTGGCGCCGCCGGCCGGAGCAGGGGCCGGAGCGGCGGCGGGCCGTGGTTGCAGCAGGTAGCCGATGCCGCGCAGCGTGGTGATGACGGCGGCATCCGGCGCGGCGATGTCGAGCTTCTTGCGCACGCGGTGGATATACAGCTCGATCGCATCGAGGTTGGCGTCGTCGGCCAGCGCGAACACTTCGTCGAACAGCTTCTCCTTGGAGACGGCGCGGCCGGAGCGGGTGATCAGCGTCTCCAGCACCGCGTGTTCGCGCGGCGTCAGCGCCAGCGGCGCGCCGGCGTAGGCGAACATGCGGGTGACGGTGTCGAAACTGAGCGCGCCGCAGCTGTGCACCAGCGCCTCGTTGCCGACGCTGCGGCGCAGCAGCGCCTTCACGCGCGCTTCCAGCTCGGCCAGTTCGAAGGGCTTGGCCAGGTAATCGTCGGCGCCCAGGTTCAGGCCCTGCACGCGGTCTTCCAGGCCGCCGCGCGCGGTCAGTATCAACACGGGAGTCTGGCCGCGCGGTCCGCCGCGCGCGCGCAGGCGCTTGAGCACTTCCAGGCCGTCCATGCGCGGCAAGGTCAGGTCGAGGATCAGCAGCGCGTAGTCCTGGGTGTGCAGCAGCGCGTCCGCATCGGCGCCGTTGTCTGCGCATTCCACCGTCAGGTTGGCGTCGCGCAGGGCTTTGGACAGCCAATGTGATAACTCGGTGTGGTCTTCAACTAACAGAATACGCATAAATTCTTGCCAACCATATGAAATAAGTTCAGTGTAAGGCCAGAATCATGGTCTCAGCGGCCCCAAAAGGGAAGCCCTTACCTGATTTGTGGTGCATGGACGACAGGAATCCATACCGAAACGGCAGTGAAAGGTAATTGAAAGGAAGTGACTCCTATAGTGACAGCCTGATTGCAAAGATCAGGCGCCACAAATAACTATATCCCTCTGGAGACCTACATGAAAAAAACCTCGTTGACCCTCGCTATCATGGCACTCGCGGCAGCCGCTGGCGGCGCCGCCCACGCCCAATCTAACGTGCAGGTCTACGGTTTGCTGGATGTCGGCGTTGAAACCGCCAACAACAAGTCAGCCACTGGCGGCAGCCAGACCAGCGTTATCTCGGGCGGCATGAACACTTCGCGTTGGGGCCTGCGTGGCACCGAAGACCTGGGCGGTGGCCTGAAAGCCATCTTCAACCTGGAAGGCGGCATCCTGATGGACACCGGCGCGCAGGACGGTGTTCTGTTCAAGCGCCAGGCCACCGTCGGCCTGGAAGGCGCTTTTGGCCGCGTCGTCATCGGCCGCTCGTTCAGCAGCGTGTACGACACCGTGATCGCCTATGATCCGATGGGCTTCGCTCCTTACTACTCGTGGGCCACCTCGGGCCCGGCGACCGGTCCTAGCAAATACGGCTTCACCACCGCCTACGACAACATCATCAAGTACTCCGGCTCCACCGGCGACTTCAAGTTCGGCGCCAACTACGCCGCGGGCGAGCAGACCACCGGCGCGCAGGACAGCGCCAAATACGGCTTCACCGGCGCCTACAAGCTTGGCCCGGCGAACCTGATGGCCACCTGGGAGCGCAACAACGGCAACACCGTTCCAGCCACCGGCGCCCGCGACAAGAACACCGTCTGGCACCTGGGCGTGAACTACGAAGATGGCCCGATCAAGCTGTGGGGCGTGGTGCGCGACTACAAACTGGTCGCCGGCAAGGCGCTCACCGCCGACGTCGACGCCACCACCACCTGGGCCGGCATCGCCTACAAGGCCAATGACGTCACCACGCTGACCGGCGCGATCTACCACGTCAACGTCAAGAACGTCGCCGCCGGCAAGGACGCCGATCCAACCATGTACGTGGCGCGCTATCGCTACGCACTGTCCAAGCGCACCGACCTGCATGTGTCGGCTGCCTACGTCAAGTCCAAGAACGGCCAGCTGACCGGCCTGTCGCGCGACGACGCCGGCTTCGGCACCAGCCAGCATGGCCTGGTCGTCGGCATGCAGCATCGCTTCTAAGCCAGAGAATGGACCGCGGTATTTTGTGAAAAATGCCGCGGTCTGAAAGCGCTTTGAAAGCTTCACCGTTCTAAGATACCTACCAAGATGACTAAAGTTTTGCTGGCTTTGATTGCCGCGTTCTTCATGGGCGCTGCAGCGCAGGCCGCAAGCCTGGAGTGCATCGTGCCGTCCAAGCCGGGCGGCGCGATGGACCTCACTTGCAAGCTGGCGCAAAAGGGTTTGCAGGGCTTGAGCGGCGCGCCGAAACCGCCGCCGTCGGATATGCATATCAGCTATCTGCCGGGCGGGATCGGCGCGGTGGCCTGGCATTCGCTGGTGTCGCAGCGGCGCTCGGAGCCGAACACGCTGGTGGCTTTTTCGGGCGGCTCGCTGCTCAATCTGGCGCAGGGCAAGTTCGGCAAGGCCAAGTCCTCCGATGTACGCTGGGTGGCGGCGCTGGGCGCCGACTACGGCATGATCGCGGTGCGCGCCGATTCGCCCTACAAGACGCTGGGCCAGTTGGTGGCGGCGCTGAAGGATCATCCCGAGAAGGTGCTGATCGGCGTCTCCGGCACCATCGGCAGCCAGGACTGGCTGAAGATGGCGATGGTGGTCAAGACCGCCGGCGTCGATCCGAAGGTGCTGCGTTTCGTGGCGCTGGAGGGCGGCGGCGAAGCCTTCGCCGCCATGCACGCCAACCTGGTGCAGGCGGTATCCGGCGACGCCAGCGAGGCGACGCTGTATGCGGCTGGTGGCAATACCAGGGTGCTGGCGATTTTGGCCGAGCACCGCCTGCCGGGCGTGTTGGCGAATGTGCCGACGGCGCGCGAGCAGGGCATCGACGTGGTGTGGCCGATCATCCGGGGCGTCTGGATGGGGCCACAGGTGTCGGATGCGGATTATCAGCACTGGGTCGCCAACTTCGACCGCGTGCTGGCCAGTCCGCAGTTTGCGCAAATGCGCGCGGCGTCGGGTCTGTTCCCATTCGGGTTGACCGGCGACGCGCTGGCAGCATACGTAAAAAAGGCCGTAGACGATTACGGCAGGCGCGCCGCCGAACTCGGTCTGGTGCGCTGATGACCACTACACATAAAACGACGGAGACAAACATGATGATGAAAACTACTTTGGCCGCTGCCTGCGCGACCCTGTTTGCCACGATGCTGGCTACCCCTGCCTTCGCGCAGGTGCCGGCCGGCTATCCCGCCGACTACCAGAAGATCATCGACGGCGCCAAGAAAGAGGGCAAGCTGGTGATCTACGGCGCCACCGACAGCAAGGCCACCCAGCCGCTGATCAAGGATTTCAACGCGCTGTACCCAGGCATCACCGTCGAATACAACGACATGAATTCCACCGAGGTGTACAACCGCTTCATCTCCGAAGTGGCGGCCGGCGGCAACACCGCCGATGCGATGTGGTCCTCCGCGATGGACCTGCAAATGCGCCTGGCCTCCGACGGCTACGCGCTCAAATACAAATCGGTCGAAGCGGCCAAGATCCCCGGCTGGGCGGTATGGGACGACCAGGCCTACGGCACCACCTTCGAGCCGGCCGCCATCGTCTACAACAAGCGTCTGGTGGACGCCAAGGAAGTGCCGCAGACGCACGCCGACTTCGCCAAGCTGATCACGCAGCCCAAGTTCAAGGACAAGGTCACCACCTACGACATCGAGAAATCCGGCGTCGGCTTCATGTTCATGACCCAGGACGCGCGCGAGAATCCGAAGTTCCTTGAACTGGAAAACGCCTTCGGCGAAGCCAAGGTACGCGTGCAGTCGTCCACCGGCACCATGATGGAGCGTATCTCGTCGGGAGAAAACCTGATCGGCTACAACGTGCTCGGTTCCTACGCGCTGGTGCGCGCCAAGGCCGATCCGTCGATCGGCGTGGTGCTGCCGAAGGATTACACGCTGATCCTGTCGCGCGTACTGTTCATCAACAAGGCCGCCAAGAACGTCAACGCCGCCAAGCTGTGGCTGGACTACATGCTGTCGCACCGCGGCCAGGTCATCATCGCCAACGACTCCAAGCTGTTCGCGATCCGCGCCGACGTCACCGGCGAGACCACCTCGGCGGACCTGATCAAGATGATCGGCAAGGACAACGTCAAGCCGGTGCCGGTCCATCCTATCGTGCTGCAATTCCTGGGGCCGGCCAAGCGCATGGCTTTCCTCAAGCAGTGGAAAGAAACCGCAGGCAAGAAGTAAACGTCTCACCCGCCCGCGCACCCCGAACCGACGCGGGGTCTGACCCCGCCGGGGTCAGACCCCTGCCGCTGATCTGCGGGTTGGGCGCCCGCATGCGTACGTAAAAAACGGAATTCCTATGCAAACTCTCACTCTCCCAGGCTCCGGCCGGCGCAGCATCAACTGGACGCGCGGCGTCGTGGTGACGCTGGCCGCCATCGCCATCTTCCTGCCGCTGCTGCTGATCTTTTACCAGAGCTTCCTGAACGCGCCTTTCTTCATGCCCGTCAAGGAGCTGGGCCTGGACGCCTACCGCTTCATCTTCGACGATCCCGATTTCTCGGTGGCGTTCAAGAACGCCTTCCTGCTGGCCGCCGGCCTGACCGCCATCGCCGTGCCGCTGGGCGGCATGCTGGCCTTCCTGATGATACGCACCGACCTGCCGGGCCGCGGCTTCATCGCGCCGATGCTGCTGGTGCCGATCTTCGTGTCGCCGATGGTGATGGGCTTCGGCTACGTGGTCTCGATGGGCCCCGTGGGCTTCTACTCGCTGTGGGCCAAGGACATCCTCGGCTTCATCCCGTGGAATATCTACTCCTTCACCAGCATCGTGGTGATCGCCGGCTTGACGCACGTGCCGCACGTCTACCTGTATGCATCGTCCGCGCTGAAAAGCCTGGGCTCCGATGTCGAGGAAGCGGCCCGCGTGGCCGGCGCCTCGCCGCTGCAGGTGATGTTCAACGTCTCGCTGCCGATGATCACGCCGGCGCTGGCCTATGCCGCCGTGCTGGTGTTCTTCCTCGGCTTCGAGGTGTTCGGCCTGGTGCTGGTGCTGGGCGATCCGGAAGGCCACCTGGTGCTGGCGACCTATCTGTACAAGCTGACCAACAAACTGGGTACGCCGTCCTACCACCTGATGGCCGCCGTCGCCGTCTGCCTGGTGATGGTGACGATGCCGCTGGTGATGATACAACGCTGGCTGCTCAAGTCGGCCAACAAGTTCGTCTCGATCAAGGGCAAGGGCGCGCGTTCGAAGTCCATGCCGCTCGGTAAATGGAAATGGCTGGCCTTCGCGCTGATCTTCGCCTGGCTGATGTTCACCATCATCATGCCGATGTCGGGCATCGTGCTGCGCTCCTTCGTGCAGTACTGGGGCGAGGGCGTCAACCTGCGCGACGTGCTGACCCTGCAGCACTTCCGCGAGATCATGGAACAGCCGGCGCTGATGCGCGGAATCCTCAACACCATCCTGATCGGCGTGATCGGCGGCGCCTTCGCGGTGATCTGCTACTGCGCCATCGCGCTGGCCATGCACCGCAAGCCGGACGGCATCACCCGCTTCCTGGACTACAGCGTGCTGGTGCCGCGCGCCGTGCCTGGCCTGCTGGCCGGCCTGTCCTTCCTGTGGGTGTTCCTGTTCGTGCCCAGCTGGCTCGATGGCATGTTGAAGGGCATGGACAACGGCGTGGCGCTGTGGCTGAGCGAGAACGCGATACCGCTGCTGCGCTCCGTGCGCTCGACCATCTTCGCCCTGTGGCTGGCGTATTCGGTGGTGTGGCTGGCCTACGGCATGCGTTTGATTTCGACCGCGCTGCTGCAAGTGGGGCCGGAACTGGAGGAGGCGGCGCGCGCGGTCGGCGCATCGCGCGGCCAGGTGACGCGCGACGTCACCATCCCGCTGGTCAAATATGGCCTGCTGGGCGCGTGGCTGATGGTGTTCCTGATCTTCGAGCGCGAGTACTCGACCGGCGTGTACCTGCTGTCGCCGGGCACCGAGGTGATAGGCGCGATGCTGGTGTCGCTGTGGGCCACCGGCTCCACCGACTTGGTGGCGGCGCTATCGTTCATCAATATTTCGCTGGTGGCCATCGGCCTGGGCGTGGCCCTGCGCTTCGGCGTGAAGCTTCATAATTAAGACAAAATAAAATGAAACGAGACCTCATCATGAATGAACTGACCGTCAACGACCTGCACCTGGACTACGGCACCGGCGCCCACGCCAACCAGATTCTGAAGGGCGTGTCCATGCACCTGCAAAAAGGCGAAGTGGTGGCGCTGCTCGGGCCTTCGGGCAGCGGCAAGACCACGCTGCTGCGCGCGGTGGCCGGACTGGAAAGCCCGAAGCAGGGCACCATCGCCATCGGCGACCGCAATGTGTTCGACGGCGCGAAGAACTTTGAAATGGCGGCCGAACACCGCAACCTGGGCCTGGTGTTCCAGTCCTACGCGCTGTGGCCGCACAAGACGGTGTTCGACAACGTCGCCTACGGCCTCAAACTGCGCAAGATGGGCAGCAGCGAGATCAAGGACAAGGTCAGCGACGTGTTGAAGAACCTGGGCCTGGGCCACCTGGCCGAGCGCTTCCCGCACCAGCTGTCGGGCGGCCAGCAGCAGCGCGTGGCGATCGCGCGCGCGCTGGTGTACAACCCGCCGGTGATCCTGCTGGACGAGCCGCTGTCCAACCTGGACGCCAAGCTGCGCGAAGAAGCGCGCGCCTTCCTGCGCGAACTGATCGTGCGACTGGGCCTGTCGGCGCTGATGGTCACCCACGACCAGGCCGAGGCGATGGCGATCTCGGACCGCATCCTCCTGCTCAACAACGGCAAGATCGAGCAGCAAGGCTCGCCGCAAAGCATGTACGAAACGCCGGACACGCTGTTCACCGCCGAATTCATGGGCAGTAACAACCGCCTGCCGGCCAAGGTGGTGCAGCGCGACGGCGCCAACGTCATGCTCGACATCGCCGGCGCTTCGCTGCGCGGTATCGCGCGCGGCACGGCCAGCGGCGAGCCGTCGACCATCATCCGGGTCGAGGAAGTGAAGATCAGCTCCACGCCTGTGGACAATGCCATCGAGCTGCCGCTGCTGACCTGCATGTACCTGGGCGACCGCTTCGAGTGCCTGTTCAAGAGCGTGAGCGGACCGGAAATGAGCTTGCGCGCCTATTCCAAGTACAAGCTGGACGCGGGCAAGTACTGGCTGCAACTGCCGGCCGACAAGCTCTGGGTGTTCTGACCCCGTCAACCTCCCGGACCGCCGCGCAGGCGCGTCCGGGCTTGCCCCGCGCTCGCGTCCTCCCGCGAGACATATCCGCAACAGTCCTGCAAGATTTCTTCATTCTGTCGTTCCCGCCTTCTTCTGCCAAAAAACGCGATCTTTGGAGCGGACTCGCGCTGTTAACTGTGCAAGATGCGCAGATAAATAATAAATTAGTTGCACACTGTTCACTTCTTTGCGTTTGCGGCAAGAACTGTCGTTTATAATTTCTAAAATACGTTGGCTGGCATTTCTGCGGCATGTGAGCATGAGGTGGTACCTTCTTTCATCTCAAGGTTCTGGATTATTTAACAACATGCGTACGAACGGTGTCAGTTTTTCTATCTCCCGCCATGCCGAATGGGCGCCGGGACTGGTCACGCCCGAGGACTGGGCGCAGTGGGCGCAGGCCCCGTTTGCGATACAGGCCGGGGCGGAGCCGGGCGTCAAGGCGATGCCCGCGATGCTGCGCCGCCGTGCCGGCTTTCTCGGTAAGATGGCGCTGGAAGTGGCCTATCAATGCCTCGATGGCCGCACCGACATCCCTACGGTCTTTTGCTCGCGCCACGGCGAGGCCGCGCGTTCGCTGGAGTTGCTGGGCGACCTGGCGCGTGGTGAGCCGTTGTCGCCGACGGCGTTCAGCATGTCGGTGCACAACGCCATCGCCGGGCTGCTGAGCATTGCCCGCAGCGACCGCGCCAATCAACTGGCGCTGGCCGCCGGCGCCGCCAGCATCGAGCATGCGGTCATCGAGGCGTGCGGCTTGATGGCGGATGGCGCACCGCAGGTGCTGCTGGTGGCCTGCGACAGTCCTCTGCCGGAATTGTTCGCGCCGTTCCAGGATTGTGAAGAGCAGCCATACGCCTGGGCGTGGCTGCTGACGCCCGCGGCGGAAGACGCGATATCGTTGAGCTGGACCGCGAGCGCCGAGCCGCCTTCGGCCGGCATGCCGGCCGGCCTGGAAGTGGCGCGGTTCCAGTTGCGTGGCGGGCGGCGGCTGGAGCGTTGCGATGGACGCTTGCGCTGGAGCTGGAGCCGCGATGCATGACGGGTTGACGGCCACACTGTCGCGCTACTGGCGGGTGGTCGCCACGGGCCTGAGCTTTCTGGTGTTTGGCGCAGGTGCACTGCTGCTGGGCGGGCTGGTGTTCCCGGCGCTGGGCGTGGTGGTACGCAAGCCGGAGAAGCGCATGACGGCGGTACGCACGCTGATACGGTGGACGTTTCGCGGCTATGTGGATTTGATGCGCGCGCTGGGCGTGCTGCGCTACCAGATACGCGGCATGGAGAAGCTGGAGCGGGGCGGCCTGCTGATACTGGCCAACCATCCGACGCTGATCGACACCGTGTTCCTGATGGCTTTCGTGAAGAACGCCGATTGCATCGTCAAGGGCGCGTTGTGGCATAACCCCTTTACGCGCGGGGCGGTGCGCGCTGCGGGCTACATCAGCAACCAGGGCGGGCCGGAACTGGTGGACGATTGCATCGCCTCTCTGCGGCGCGGCAACAACCTGATCGTGTTCCCGGAAGGGACGCGCACGCCGGGCAATGGCGTGATCAGCATGAAGCGCGGCGCGGCCAACATCGCGGTGCGTGGCGCGCGCGACATGACGCCGGTGCTGATCCGCTGCGAGCCGGCCACGCTGGGCAAGGGTGACAAATGGTGGCGCGTGCCGTCGCGCCGGGTGTTGATACGGATCGACGTCCAGGACGACCTGGCGGTGGCCGCATTTAGCGAGGACGCCGCCAGCCACGTGATGGCGGCGCGCCGGTTGACTGAATTTTTACAGAATTATTTTACCGGGAAGTGTAAAAGCCATGCTTGAACTGGAAGTGAAACAACTGATCATCGATGTGCTGCAACTGGAGGACATCACGCCGGCCGATATCGATAGTGCGGCGCCGCTGTTCGTCGAAGGCCTGGGCCTGGACTCGATCGACGCGCTGGAACTGGGCGTGGCCTTGCAGAAGAAGTACGGGATTTCGCTGTCCGCCGATTCGGAAGACACCCGTCGCCATTTCGCCTCGGTGCAGGCGCTGGCCGCGATGATCGACAGCCACAGAAAGAAATAAAGGGGGCCGGACATGATAGCTTTGAACGAGATGAGTAAAGACCAGCTGCAGACCTGTGTCATCGATCTGCTGGTCGAGATGTTTGAACTCGATAAGGCAAACCTGAGCGCGGATTCGAACCTTTACGCCGATCTGGATATCGACAGCATCGACGCGGTCGACCTGGCGGTGAAGCTCAAGCAGCTGACCGGCAAGCGCTTGCAGCCGGAGGTGTTCAAGACCATCCGCACCATCGGCGACGTGGTCGATGCGCTGGCCGGCATGACGGAGCCGGCGGCGTAAGTACGATGCCGATGACCATACTGACGGTGGCGGTGACGCTGCTGTATCCGCTGGCGATCTGGCTCGGACACGGGCAGGTGCAGCCGCGCTGGCTGGCCGGCCTGCTGCTGCTGGCCGTGGCCACGCGCCTGCCCGCGCTGAAGCTGAGCGGCGTCGCGCGCTGGTCGGCGGCGGGCGCGCTGGTGCTGATGGCGTGCGCGATCTGGAGCAATCTGCTGCTGCCGTTGAAGCTGTATCCGGTGCTGGTCAACGCCGCGCTGCTGGCGGGCTTCGGCTACAGCCTGGCGACGCCGATGTCGGCGGTCGAGCGCATGGCGCGCCTGCGCGGCGAGGACTTTCCGCCGGCGGCGCAAGCCTATATGCGCAAGGTGACGCAGGTGTGGTGCGGCTTCTTCATCATCAACGGCATGATCGCCTTCGCCACCGCGCTGTGGATGTCGGAGGCCGCATGGTCGCTGTACACCGGTGTGATCTCATACGGATTGATGGCATTGCTGTTCGGCGCCGAGTACCTGGTGCGCCTGCGTTTCAAGCGTCTGCATCATGTCTGACCGGATCGAACATCTGTACGTGGCCATCGCGGCGCGGCCCGTCGACGGCGTGGCCGGCTGGCGCGACGGCGCCGCCATCGGCAATGGCCGCCTGCTGGCGCGTGCGCGCGCATGGCATGCGCTGCTGCGCGGCCAGGCGGGCAGCAATTTCGCCCTGTACCTGGACGATAGCGTGGAATTCGGCGCGGCCTTGCTGGGCGCCTGGCATGCAGGCAAAACCATCTGGCTGAGCGCCGATACGCTGGAGGCCAGCTGCGCCGCCCTGCGCGCTTCGGTGGACGGCTTCCTCGGCCAGTTCCCGGCGCAGTTGGGGCCGATGCAGCCTGCTGAATCGGCACCCGAGTCCACGGCGGCGCAAATGGGCGGCGCCTTGTCGCCCGACTTGGCGGCGCTGGTCGTGTTCACGTCCGGCAGCACCGGCGCGGCGCAAGCCATTCCTAAAAAATTGTCGCAGCTGGCAAGCGAGGTCGAAACCCTGGATCTGCTGTTCGGCGCCACCGCCGGCGACGCCGCCGTGCTGGCGACCGTCTCGCATCAGCACATCTACGGTCTGCTGTTCAAGGTGCTGTGGCCGCTCAGTAGCGGCCGCGCGATCCATGCGCTGAGCATCGCCTATCCGGAACAACTGGCGGCGTGCATGGCCGCCGGTCCGTGCGTGCTGGTGGCCAGCCCGGCCCACCTGAAGCGCTTGCCGGAGCATCTGGACTGGCGCGGCGCGACGCGCATGTTGCGGGCGGTGTTTTCGTCCGGCGGTCCGCTGGCGGCGGAAACCGCGCTGGCCGCCGGCGCTCTGCTGGGCCGCGTGCCGGTTGAAGTCTACGGCAGCTCGGAGACGGGCGGCGTCGCCTGGCGCCAGCGCGGCGGCATGGCCGACGATGCCTGGCTGCCTTTCCCCACCGTGGCATGGCGCCTTGCAGCGGCGGACGACACACTGGAAGTGCGGTCGCCGCATCTGGCCGACGACAACTGGCTGGCGCTGGCCGACCGCGCCACGCGTGTCGGCGAACAACGCTTCCTGCTGCTGGGGCGCAGCGACCGCATCGTCAAGATCGAAGAAAAACGCATCTCGCTGAGCGCGATGGAGGCGGCGCTGCTGGCTAGCGGCATGGCGGCCGAGGCGCGCGTCGTCCTGTGCGAGCCGGATGCCGGCGAACGCCAGCGGCTGGCGGCGTTCATCGTGCCGACGCCGGCGGGCCGCGAACTGCTGGAGGCAGAAGGCAAGCCCGCGTTCAACGCTCGCCTGCGTACCGTGCTGGTTGCGGTGGTGGACGCCGTGGCGCTGCCGCGTCGCTGGCGCTACCTGGATCAGATGCCGGTCAACGCGCAGGGCAAGACCACGCTGGCCGCCTTGCTGGCGCTGCTCGGCGACGACAACGGCGCAACCGGCCGTCGCCCGCGCCTGCCGCAATTGCGCGAACTGGAACGCGAACCGCAGCGCGTGCTGCTGGAAGTGAGCGCGCCGGCCAGCCTGCTGTATTTCGACGGCCACTTCGACGTCGCGCCCATCCTGCCGGGCGTGGTGCAGGTGGACTGGGCGATCCATTACGGCCGCCACTATTTCAGCTTGCCGCCGCAGTTCAAGGGTATCAATGCGCTCAAGTTCCAGCAGGTGATCCAGCCGGAGACCCCGGTGCAGCTGGAACTGCTGCACGATATTGCCAAGGGCTGCCTGCACTTCCGCTATGTATCCGATGCGGGGCAGTATGCCAGCGGCCGCGTCATATTGGGAGAGGCGGATGCCTGACTTCAAACCCTGCATCGTGGTGCCGGTCTATGACCACGAACACGCGATCGGCGCAGTGCTGGACGGGCTGCTGCGCCATGGCGCGCCATGCATCCTGGTCGACGACGGCAGCGGCGCCGCCTGCGCCGCCGTGCTGGACGCGCTGGCACAACAACATGCCGGCGCCGTAACGCTGGTGCGGCTGGCGCAGAACCAGGGCAAGGGCGTCGCTGTGCTGAGCGGTTTCCGCCGCGCGGCGGAATTGGGCTACACCCACGTGCTGCAAATCGACGCCGACGGCCAGCACGAAACCGCCGATGTGCCGAAGTTCCTGGCGCAAGCCGCCGCACACCCGGACGCCATCATCGCCGGCCATCCGGTCTATGACGAGTCGGTGCCGAAGGTGCGCCTGTACGGACGCTACGCCACCCACATCTGGGTCTGGATCAATACCCTGTCGTTCGACATCAAGGATTCGATGTGCGGCTTCCGCGTCTATCCCGTTGCGGCGGTCAATGCGCTGGCGGCGCGCCGCCCTATCGGCGAACGCATGAACTTCGACACCGACATCCTGGTGCGGCTGTTCTGGGAAGGCCTGCAAGTGGTGAACCTGCCGACCGGCGTCCGCTATCCGGCGGACGGCGTATCGCACTTCCGCATGTGGGGCGACAATGTGCTGATCACGTGGATGCACGTCAAACTGTTCTTCGGCATGTGGCCGCGCATTCCGCGCCTGTTGGCGCGCAAAAGGCAGGTCCGATGATCGCGCGCCGCTTGCATTGGGCCTCCATCAACGAGATCACTTTCGTGGCGGGCATGCGCCTGATGTTCTGGATTTGCCGGGTATTCGGCCGCTGGCCGTTTCGCGTGGTGCTGTATCCGGTGCTCTGTTGGTACGTATTGAGCAAGCCGCAACCGCGCCGCGCTTCGCAGGCGTATTTGCGCCGCGTGGCCGGCTACACCTCAAGCGCGACGCCGGGCGTGCTGCGCCACTTCGCCGCTTTCGGCGAGAGCATCCTCGACAAGATGTTGCTGTGGGCTGGCTTGTTCAAGCTCGATACGGTCGACGTGCATGGCGGCGACTTGATTGTCGACGCGGCGGCGGCGGGGCGGGGTGGCCTGGTGATCTGCGCCCACCTGGGCAACCTGGAGCTGTGCCGCGTGCTGTCGCGCCGGCGCCACGACATCAAGTTGACGGTGCTGGTACACACCAAGCACGCGCAAGCCTTCAACGACATGCTGGCCCACCTCAATCCGGCGAGCCAGCTGAATTTGTTGCAGGTGACCGAGATGTCGCCGGCCACCGCGATGCTGTTGTCCGAGCGCGTGGCGCGCGGCGAGTTTGTGGTGATCGCCGGCGACCGCATCCCGGTGTCGCACAATCCGCGCGTGGCGTTGGCCGACTTCATGGGCACACCGGCGCCGTTCCCGGTCGGCCCGTATGTGCTGGCCAACCTCCTGCAATGCCCGGTCTTCCTGCTGTTCTCGATCCGCCAGGGACGCCGCTCGGCGCTGTATTTTGAAGCCTTCCGCGACGTCGTGCGTATCCCGCGCCAGGACCGCGACGCCGCATTCCAGCAACTCGCTGGCGACTATGCGCGGCGTCTGGAGCACTACTGCCTGCGCGCGCCGCTACAGTGGTTTAACTTTTACGATTTCTGGCATTTAGCCCAACTGGAACGATCCGATGCACCTCGCTGACACAGTCCAACTCAATTCCACGCCGCGTACCGTGCGCTTCGACCGGGATCGCCTGACGATCGAAGACATCGTCGACATCGCGCAAGGCCGGGCCGTTGCCGCGCTGTCGGACGATCCTGACTTCCGCGACGCCATCGCACGCGGCGCCGACTTCCTCGACCGCCTGCTGCGCGAGGACGGCACCGTCTATGGCGTCACCACCGGCTACGGCGATTCCTGCACCGTGGTGGTGCCGCCGGAACTGATAGCGGAGCTGCCGCACCATCTGTACACCTACCACGGCGTCGGCCTGGGCGAGTACTTCACGCCGGCGCAGACGCGGGCCATCCTGGCTTCGCGCCTGGCGTCGTTGAGCAAGGGCTACTCCGGCGTCAGCGTCGAGCTGCTGCTGCAAATCACACGATTGCTGGACGCCGGTCTGCTGCCGCTGATACCGTCCGAAGGCTCGGTCGGCGCCAGCGGCGACCTGACGCCGCTGTCCTATCTGGCGGCGGTGCTGTGCGGCGAGCGAGAAGTGTGGCGCGGTGGCGTCCAGGTGCCGGCCGCGCAGGCCTTGCGGGAAGCCGGCATCACGCCGCTGCGCCTGCGGCCGAAGGAAGGGCTGGCGATCATGAACGGCACCGCCGTCATGACCGCGCTGGCCTGCATGGCCTACGACCGCGCCGAATATCTGGTCCAGCTGAGCACCCGCATCACGGCGATGGCTTCGTTCGCGATGGACGGTAACGCCCATCACTTCGACGAGGTGCTGTTCTCGGTCAAGCCGCACAGCGGCATGCAGCAGGTGGCGGCCTGGCTGCGCAGCGACCTGCCGACCGACCAGTGGGAACGCAACGGCAAGCGGCTGCAGGACCGCTATTCGATCCGCTGCGCGCCGCACGTGATCGGCGTGCTGGCCGACGCGATGCCGTTCTTCCGTTCCTCGATCGAGAACGAACTCAATAGCGCCAACGACAATCCGCTGATCGACGCCGACAACGAGCGCGTGCTGCACGGCGGCCATTTCTACGGCGGCCATATCGCCTTCGCGATGGACGGCATGAAGAACGCGGTCGCCAACCTGGCCGACCTGCTGGACCGCCAGATGGCGCTGCTGGTCGACAGCCGTTACAACCACGGCCTGCCGGCCAATCTGTCCGGCGCCACCGGCGCGCGCGCGCCGATCAACCACGGCCTGAAGGCCTTGCAGATCAGCGCTTCGGCGTGGACGGCGGAAGCGCTCAAGCTGACGATGCCCGCTTCGGTGTTCTCGCGCTCGACCGAGTGCCACAACCAGGACAAGGTCAGCATGGGCACCATCGCCGCGCGCGACTGCCTGCGTGTGCTGGAACTGACGGAGCAGGTCGTGGCCGCGCTGTTGATCACCGTGCGCCAGGGCGTATGGCTGCGTTGCCAGGTCAGCCCCGAGCTGCAGCCGCAGTCCGCGCTGGCGGCGATGCAGGAAGCGCTGGGCGCCGACATCAAGCCGGTCGAGGAAGACCGCCGGCTGGAGCCGGACCTGCGCCTGCTGCTGGAACGCATCCGCGCCAAGGCATGGGATTTGTATGCGCCGAACTAACAGGGAAAGCCGCTGGTTCGCGGAAGTCGAGATGCAGGTGCAGTTCTTCGACCTCGATCCGATGGAGATCGTCTGGCATGGCCGCTACGTCAAGTATTTGGAAGTGGTGCGCTGCGCGCTGCTGGACAAGATAGGCTACAACTATCCGCAGATGAAGGAATCCGGCTACTCGTGGCCGGTGATCGACATGCAGCTGCGCTATGTGGGTTCGGCCACCTTCGGCCAGACGCTCAAGCTGCGCGCCGACATCGTCGAATGGGAAAACCGCCTGAAGATCGACTATCTGATTACCGACGCCGCCACCGGCAAGCGTTTGAACCGCGCCAGCACTACCATGGTCGCCGTCGATCTCGCCACCAAGGAGATGTGCTACGTGTCGCCTCCTGTGCTGTTTGAAAAATTGGGGATAGAACCTTTATGAAGCCGATGATTAAGCTGATGATTAAGCCGATGAAATCGATATTGCTGGCGACCGCGCTGGTTGCCCTGGGCCAGGCTCACGCCGCCGCGCCGGTGGCGAAGATCCAGGCCATGCTGGCCAAGCCGCCGGTGATGTGCGGCCGCTTC
Source organism: Duganella rhizosphaerae (assembly GCF_040364205.1). NCBI lineage: Bacteria > Pseudomonadati > Pseudomonadota > Betaproteobacteria > Burkholderiales > Oxalobacteraceae > Duganella > Duganella rhizosphaerae. The sequence goes on from NZ_BPWK01000011.1 coordinate 58,878, forward strand.
GACCAGAGCAAGCAGCTGGCCGGCATGAAGAAGCCGCTGGCCTCCAACGGCCGCTTTTGCGTGGTCGCCGGCAAGGGCGTGTTGTGGCGCACCTTGCAGCCTTTCCCCAGCACGCTGCGCCTGACGCGCGACGAAATCGTCAACTATCAGGGCGACCGCGTGGCGATGCGCCTGGATGCCAAAACCGAGCCGACCGTCCGCATGATCAACAACGTGCTGTTCTCGCTGCTGTCCGGCGACCTTGGACAGCTGGAGACGCTGTTCGAGGTGGACAGCACGGTTGACGCCAACAGCTGGAACGTGATGCTCAAGCCGCGCCAGCCGGGGTTGGAGAAGGCGATCGGCACCATCAAACTCGATGGCGGCGCCTACGTCAAGACCATCGTCATGGGCGATGCCGCCGGCGACCGCACCACCATCGTATTCTCGGCGATCCAGGCTGGCGAAGCCGCGCTGACCAAGGAAGAGGCGGCGTTGTTTTGAGCCGTACCCGCCAACTCGCGCTGCTGTGGGCCGTGGTGGTCTGCCTGCTGCTGGGGCATAACGCCTATCTGTGGCTGGTGCAGCGCATCGCGCCGGATACCGACATCATGGCGCTGCTGCCGGTGCAGGAGCGTGATCCCGTGCTGCAGCAATCGTTCAGCCATATGGTCGACGCGGCGCAGCAGCGGGTGGTGGTGCTGGTCGGTGCGGACGACTGGCAGGACGCCCGGCGCGCGGCGGACGCCTACAGCGCCGTGCTGGCCGTCCGCAAGGATATATTCGAAGCGACGCCGATCAACGAGCAGACGCAGAACGACTGGCTGTCGTTGTTCCAGCGCCACCGGTTGACGCTGATGACGGCGCAGCAGGAGGCGCAGTTGCGCGCGCAGCCGCCGCAGTTCTGGCTCGAAGCGGCGCTGGCGAAACTGTACGCACCATTCGGCGGCCCGAACCTGGGTTCGTGGCGGGACGATCCGTTCGGCCTTTTCTCCGGCTGGCTGCAGGAGCGGGCGCAGGAAACGCCGGTGCGTCCGCGCGACGGCCACCTGTACGTCGCCGACGGGCAGCGCCAGTACGTGCTGCTGCCGCTGACGCTGAAAGTGCCTGCGCTGTCGATGACGGCGCAGGAAACCGTGCTGCCGTTGCTGAAGCAGGCCGGCGACGCCGCCCGCAAGGCGTTGCCGCAAGTTGAGTTGATACAGGCCGGCGTGATCCTGCACGCGGCCAACGCCAGCGCCCAGGCCAGCGGCGAAGTGTCCACCATCGGCATCGGCTCGCTGGTCGGCATCGTGCTGCTGATGTGGTTTGCCTTCCACTCGTTCAAGCCGATTTCGCTGATCCTGCTGTCGATCGGTATCGGCTGCCTCGGTGCGCTGTCGGTGTGCTGGCTGCTGTTCGGCCGCGTCCACCTGATGACATTGGTGTTCGGCGCAAGCCTGATCGGCGTGGCGCAGGACTACGGCATCTACTTCCTGTGCAACCGCCTCGCGGCCGATGAAAAGCTGGCATCGCCGGCGTTGTTGAAGCGCCTGCTGCCGGGCCTGGGCCTGACCTTGCTGGCGGCGGTGATCGGCTACATGGGACTGGCGCTGACGCCGTTCCCTGGCCTGCGCCAGATGGCGGTGTTTTCCGCGCTCGGACTGGTGTTCGCCTGGCTGACGGTGGTGTGCTGGTTCCCCGCGCTGATCGGCGGCCGCACGCTGAAGAGCGGGGCGCTGGTGCGCGTTTATGGCGCGGCCTTGCAGCGCTGGCCGCTGTTGCGCATGAACCGCGCCACGCTGCTGGCCGCCGTGGCGTTCGCGCTGGCGGCGGGCTACGGCGTGAGCCGCCTGGGCGCCAACGACGATATCCGCCTGCTGCAAAATCCGTCGAAGCGCCTGATCGCCGACCAGATCAAGTTGAGCAAGCTGCTGGACGCGCCGACGCCGGTGCAGTACTTCCTGGTGCGTGGCGATTCCGTCGAGACGGTGTTGCAGCGCGAAGAGGCGCTGAAGGCGCGGCTGGACCCGATGGTGGCGGCGCGACGCATCTCCGGCTACCAGGCGATGTCGAACTGGGTGCCGTCCGCGCGCACGCAAGCCGCGCGCCGTCAACTGATCGAAGAAAAGCTGCTGGCAGCCGGCGGTCCGCTGCACGCCATCGCCGCGCAAACCGGCGAGGATGCGCAATGGGTGGCCGCCACCGCCGCCGGCTTGCGCAGCGCCGCGGCGCCGCTGACGCTGGACGATTTCCTGAAGACCCCCGCCAGCGAACCGTGGCGCCATCTGTGGCTGGGTGACGTCAAAGGCGTCTACGCCAGCATCGTCGCGTTGCGTGGCCTGTCCGGCGCCGCCGTGCCGCAGGTGCTGCAGGCCGCCGATGGATTGCAGGGCGTGCATTGGGTCGACAAGGTGGCCGAGATTTCGTCGGTGCTGGGCCGCTATCGCCAGTATATGAGCTGGGTGGTGCTGGGCGCCTACGCGGTGGTGTTTGCGCTGCTGTTCCCGCGCTACCGCCGCCGGACCTGGCGCGTGCTGGCGCCGACCGCGCTGGCCAGCATCGCCACGCTGGCCCTGCTCGGCATGGCGTCGCAGAACCTCCAGCTGTTCCACGTGCTGGCGTTGATGCTGCTGCTGGGCGTCGGTGTCGACTACGGTATCTTCATGCAAGAGCATCCCGACCGCAGTGACCGCACGCCGTGGCTGGCGGTCGGCATGTCGGCGGCGAATACGATTTTATCCTTCGGTCTGCTGGGACTGAGTTCCACACCGGCGTTGCAGGCTTTCGGCCTGACGATGCTGCTGGGGACCGCGCTGGTCTGGTTGATTGTTCCCTGTTTTGGTTCCGCCAACGAAAGCAAATATGACTGACGCAATGAACATCGAAGCCGTTGAAATCCTGATTGTCGGCGCCGGCCCCGCGGGAGCGGTGGCCGCCGCGCTGCTGCGCCAGCAGGGGCGCCAGGTGCTGGTGCTCGAACGCGAACAGTTCCCGCGCTTTTCCATCGGCGAGAGCCTGCTGCCGCAAAGCATGGCCTATCTGGAGCAGGCGGGCATGCTGCAGGCGGTGGTCGAAGCGGGTTTCCAGTTCAAGAACGGCGCGGCCTTCATGCGCAACGGCCGCTATACCGATTTCGATTTCCGCGACAAACACTCGGCTGGATGGGGCACCACCTACCAGGTGCAGCGTGCCGACTTCGATCATATTCTGGCCAGGGAAGCGGAGCGTTTCGGCGCCGAGGTGCGCTATCGCCATGAAGTGCTGGATATCCAACTGGGCACGAACGGAGTTCCTGCCCTGGTCACGGTCAAGCGAGCGGACGGCGAGCAGTATCAGGTTCGCGCCGGCTTCATACTGGACGCCAGCGGTTTTGGCCGCGTCCTGCCGCGCCTCCTGAAACTGGAAACACCGTCCAACTTCCCGGTGCGCGGCGCGATCTTCACCCACATTGAAGACGGTATCCATGGCGGCGGTTTCGACCGCACCAAGATACGGGTCACCGTGCATCCCCAGCATTGCGACGTCTGGTTCTGGACCATTCCGTTTGCCGGCGGCCGCTGTTCGCTGGGCGTGGTGGCGGAGACCAGCTTCCTCGATCGCTACCAGGGCAGCGCCACCGAGCGTCTGCAAGCGATCGTGGCGGAAGAGCCGTCGCTGTCGGCGCTGCTGGGCAATGCCAAGTGGGATACGCCGGCGCGCCAGATCGTCGGCTACTCGGCCAACGTCGACAAGCTGTGGGGCGAGGGCTACGCCTTGCTGGGCAATGCGGGCGAGTTCCTCGATCCGGTCTTCTCGTCGGGCGTCACCATCGCCTTCAAGTCGGCCAGCCTGGCCGCGGCAGTGCTGGAGCGCCAGTTCGCCGGCGAGCAGGTCGACTGGCAAGCCGACTTCGGCGCGCCGCTGCGCAAGGGCGTGGACACCTTCCGCGCCTTTGTCGAGTCCTGGTATGCCGGCGGCTTCCAGACCATCATCTTCCATGAGAATCAACAGCCGGAGGTGAAACGCATGATTTCAGCCATCCTGGCCGGTTATGCCTGGGACCTGACCAATCCATTCGTCAAGGAGACGTCGCGCCGCCTGACGGCACTGGAGGCAGTATGCGCGCAGGGCTGATGCGCCGTTGTGCGCCGTCGCTCGCAGGGGTGCTTGCTGCACTGCTGCTGGCCGCCTGCGCCACCACGCCGCCGCCGCAGGCCCGCCTGGGACTGAAACTGGCGCCGGCGGCGCTGGGCACGTCGATCAGCGTGCAACAGCACCTGAAGGTCGAGCGCAACGGCCGCACCGATGATCTCGACGTCGCGCTGCAAGTGGAGCCGGACGCGATCGACGTCGTCGGCCTGGCGTTCAGCCAGCGCGTACTGACGCTGCATTACGATGGCAAGGAGCTGACCTCGTGGCGACATGTGATGCTGCCTTCGCAGGTGCGCCCTGAGGACGTGCTGGAGGACATGCAGCTGACCCTGTGGCCGGCCGAGGCGATCGCCGCCGCGCTGCCGCCGGGCTGGCGGATCGCGGAACAGGGCGCGCACCGCACCCTGTTCCTGGACGATCAACCCATCATGCAGATATCCTACAGCGGTACGCCGCGCTGGAGCGGCACCGTGGTGCTGGACAATTTACGATATCACTATAAGCTGACAATACAGTTTGCGGCGCCTACCGAATGAGAACGATGTATGTTGAAATTTTATCTGAACGCTTGCGGCATAGTCTGCGCATTGGGCGACAGCCCGGCGCAGGTGAAGGCGCGCCTGTACGCGGGCGAGACAGGGCTGGCGGCCACCGATAGCTGCTCGCCCGGCCGCCAGCTCCCGCTGGGCCGCGTGCAGGCGGAACTGCCGTCCGTGGCGCATCTGCCGCCGCGCCAGCGCAGCCGCAACAACGCGCTGGCTCTGGCGGCATTGGCGCAGATCCGTCCCCAAGTGGATGCCGCGATCGCGCGTTACGGCGCCGGGCGCGTTGGTGTGGTGCTCGGCACCAGCACCTCCGGCATCGGCGAGGCGGAAGGGGCCCTGGCCGGCCATGCGTCCGACGGCGTGCTGCCGCCGGACTTCGACTACGGCCAGCAGGAGATGGGATCGCTGGCCGAGATGCTGGCGTGGGAGCTGGGCCTGGCCGGTCCGGCCTATGTGCATTCCAGCGCCTGCTCGTCGAGCGCCAAGGCCATGGCCGGCGCCGCGCGCCTGATCAAAATGGGCTTGTGCGACGCGGTGCTGACCGGCGGTGTCGATTCGCTGTGCGCGTTCACGGTGGCAGGCTTCGCCGCGCTGGAGTCGGTCAGCGCGGCGCAGTGCAATCCGATGAGCGCCAATCGCGACGGCATCAACATCGGCGAGGGCGCGGCCTTGTTCCTGATGAGCGGCGAGACCGCCACGGTCGCCTTGCTGGGCTGGGGCGAATCGTCGGACGGCTATCACATGTCCGCCCCCGATCCCGCCGGCGTGGGCGCGCGGCTGGCGATGACGCAGGCGCTGGAACGCGGCGGCGTGGCGGCGTCGCAGATCGACTACATCAACATGCACGGCACGGCGACGCGCCAGAACGACGCGATGGAGTCGGGCGCGATCGCGGCCTTGTTCGGCCACGAGGTGGCGGTCAGTTCCACCAAACCCTTCACCGGCCACACGCTGGGCGCGGCGGCCGCGGTCGAAGCGGCCTTGTGCTGGCTTGCCATGCAGGACGATAACCCGCAAGGCCGCTTGCCGCCGCACCTGTGGGACGGCGCCGCCGATCCGGCGCTGCCGGTGCTGAACCTGGTGGCGCGCGGTGCGGCGCTGGGCCGTCCCTTGCGTCATGTGCTGAGCAGCTCATTCGCGTTCGGCGGCTCCAATGCGGCGCTGCTGCTGGGGAGGACCGCATGACGATGCCGGACGTGCGCGAGCTGGTGCCGCATTCCGGCACGATGCTGCTGCTCGACCGGGTGCTGAGCGCGGACACCGATAACCTCTGCGCCGAGGTGACCATCCACGCCGGCAGCACGCTGGCGGGGGAGGGCGGCGTCGGCGCCTGGGTGGGCATCGAATACATGGCGCAGGCGATCGCCGCGCACGCCGGCTGGGAGGCCTGGCAGCGCAGCGAGGCGGTCAAGGTGGGCTTGCTGCTCGGGTCGCGCAAGTATGTGTGCGGCGTGCCGTTGTTCGCCACGGGCAGCGTGCTGCATGTGCACGTGCATCGGGTGCTGCAAGGTGAAAACGGCCTGGGTGCGTTCGACTGCCGCATCGATGTCGCCGGCGGCGCCAGCGGCGTGGCGACGGCCACGGTGACGGTGTTCAAGCCCGATAATGTCAAACAATTTCTCGAAGATGGAAACGTAGTATGAATCAGAACAAGTCCATGAGCGTGCTGGTGACGGGATCGTCGCGTGGCATCGGTAAGGCGATCGCGCTGCGCCTCGCGCGCGACGGCTACGACCTGGTGCTGCATTGCCGCAGCCAGCGCGCCGAGGCCGATGCGGTCGCGCAGCAGATCGCCGAAATGGGCCGCGCGGTGCGCGTGTTGCAGTTCGATATCGGCGACCGCGCCGCCACGGCCGCCGCGCTGGAAGCGGACATCGAGCAGCATGGCTGCTACTACGGCGTGGTGTGCAACGCCGGCGTCGCGCGCGACAACGCCTTCCCGGCGATGTCCGGCGAGGACTGGGACATCGTGCTGAAAACGAACCTGGACGGCTTCTACAACGTGCTCAATCCGCTGGTGATGCCGCTGGTCCAGCGCCGCAAGCCGGGCCGCATCGTTACGCTGGCGTCGGTGTCGGGATTGATCGGTAATCGCGGTCAGGTCAACTACAGCGCGGCCAAGGCCGGCATCATCGGCGCCACCAAGGCGCTGGCGCTGGAACTGGCCAAGCGCGCCATCACCGTCAATTGCGTGGCGCCGGGATTGATCGAAACCGATATGACCAGCGAGGTGCCGATGGAGGAAGCGCTGAAGATGATACCGGCGCGCCGCGTCGGCAAACCGGAGGAGGTGGCCGCTGCCGTCAGCTTCCTGATCGGCGAAGAGGCGGGCTACATCACGCGCCAGGTCATCTCCGTCAACGGCGGCCTGGCATGAGTCGCCGCGTCGCCGTCACCGGCATGGCCGGCATCAGCCCGATCGGCAACGACTGGGCTACGATACGCGAGCGCCTGCGCCAGTACCGCAACGCCGTGGTGCGCATGGCGGAGTGGGAGGACTACGAGGGCCTGAACACGCGCCTGGGCGCGCCGGCCGCGCCGTTCGCGCTGACCGAACGTTATAACCGCAAGGCGACCCGCAGCATGGGCCGCGTCGCCCTGATGGCCACGCGCGCAAGCGAGCTGGCGCTGGCCGACGCCGGCCTGCTGGAGCACCCGCTGCTCAAGGGCGGCGACATGGGCGTGTCCTTCGGCTCGTCGGCGGGCACGCCGAGCGCCATCGGCGACTTCGGCCGCATGATGGAGGAGCGCAGCACCAAGGGCATCAACGCCACCACCTACATCAAGATGATGGCGCATACGGCGCCGGTGAATATCGGCGTCTTCTTCGGCCTCACCGGCCGCGTGATCACCACGTCCAGCGCCTGTACTTCCGGCAGCCAGGGCATAGGCTATGCCTACGAGGCTATCCGCGGCGGCAAGCAGCTGGCGATGGTGGCCGGCGGCGCCGAGGAGCTGTGCGCCACCGAGGCGGCGGTGTTCGACACCCTGTTCGCCACCAGCACCCGCAACGACGCCGGCCACACCACGCCGCGGCCGTTCGACGGCGGCCGCGATGGGCTGGTGATCGGCGAGGGCGCCGGCTGCCTGATTCTGGAGGACTTGGATCACGCGCAGGCGCGCGGCGCCGTGATCCACGCGGAGCTGGTCGGCTTCGGCACCAACAGCGACGGCTGCCACGTCACCCAGCCGAACGCGGCCACCATGCAGAAGGCGATGCAGCTGGCCTTGAAGGACGCCGGCCTGCAGCCGTCGGATATCGGCTACATCAATGCGCACGGCACCGGCACCCACCAAGGCGACATCGCGGAGTCGCAGGCGACGCTGGCGGTGTTCGGCGGCGCCACGCCCATCAGCTCCCTCAAGAGCTACATGGGCCACACGCTGGGCGCCTGCGGCGCGCTGGAAGCCTGGATCAGCATCGAGATGATGCGCGAGGGCTGGTTTGCGCCGACCATCAATCTGGATGTCGTCGATCCGGCGTGCGCGGCGCTGGACTACATCGTCGGCGAAGGCCGGCAGTTGGAATGCGAGTATGTGATGTCGAATAACTTCGCTTTCGGCGGCATCAACACATCGCTGATTTTCAAGCGGTACGTCAAGTAGCATGAGCGTCGAGGCCTCGCTCTGGATGGCCGACGCCGACGCCATGGCGGACGGGGATTTGCTGCGCCTATGCGAATGGCTGTCGGCGAGCGAGATGGCGCGCCACCGGCGCTTCGTCCGCGCACAGCGGCAACGCCAGTTCGTTGCGGGGCGGGTGTTGTTGCGCATGGCGCTGGGCTCCTTGCTGGGCGTGGCGCCGCGCGATATCGAGCTGGAAGACATTCCCGGCGGAGCGCCTTTGCTGAAGGCCCCCAAGGTACGCGGCCGTGTGCCCGGTTTCAGCATCGCGCACAGCGGCCGCTGGGTGGCATGCGCGGTGAGCGCGCAGACGACGCTGGGACTGGATATCGAAATGCGCGATACTCAGCGCGACCTGGCGGCACTGGCGGCGCAGGCCTTCGACGCGGACGAGATGGCGCAGTGGGCGCGTTTGCAGGCGTTGGACGAGGCGCAGCGCGTGGCCGGCTTTTACGGCTTGTGGAGCGGGAAGGAAGCGCGCTTCAAGCTGGGCGGGACAGCACATGCGCATCGTAGCGATGTGCCGCACGATGAATTGTCGATAGTGTTGTACAGCGCCTTGCCGCTGGCGGCGCCGCCACGGATGGAGCTCGTTACGCTGCCGTCATCGCCACAGCCAATTCCATAGACCCGGCAGCGGTTGATCGGCTCCGGCATCGTCGACGGTGCGGGCCAGCGCCGCGCGCTCCAGTTCCGCGCGATCGTCGTAGAACGGCTTGGCGGCCAGCGGCACGTCGAGTTCACGGGCGACATCGAGCAGGATCTCCAGATACTCCTGAATGTGGCGCGAGGTATAGGTGTTCACGTCGTGGAAGGTGACCACCACCGGCGTGCTGCCGTCGACCGAGGGCATGGCGCCGGCAGCCCAGCGTTTGCGGGTTTCGGCCAGATGGGTGAGCATATTGGAGCGCTTGTGCCAGCTGAAGTTGACGCCGTAGATCTTGCCGTCGTTGGCACTGAGGTCGGTCAGCAGCATGCGCATGCCGTGCTGGTGGTAGGACTCCAGCGTATCGGCGTTGTAGGCCCAGAACGGCGGGCGCACCAGCTTGGGCGCGACGCCGGTGGTGGCAATCAGGTCGTCGACGCCGCGCTGCATCGATTCATCCAGCGCCGCGCGGCTCATGAGGCGGTGGTTCGAATGGAAGGTGGTGGCGCTGTGCAGCGCCACCACATGGCCTTCGTCGTATTCGCGCCGTATCAGGGTGCGGCCGACCGCCGTGCCGCCGCCATGCCAGGCGCGGGTCTGGGTGAAGAAGACCGCCTTGATGTGGTCCTGCAGCGGGTTGCCGGCCAGCGTTTCGAGGATATGCACGGTCGGATTGTCGCTGTCGGCGGCGGCCGGGCCGTCGTCGAACGTCAGCAGGAAGCGTATCGGCGCAGGCGCCGCATCCTGGGCTGCGGCGCAAGGGCCCAGCAACATCGAGCAGAGGACCAGCAGCAGGCGGGGAAAAAGGTTGGACACGGACAGTCGGCATGGCGCGTGGAGCGGGACCGTTATTGTACGTGGTTTTGCCCGGGCTGCCCGCTCCCGGGCGCTTCCGGGCTTACTCGTCCAGGCTCCACACATACTGCATCCTGGTCCAGGACTGCTGCGGCACGCCGTCCACGGTGCCGGGCTTGAATTTGCACAGGCCCAGGCCGGTCTGGGCCGCGCGGTCCAGCTCCCGGAAACCGCTGGATTTCTCCACCTTCGAATCGGCCACCCGGCCGTCGGTGCCGATCAGCAGTGCCAGCGTGACGATGCCGGTATCGCCGTTGCGCAGCGCGGACTTGGGATAGTCCGGCTTGGCGCAGGCCTTGGCGTCCACCACCGCCGCCACCAGTTGCGGCGCCGCTTTCACCACCGTCTTCGCGCCCGGCTCGGCGATTCCCGGCTGGGAGGGCTGGGACGGCGGCTGCTCCGTCAGCGGGCGCGTCGTCACCGGCGGCGGGTTGGACGGCAGCACCGGCGTTTCCACCTGCGGCACGAAGATGTCCGGCGGGGCCAGCTTGGGCAGCGGCACGTCGGGCGGCATCACTTTCGGTGGCGGCGGCACGGGTGCGGTCGGCGTCAGGTCGATCACCGATTCCTTCGTCCTGAACACCGTCAGTTTGGAGCCGTGCAGGAAGGCCGCCAGCAGCGCCAGGTGCAACAGGGCCACGACGGTGAGACCGGTGAGATTCTTTTTCTGATGCATGGTTGCTCCTTAGTGGTGGTGGGGATTGCTATGTGTTGGAAGTATACTATTCCATGTAATAGCAAAATAAAAGGAAATTAATGGAATATTTTGCGTCGTGATGGTGTGGTATGCTTCCACCATCGGGTAGCAAATATTCCAGGAGGTAGTAGTGAAGAAGATACGGGTCTTGCTGGCGGACGATCATCCCATCGTGATGACAGGCTTCGCCATGTCGCTCGAAGGGCAGGGGCTGCACGTGGTGGGACAGGCGCGCACGCCGGAAGAGGCGCTGGAGCAGTACCGCCAGCTCAAGCCGGACGTGGCGGTGCTGGATATCCGCTTCGGCGAGCAGCTGACCGGCCTGGACGTGGCCAAGCAGATCCTGGCGCAGGCACCGGACGCCGCCATCGTCTTCCTCAGCCAGTTCGACCAGGACAGCCTGATCAAGGAAACCTACCGTCTCGGCGGCCGCGCCTTCATGACCAAGGATTGCGACCCGGCCGACCTGGCGGCGGCGGTGCGGCGCGCGCATGACGGCGAGCTGTACTTCCTGCCGCAGATCGCCGAGCGGCTGGCCAACCTATCGGTGCGGGGCGACGCTTCGCCGCAGTCGCAGCTGGACGAGCGCGCACTGGAGATCTTCACGCTGATGGCCGAAGGGCTGACCAACGCGGAGATCGCCGAGAAGCTCGACGTCTCCACCAAAACCATCAGCAACATCAGCCAGGCGGTGAAGGAAAAGCTGGGCGTGCACCGGCCGGCCTACATCACGCGGCTGGCCGTCAAGCACGGCCTGATCGAGCCGTAAGCGGATGCGGCGCGGGAAGCTCTACGACATGCGGCTCGACTTCTGGCGCCACTGGAGCGTGCGCGCGCGGCTGCTGTGCGTCACCGTCATCCCGCTGGCCTATATGTTCAGCACCTTCGTCTGGTACGCCTACCATTCGCGGCTGTCCGAGGTGCGCGAGGAGATGGCCGAGCGCGGCCCGCTGGTGGCCAAGGTGCTGGCCGAGAGCAGCGAATTCAGCCTGCTGTCGGGCCGCTACGACGACCTGCGGCTGACCATCAACGGCCTGCTGCGCTCGGATGCCAGCATCGACCGTATCGAGGTGCTGGACGCGCAGCGGCGCGAGCTGGTGCAGGCCTCGGCGCACGCGCCGGGCCAGCCGGATGCCCGCTACTACGAGGCGCCGGTGCTCAAGCGGCTGATGTTCGTGACCATGCTGGCCGCCGACGGCAAGCCCTACCTGAAGGACAAGCCGGCCGTCAGCAGCGTGGCGGTCGAGACGATGGGCTATGTGCGGGTGACGATGTCGCCGTCGGCGCTGCTGGTCAAGCAGACGCGCCGTTTTTATGTCGAGCTGCTGGTGGCCAGCCTGGGCCTGATGGCCTGCGCGCTGCTGGCGTGGCAGCTGTCGACCGGATTGAACGCATCGTTGCAGGCGTCGATGCAGGCGCTGCGCGCGGCCGATGCGGAAAAGCGCCGCCTGATCCGCAAGGTCAATACCGCCGTCGAGGATGAGCGCAAGAGCATCGCGCTGGAGATCCACGATGAACTCAACGCCACGCTGATCGCGGCGCGGCTGGAGGCGCAGCGCATCGTCGACGTCAGCGAGCCGGGCGAGGTGCGCGAGCGCGCGCAGTCCATCATCAAGCTGGCGCTGGGTCTCTACAACAGCGGCCGCACGCTGGTGCGGCGCCTGCGTCCCGAAGTGCTGGACATGCTGGGCCTGGACGGCGCGGTGGAGGAGATGGTGCGCCATTACGATCGCGCGCACGCCGGCTGCCGCTACAGCTTCCGCGCGGACGGCCAGTTCGCGCAGCTGGAGAGCGGCATCGGCATCTCGGCCTACCGCATCGTGCAGGAAGCCTTGTCCAACATCGCCAAGCACGCGCGCGCCACCAAGGTGACGGTGAGCCTGTCGCTGGACGGGGCAGGGCTGCGCATGGAGATCGCCGACAACGGCGGCGGCTACGACGCGGCGCTGGCCTCGCCCGGCATCGGCATCGTCGGCATGCGCGAGCGGGTGGCCGCCTTCGACGGCCGCATCGACATCAGCACCGCCATCGGCGCCGGCACGCGCATCGCCATCTTCATTCCGCAGGCAGCGCCCATGTCCTGAGCTGGATTGATCTGGCGCTAGCTTGTTGCTTATTGGCATGTTTGGATAGCGCGGCATGGGGTTATAATCCGTTCAACCTTTCCGTAACACCCATCAGAACGGATGCCGCAGACATGAGCCAGCCCAATCAGTTTTCCCTGTTGTCGCAACGCCGCTTCGCGCCGTTTTTCTGGACCCAGTTCCTCGGCGCCTTCAATGACAATCTGTTCAAGACCGCGCTGGTGGTGATGCTGACCTTCGACGCGATGAGCTGGACCACGCTGTCGCCGTCGCTGATCACCAACCTGATCCCCGGCCTGTTCATCCTGCCCTACGTGCTGTTCTCGGCCACCGCCGGCCAGCTGGCCGACAAGTTCGAAAAGTCCGGCCTGACGCGCTTCGTCAAATGGCTGGAGGTGGCCATCATGTGCATCGCCGGCCTCGGCTGGATGACGCACACCTTGTGGCTGCTGGTTACCGCCGTGGTCGGCATGGGCGTCCACTCGACCCTGTTCGGCCCCGTCAAATACGCCTACCTGCCGCAGCAGCTCAAGCCCGAGGAACTGATCGGCGGCAACGGCGTGACCGAGATGGGCACCTTCGTCGGCATCCTGCTGGGCGAGATCCTGGGCGCGGTGCTGGTGGTGCAAAAGCCCAACGGCATCGCCTTCGAAGCCGTCGCCACCATCGCCGTGGCGCTGCTCGGCCTGATCGCCAGCTACCGCATCCCGCTGGCCCCGGCTCCGGCGCCGGAGCTGAAGGTGAGCTGGAACTTCATCGGCGAATCGTTCCGCAACATCAACTTCTCCCGCAAGAACCGCGTGGTGTTCCTGTCCATGCTGGGCAACTCGTGGTTCTGGTTCTACGGCGCGCTGGTGCTGGCGCAGTTCCCGGTCTACGCCAAGGACTACCTGCACGGCGACCACAGCGTGTTCGTGCTGCTGCTGACGGTGTTCTCGCTGGGCGTGGGCAGCGGCTCGCTGCTGTGCGAGCGCCTGTCCGGCCGCAAGGTGGAGATCGGCCTGGTGCCGTTCGGCTCGATCGGCCTGTCGGTGTTCGGCGCCGACCTGTATTTCTCCAGCCAGGGTTTCAGCGCCGGCGCCGCCGCGCTGGCCGCCGGCCCGCACCTGGACGCCTTCGCGCTGATGGTGCAGCATGGCATGTGGCGCATCCTGTGCGACGTGCTGTTGATCGGCATGTTCGGCGGCTTCTTCATCGTGCCGCTGTTCGCGCTGATCCAGACCCGCTGCGATCCCGAACACATGTCGCGCACCATCGCCGGCATGAACATCCTCAACGCGCTGTTCATGGTGGCGGCCGCCGGCCTGGCCATCGTGCTGCTGGGGCAGGGCTTCACCATTCCGCAGTTGTTCCTGGTGACGGCCGCGCTGAACGCGGTGGTGGCGGTCTACATCTTCTCGCTGGTGCCGGAGTTCCTGATGCGCTTCCTGGCCTGGATGCTGATCCACACCGTGCACCGCGTGCGCCTGATCGACGCCGAGCGCATTCCGGCCGAAGGCGCGGCGGTGCTGGTGTGTAACCACGTCAGCTATGTCGACGCCATCGTCATCGGCGCGGCCAGCCCGCGGCCGATCCGCTTCGTGATGGACCATCGCATCTTCAAGCTGCCGCTGCTGGGCTGGATCTTCCGCACCGCGCGCGCGATCCCGATCGCGCCGGCCAAGGAAGACCCGTGGCTGATGGAGAAGGCCTATGTCGACATCGCCCAGGCGCTGCACGAAGGCGACCTGGTGTGCATCTTCCCGGAAGGCCGGCTGACCAGCACCGGCGAGATCAACGAGTTCAAGGGCGGCGTGTCCAAGATCGTCGAGCGCACCAAGGTGCCGGTGATCCCGATGGCGCTGCGCGGGCTGTGGGGCCATCTGCTGAGCCGCAGCGGCGCCAACGTGTTCGAGCGCGCCTTCCGCACCGGCCTGCGTTCGCGGCTGGCGCTGGCGGTCGGCGTGCCGGTGCCGCCGCAGGACGTGACGCCGGAAGGCTTGCAGGAACGCGTGCTGGCGCTGCGTGGCGATTGGAAGTAAATGCCACTTACTGGTTGTTACAAAGTCATTGCAAAAAAATACAGGTTTTCTTTAAACTAAGGGCCGATGCCTTACCGGGCGTCGCACACTCTAGGGGAAACCATGACCATACAAAAATATCTGCTGGCCGCGCTGTCCGCGAGCGGCGTCCTGACGCTGGCCGCCTGTGGCGGCGGCGATTTCATTCCCAACCCGTACAAGTTCCCGGACAAGGGCACGCCGGTGGCCTCCACCGTGACGATCGACTTCAACACCGGCATCGACGGCTGGCGTGCCGACGTCGCCGACTACACCGACAAGGACCGGCCGACCGAAGTCGCTTTCGGCTGGAAGGACTTGCCGGCGCCGCTGAACGGCAAGGGCTACTACCTGGCAGCGCGCAACAACCGCGCCAACGACGTACTGACCTACGCCACGCGCCAGCTGGAAGGCTTCGTGCCGACCACCAAATATGCGCTGACCTTCGAGATGCGCTACGCCACCGATGCGGCCACCGGTTGCACGGGCGCCGGCGGTTCGCGCGGCGACAGCGTGTACATGGTGGCGGCGGCCAACTACTACAACATCAACACGGTGGAGCGCTCCGACGGCCATTTCCGCATGAACGTGGACCGCGGCAACCAGGCGGTTTCCGGCACCGAGGGCAAGGTGCTCGGCACGCAAGGCGTCGCCGGCCTGGACTGCACCGGCGGCAGGTGGGCCAGCACCACCCGCAAGTCGAGCGAGGCGATCGTGGTGACGTCCGACAAAGACGGCCGCTTCTGGATCGCGCTGGGCGCCGACTCCGGCTTCGAAGGCAGCAACGCCTTCTACCTGCAAGGCGCGATCATCAACATCAAGCCGCTGTGAGCGGGGCGCGCAGGCTGGCGCGCAGTTCAGCGAGCGGCCTGCACCTGCTCGCGGTTCTGGCGCGCGCCGGCCAGCCGCACGATCTGGTCCAGCTCCACCGGCTTGACCAGGTGGTGATCGAAACCCGCCTCGCCGGAGCGGCGGCGGGCGTCGCCCTGGCCCCAGCCGGTCAGCGCGATCATCAGGATGCCGTCGGCGCCGGGGCGCTGGCGGATCGCCCGCGCGGTTTCGTAGCCGTCCATGCCGGGCATGCCGAGGTCGAGGATGATCAGGTCCGGCGGATGCTCGGCGCTGGCGGTGATGGCGCTGGCGCCGTCGTACACGGCGTGCGCGTCGAAGCCGTCGATCTCCAGCAGCGCCGCCAGCGAATCGGCGGCGTCCTGGTTGTCGTCCACCACCAGCACCTGCAACTTGCGGCCGTCGGCCGCGCCGGCGGCCGACGGCAAGGCCGGCTCGCGCGCGACGCCGCCCAGCACCGGCAGGCGGATCGCGAATTCGCTGCCCTGGCCGGGCCCGGCGCTGCGCGCCTCCACCGAGCCGCCGTGCATCTCGGCGAAGCGGCGGGCCAGGCTCAGGCCTATGCCCAGGCCGCTGGAGAACTGGCCGGCCACGGTCTTGCTCTGCTCGAACATGCGGAAGATGCGCGCGATGGCTTCGGCGTCCAGGCCGATGCCGTTGTCGCGCACCGTCACCAGCAACTCGTCGCCGCGGCACTGCGCGCTCACCGCCACCTGGCCGCCCTGCGGCGTGAACTTGACCGCGTTCGACAGGATGTTGGCGATGATTTGCACCACGCGCGCATAGTCGGCGTCCAGTATGACGTCCTCGGCCGGCAGCTGCCAGGCGATGGCGATGCGCTTGGCGTCCGCCGCTTGCAGGCACAGCTCGCCGACGTGGTTCATCACGGCGGCCAGGCTCACCTGCTGGCGCTGCAAGGTGATCTTGCCGCTGGTGATGCGGGCCACGTCCAGCAGGTCGTCGACCAGCCGCGTCAGCAGCCGCACCTGGCGCTCCACCATGTCGCGGATGCGCGCTACCGGCGGCGCGTCCGGATACAAATGCGTGAGCAGCGAGACCGAGGTGCGGATCGGCGCCAGCGGGTTGCGCAGCTCGTGGCCCAGGCTGGCGAGGAATTCATCCTTGCGGCGCGCCGCCTCGTGCACCTGGTACTGCTTGTTGCGCGCCCGCAGCGTGGCGTGCAGGGCGGTGATCAGGGTCAGCGTGCGCACCGGCCGCTCCATCAGGTGCAGATTGCCCAGGCCGGCCACGGCCTGGCGCACCGTCGGCGAATCGGCGCCGCGATGGGTCAGCAGGACGATGGGCAGGTCGGACCAGTCGGGCTGGCGCGCCACGTAATCCTGCAACAGTTTGTAGCCGCCCGGCGCCAGCGCTTCCTCCACCGTCAGCACCGCGCCCGCGCCGCGTTCCAGCTGCGCCGCCAGCTCCGCCAGCGTGCGGCAGACGTGGCTGTCGATGGCCGCCATCGCCATCACCTTGGCCGCCAGTGTGGCGTCCTGGCCGGTTGGCGCGTAGATCAGGATGCGCGTTTCCATCGGCGTCAGGCGGCCGGAGTACCGCCGCCGGCGGCCAGCGTTCCGTTGTAGGTGGGCACGCCGGTCAGGATGCCGTGGAAGTCGTTCAGCACCGGGCCGACGTGGATGCCGTCCTTGGCGATCTGGAACCGGCGGATGGTGCGCTCGTGCGCGCTGCCGCGCTTCTTGAATACGGAGATCGCCTGCCGCACCTCGCCCTGGGCTTCGAAGTAGCGCAGCATGATGACATTGTCGGCGATGTAGCTGGCGTCGATCGCGGTGGTCATGCCGCTGCCCAGCATGCCCTGCTGGACGCCGACCACGATGCTGACCACGCCGCGCTGGCCCAGGTAGGTGAGCAGCTCGTGCAGGTAGACGGTGAGGAAGCGTTCGTCCGGCACCGCGTTCAGGTAGCCGTTCAGGCTGTCGATGACGACCACCCGCACGCCGCGCTCGACCGCCTGCATCACCGCGTGCGAGAACTGGCCGGGCGCCAGCTCGGCCGGATCGATCTGCTGGATCGTCAGCAGCTGGCGGTCGATGGCCTCGGCCAGCTGCATGCCGACCCCGGCGGCGCGGTTCAGCATATTGTTGCGCGCCTCTTCGAACAGGAACATCGCGCACGGCTCACCGCGCTGGGTGGCGGCGTGCACGAACTGCGCCGCCAGCGTGGACTTGCCGGTGCCAGGCGGACCGGAGATCAGCGTGCTCATGCCTTCTTCGAGGCCGCCGCCGATCAGCTGGTCCAGCGCCGGCAGGCCGCTCGACAGCTGGCGCCGTTGGCTGACCACGCGGCTGGCGGCCGCCTCCAGGCGCGGGAAGACCTGCAGCCCGCCGCTGATGATTTTGTAGTCGTGGGCGCCGCCGCGGAAGGCGATGCCGCGGTACTTGACCACGCGCAGGCGGCGTCGCTCGGCGCCGTAGGCCTGGTCGGCCAGCTCCAGCGTCAGCACCGCGTGCGCCACGCTGCGCACTTGCAGGTCGGTGCTGAGGGCGGTGCGGTCGTCGAGGAAGATGGTGGTGCAGCTGCGGCTGCTCAGGTACTGCTTGAGCGCGAGCACCTGGCGCCGGTAGCGCAGCGGGCTTTCCGCCAGCAGCTGCAACTCCGACAGCGAATCGAGCACCACGCGGCTCGGCTGGTGGCGCTCGATGGCGGCGACGATGCGCTGGATGGTGGCGCCCAGTTCAATTTCGGACGGATGGAAGATGGTGTACTGCTGTTCGGGATCGAGCACGTCCTCGTTGGGCAGGATCTCTTCGATGTGGATGCCGTCCATGGTCCAGCCGTGCGACTGCGCCACGCTCAGCAGTTCGATGGCGGTTTCGGCCAGCGTGATGTAGAGCACCGTCTCGCCCTGGCGCACGCCCTCGTTGAGGAACTGCAGCGCCAGCGTGGTCTTGCCCGTGCCCGGTTCACCCTCGACCAGGTACAGCCGGTCGCGCGTCAGCCCCCCGGCCAGCACCTCATTCAGGCCGGGCACGCCGGTCGAAAGAAACAGATGAGTAACGCTGTTTTGTGCTTGCATGGGCGCTGTCCGAAAAGTTGGGGCCGCGGTCGCAGGGGCGCGGCTGATGTTTCGGCTGATACTACCTGAAATGGATAAAGCGGGATTTTCGATAGCAAACGTGCGCGCGGCGCTCAGCCCTGCAGGCGCTGCTGGGCGCTGCGCTGCTTGTCGAGGTACATCGCCCGGTCCGCGCGGCCGAGCAGCATCTCGATATCCTGCGGGTCGTCCGGATGGTGGATGGCGATGCCGATGCTGGCGCTCAGCGAGACGGTGGCGGTCTTCAGCCGGAACGGCTGTTGCAGCGCCGGCCGCAGCTTGTCGGCGGTCTCCTGCGCGGCGCTGTCGCTGTGCAGGTTTTCCAGGATGACGATGAACTCGTCGCCCGCGAGGCGGCCCACGGTGTCGGTCTTGCGCACGATGTGCTGCACCCGCGCGGCGAACTGGCGCAGCAGCTCGTCGCCTTCCTCGTGGCCGTAGCGGTCGTTGATCTGCTTGAAGCGGTCGAGGTCGAGGAAGAACACGGCGCAGCTCTGGCGCATGCGGTTGGCGCGCTGGATCGCCTCGGTCAGCGCCGTCATCAGCGCGCGCCGGTTGGGCAGGCCGGTGAGCGTGTCGCGCAGCGCCATCGCCTCCATTGATTCGAACAGCGACTTGCGCTCGCTGATGTCGTGCAGGAAGGCGATGAACAGGTGGCCGCTGCTGCGCGGCACATAGGCCAGCGACACTTCCACCGGCAGCTCCTGGCCGGCGCGGTTGCACAAGGTCAGTTCGATCCGGCGGTTGAGCACGGTGTCGGCGCCGCTGTCGGCCAGCTGGCGCATGTCGCGTTCGTAGGCGCGGCGCAGCAGCGGCGGCAGCACCATCGCCGCCAGCGGCTGGCCGATCACCTCGGCGCGGCGCCAGCCGAACAGTTTCTCGGCCTGGCGGTTCCAGTCCAGCACCACGCCGCCCGGATCGAGGGCGATGAAGGCGTCGTGGGCGTTGTCCAGGATGGCGCGCAGTTCGGCCGCGCGTTCCTGCAGCAGCAGCTGCGTGCTTTGTTCCTGCGCCAGCGCGCGTTCCAGCAGCAGCGCCTTGCGGGCGATCTCGCGGGTGCGCTCGCCGACGGTCGATTCCAGCTTCTCGTTCATGCCGCGCAGCGTGGCCAGGTGGTCCTGCTCGCTGTGCACCAGGTCGGCCAGCGCCTGCGACAGCACTTGCGCCTCGTGGAAGCTGTCGACCAGCGGAATTGGCGGCAGCGCGCCGGGCGGCGTATCGGCCGGCGCGGCCGAGCGCTGTTCGATGTTCTTGCTGAGCGCGTTGAGCGGGTTGGTGAGCCGGCGCGCCGCCGCCGCCGCCGCCAACGCCATGGCCACCCCGAGGATGGCGCCCAGCAGCAGAATCTGGCGTTCCAGCGCGCGCGCGCCGGCCAGCGCCACGTCTTCCGGCTGGCGCACCAGCACCGACCAGGTCAGCGTGGCGGGATCGTCCAGCTTGCCGGTGCGGGAGAAGCCGGTCAGGTAGCTGTGGCCGTCGGCCCAGGTTTCCTTCAGCGATCCCGGTACGCCCGATTGCGACAGCGCCAGGCTGGTGCTGCCGATGGTCTTTTCCTCGGTGCCCTTGGGGCCGAGCATGACGGTGCCGTCGCCGCGCACCACGAAGATATCGGCCGAGTATTGCTGGTCGGCCGGCGCCAGGATGGTTTGCACCATGCGCCGCGCCCAGTTCCAGCTCATGTGCACGCACAGCACGCCGCGGTAGCTGCCGTCCGAACGCAGCACCGGGCCGGCCGCGTCGACGAAGCGCCATGGGTCGGCGCTGTACGGCAGCTTCTTGCCGAGCAGGGTGGCGGGGTGGAAGTCGCCGGCATACAGTTTGTCGCGGCCGCCCTTGAACCAGGCGCGCATGCTGACGTCCTGGCCTTCGAGCAGGCCCTGGGTGGCGGCGTAGACGCTGCCGTCGGGATTGGCCAGGCCGATCCAGGCGTAGTCGGGGAAGGTTTTTTGCAGGCTCTCGAGCACCTGGCGGATCTCGGCGGGGGACTTGGCGTCGCGGATCTGCGGCAGCTCGGTCAGTAGCTGGACGTCGCCGGTGGCCTTCTGCACCACGCGGTTGAGCGAATCGCGCATCTGCCAGGACAGCTGCTGCAGACGCTGGCCCGCTTCGCGCTCGGCGTAGTCGATGGCGAAATGATCGACCAGCACCAGCAGCGACAGCACCGACATCAGCACCGTCGCGGCCACCCCCACTGTCACCAGCGTGGTGAGGCGCGGCCGGGCCGTGCGTGGGGTGGGCTGCGATGTCATGGCGCGGGCCGGAAAAGATGTCTGAAAGAAATTAAATTCATTGTAGCACCGGTCGCGCCGCGCGCCTCTTTCCCCGAGAGAAATTCACTGCCGCGCGCCACGCTTTGCCCTGCCATGGACAAAAAGCGCGCTTGACTTAATTAGAATGATCGTTCATTCTACGTACTTATGCACAATTTTTATACAGAAAGTCCCATCATGGAAGCTCTTTTCTGCAGGACCGCAGCCCTGATCGCTGTCGCCGCGCTGGCTGCCGGCTGCTCCAAAACCACGACCGAAGCACCTCATACGCAGGTGGCGGAAGTGGGCGTTTTTAAAGTGGCGCCGGAAGCGCTGCACATCACGACCGAACTGCCGGGCCGCACCGCCGCCTTCCAGGTGGCCGAAGTGCGCCCGCAGGTCAGCGGACTGATACAAAAACGCCTGTTTGTCGAAGGCGCCGACGTCAAGGCCGGCGTGGCGCTGTACCAGATCGACGCGGCCAGCTACCAGGCGGCCTACAACTCGGCCAAGGCGGCGCTGGCCAAGGCCAAGGCCAACCTGATGACCAGCGGCCCGAAAGTGGCGCGCTACAAGGACCTGGTCGCGATCGAAGGCGTGAGCCGCCAGGACTACGACGATGCCGTCGCCGCCAACGAGCAGGCCAAGGCCGACGTCGAATCGGCCGCCGCCGCGCTGGAGCAGGCGGACATCAACCTCAAATACACCCACGTCGACGCGCCGATCAGCGGCCGTATCAGCCGCTCGGCCGTCACGCCGGGCGCGCTGGTGACGGCCAACCAGAC
The DNA here is from genome assembly GCF_040364205.1 of Duganella rhizosphaerae. Taxonomy (NCBI): domain Bacteria; kingdom Pseudomonadati; phylum Pseudomonadota; class Betaproteobacteria; order Burkholderiales; family Oxalobacteraceae; genus Duganella; species Duganella rhizosphaerae. Next base: position 80,401 of record NZ_BPWK01000011.1, read on the forward strand.
CGGCGCGCTGACCACCGTGCAGCAGCTGGACCCGATCTATGTCGACGTCACGCAGTCGAGCGAAGACCTGCTGCGCCTGAAGCGCGAGCTGGAAAACGGCGGCTTGAAGCAGGCCGGCGGCCAGGCCAGGGTCACGCTGCTGCTGTCGGACGGCAGCAAGTACGCCGAAAGCGGCAAGTTGCAGTTCTCCGATGTGACGGTCGATCCGGGTACCGGCAACGTCACCTTGCGCGCGCTGTTCCCGAACCCCAAGCACGATCTGCTGCCTGGCATGTTCGTGCGCGCGGTGGTGGAATCTGGCGTCAACGAGCAGGCCATCGCCGTGCCGCAGCAGGGCGTGACCCGCAACGCCAAAGGCGAAGCGACGGCGCTGGTGCTGAACAAGGAAGGCAAGGTCGAACAGCGCGTGCTCGTCACCGGCGGCACCATGGGCGACAAGTGGCTGGTCAAGTCCGGCCTGAACGCGGGCGACCTGCTGATCGTCGAAGGCGTGCAGAAGGTGAAGCCGGGTGCGGCGGCCAACGCCGCTAAACCCACTTCCGCTGCCGCAGCCGTGGCCGCGGGCGGCGCCATGCCGGCTAACGCCAAGAGCGCCCAATAAAGGAGCATCGCCATGTCACGTTTCTTTATTGACCGCCCGATCTTCGCGTGGGTCGTCGCCATTGTCATCATGCTGTCGGGCGTGATCGCGATACTCGGCCTGCCGATCGCGCAGTATCCAAGCATTGCGCCGCCATCGATTTCGATCAGCGGCTCGTATCCTGGCGCCTCCGCCAAGACGGTGGAAGATGCCGTCACCCAGGTCATCGAACAGAAGATGAAGGGCATCGATGGCCTGCGCTACATGTCCTCGTCGAGCGACGGCACCGGCGGCATCGGCATCACGCTGACCTTCAAGAGCGGCACCAACCCGGACATCGCCCAGGTGCAGGTGCAGAACAAGCTGCAGCTGGCAACGCCGCTGCTGCCGGCCATCGTTACGCAGCAAGGCCTGGTGGTGGCCAAAGCCACCAAGAACTTCATGATGGTGCTGGGCTTCGTCTCCGAAGACGGCAGCATGAAGCAGGCCGACCTGGGCGACTACGTGGCCGCCAACGTCATCGATCCGCTCAGCCGCGTGGAAGGCGTGGGCGACGTGACGCTGTTCGGCGCCCAGTACGCGATGCGCATCTGGCTCGATCCGGCCAAGCTGCAAAGCTATCAACTGACGCCGGCCGACGTCACCGCCGCCATCACCGCGCAGAACACCGAAGTCTCGGCCGGTGAACTGGGCGGCGCGCCCGCCATGCCGGGCCAGCAGCTCAACGCCACCGTATCGGCGCAGAGCCGCTTGCAGACCGCCGAGCAGTTCGGCGCAATCCTGTTGAAGACCGCAAGCAGCGGCGCCACCGTGCACCTGCGCGACGTGGCCCGCATGGAGCTGGGCAGCGAGAACTACAACGTGCTGGCCCGCTACAACGGCAAGGCCGCCACCGGCGTCGCCATCAAGCTGGCCACCGGTGCCAACGCGCTCGATACCGCCAACGCCGTCAAGGCGCGGATCGCATCGCTGGAGAAGCAGTTCCCGGCCGGGATGAAGGCGGTGATCGCCTTCGACACCACGCCGTTCGTCAAGCTGTCGATCGAGGAAGTGGTCAAGACGCTGGTGGAGGCGGTGATCCTGGTGTTCCTGGTGATGTACCTGTTCCTGCAAAACTTCCGCGCCACGCTGATCCCGACGATGGCGGTGCCGGTGGTGCTGCTGGGGACCTTCGCGATCCTGTCGGCGCTGGGCTATTCGATCAACACGCTGACCATGTTCGCGGTGGTGCTGGCGATCGGCCTGCTGGTCGATGACGCCATCGTGGTGGTGGAGAACGTCGAGCGCGTGATGACGGAAGAGGGCTTGTCCCCGGTCGAGGCGACGCGCAAATCGATGGGCCAGATCAGCGGCGCGCTGGTGGGTATCGCGATGGTGCTGTCGGCGGTGTTCGTGCCGATGGCTTTCTTCAGCGGCTCCACCGGCGTGATCTACCGCCAGTTCTCGGTCACGATCGTGTCGGCGATGGTGCTGTCGGTGCTGGTGGCGATGATCTTCACGCCGGCCTTGTGTGCGACCTTGCTCAAGCCTGTGGCCAAGGGGCATGTGGCGATCAACACCGGCTTCTTCGGCTGGTTCAACCGCAGCTTCGACCGCAGCAGCTTGAAGTATCAGGGCTGGGTCGGCGCGCTGCTGAACCGCAGCGGACGTTCGCTGATCATGTACGCGCTGCTGCTGGCGGTGCTGGCCTTCGTGTTCGTGCGCCTGCCGACTTCCTTCCTGCCGGAAGAAGACCAGGGCGTGTTGTTCTCGCAAATCCAGCTGCCGACCGGCGCGACCCAGCAGCGCACGCTGAAGGTGATCGAAAAAGTCGAGCAGCACTTCCTGAACGAAGAGAAGGATTCGGTGGCGTCGGTGTTCGCGGTGGCTGGTTTCAGCTTCAGCGGCAACGGCCAGAACACCGGTATCGCCTTCGTGCGCATGAAGGACTGGTCGGAGCGCAAGAGCGCCGGCCAGCGGGTGAACGCTATCGTCGGCCGCGCCATGGGCAGCTTCTCGCAGATCAAGGATGCGATGGTGTTCGCCTTCGCGCCGCCTGCGGTGCTGGAACTGGGCAACGCCAGCGGCTTCGACTTGCAGCTGCAGGACCAGGGCGGCGTCGGCCACGAAGCGCTGATGGCGGCGCGTAACCAGATGCTGGGCATGGCATCCAAGAATCCGGTGCTGATGGCGGTGCGTCCGAACGGACAGGAGGACACGCCGCAGTACAAGATCACCGTCGACCAGCAGAAGGCGACCGCGCTGGGCTTGTCCATCGCCGATGTGAACAAGGTGCTCAGCACCGCCTGGGGTAGCGCCTACGTCAACGATTTCGTCGACCGTGGCCGCGTGAAGAAGGTGTATATGCAGGGACAGCCGGATTCGCGCATGTCGCCGGAAGACCTGGGTAAATGGTTTGTCCGTAACGCTGACGGCGAGATGGTGCCTTTCTCGGCCTTCTCGACCGGCAAATGGATCTATGCGTCGCCGCGCCTGGAGCGCTACAACGGCCTGCCATCGACCGAGATCCTCGGCATGCCGGCGCCGGGCCAGAGCTCGGGCGCCGCGATGGCGGAAATCGAGAAGATGGCGGCCAAGCTGCCGCCGGGTATCGGCTTCGAGTGGACCGGCCTGTCGACGGAAGAACGCGACTCCGGCTCGCAGACGACGCAGCTGTATGCGATCTCGATCCTGATCGTGTTCCTGTGTCTGGCCGCGCTGTATGAAAGCTGGTCGATTCCGTTCTCGGTGCTGTTGGTGGTGCCGCTGGGTGTGATCGGCTCGGTGCTGGCGACGTATGTGTTCAAGCTGTCGAACGACGTGTACTTCCAGGTCGGCTTGCTGACCGTGGTGGGCCTGGCGGCGAAGAACGCGATCCTGATCGTGGAGTTTGCGAAGGAGCTGCAGGAGCAGGGCGTGGAATTGAAGCAGGCGACCTTGCAGGCCGTGCGTCTGCGATTGCGTCCGATCCTGATGACGTCCATCGCCTTCGGCCTCGGCGTGCTGCCACTGGCGATCAGCAGCGGCGCCGGTTCCGGTAGCCAGAACGCGATCGGCGTCGGCGTGTTGGGCGGGATGCTGTCGGCTACCTTCCTGGGCATCTTCTTTGTGCCGGTGTTCTTTGTACTGGTGCGCGGTTTCTTCAGCAAGAAGGCCGCCGTTCCTGCCGCTGTTGTGGAGACACATTAATTGTGGATAAATTCATGAAAAAATCTTTACTCTCCATGGCGGCGCTGGCGATGTTGGCCGGTTGCAGCCTGGCGCCGGTGTATGAACGTCCGGCGCAACCGGTGGCGCAAGCCTGGCCGGCCGGCGATGCCTACAAAGGCCTGCCGGCAGCGGCGGCCGATGCCAAGCCGGTGTCCGAAATCCAGTGGCGCGAATACTTTGCCGACGAGCGCCTGCGCAAGGTGATCGCGCTGGCGCTGGCCAACAACCGCGACCTGCGCGTTTCGGTTCTCAACATCGAGAAGGCCAAGGCGCAGTACAACATCGACAGCGCCGCCTTGCTGCCGAAGCTGTCGGCCAATGTCGGCCAGAGCGCATCGCGCACGCCGTCGACCATGACCGGCACCGGCGAGGCGGCCATCAACCGCCAGTACAGCGGCGGCTTGGCGATGGCGTCGTATGAGCTGGGCTTCTTCGGTAAGGTGCGCAACCTGTCCGAGGCCGGCTTGCAGACCTACCTCGGCACCGAGGAAGCACGCCGCGCGCAGCAGATCACGCTGGTGGCCGAAGTGGCCAACGCCTACCTGACGCTGATCGCCGACCAGCAGCGCCTGAAGCTGGCGGCGGAAACGCTGCGCAGCCAGCAAACGTCCTATGACCTGAGCAAGAAGCGCTTCGATTCCGGCGTCACCTCCGGCGTGGATATGTACGAAGCGCAGACCAGCGTGGAATCGGCGCGCAGCGACATGGCGGTCTACACCGCGCAAGTGGCGCTGGACCAGAACGCGCTGACGCTGCTGGTCGGCAGCGGCGTGCCTGCGGACTTGCTGCCCGCCGGCGAACTGGATGCGGTGACCCAGCTGGCCGCGATTCCGGCTGGCCTGCCGTCGGACCTGCTGCAAGCCCGTCCCGACGTGCAGGAAGCCGAACGCGCGCTGCGCTCCGCCAACGCCAACATAGGCGTGGCGCGTGCCGCCTTCTTCCCCAGCATCTCGCTGACGGCGTCGGGCGGCAGCGCGAGCAGCACCTTGTCCGGCCTGTTCAAGGCGGGATCGTCGACGTGGAGCTTCGTCCCGCAGATCAATTTGCCGATCTTCGACGGCGGCGTCAATCGCGCCAACCTGAATATCGCCAAAGCCAACCGCGAGATCTCGGTGGCGCAGTACGAAAAGGCGATCCAGGTGGCTTTCCGCGAAGTGGCCGATGCGCTGGCCCAGCGCGGCACGCTGGACGAGCGCATCGCCTCGCAGCAGGCGCTGGTCGACGCGGCGGACAAGAGCTTCCGCATCCACGAGGCGCGCTACCGCAAGGGCGCAGACTCGTACCTGAACGCGCTGGTGTCGCAGCGCGCGCTGTATGCTGCGCAGCAGGGGTTGATCTCGGCGCGGCTGGTCAAATCGAGCAACGCGGTCACCCTGTACAAGGTGCTGGGCGGCGGCTGGCAGCCGGAAGTGGCGCAGCAGCGCGGTTAAGGCGGACGGGGCGGCGGGCGCAAAGTGTTGCGCGCCCGCCGCCTTCAATTGCTGATAAATTGACAAAAATGGTCTGCTTCGCCACAGTACCGCCTCAGGCAAGTTCGTTACCCAAGGAAGACCACATGACCGCACCCATCGTAAAACGACGCACCGACCCGGAACGCGCGCAGAATCGGCGCAACCAGGTGCTGGAAGCGGCCGCCGTCTGCTTTGCGCGCAGCGGCTTCCATGGCGCGAGCATGTCCGAGATATCCAAGCAGGCCGGCATGAGCGCTGGCCATATCTACAATTATTTCGACAGCAAGGATGCGATTATCCTGGCCTTCGTCAACCGCGAGGCCGAGCATGTATCGGGCCTGTTGCGCGACCTGGCGACGCGTGAGGATCCGCTGGAGGCGATGCTGGAAGATGCGCCCATCCACATCGACGAGTCGCTCGATCCGCAGCCATGGAGTGTGCCGCTGGAGATGTTCGCCGAAGCCTCGCGCAATCCGGTCATCGCTGCCAGGCTGCGCGAAAATGAAGAAGTCTCGCGCGTGCAGTTGCGTGCACTGGTCAAGCGTGGCCGCGAACAGCGCAACCTGCCGGTGGACGATGTGCTGCTGGATGGCCGTCTTGACACGCTGATCTCCTACTTCCATGGTCTGACGATACGCGCGCTGTATCGGCCCAATATGAACCGCGCCAGCCTGGTGGACTCCTTCCGTGTCGCCATGCGCGCGCTGCTGATGACCTGATTTGTCTCGTATTGTTTCCGTCCGCTGCGCGCGAGCGGAGGCTGTTGTACCATGATCGATCTCCCATTCCCGCCTATCGGAGCATCATGACATCCTATGTAATTCCCGCCCATGACATCGTCGGCCTGCCGGTCGCCGGTACCGCCGATCTTTTCCCTGTACGCCGCGTCTACTGCGTCGGCCGCAACTACGCGGCGCACGCGCGTGAGATGGGCTTCGACCCGGACCGCGAACCGCCGTTCTTCTTCTGCAAACCGAATGACGCGCAGGCGGTCATTCCGGTGGCGCCGGGCGCGGTGCTGGACCTGCCGTATCCGCAGGTGACGAACAATCTGCACTACGAGTGCGAACTGGTGGTTGCCATCGGCAAGGGCGGCAGCAATATCGCGGTGGAAGACGCTGCGGCGCATATCTTCGGCTACGCGGTGGGGTTGGACATGACGCGCCGCGACCTGCAATTCAAAATGCGCGACGCCGGCCGTCCCTGGGAAATCGGCAAGGCCTTCGATTATTCAGCGCCGGTGGGCTTGATCCATCGCGCGGCCGAAGCGGGCGATATCAACCGCGCTACGATCCAGCTGGAAGTGGATGGCGTGACCAAGCAATCGGCTACCATCGATCATCTGATCTGGTCGATCAGCGAGACCATCGCCAATTTGTCCACGCTGTTCGCGCTGGCGCCGGGTGACCTGATTTTCAGCGGCACGCCGGAAGGTGTGGGCGCCGTGGTGCGCGGACAGACGCTGGTGGGCAAGGTGGACGGCCTGTCCGGCATCGCCGTCAAATTGGTGTAAATCGTTTATAGCAGTGCGTCGATCGCCGTCAAGGCGGCGAGGGCGCCCATTGCCAGGCCCACATCGAGCGGGCTGGCGACATCCGGTTCGCGCGGATTAATCCGTATCATGCGTCCGTTGTGATTCTTGAGTACGCGCTCGCCGAAGTGGCGCACCGACGGGACCACCGCGCCCGCGCCCACCTCGATCACCAGCGGACGTTGCGCCGTTTGCAGCAGGGATTGCAGGCGCGCCTCCTGCATCACCGTGCGGCGCTCATTCCATCCCCAATCACCGAACATCAGGATATTCGGCCGCCCCATGCCGCCGCAGTGTGGGCAAACCGGTGCGGCGTTCAGCAGGCGGCAAGCTTCGATGTCGACTTCGGGTACGAAGCCGTCGGCGCTCCAGATATCCGGGCCGCAGGGCTCCATGCATTGCAGGTGATGGATGGAGCCGTGGTATTCGTGGACGGGGTGCGCGTCGAAGCCGGCGCGTTGGAAGTGGCCGTCCACGTTGCTGGTGAAGACGCCGTAGCCGGCCTCCATGCCTTCGCCCCAGGCCTTGAGCAGGGCGAAGCCGGCGTGCGGCGTGGTGTTGCGGTAGAGCTGGAGGCGATGGCCGTAGAACCCCCACGCCAGCGTTGGATCGGAGCGGAAGGTGTAGGGCGTGGCGATGCTGGAGAACTCCATGCGCGCGCGGCCGAGGGCGGGGTAGACCTGCCAGAAGCCTTCGTTGCCGCGGAAGTCGGGCAGGCCGGAATCGACGCCCATGCCGGCGCCGGCGGCGATGATCAGGGCGTCGGCCTGTTTGACGAGGTCAGCGGCTTGGCTGAGGGCGGCGAGTTCGGCGGGGGAATGCATGCAGGCTTTCGATGGCGAGCAGAATTGCTTATCTTACTCCTGCGCAGGGGAAGGTATGTTGCATCAAAGATGAAAGCAAACATGACAAATACTTAAAGCCGCTGCTATAATTCCAAATTCGTCGGGGCGTAGCGCAGCCTGGTAGCGTACTTGCATGGGGTGCAAGGGGTCGGAAGTTCGAATCTTCTCGCCCCGACCAATAGAATCAACAGCTTAGGCCAGTCTTCGGACTGGCCTTTGTTGTTTTTGCAAGTCTGTACCCCAACAAATACCCCAACAAACTTCTTTTAGCGCTCAAACCCCAGTCTCACGATTTTCTGCCGGTGTTGGGGTACAACTGCGACTGGCGTCGATACGGCTTTCTACCCAGGCCAGCACCTCTTCCCGAACCCATGCCGAAGCGTGCCTGGTTATCTTAACCCGCGCCGGGAATTCGCCGCGCTTGGTGTAGGCGTAGACGGTGCTGCGCGACAGCCCGCAGATCGCCATCACTTCCGGCAGGCGGATCATTCGTGTGGCGCGGGGCAGGGGTGATCGTTTCATGTTTTCCTCCGTTGTCTATGTGCTGCCAGCACTGTCCTCCGATTGCCGCGCAAGTGCGACCCGAAATAGGCCCCGTTTTTGGTGTCGATTCTTTGCTAGCTTCGTCGACAAATAAACCGATGAGAATTTTAAGTCGGTGATGCCGGCGCGATGGCAAGTGGAGGACAATATGCTTTTCGACGCGAAGGATCGCCCTTCGCGCAACTTGGCATCACGCCAGGCGTAGCGCTCGTCACGCGCCCTTAGTCTCCAAATTTGTTTTTAGATTGGCTTCGCCTTTGAGCGAGCCCGCGATCAGCCTGGATAGGCTGCATCCATATTGCGCATCCTTCCCTCGAGGGAGCTGCGCGTCACATCGTGCGCATTCACGCACCGTCCCCACCTCACGCGGCGATCTGCCGCCGCGTGCATGTCGATACGCCGCCCGAGTCCGCGGCGCAAATCGCGCGTCGTTACTGGCGGCCTGCTGCCAGTGACGACGCGCTAGCAACCAAGCGCTATAAGGGCTCCGCCGCTGATTTCTCAGTGACGGCGGCCAGTGACAGCGGATCTACCGCTATCAGCGCAGCAGAACGCTGCTTGCCAACCTTGCCCCTCGTGGGCCGACAACGTGTGCGAGGCACACCCCATGGACCCTGGGTAACTGGTCCCACCGCGATCAGGCTTCTACAAGGAGCGGATCGCGGCGCCATACGCGCATGCGGCGCGGGCAAGCAGTGAACATACCGCATACACGGGAGTGGTGTCCCGGGGCCTTTACAAACCGTCCTTGCTGCGGCAAGCACGGTGGCCAGAAACACTCACCTGACTCGATTACACCAAGTTTGATTTAAGGAGCATGCGATGCGCGACTTGAACTATCAACTTAAGCAGCTGTGCGACCGCAATCGCGATGGCAGCTATGCCACGCAGTCCGACCGCGCGCGGATACTCTCGCATGTGGCCGACCAGCTGCACGACCTCGGATATCGCCATATGAATGCTGACAGTCTGCGTCCCAAGCACGTGGACGCCCTGGTGCAGCAGTGGAAGGCCGATGGCGTCAGCGCCGGCACGATGAAGAATCGCATGAGTGCCATGCGCTGGTGGGCGCAGAAAATCGGCAAAGACAATATCATCGCGCGCGATAACGGCAGCTACGACATCGACAAGCGCACCTTTGTCACCAGCATCTCCAAGGCCAAGGTGCTTGACGATGCAGGCCTGGCGAAGATCACGGATGCGTACACGGCGATGTCGCTGCGGCTGCAATCCGCGTTTGGATTGAGGCGCGAGGAGAGCATCAAGATCGTTCCAGCGTGGGCCGATGGCGGCGATCGACTGAAGCTCAAGGATACGTGGACCAAGGGTGGCAGGTATCGTGAGATCGCTATTCGCACGCCGGAACAACGCACCGTGCTCAATGAGGCCAAGCGGCTTGCTGCTGGCGGTAGTCTCATTCCGTCTAACTTACGGTACCGCGATCAGCTTCAGCGCTTTCGCGCGCAGTGCGATAAGGCGGGAATTCATGGTGTCCATGGACTGCGCCACAACTACGCGCAGGAACGCTACCGGCAGCTCACCGGCTGGCACAGCCCGGCGCGAGGCGGCCCCCGGTCATCGGAACTAGGGCCGGAGCAACGACAACGGGATCTCTCGGCACGCTTGTTATTGTCAGAAGAAATGGGCCACGGTCGCGAACAAATTACGGCGGTGTACTTGGGCCGTTAGAGTAGGACGTTGTGCTCTCAGCTCTAAGTTAGGCAGCCTGTTGTGACAAACTGTGAATTTTCCTTGGTGGCAGGAATGTTATGCTGGCGAGTGGAGTGATATTCACTCGACGGATGGCCTTCGGACAGAATTATGCACAATCAACCTGCCTAGAGGCAACTGGAAATGCGCAAAATTTTGCAGGTGCTCATTGTGACGCTGTTTTGTATTTGGACCACCACCGAGTCGAGCGAACTGAGCGATGTCTCGATGATTCAGCTCATAGCCAATCCTCAGCAGTATGACGGTCAACCAATTCGGCTGATTGCCTTCTTGAACTTGGAGTTTGAAGGTAACGCCCTCTACCTGCATCGCGAGGACTTCGATAGATCCATAGTTTCCAATGCGGTTTGGATATCCTTGGAGGATCACCAAGTTCGTACTTCAAGAAAGCTCAGTTCAACGAGTATTCTCAACTATATTGGCCAAGAGTTTTACTCGTGTTAAAGCTTATTGGGTGGGGCAAGAAGCGCTGGTATTGCTAGAAAAGGGACCCGCTTAACTGTAGGCGCAGGCTCACCTAGTGAGCTTGACTTGAAGCTTAACTGAACCTCGGTCCGACTCCGGCCACTACCAGCCGCTCTTTATCAATTGAGTGGTGTGTATTAGCCCGTTTCATTAATAAATTACTGATCATATGGCGAACTTTAAAAGTGCACTTGTTGCAGTTTTTTTTGGTGTAATTTCTTTCAATTGTTTAGCGAAAGATGGAGGCAGTATATCGATCGACAAGTTGATAGATCCATCTGGAACTTCTTATGCCACATTGTCTCCCGACGGCCAACATTTAGCGCTAATAAAATTTAATGGCCATAGAAAAACATTAATGGTTGGTGACGTCGATACGTTTGAATTTCACGAAATTGTTCACGATAAAAATCTTCGTTTTTTTGAAATGATGATGGGAGATCTGGATTTTGACCAGGATCCAATTGACGTCATTTGGATAGCTAATGACCTATTTGGCGTTAACTATAATAATCACGCAAACTCCTTTGATTTAAAAGGAAACCATCTTAAATATATTGGAAAGAAAATAATTGGAAAAATATCAACGGATGCGCAGTCAGATTACGTCCTAGCATTCACAAACTTAGAGTCGGGCGATCTTGCGCGAGTAGATGCGAGAACTGGGACCGCTGTGCCATATCGCTTCAAAATGAGTGGCAATGCTATTCAATTCGCTCTCGATAAATCCGGTCTTCCACGTGCGGTTACGATGATCGACTCCGCAATTTGGAAAGACTCGTCGACTGTAAGTAATTGGTTTAAGCCATCTAATAGTCAATATTGGGAGAAACTCGCTGAATTCGGTATTGCTGATGATTATTGGACACCGCTGTTTGTACCAGATGATGATGGTACACTGCTTGTTAGATCACGTGCAGGTACTGACCACTACGGTATATATCGTTACGATACGAAGACAAAGCAACTTGGTGAAAAAGTCATTAGTTATCCTGATGCTGATATTCTATCAGTTGAAGGGATAAATGCAGAGTCATTGACGCGGGTACGAACTAGTGGCATGTTGCCTAAGCAAATCTGGTTTGATCCTGTTTGGACTAGGCTTCAGAAGTTGGTCGATGAAGCACTTCCTGAACGCATCAATCTCCTCTCCGGAGAACCATCTAAGCGCATTGTGGTCTTTTCGTATGGCGCTGTTGACCCAGGTAGCTGGTATTTAATGGAAGTGCCGACCCTAAAATTATCTAAATTTGGTAACTTGCGAGACGCAGTTCAGGTTGATCAGATGCGCCCGATGCAATCTATGTTCTACAAGGCCGATGATGGTCTAACAATTCCAGCTTACCTCACCCTACCCAAAGGAAATGATAGGAACCTACCGACGGTAATCATGATACATGGTGGGCCAAACGTTCGCGATACTTGGGGCTGGGACGAAGACGTGCAGTTTTTAGCAAGCCGTGGATATGCAGTGCTTCAACCTCAATTCAGGGGGTCTTATGGTTTTGGTCTCAAGTTTCAAACGGCAGGCTATTCTCAATGGGGATTGGCAATGCAGGACGATGTTACAGCAGGTGTCAAGTACTTGATACAGCAAGGTATTACGAATCCAAAAAGGGTTTGCATATTCGGTGCTAGTTATGGGGGGTACGCGGCCCTATGGGGATTGGTAAAGAATCCAGAATTATATCGATGTGGAATTAGTTTTGCAGGCGTGACCGATCTTGAGTTAATGTTGACGGGAAAGTCTGAATCGAACTCGAGCAAGATTGCTAAAGAACTGATGCTGTCGAGAATCGGTGACATTCGTGTGAATAAGCAAAAATTTGATCAGGTATCGCCTTTAAAAAAAGCCAAGTTGATTAATGCCCCTGTTCTTTTAATGCATGGAGAGTTAGATCAACGTGTACCTTTAGTTCAGGGAGAACGGATGCGTGATGCATTGTCCAATGAAGGAAAGTCCGTAGAGTGGATTACCTTTCCGCGAGAGGGACATGGCCTGTATTACTTGGATAGTAGAAGGCGGTACTTTAAGGCTTTAGAGCAGTTTTTAGATAAATATCTTGGTTCGGATACTGAACCGTAGTTTCCTCCGGCTCAGTTCGGTAACTGACGTTGGCTTTGCAACTGACATAGGAAAAGGATCACTTGGACGCCAGTGCTCCAACTCATGCTGCGGCTAATTGAGAGTGTTCCACGGCTCTTTAAGTATCCGAAGAAGCTGCGATATTTTCAGCATTCACGATTGTTTCTAACTGCCGTCCTAGCTTGTTCCATGCGTCCCGTTTTTCGCGAGCATAGTCGTAGTGCAGGTAATGGCGGCGCACTTTGTTTCCCGACAGTACGTGGTTTTGGCAGCGGTCGATGACGTCCAGGGTGACGCCGAGACTTTGCATGAGTGTGGCACCCGTCCTGCGCAAGTCATGCGCGGTCCACGCACCGAATTTTCCATTGTGCAGCACGAGACGATCATCCTGGCGGCGATGCGTCATCTTGGCGCGAGGCCCGCCGTCGCGGCCGTGCTTGAACATTGTCTGCCGGTCACTGATTTGTTTGGTGATCGCTCGCGGGGAAATGTGGAGCGTGCCCATGTAGTTCGGGAAGCACCAGTCTGTGTCCCCGCTGCAATGGTACAAGCGGCGAAAATACCGCAGCGCGAAATCGGACAGCGAGATAGTCAGGCTGCCGACGCGGTCCTTCACGTTTTCCTTTGGTATAAACCATTCCGCACGTTCGAAGCTGACATGCTCCCAGCGCGCCATGGTCAGCTCGCCGACCCGGCACATGGTCGACAGCATGATCCAGATCGCGCATTCGGTGGTGATTTCGATGGGCTGCACGGCGGTGCGCCTGTTTGCCGCTTGGACGTATTCCTTCCGCGCGCGGTCGAAGACGGTGTGCAGTTCGTGAATCTCTGCATGGGAGAGCACTCGCTCTCGCACGCCGCGCGGATCGAAGTCTGGGCTGACGATGCGGCCGATCTCGATCAGATCCATCGGGTTGCCCTCGACGAGCAGGCGACGCCACGGCTGACGCTTCTGTGCCCAGTTCAGCATCTGCTTCAGGTTGTTCCGCAGTGAGACGGCGCTGCGGTTGGCGCCACGCGCCACCATGGTACGTAGCACCTGACGCAGATCGTGCTCCGTCAGTGCGCGGACGGCGACGCCACCAATCTTGGGCAAGACGTCGGCATTGAACTGCCGTTTCAATTCTGCGTTGTCGTTCTTGCGGCGCACGCCGTCCAGCAGCCAGACGTCGAACATATCGCGCACTGTCAGGCCGGCCTCGCGCTGCGCCTCAACCTGGGCCAGCTTCGCTTCCAGCGCCTCCTGGACTTCGATCTTCTGCACCTTTTTTACCGTCGCGGGATCGGCACCGGTGGCCGCGCGGGCGCGCGCGGCGTCACGCGCCTCCCTGATCTGCGTCAGGCTGTCGTGCGGCCACGAGCCGCACGAAATGTCATGCAGCTTGTCGCCATGCCGGTAGCGGTAGTAGAAGGGGATGGTGAGCGTATTGTCGGCCTTGACGCGCACGCGTCCGAACAGTCCGCCATCATCGCGGACCACGAGTCCGGCTTGTTTCGGGGTGATCGCCAACAATTCTTTGTGAGTGATCCGAGACATCTTGTATTCCAGACAGTCACCCCTGAAAGAGGGCGGAGTTTTTTACAAGGGGTCGCAAGAGGAGCAAAAAATACCCCAACAAATACCCCAACAAAACGCTCGGCTAGGACTGGATGAGTACGGATGGGTATAGACGCATGGTAGCGCCAAGCCGTTGATTCTTAATGATGTTGCTCAACGGATGGACGTTCCTGGATGCTAAAGGAAGAGTTAACTCGGCCATGGGGTGCAAGGGGTCGGAAGTTCGAATCTTCTCGCCCCGACCAATAGAATCAACAGCTTAGGCCAGTCTTCGGACTGGCCTTTGTTGTTTTTGCAGGCCTGTACGCCAACAAACTTCTTCTTTTAGAGGGCAAACCCCAGTCCCACGATTTTCTGCCGGTGTTGGAGTACAACTGCGACTGGCGTGGATACGGCTTTCTACCCAGGCCAGCACCTCTTCCCGAACCCATGCCGAAGCGTGCCTGGTTATCTTAACCCGTGCCGGGAATTCGCCGCGCTTGGTGTAGGCGTAGACGGTGCTGCGCGACAGCCCGCAGATCGCCATCACTTCCGGCAGGCGGATCATTCGGGTGGTGCGGGGCAGGGGTGGTCGTTTCATCTCTTCCTCCATTGTCCATTTGCTACCAGCACTGTTTTTTGTCTTCTCCGGTGTGGCGACAAGCCGAGCCGCATTGGTGCCGCCCGATTTTTGCCAGAGCGCTGGCATGCCGCATTACTTCGGGCACCTCTAGCGGCCCTCCATGCCCCATGTGAAACCGCTTTCCGCCGGCCTCCACCATGCGCATCAGTTCGCGCGACACGATGGCGGGATCGTCTTCAAACGGTGGGCGGATGGCACGGCCTTTGAAAATCATGCCGCCGATCAGGATCCCCGATGCGATCAGGTCGCCAACCATCATGTCCTCGGACGCAAGTTCCACCACGATCGATCCTGGCGTATGGCCGCCGGTATGACGAACGATGCCCTCGACACCGAAGTCGAGCAGATCGACGGTTTCGCCATCCTTCATCATCAGGTCGGGAACGAAGCCCTTATAGGGCTCATGCGGGATGGGCGTCTTCAGGAACAGCTTGCCCACCCAACCCGTGGTGCAATAAGTCATCGGCATCTTGCGGCTATAGAAGTCCGCATCGTCCTGATGCGCCAGGATCGGTGCTCCCGACAGGGCCCGGACCTGCGCCGCGCTGCCGGCATGATCGGTATGGGCATGGGTCACGACAATCAACTTGATGTCGCGGAACGACAGGCCGTGCCGGGCCAGCGCCCTGCCGATCTTGTGTTCAGAGCCCGGGATGCCGGCGTCGATCAGGATGCAACCGGTATCCGTGCGGATGATATGGGCATTGACCATCCCGAAAGGCAGGATCGGAACGGTGATGATTTCGGTCTTGAGCATGGCGATTTCCTTTAATGGGCAGGGATTCGGCGGGGGTGTGCCAGCATGGCGAAATCGCGGATCAGCTCTGTCAGGTCGCCCGCTGCCTCGAGGGGAGATAGGTGGCCGACACCAGGCAGGACGTGCAGTTTTGCATGTGCAATGCGGGGCATCAGTTCCTCGCGAAGAACCGTGGGCGGATCGACCTTGTCAGCTTCGCCCGCGATGACCAGCGTGGGCACGCGGATTGCGGTGACTTGCGCGGTGATATCCTCCTGGCTGGCGTTCTGCGGCCAAGCCGTCTTGGCCTGAGGCGAACCACTCAGGCTGTCGGCGATAACCTGCTCGCGATCCTCGGTGCTAAGTGCCGTTGCCGTCAACACGTGATCTAGAGTCATTTCGACCGCCTGGCGGCTAGAATAGGCGAGTGTCATGCGCTCACGTGCCTCCACAGGCATGGCCATCGGCGAAGGTGGTGAAGGGGCGATCAGCACCAAGCCGGCCAAGCCTGCGGGCTGACGCGAGGCCAGGAGCTGCGCGACCTTTCCGCCCATCGAGTGGCCCACCAGGATGTAGGACTTCAGGTCCAGCGCCTCGATAACGCCCAGCGCGTCGGCTGCGAGATCGTCCAAGCCGTAGCCGCTCAGCGGCGCATCCGACTGCCCCCAGCCGCGATGGTCGAGCGCGACGGTCCGAAAGGACGAGGCCAGCGCCGTAGTCACATGGCGCCAGGTCCGCGAGGAGCCGCCCCAATAATGCAGGAACACGAGGGACAGCTCGCCCTGGCCTTGCTCTTCAACATGGATGCGGATGCCGTTCGAGGCGATGTTCATGAGGATTTCCTTCTCTGTGTAGGACCCCACTGACGGTGGGAATGAGGTAAGTATAGATAACATACTGGGAGGCGACAATCAGCAGTGTGTTATCATCAATCGATAATAATATGATCGAATTGGAGGCCGAATGGATCGTTTGACCAGCATGGCGGTATTCGTTGCGGCGGCGGAGGAAGGCAGCCTGAGCAGCGCGGCCCGGCGCTTCGGTCTCTCGGCGTCAATGGCCGGCAAGCATGTCTCGTCGATCGAGGCGGATTTGGGCGTCCGGTTGATGCAGCGCAGTACCCGGAAGCTTCACCTCACCGAGTTGGGCCGTGGCTATTACGCTCGCTGCAAGCGGATACTGGAGGAGTACGAGGACGCGAAGCGCGAGGTCGGCGACGCCCAGCAGTCGGTCCAGGGGACGCTGCGGGTTGCTGCCCCGATCACCTTCGGTGCCATGCACATGGGCGAGGTCGTGGCCAGTTACATGGACCAGCATCCGCGCGTCGGCGTGGAGATCATGCTCAACGACCGCTATGTCGACCTGTTGGCGGAGGGCGTCGATATGGCCATCCGCATCGGTCGCCTGGCCGATTCAGACCTGGTTGCGCGTCGCCTGGCACCGTGCCGCATGGTGATCTGCGCCGCACCGGGTTTTCTTGATCGCCACGGCGTTCCCAGGACCATCGAAGACCTGCGCCGCGCACCGCGACTGGCCTTCAGTGAGGCGATTTCGTCTGGGGATTGGACGCTCACCGATCCCGACGGCCAGACGCAGGTGATCGACGGGCCAATCCGGATGGCCGCCAACAACACGCAGATGCTGCTTGCCGCAGCGATGGCCGGTGGCGGCGTGACCTATGGCCCGAGTTTCGTCTTCGGCGAAGCCATTGCCAGAGGTGATCTTGTGGCGCTCATGCCTGACCACCAGACGGCGCCGCTGACGATCCACGCTGTCTATCCGAGCAAGCGTCACGTTTCGCTAAAGCTCCGCAGCTTCGTCGAGCACCTGATCGCCCGTTTTGGTGGAACGCCGCCTTGGGACCGAAGTGAAGAGCGGAGACGGTAATTGAAACAGGCGGACTTCGCGGCCAGGCTGCGCGAGTTGTTGGCGGCCTCGGCGGCCAGCGTGGGGCGCCTATTGCAATATTGTATTTGTAACTCAGTTGCCGCTGCGCTCGGTCATTGGCCTGTGCAAGCAACAAACCCTTGGCGCACCCGCTCGCTGGCAACTAGCGCGCGTCTTTCGGTCTATCCCCTTTGGGCCAGTCATTCACCCTGGCCGCGAAGTCTGGCCTGGGTTGCTGCGTGAAGTAGGCGGCGACGTCGACCGCTTCCTGTGCAGACAGTGTGCCGCCTTGGCCGAGCGGCATGTTGTGTTTGACGAAGGCGGCGGCGGTGAACATGCGCGCCATCCCTGCGCCCACGTTGAATGAGTCTTTGCCCCACACCGGCGGGAAAATATAACCCCCTTGCGGATTCTTTGTGCCCTGTCCGTCTGTGCCGTGGCAGGAGGCGCATTGCGCCGCGTAGACGGCCTTGCCGTGTTCGCGGTCTGGAACGAGCGAGGCGTCAATCTTTTCGAAGCCCCGGCCTGCAACACTGGTGCCCGTTGGGACGCCTGCAGACAACCACTTCATGTATGCCATGATGGCGTTCATTTCGGCTGAGTCGTACGCCAGGGGCTGGTGTGTGCGCGCTCAGGCACCCAGTCCGACCTTCGCAGCCATGCCTAACGCGATCAGGCCGGCGACCAGGGCAAATCCCTGCTGCAGCCTGGGACCGCTCAAGCGGCCGGCGACAAGGCGGCCACCAAGCATGCCCGCCATCGCACCGGTGGCAAACGGTACGCCGATTTGCCAGTTCATGCGTCCGGCAATGGCGGTCGAGATGACGCCGGAGGCGGACACCAGCGTAATCACAGCCAGGGACGTCGCGACGATAGCCTGCATCGAAGCGTTGGTGGCCTTCTTGAGTGCCGGCACAATGACAAAACCGCCGCCGACGCCTAGCAAGCCCGACAGGAAGCCGGCGCCCGCACCAGAAAGTGCGAGGGCGCGCGTGCAGGCGGCGGTCCAGACAAAGCGCCCGGTACCATTATCCAGTTGACACGGCGGCACAGGCTGGGCTTGCGCCGGATGTGGCGCGCCGGTGGGCGCTTGCCTGAACATGCGCAGTGCCACAAAGGCCAGCACGGCGGCGAAGAGCAGAGTCAGCGGCCCGTTGGGGAGGCGGTGGGCGAGCCATAGGCCGACCGGTGAGGCCAACGTACCGCTAGCCGCCATCAACACTGCCGCCCGGTAGCGCACGATGCCGGCGCGCAGGCCGATCAGCGCTCCGACTGCGGCGGCCAGTCCCACCGCGAGCAGGGCTACCGGCGCAGCCTCCGCCACGCCGAGGTGCAGAACGAACAGCAACAGAGGAACGGCAAGAATTGCCCCTCCTGCTCCCGTCAGCGCGAGGATGAGGCCGACTGTGGCTCCTAATACGGCACTGCTGGTGGCAATATTGTCCATCGCTTCACTGCGGACGTTGCGTTGCGCGTAACTTCACCCGTTCAATTATTTCGAAGAGGGCCATTCCCGCCACCATGGCGGCCACGAAGCCAATTGCCTTCGAATATCCGGCACCCAGCGCGACCAGAGCGGGTCCCGGGCAGAAGCCCGCCAAGCCCCAGCCAACACCGAAGGCGGCGCTCCCCAGCACAAGCCGCAACGTTACGTCGGCGCTGGCCGGCAGCTGGACGGGCAATCCCAGCAATGAGCGCTGGCGGCGTTGGGCAATCAGGAATGCGAGCGAGCCGATCGCGATGGCGCCGGCCATGACCAGGGCCAGGGACGGGTCCCAGTGTCCTGCCAGGTCGAGAAAACTCTGCACCTTGGCGGGATTGGCCATACCAGAGACCATCAATCCCACGCTGAAGAGCAGTCCCGCAAACAATGCAGTTAATGCGCTCATGTCAGCCTCCAATCAGATGTCGTTGCACGAAGACCGTCAGGAACCCTGCCCCCATGAACGTCAGGGTGGCGACCAGGGAGCGGATCGACCCGCGCGAGATTCCGCAAACGCCATGGCCGCTCGTGCAGCCGCTGGCATAGCGGGTGCCGATGCCGACCAGGAAGCCGGCGCACAGAATTTCACTCCAGCTCGCCTGTATGTCGGCCACCGCCGGCCTGCCAAGCAGACCCGCGATAATGGGGGCGGCGACCAGACCGGCCAGGAAGGTCAGGCGCCAGGCCATGTCTTTGCGTGGAAAGCTGAACAGGCCTCCGAGGATGCCACTGATGCCAGCGATGCGGCCATTGAACAGTATCAGCACGGCGGCGGCCGCTCCGATGATGAGGCCACCCCCGAGGGACATGGCGGGGGTGAAGTTGGCGAGGTCTATCTGCATGTCGTCTCCGCTGAGGTATCGGCACAGAATTGTTGATACAGCACCGCCATGACGGCCAGGGCCTCTTTGTTCACCACCGAATAAAAGATGCTCTTGCCATCCCGGCGCGTGCTCACCAGACCGCTTTCACGGAGCACGGTCAGTTGCTGCGATAGCGTGGGCTGCCGGATGCCGAGCAGCTTTTCCAGCTCACCTACGGACAACTCGCCTTGCGATAGCTGGCACATCACGAGCAGGCGGTCCTGATTGGCAAGAACCTTGAGCAGCGCGCATGCGTTCGCCGCAGCAGCCTGCATCACGCTGGGGTCGATGGGGGGATGGGTTTGCTCCATGGGGCACCTGAGATTTCAATAAAAATCATTATATCACTAGATATAATATGATACTGTATAATTTATTGCAGACAAGGAGACCATCATGCAACCCACGATACGCCCGTTCTTCGATTTCGCTACCTGGACAGTGACCTATGTGGTCTATCAAGCAGGGCGCCCCGAGTGCGCAGTGATTGACTCGGTACTCGACTACGACCCCAAGTCGGGACGAACGACGACGGCCAGTGCCGATCGAGTCATTGCATTCGTGCACGAGCATGGGCTGCGCGTCGATTGGCTGCTGGAGACGCACGCGCACGCCGACCACCTTTCCGCCGCCCACTACCTCAAGCGCCATCTTGGTGGCCGCATCGCCATCGGGCAGAACATTCGGCAGGTACAGGGCGTGTTCAAGAAGCTCTTCAATCTGGAACCGGAATTCCAGCCCGACGGGGCGCAGTTCGACCACCTGTTCGAAGACGAGGAGACGTTTGCGATTGGCGGCCTGGCCTGCAGGGCGATGCATGTCCCGGGGCATACGCCGGCGGATATGGCGTATCAGATAGGGGACGTGGTATTTGTGGGCGATACGCTTTTCATGCCGGACGTCGGCACCGCGCGCTGCGATTTTCCGGGCGGCGATGCCCACGAACTGTACCGCTCCATTCGCAAACTGCTGGAGCTCCCGGGCGCCACCCGCCTTTTCATGTGCCACGATTACCCGCCTGAGGGACGAGATGCTGCGTGGGAGACGACGGTGCGCGAGCAACGCAATGCCAACATTCACATGCATGACGGTGTGAGCGAGGATCAATTCGTGGCGATGCGGCGGGCGCGCGATGCAACGCTGGAGATGCCCACCCTGATATTGCCTGCGGTGCAGGTGAATATCAGGGCAGGGGAGTTGCCTCCGGCGGAGGAGAACGGGGTGCGCTATCTCAAAATCCCTCTGAACGCCATCTGACAAAAGGGGCAAACTGTGCCGCGCGATATTGGCTCTGGACAAACCCCAGGATAGTCAATAAATGGCACTTTGCCGGCACTGACCCCGAAGCTGGAAAGAAAAGAAATGAGGACTTGTAAACGCCTAGAGTCTGCTGTACTATAGCCCCACAGGCGGACCTCGTTCGCCTTGAATTAAGTTCACCGCGCACCGATTGTCGCGGGAGCAAGCCACCCTGGAGGTGGCTTTTTCTATTGCGTGGTCACTTTTCTGTCGCCGCCTCTTCAATAGCAACGCGAACCTTGTCGGCGAACCCGAGGTATTTTGCGCCGCCAGACGGTCCGTCCTGATAGTAGATGTGGACTCCATCGTCCTGTTCGACCGCCCATATTTCAGTTTCGATCCTGGTCGTGTCAGCAAGCGCGCTTACTGCGTCAATCGTTGTGCGCGATCCGGGTTGAAGATGTTTGATGACATTCTTGGTTCGCTCGGTTGCAAGCGGGATAAACACTGCTTCGATTTGTTCGGACATGAATTCTCCTGGTGATGATTCATAGTAGACGAACGCTACGTTTTTCGGCGCGCCGCTGGTGAGTAGTGGGAATGGGCAACACCACGCAACCGCCGAAAGAAGCCGTCCGCGAGTACATGGAGCGCCGCACGCACGTGCCGATGGATCCATCCTCGCGATGGCTGAGAATGAAATGCGCGGACCGTGCCAAGCTGGCGGCCCAGGAATCGGAGGGCTCAGCACGATCGCGGCTATCATAGCGTCGATCGGTGCAGCCCATCGTCTGGTTCAAGAGCTGGTTTTAAGTGAAGAGAGGAGACGGTAATTGAAACAAGCGGACTTCGCGGCCAGGCTGCGCGAGTTGTTGGCGGCCTCGGCGGCCTCGCTGTTCGACGCGTGGCTGGCGCTGATGGAGCAGGACATCGCCGAGGGCTGGTGCGCCTTTTATGCGCGCGAACTGTGGCTGCGCGATCATCTTCCGCCGCCGCTGATCAACGAGCCGGGGCGGGCCTACATGATCGAGCAATTGCGGCAGCGCCTGCGGCTGCCCTTTGGCGAGGAATGCTTGCCCGCCGCGCCCGCGCTGCCGCAGGGATACCGGAATTACCTGGAGACCGGGCAGTTATCGGTGTTCCAACGGTCGGTGACGCCGTGGGATTTGACGGCCGATGCCGTCGCCACCCGGCTGCTGGAGACCGAGCACCGGCACGCCGCGTTCGAGATGGTCCGCAATGAACTCGACTGGTACGTGGCGGCGTGCGAGCGTTGCACGCTGACGCCGCCGTTGCTGTTGCTGCCGAAAGAGGAATCGCCGACGCTGCGCGACCAGGCCGTGCCTCTGGCCTACGACAACAGCTATTGGTGGGCGCTGTGCCAACCCGCGCATCGCATCGTGCTCGATGGCGACCATAACGGCATGTTGACGCCGGCCGTCAACCGGGAGCTGATGGCCGCGCTGGCGCCCGATTTCCCTTATAGCGAAGCGCTGAGCAACGCCAAGCGCCTGGTGTTCGTGCAGCAGGGCGATGGCCCGCAGGCGTGGGCGGTGCTGATCGATAAGACCGGCGGCGCGGCGATGTTCCGGTATCCGCCGCAATTGATCCTGATCGAGCGCGCCTCCAGCAAGAAGCTCAAGGATGCGCAGGTGCTGTTCCAGAACGTGATCGGCAAGCGCTACTTCACGCAGGCCCTGATGGCTCAGCGCGCCATGGAGCTGGAGCTGCGGTTTCATTTGCCGCGCATGCGGCGTTTGATCGCGATCTACCAACCCTTCGTGGACCAGGCCGGAGCGCTGCCGGCCGTGATGGCGACGCATTCGGAGCGGATCAATCCCGCGCGCGATGCTTGATGCGATTGAGACGCAAGGCGTTGGTCACCACCGACACCGAACTCAACGCCATCGCCGCACCTGCGACGACCGGCGATAGCAACACGCCAAAAGCCGGGTAGAGCACACCGGCAGCTATCGGTATGCCCAGCGCGTTGTAGCCGAAGGCGAACACAAAATTCTGGCGGATATTGCGCATGGTGGCGCGCGACAGCATGGTGGCGTTTGCTATGCCTCGCAGATCGCCTTTGACCAGCGTCACCCCGGCGCTTTCCATCGCTATGTCGGTTCCCGACCCCATCGCAATGCCGACATCGGCTTGTGCCAGGGCTGGCGCGTCGTTGATGCCGTCGCCGGCCATGGCGACCGTGTGTCCTTCCGCTTGCAAGCGCTTGACGTGAGCGGCCTTGTCCTGCGGCAGGACTTCGGACAGGGTTTCGTCGATGCCGAGCTTGCGCGCGACGGCTTCGGCGGTGCTGCGTGAATCGCCGGTCAACATGATGACGCGCACGCCGGTTTGCTTGAGCGCCGCGATCGCGCCCTGGGTACTTTCCTTGATGGGGTCCGCCACCGCCGCGATGCCGGAGGCGACGCCGTTCACGGCGAAGAACACGACGGTCTTTGCCTCCGCCCGCCAAGCCTCGGCGCGGCTTTCCCAGCCTGTCGTGGCGACGCCGCGCTGCGCCAGGAAACCCCGACTGCCGACCAGCACGATTTTGCCGCCGACCTCTGCCTGCACCCCAAGACCGTTGACGGCTTCAAAGGCTGTCGTCGCCAGCGGCGTCACGCCGCGCGCTTTGGCGCCTTCGACGATGGCGGCGCCGATCGGATGTTCGGATCGCTGTTCCACGCCCGCCACCAGTGCCAGCGCCTCATGCTCGGGCATGCCTTCGACGATGAGGTCGGTGAGCGCGGGACGGCCGAGCGTCAGCGTGCCGGTCTTGTCGACCAGCACAATATCGATGTCCCGCATGCGCTCGATGGCTTCCGCGTTGCGAAACAGTATGCCCATGCGGGCGCCTTGCCCCATGGCGACGGTCATTGAAATCGGTGTTGCCAGCCCAACCGCGCAAGGGCAGGCGATGATCAATACCGCGATCGCGTTGATCAATGCGTAGCCCAGACGTGGAGCGGGGCCGGCAGACCACCACACCAGCGCGGTGACGAGGGCAATGCCGACGACGACCTGGACAAAGTGCGCAGCGATGATGTCGGCGAGACGTTGAATCGGTGCACGTGTGCGTTGCGCTTCGCCCACCATGTGTACGATGCGCGCCAGCAGTGTGTCGGCGCCGATGCGCTCGGCACGGATCAGCAGGGTGCCGTTGCCGTTGACGGTCGCCCCGATTACCTTGCTGCCGACCACCTTCGCCACGGGCACCGGTTCGCCGCTGATCATCGATTCGTCCACGCGGCTGGCGCCTTCGAGCACGCTGCCATCCACCGGAATTTTTTCGCCCGGCTTGACGCGCAGCCGGTCGCCGACCAGCACCGCATCCAATGCCACCTGTACCTCAGTCCCATCGGCGCCCAGGCGCCATGCGACATTGGGCGCGAGTTTGAGCAGCTGCTGGATGGCCTGGCTGGTCTGGCCCATGGCGCGCGACTGCAGATAGTCGCCCAGAATCACCAGGGTCACGATCACCGCAGCAGCTTCGAAATAGGTGCCGACCGCGCCATCATGTTCGCGGAAATCCGGCGGGAATAATTCAGGGGAAATCACGGCAACCAAGCTGAACAGATAGGCCAGCCCGACGCCCAGCCCGATCAGGGTGTACATATTCAATGATCGATGCAGGATGGATAAGCAGAACTTGCGCAGGATGGGCCAGCCCACCCCAAGGACAACCGGCGTGCCCAGCGCAAATTCAATCCAGCCGCGTGCGCGCGGCTGAATGCCGAGCAGGTCATGTAGGCCGACCATCGGCGCCATCGCCAGCACCAGCAGCGGAAGAGACAGCATCACCCCGATCCACAGGCGGCGTGCCATGTCGCGCAATTCCTGCGCGCCGGCGTCTTCCGTTCCCGCCACCGGCACCAGCGCCATCCCGCACTTCGGACAACTGCCGGGCGCCTCGCGCACAATTTCCGGGTGCATCGGACAGGTATAGCTTGCCGCGTGCGGGGAGGCCTGCTGCAATGGGGTGGATGCGGAGGCAATCATTTGGAAACCGGCGCCGCTTCCTTCGCGCTTTGATGTTGCAACATCTGCTCCATCATCATCTGCATCATTTCCATGCGCTTTTCCATCATGTCGGAGTGCATCATCATGCCGCCACCTGCTTTTTCGCCGGCCTTCGATCCATCCATGGCGTGCATGGCCTTCATATTGTCCTGCATGGCCTGCATGTGTTCCTGCATCAGCTTTTGTCGCTCCTTGGGATCGGTTGTCGTCTGAATTTTTTCCATCTGGCGCTGCATCTTCTGCATATTTTCCATCATCCCTGCCTGCGTGGCGTTCGGGCCCGTGTCTGAATGATGTGGGTCTGCGGCGCCAGCCTGGGATACCCCAAGCAGAGCGGCGAGGAAGGCGATTGCGATGGCGGTTTTCATGGTCGTTTCCTGGTTGGATACTAGTTTTCGTTGATGCACTTGTTAAAGCACCAGCACATGGTCCGGCAGTTCATTCCTGCCTTTGCGCTCTGCCGGATAATGTTCCTTTAAATGGCGGGTCACCGCCTCAATGCCGCCGAGCACACCCGCCTCATAGTCGCCTTGCTTGAAAGCGGCTTCCATCTGACGGCAAATTTGTTCCCATTCGTGCGGACCTGCTTTGCCGTGAATGCCGCGGTCGGCAACAATCTCGACGCTGCGATCGGCCAGCAACAGGTAAATCAAGACCCCGTTGTTATGCTCCGTGTCCCATATCCTGCATTGCGAAAACACGTCGATGGCACGCGCCCTGGCAGACTGATTGCGGAAGAGCGGTGCGCCGTCCAATGCGGCCTCCACCACAAAACGAATTTCGCCGGCGTGGCTGCGCTCGCTGGAGGCGATGGCATGTTCAATCGCAGTCAGCGTCCGGGGCGGAAAGGCGCGTTTGATTTGCCAGCGTGTCGTCAGCAGATGCCGCACCAGGCGTTGGATGTTCATCGTTACCATCTCCCTGAGGCGCCGCCACCGCCAAAGCTGCCGCCGCCTCCGCCGAAGCCGCCTCCGCCAGAGCCTGAGCCACCGCGACCGAAGCCGCCGGCGAAACCGCCAAGACCGCGTCCGAGCATGCCGCCGCCAACTAAGGTGAACAACAGCGCCAGCACGCCGGCGGCGACGGCAATATAGACCGTTCCGGCCAACAGCCAGACGATGCCGGCCACCGCGCCGCCGGTGAGGATGGCGCCGGGAAGCCTGCCCAGTATGGCGCGCAGCACGCTCCCGATGGCGAACACCAGGATGAAGGCGACCGGCAGGTAGCGCTGTGCGCCGGCCACGCCGCCCAGCCTCGTTGCGGGCGCCGGCAATTGCTCGCCGTCGACCAGGCGCATCATCTGTTCGGCGCCGGCGGCAATGCCGCCATAGAAATCGTCTTGCTTGAAATAGGGCGTAATGATCTCGCTGATAATGCGCTTGCTGGTCGCGTCATTGAGCGCCCCCTCCAAGCCGTAGCCGACTTCGATGCGGAGTGCGCGATCGTTCTTGGCCACCACCAGGATGGCGCCGTCGTCGATTTTCTTGCGTCCCAGCTTCCATTGCTCAGCGACGCGCAATGCGTATTGCTCGATCGTCTCCGGCCCCGTGGTGGGGACGATGAGCACCGCGAGCTGACTGCCTTTCCTCGCTTCGAACGATTGCAGGCTTTGTTCCAGATCGCTTGCCTGGTCGGCTGTCAGTGTCGCGGTCTGGTCGATAACGTGACCCGTCAATGGCGGAACGGCGAGTTGAGCGCTGGTGGACAACGGCAGCCATAGCAGTAACACCAGCAATGGCGCGCTTGCCGTGCGCAGCGCACGCGCCATCGTCGTCATTTGGTCTTCTCCGTGGCGTCAGCTTGAGGCTTGACGGGCGCCGATTTGAAGTCGACCATCGGCGGCTTGCTGATTTCCTTTTCGTTGTCGACCGAAAAATTGGGTTTCGCCTGGTAGCCGAAGACCATGGCCGTCAGATTGGAAGGAAACGAACGCACGGTGACGTTGTATTCCTGGACGGACTTGATGTAGCGATTGCGCGCCACGGAGATGCGGTTTTCCGTGCCTTCCAGCTGTGCTTGCAGATCCCGGAAATTGGCATCGGCTTTTAACTGCGGATAGTTTTCACTGACTGCAAGCAAACGCGACAGCGCGCCGGACAACGCGCCTTGAGCGGCCTGGAATTTGGCAAAGGCGGCCGGATCGTTCAACACGTCCGGCGTCACCTGCACGGAGGTCGCCGCTGCCCGCGCCTGCGTCACTTGCGTCAGCACAGCCTGTTCATGCGCCGCATATCCCTTGACGGTGTTGACCAGGTTAGGAATCAGGTCGGCCCGTCGTTGATATTGGTTGACTACCTCCGACCAGCTCGCCTTGATTTGCTCATCATTGTTTTGCAAGGTGTTGTAGCCGCATCCTGAAATGCAAAGCAAAGTGATTATCGCCAGCAACTTCCACAATTTACGCACTTGATTTCTCCAAGGAACTACACCGGTTTGGTGCATGTGTAAATCAGGCTAGTCGTCTGACCATTGATTTTCTATGATCTGGATCAAACGTTTGCCCATAATCGGGGCCTGCGGGCCGCCGGCGGCCAAGTGTCGCGCGCCCACCGCGCTTGTTTCCTAAACAACGCTAAACTTCATGCAAACTTTGAAAGTTTGTAGAGCCACCATCGCTTCTTCTGTATAAATCTTTCTGGTTGGAATGCGGTCCCCATCGATATGCAAGCGGCTTTTGAGCCGTTTAGGAAATCCTCAGGGTTCGCGTTGCAATGCGGTAGCCAGTTGCCGCCAAATAATAAATACAGCCCCTCGCAGGGCACACGACCAGGAGACAGCACATGACGTTAAAAACCCCTCACGCTGCACGCCAGCGCCGCTGGACCAAGACGCCGATCGCCACGGCCTTGAGCCTCGGCTTGATGACCCTTTCCAGCGCCCACGCGCAGACCGCGTCCGCCGATAAACCGGCCGAGAAAACCGCCGACGGCAAGCCGATCGACTCCGTGGTCGTCACCGGCTACCGTTACGCGATCGAGAAAAGCCTCGACCAGAAGCGCAACGCCAATGCCATCGTCGACGTGGTCACCGCCGAAGACATCGGCAAGTTCCCCGACAAGAACGTGGCCGACGCGCTGCAGCGCGTGCCTGGCGTGATCATCGACCGCAGCGGCGGCGAGGGCAAGAACGTCAGCGTCCGCGGCCTGTCGTCGGAGCTGACCCTGACCCAGTTGAACGGCAACTACATCGCCACGGCCGAGTCCAACGGCGATCCGACCCGTTCCTTCAACTACATGCTGATGCCGGCCAACATGTTGTCCAGCGCCGAACTGTTCAAGACGCCGGAAGCGCGCATCGACGAAGGCGGCATCGGCGGCACCGTGATCCTGCACACCCGCCGTCCGCTGGAAGTGAAGTCGGGCACCGGCTTCGTGTCCGCCGAAGGCACCTGGGCCGACACCAGCAAGAAGACCGACGGCCAGTTCTCCGGCCAGTACGCCTGGCACGACGAGAGCAACCGCTTCGGCGTGCTGGTTGGCTACACGCAGCAGAAACGCACCACCCGCACCATGGGCGCCAGCACCGAAAACTGGCAATGGTATGGCGACGACTACGACGCCCATCCGGCCACCGACGTCAACGGCAAACCGTCCAATATGAACAGCTACTGGTGGGGCCAGTCCGGCTTCAAGGACCAGAGCGGCAAGAAATACACCAATTTCATGATGCCGACCTCGGTCAACTTCGACGTCAAGACCGAGGACCGCGAGCGCAAGGGCGGCCAACTGACCCTGCAAGCCAAGCCGGTTCGCAACCTGACCGTGACCGGTAACTACTTCCGCTTCGACCTGTCGCAGAACTCGCAGACCAACACGCTGAAGATCCCCGAGTGGAATCTGGCGCGCTACGACGGCGACGGCAACTGGGCCGGCGGCCGCATGCTCGACGGCCTGACCTTTGACCGCAGCGGCACCATCGTCACCGGCGCGCAATACAGTGCGCATCCCGGCAAGACCTACTACTGCAGCGGCGACCAAGCCAAGGCGGGCGGCCTGACCAACACCGGCGGCTTCGGTCCGGACGATTGCACCATCCCGACGCCGCAGATCACCGGCAGCTACAACCGCGAAAAAGCGCTGTCGCAAACCGCCGACATCGAAGTCGAATGGCACGGCGAGGCGCTGGACGCCACCTTCAAGGGCGGCCGTACCTGGGCCGGCGGCGGTCCGGAGCTGCAATTCGGCATGCCGATCAAGCCGCGCCTGCAAAACGCGGACGGCAGCTGGACCCTCGGCAACTACGCCAGTGCCTGGAGCTTGGCCGGCAAGCCGACCATGACCTTCTCGCCGGAACTGATGGCCAACCTGCAGAAGGGCATAGGCGAGATCGACCTCGGTTCGACCAGCTCGTCGTGGACCCACAACAGCACCGAGCAGAAGTACGCCCAGGCCGATTTCACCTGGCACGCCGACAGCACCTGGCTGGACTCGCTGCAATTCGGCGGCAAGTACCGTGACGGCGGCACCCACCGCAGCACCGGCAACAACTACTGGGTGTGCAAGGGCGCCGATCCGACCAACTACGACAAGCGCTACCAGGCCGGCTGCGATCCCACGGCCAACAAGTTCCAGTCGCAGTTCCTGTACAGCCAGTCGCTGGACAACCTGGCGGGCGGCATCAGCGCCAGCGCTTTCCCGGCGATTAACTATCCGGCCTACATCGCCTACCTGAACCAGACCTACGGCGCTATGCAGACCCGCAACGAAGACAACTTCGTCTACAACGTCAACGAGAAGATTTCGTCGACCTACTTCCAGGCCAACATCAAGACCGACCGTCTGCGCGGTAACGTCGGCCTGCGCGTGGTGCGCACCAAACAGCATGCCGACTCGACCGACCGCGTCGACAACTACAACGACTACTTCTTCAACGGCGCCAATGGCAGCCCGGCGCCTTGCCAGGCGGGCGGCGCACCGGCGGTCGGCGCGCCTGCCGGCTCCGGTTGCACCAGCGGCTTCACCCGGCTGCCGGACAGCACCGCGCGCAGCTCGTCGTTCGTGCTCAGTTCGCTCGATCGCAGCTACACCGACGTGCTGCCTAGCTTCAACCTGGCCTTCGACGTACGCAAGGACCTGCTGCTGCGCGTGGCCGCATCCAAGGTGGTGTCGCGGCCGAGCTATGGCGACATCGCGTCGCCGGGCGGTTTGCAGTACTACAGCCAGGAATACGTCAACGACCGCCGTCTGATCGGTGGCGGCGACAAGCAGGGCTGGTTCGGCGAAGGCAGCAACAAGCAGCTCGATCCGTACAAGGCTACCCAGCTCGACGTGGGCCTGGAGTGGTACTTCCACCGTGGTTCCGTGCTTGGCGCCGACCTGTTCCGCAAAAACGTCAGCAACTTCTCGGTGCCGGTGGTGCGCGACGTGACCATGAACGTCGGCGGCCAGACCGTGACGGTGCAGAACTACTCGACCACCGCCGGCGGTCGTAACGGGGTGTCGCAGGGTATCGAGACGTACGTGCAGCACACGTTCGATTCCGGCCTCGGCTTCCAGGTCAACTACACCTACAACAAGACCAACCAGGCGGCCATCACGCTTGGCGACGGCACTGAAATCGGCAAGTCGCCGCTGGTCGGCAGCGCGAAGAACCAGGCCAATATCACTGCGTTCTACGAAACCGACAAGTATCTGGTGCGCGCTTCGTACAACCGTCGCGGCGAAGTGGTCAACGGTCTGGTCAACGGCTTGAACGTGTATTCGGATCCTTACAGCCAGATCGACGTGAACGTGGCCTACAACCTGACCAAGGAACTGAGCCTGACCGCTTCGGTGCTGAACCTGACCAAGGAAGAAACCAGTTCCCACCTGGGCAGCGACACCAAGGATCGCTTCTACTCCAACGGCTACACCGGCCGCATCGCGTACTTTGGCCTGAACTACAAGTTCTGATATCTTCCTCCCGCCCCCTCGCGCCCGCTGGTGTGAGGGGAGGTTCCCGTCGGCGTTGCCTGTTTTGGCAACTGCCGACTTTTTTGCTTCTGCAAGGGGTAGCGATAAATGACACATAACCGCATCAAGCGCGTGGTCGTCGTCGGCGGCGGCAGCGCCGGCTGGATGGCGGCCGCGGCGCTGGCCACCTATCTGGGCAAGCAGGCTTCGGTACGCCTGATCGAGTCCGAGGAAATCGGCATCGTCGGCGTCGGCGAAGCCAGCGTTCCGCACATCCGCATGTTCAACAGCCAGATGCTGGGCATCGACGAAACCGAGTTCGTCAGACGGACCCAGGGAACGGTCAAGCTCGGCATCGAGTTCAAGGACT
Source organism: Duganella rhizosphaerae (assembly GCF_040364205.1). NCBI lineage: Bacteria > Pseudomonadati > Pseudomonadota > Betaproteobacteria > Burkholderiales > Oxalobacteraceae > Duganella > Duganella rhizosphaerae. The sequence goes on from NZ_BPWK01000011.1 coordinate 111,491, forward strand.
GGTCGCGCATCGGCGACAGCTATATCCACGGCTTCGGCGTCGTCGGACGTTCGCTGGGGCCGCTGCCGTTCCACCAGTTCTGGCTCAAGTTGTTCCAGTCCGGCCGCGCGGCGACTATCGGCGATTATTCGCTGCAGACCGTGATGGCGCCGCAAGGCAAGTTCATACCCGGCGACGGCAATGCGCCGCCCAATTCGCCGCTGGCCGACATCGCCTACGCCTATCACTTCGACGCCAGCCTGTATGCGCGCTTCCTGCGCGAGCTGTCCGAGCAGCGCGGCGTGCAGCGCATCGAAGGCAAGATCGTCGGCGTGAACCAGCGCGCCGATGACGGCTATGTCGAATCGGTGACGATGGAAAATGGCGAAGTGGTCGAAGGCGAATTGTTCATCGATTGCTCGGGCTTCCGCGGTCTGCTGATCGAGCAGACGCTCAAGACCGGCTACGTGGACTGGACGCATTGGCTGCCGTGCGACCGCGCGATGGCGGTGCCCAGCGAACGCGTCGATCCGATCACGCCGTACACGCGCGCCACCGCGCGCGAGGCGGGTTGGCAGTGGCGCATTCCGCTGCAGCATCGCACCGGCAATGGCTATGTGTATTCAAGCCGCTACCTTGGCGACGACGAGGCTGCCGCGACGCTGCTGGCCAACCTGGACAGCAAACCGCTGGGCGAGCCGCGCCCGCTGCGCTTCACGCCCGGCATGCGCAAGAAGTTCTGGAACAAGAATGTGGTGGCGCTGGGATTGGCCAGCGGTTTCCTGGAGCCGTTGGAGTCGACCAGCATCTATATGGTCCAGTCGGGCATCAGCCGTTTGCTGGCGCTGTTCCCCGGCCGCGATTTCAATCCCTTGCTGGCCGAGCGGTTCAACCGGGAATCGGCGTTCGAATACGAGCGGGTTCGCGATTTCCTGATCCTGCACTACCACGCCACCGAGCGCAGCGACACGCCGTTCTGGGACTACTGTCGCACCATGTCGGTTCCGGACAGCTTGAAGGAGGCGATGGAGTTGTTCCGCAGCGACGGGCGCTACTTCCGCAACGGCGAGGATTTCTTCGCGCTGCCGAGCTGGGTGCAGGTGATGTTGGGCCAGCGCATCATGCCGCGAGGCTACCATCCGATCGTGGACGATATGCCGGAAGAGAAGCTGGTTCAGTACGTCGAGGGCATGCGCGCGACGCTGGCGCAGGCTGTTGCAGCGATGCCAACGCATGGGGAGTGGATCAACCGGTATTGGAAGGCGGCCGCGCCGTAAGCGGACCAGAATGGTGCTGCCGGGGGCGCGGCCCCCGGCATCTATTGCGTTACGGCCGTTGCGGCTCGCGCAGATCGGCGGGCAGGGCGTCCGCTTGCGTGCCCCAGGTTTGGGCGGCTGCATCGCTGCCCAGCTTCATCTGGATTTGTCCGCCGGCGTTGAGCTGCTCCCAGTCCAGCCAGACCTGCGGCCGCGGCTGACCGTTCCAGCGCACCTGCTCGATCGCCATCGGAGCCTGGGCCTTGCCGCTGGCGGCGTTGCTGTTGATGCGCAGCGTCTTGCCATTGCCTACATCAATCTCGGCGCTGGCAAATTTCGGCGCATGCAGCAGGAAGTGTCCGCTGCCCGGCATCGATGGATACAGGCCCAGAACGCTGAACACATACCACGCCGACATGGTGCCCAGGTCATCGTTGCCGGTGACGCCATTCGGCGCGTTGGTGAACAGCGTCTCGGCCGCGCGCAACACGGTGCTGGTCTTCCACGGCTGGCCGACCAGCGTGTACATCCAAGGCGCGTGCAGGTCCGGTTCGTTGTTCGGGTTGTAGCGGTACTGGCTGTAGTAGTTGTACGGCCCCATCACCCAATCCTTGCGCACCGCCTCGTAGGGATTCTTGCGCAAGGCGTCGTAGGCGAAGAAGGCGTCGAGCCGGCGCGCGGTTTGCGCGCGTCCGCCCATGGCCGCCACCATGCCGCCCACGTCCTGCTGCACCAGCCATTGATACTGCCATGCCGTGCCTTCGTGGAAGCCGTGCTCGGCGCGCGGGCTGTAGCTGCCGTCGAGTTCGGTAAACCATTTGCCATCGGTCATGCGCGCGCGCGGGAAGCCTTTGAAGCCGAGTTCCTTGTCGTCCGCCGCTTCATCCCACACGCTGTGCCAGTTGCCGGCGCGCTTGCGTAACAGTGTGGCGTCGTCGTGCTTGCCCAGCGCCTCGGCCATGTAGGCCAGCGCACCGTCGGCCTGCGCATATTCGAGCGTGGCGGAGCCGCCGTGGTGCGGGTCGACATCCATGCCCTTGGCGCGGAAGGCGCGGTCGTACTGCACGTAGCCGTTTTGCAGATAGCTCGGATTGCCGGCGCGGCCTTCGCTGCGGCTGCCGAATGGCGGCGTGCCGAAGGCGTTTTCACGCAGCGCGGTGTAGGCGCGCTGTTCCTGGCCTTTCAGCGCGCCGAAGCGCCACAGGTCGACCAGGAAAGGCGTCACCGGATCGCCCGTCATCACGTTCGATTCGAAGTTGGCGTAGCCCCAGCGTGGCAGCCAGCCGCCTTGTTCGCGGGTCTTCAGCACCGAATCGGCGATGTCGCGCGCGCGTTCAGGACGCAGCAATGCCAGCAGCTGGTTGTGGGCGCGGTAGGTGTCCCACAGCGAGAAGAACTCGTAGTAGGTGGCGCCGCCGGCGTCGTGCAAGGCGTCGTCGTAGCCGCGATAGCGGCCGTCGGCGTCGTTGCCGGTCAAGGGCTGCAGCAGCGCGTGATAGAGGGCGGTGTAGAACACCGTGCGCTGGTCCTTGTCGGCGCCGCCGATGCGCACCGTGTTCAACTCCTTCTGCCAGGCGCGCTGCGAGGCCTCGCGCATCGCGTCGAAGCTGCGCGGTTGCGTGCCTGCGTAGGCGTCGGCGTGCAGGTTGCGGCGCGCGCCTTCGGCATCGACGTGGGAAATGGCGCTGATGGCGGTGACGGCCTTGCCGTCTTTCAGGTCGAAGGTGAACCAGGCGCCGTGCGGGCGGCTGTCGCCTTGCTGGCTAACGCCGCGCGTGCCGGGTGTGCCGCCGGCGTCGCTCCACACACCGTGCGTGTTGAAGGGACGGTCGAACTCCATGCGGAACCAGGTGGCGTATTGGGCGCCGCCGCAAAAACTCTTGGTGACGATCTTGCCTTCGATGGCGCGGTCGCCCACTACCTGCAAGGTGCTGCCGACCACTGAATGGCGTTCGTTGGCCTGGCCGACGTTGACCAGCACATGCCCTTGGCGGACGTTGTCCGCGAAGGTGTAGCGCTCGGCGCCGGCGCGCGTGAGCGCCGTGGTTTCGGCGACGATGCCGTCGTAGTCGGTGAGCTTGATCTTGAAGTAGCCGGCCGTGCCGACTTCGCCCTCATGGGTGTAGCTGGACGCGTATTTCTTCTGGTCGAAGCTGGCCGGCTTGGTGGTGTCGAATTTGGCGCCGGGGCCGATGTCGCCGGTCACCGGCAGCACCGACAATTGGCCGCCCTGTTCCCAGCAGCCCGCGCCGGACAGGAAGAAGTGGCCGAAGCCGCGTATCTTCGGGTCCAGGTAGCGCCAGCCGGCATAGTGTTCGCCGATCGGGCTCAGTTGCAGCATGCCGAACGGGGCGGAGGCGCCGGGGAAGGTGTTGCCGTCGTCCTGGGTGCCGATGAAGGTATTGACCGGGAAGCCAGGTTCCGGTGCGGGCGCCGCGGCGGCCCAGATGCTGGTCATGGCCAGCGCGATGCTGAGCGCGAGCTGGCCGGTGGTGCGGTGGTGCGTCATTGAGCGTCTCCAGTTGGTATTGTTGTTCTGCTGTTTATAGCATTCGAAACCTGCGGCGGCGAGGCAAGGGCGGCGCGAACGGCAGAGTTTAGTGCGGTTTTAGTAAACATCGCCTGGTCGATCGCCTAGTCGATCGCCTTGAAGCGGATCGCGGCGCCGCCGCCGGCCGCCAGCCATAGCGTCATGGTCTGGTCGCGCTGTGCGGCCTGCTTTTCGATGACGATGGCGTAGGGATTGGTTTCCCAGTGCGCGTCCGGGCCGTCGCGGTAGATCTCGGCCTGGTAGCGCTGGCCCGGCGCGAGGAAGTCGAGCTTGAGATCGAGCGTGCGCGCCGTTTCGTTGGTCAGCGCGCCGAGGAACCAGTCGCGGCCCCCGCGCTGCTGGCGGGCGATGGCCACATACTGACCCACTTCGCCGGCGATGGCGCGGCTTTCCTCCCAGTCGGCCGGAACGTCGACGATGAACTGGAAGGCGTCGCGGCGCGCCTCGTAGTTCTCGGGCAGGTCGGCCGCCATCTGGATCGGGCTATACAGCACCACGTACAGCGACAGTTCCTTGGCCAGCGTGGAGCGCACGCGGTTCTCCGATTGCTCGCCGTTGGGCTTGAGGTTGAAGATGCCGGGCGTGTAGTCGAACGGGCCGGAAAGCATACGGGTAAATGGCAGCAGCGCCGTGTGCTCGGGCGGATTGGGTGGATAACCCCAGGCGTTGTACTCCTGGCCGCGCGCGCCCTCGCGCGTGAGCCAGTTGGGGTAGGTGCGGCGCAGGCCGGTGTCCTTGATCGGCTCGTGCGTATCGATGCTGATGTGGCGCTTGGCCGCCGCCACCACGGAGTGCAGGTATTCGCCGGCCATGTACTGACCGTCGTGCCATTCGTAGCGGGTGATGCCTTCGGCGTCCACGCGTTTGATGCGCGCGTTGTCGGTGACGTAGCCGGTCTTGACTTGCGTGACGTTGTTGTCGCGGTAGTAGTCGAGGGCGCCGTCCATCTGGCTGGCGTAGTGCGATACCGCGCCCGAGGTCTCGTGATGGCCGATCAGGCCCACGCCCAGTTTCTTGCCGTAGGCGGCGATCTGGCGCATGTCGAAATCGGGATAGGGTTCGGTGAAGCTGAAGCGGTCGCCGTTATCCTGCCATTCGCCGTCCCAGCCCACGTTCCAGCCTTCCACCAGCACGCCGGAGAAGCCGTACTTGGCGGCGAAGTCCATATAGCGCTTGGTCTCGGCCGTCGTCGCACCGTGCTTGGGGCCCGAGGCCCAGGTTTTCTGCCAAAGGTGCATGGCCCACCAGATGCCGACATATTTGCCCGGCTTGACCCAGGAGACGTCGCCCAGTTTGTTCGGCTCGTTGAGGTTGAGGATCAGGTCCGAGTTCAGCAAGCCTTTGGCGTCGGGCGATACCTGCACGGTGCGCCATGGCGTCTTGAACGCGCCGCGGGTCTTGACGCGGCTGCCGTCGTACCACGGCGTGAGGTCGGCCTTGAACACGCCGTCGTGCTGCTGGTTCAGCGTCATCGATGCGTAGTCGGTCAGCGCCGCCTCGTGGATGGACAGGTGCACGCCGGACGGCAGGCGCAGTGTGAACGGCGTTTCCACGTGCGGCGCGTCTTTCAGCAGGGTGGAACGGTACAGGTATTCCAGGCCGCGCCAGGCGCGCGCCGGGATCCACCAGGCGCGGGTCTTGTCGGCGTCGGGGATCTGGAACTCGGTGGTTTCGTCGACGATCTCGATCTCGCCCGGCATGCCTGGCTGTTCGGGTACTTCGTAGCGGAAGCCGATGCCGTCGTTGAACACCCGGAAGCGCACCGTGAATTTGCTGCGCGCGTCGAGCGCGCGCGCGAAGTCGACGCGCAGCTCATTGTGCCGGTCGCGCACCAGTTTGCGCTCGCCCCAAGGCTGGGTCCAGGTGGTGTCGGCGCTGTCGCTGGCCGTGGCGGTGATGGCATAGCCTTCGCCAAACGACGCGCCGCGCTTGAACACCATGCCGAGGTGGGAGGGCGTGACGACCGGGACGCCGCGATAGGTGACGCGGTAGGTCGGGTTGGCGCGATCGTCGCTGACGCTGACCACCAGCGCGCCATCGGGCGAACTGACGCTGGTGTCGCGCGCGTGGGCGAGGGGGGCGGCCAGGGCCAGTAGCAGGAGATAGGCAGGTTTCATTATTGGGTTTTGAGAGCCGTTGGTTGACTATTCTCACCTGCCCGGGCGGGAAAATTCGCGGAAAGCATACTTGTATAGCGCAGTTTAGGGATGATTACTAAAAACGGCCCGGTCGCGTTTGCGAGCGGGCCGTTCTGAGTGTCGGTCAGCGTGGTGCTGTTTTCGGGGCGATTACCGTTTCAATGCGTCGGCGGGAATTTCGATGGAGGTCAGCTTCCAATTCCATAGCCCGAATCGGCGCAACGTTAGCGTACCTTCGGAACCCTCGGTGTCGGCGCGTTGCAAGATCACCTTGCTCCAGCCCTTGAACGACAATTTATAGTTCGGTTTTTCACTGCCGGCGGACGAGCCGGCGGCCGTATCGGACGCCGTCGGCGCGCGTTGCATCAGCGCGATCAGCCCGGCGGGCGAGACCAGCGCATCGATCATCGGCCCGACCATGGCCGCGCCCAGCGCCTGGCCGACGCCGGCGAACGGGTTCGACTTCAATTCCGGCGTATCCATCGCCGCCATCATGCCGCCCATGACCTGGCCTTTCAGGTTTTCCCGAAGAGCAGGGAAGTCGACATGGTCGGAAATGGCCTCCGCATCGCGTTCGGCGATGGCGGTTCGAATTTGATACAGGGCGATGTAGGGCGAGCCGAAGGTAATGACCAGGGCTATCGTGACAAGCGCAACGGCGCTGAGCGTTAGTTTTTTCAAGTGGGTTCCGGGGTTCGGCAGGGGCGTGCCGTGGCGCGGCTTGATTATATGTTGGTGTTGGTAACTTTACAAATCTTCACGCGGCGGAGATAAAGCGGCAATCCCCCGTCGGTTTAATGGCTGCTGTGCTATTCAACCGACGGGAACAACCATGACAGCATCCGCAGCAGCGCGACCCCTGATGGTCTTGCGCGATTTGAGCAAGCGTTACGACAGCAGCGCCGGCAGCCTGATGGCGCTGGACGGCATCAACCTTGAAGTGCGGGCCGGCGAGTTCGTCGCCGTGGTCGGCAAGTCCGGCAGCGGCAAGTCGACCTTGTTGAACCTGGCAAGCGGCATCGATACGCCATCCTCCGGCGAAGTCTGGATAGACGGCGCCGCCGTGCACGGCATGCGGCAATCGGAGCTGGCGCGCTGGCGCGGCCGCCACCTCGGCATCGTGTTCCAGTTCTTCCAGCTGCTGCCGACGCTGACCGTGGCCGAGAACGTGATGCTGCCGATGGACTTCTGCGCCACCTATCCGGCGCGCCAGCGGCGTGCGCGGGCGCTGGCCTTGCTGGAACAGCTGGATATCGGCGCGCAGGCGGACAAGCTGCCGTCGGCGCTGTCCGGCGGCCAGCAGCAGCGCGCGGCGATCGCCCGCGCGCTGGCCAACGATGCGCCCATCCTGGTGGCCGACGAGCCGACCGGCAATCTCGATAGCGACACCACGCGCCAGATCATGCAGCTGTTCGCCGGCCTGGTCGAACAGGGCAAGACGGTGCTGATGGTGACGCACGAACGCGACTTCAGCGAGTACTTCACCCGTCTCGTCACCTTGGCCGACGGCCGGATCTGCGCGCCGCGCGACAGCGTCGTGGGCGTCGACCACGCCGCCCACCGGGTGCGTCATGCTTAGCCCGCGCTGGCGCAAACTGTTGCGCGATGTCGCGCTCACACCCGGCCGCGTGGCACTGATGGTGCTGGCGATGGCGGCCGGCGTGTGCGGGCTGGCCACCATGTTGAGCAGCTACACCATCCTCAGTCGCGAGACCACCCGCAACTACCTCGACACCAATCCGCCGTCGGCCACGCTGCAACTGGAGCGCATCGACGCGCCCCTGCTGGCGGCGATACGCGCCTTCCCCGGCATCGCGCAGGCGCAGGCCAGCGGCACGGTCGGCGTCACCCTGACTGGCGACGGCGCAGGGGGGACTCCGACCTTGCCGCTGACCATCTTCGTGGTGGACGATTTCAACCGGCTGCGCATCAACACCGTGTACCGCGAGCAGGGCGCGTGGCCGCCGCCGGACGGATCGCTGCTGCTGGAGCGTGAGGCACTGCGCCTGATCGGCGCGCGCATCGGCCAGCGCGTCGCCGTCGGCACGGGCCACGGCGCGCCGCAATCGCTGCTGATCTCCGGCACCGTGCACGATCCGGCGCTGCCGCCGGCCAGTCGCGGCCAGACGGTGTACGCCTATGCCACCCCGGCCACCGTGGCCGCGCTGGGACTGGACGGCAGCCTGCGCCAGCTGAAGCTGACCGTCAGCGAACAGCCCATGAATGTCGACGCCATCGAGGCGACCGTGGCGCGGCTGGCGGTCTGGCTGCGGCAGAACGGCCATGCGGTGGAACGCATCCGCATTCCGCCGCCGGGCGAGCATCCGCATCAAAAAGTCATGAGTTCGATCCTGGCGATGCTGCTGGTGTTCAGCGGCGTGGCGCTGGTGCTGTCGGCGGTGCTGGCGGCCACGGTGGTGGGCGGCATGCTGCAGCAGCAGCGGCGCCAGATCGGCGTGATGAAGACCATCGGCGCGCGGCGCTCGCAGATCGCCGGCCTGTATCTGACCTTGGTGCTGGCGTTGGCCGGCGTCGCCACGGCGCTCGGCATGTCGGCCGGGCTGGCGGCGGGGCGCGCGTTCTCGCGCGTGGTACTGAACCAGCTCCTCAACTTCACCATGCACAGCGGCGCGGTGCCGCACTGGTGCTATCTGCTGCTGATCGCGGCCGGCGTGCTGCTGCCGCTGGCGATCGCCGCGGTGCCGATCGCGCAAGCCAGCGCGGCGACGGTGCAGGCCGCGATCAGCGACAGCGGCAGCCATGGCCAGCGCTTTGTCGCGCCGGCGGCGTGGCTGGACCGCCTGCCGCTGGTCGACCGCAGCCTGCTGCTGGCGCTGCGCAACAGCCTGCGCCGGCGCGGCCGCCTGCTGCTGACCCTGGGCTTGCTGGCGCTGGCCGGCGCCATGTACATGAGCAGCCTGAATATCCGCGCCGCATCCGCGCAGCACCTGGTCGATGCGGCGGCGGAGCGCCATTACGACATCGAAACCACGCTGGCCCGTCCGGCGCCGATCGCGCAGGTCAGCCAGCTGCTGGCGGCGCTGCCGCAGGTGGCGCTGGTCGAGGCGTGGGAGCGCAGCGGCGTGGCCCGCCAGCGCGCCGACGGCCTGGAGATCGAGCGTGTCTATCCGGACGGCGCGCACGGCACGCTGGCGGTGCAGGCGGTGCCGGAGCAGAACGCCACGCTCAGGCTGGAGATGCTGGCCGGCCAGTGGCTGAGCGCCGGCCAGCCGGACGAGGTGGTGTTGAACAGCGCCGCGCTGGAATTCTTCCCGCAGGCGCGGGTTGGCGGCAGCGTCGGCATCGCCGGCCATGGCCGCACGCTGACGCTGCGGGTGGCCGGCATCGCGCGCCAGGACATGACAGCGGCCACGGTGTTCGTCTCGGCGCCGACCTATGCGCGGATGGCGGGGCGCGCGGGGCAGGCGTCCAGCTATCGCATCGTGCTGCGCGCGCACGACGAGGCGGCCATCGCGGCGGCGGCGCGCCAGATCGGCCCCACGCTGGCCGCCGCCGGCATCGACGTCCGCATGAATTTGACGGAGACCATGCTGCGCAAGGAGGTCGACGGCCATTTCGACCTGCTGATCGCGGCCATGCTGTTCATCGCGCTGTTGATGGCGGCGGTCGGCCTGTTCGGGCTGGGCTCGGCGATGGGCAGCAACGTGGCCGAGCGCGGGCGCGAGTTCGGCATCATGCGCAGCATCGGCGCCAGTTCCGCCGTGGTGCTGCGCAATGTGTTGTGCGAGGGCGTGCTGGTCGCTTTGATGAGCGTGCCGCTGGCCTTCGCCTTGTCGCTGCCGCTGTCGGCGGCGATCGGCGCCTACCTGGGCGAACTGCTGTTCGGGCTGGCGTTTCCGCTGACCGTGTCGGGCGCCGGCGCGGTGGCCTGGACGGCGATGGTCCTGCTGGGCGCCTTGCTGGCCAGCGGCCTGCCGGCATGGGCGGCGTCGCGGCTCAGCATTCAGTCATCTCTTGCCAGTCTTTGAAAGGAAAACGTCATGAAAAAATCCACCGTGGTGGCGGCGCTGATCGTCGCCGTCTGCATTGGCCTGTACGCCGGCGCGCAATATCTCGATCTGGTTGGGCTGTTCAAGCGCATGCACGGCATGTGAGCGCCGCTTCAGGCCGGCTTGAGCTGCAGCGTTAGCTGGCGCGCTAGCAAATGGCGGTCCATCAATAGCTGGAAGCGGGGGGCGCCGAGGTGGATCAGGCGCTGGTCGGTGAATTCCTGATGCCTCAGGAAATAGTCCGATTCCGGCACCGTCAGGCCGATAAGTGTTTCATTGCCGAGCTCGTCAACGGCGAGCGCGCCGACCATGACGAGAAAGGCCCGTCCTTGGCTGGACAGATTGAGCATACCGCTCTCCAATTGTTTTTAACCAAAAGAAGAGTGTACGTGGTGACGGTTGGTTTTCGGTTCGGATTTGGCTTGCAAGCTTGTAGGAGCAACGCTCCCTAGGATCCGGCCGCGACGCGTTGTTGTATGTTTTCGATAACTTTGTCGGTGCGCATCTGGCGCAGCACGGCGGCCAGCTGCGGCACCAGCGCTTCGTGCTTCTTGTGCAGGTAGTGGTAGACCGGGAAGGCGGCCAGCGGCGGCGCCATCACCACCACCTCGTCCAGCTTCAGTTGCTTGATCACCGCCATGCCGGACAGGCGGTTGCCGACCACCACGTCGGTGCGTCCCACCATCATCTTCTGGAAGGCCTGGGTCATGGTCGGCACCGCCTCGGTCTTCATGCCGATGGTGTTTTCCTGCACGATCTTGATGCCGCGCACGTGGCCGATGGTGTAGGGCTTGAGGCTGTCCCAGCCATGGAGGACGAAGCTGGTGCCGTGCGTGAAGACCACGATTTCGTAGGTCAGCAACGGCACCGGCACGATGACCAGGTTGCCGTAGGTGCGGTCCATGCCCAGCTTGCGATACAGCTCGCCGTCCATGCGGCCTTCGTTGGCGTAGATCAGGGTGCGCTCGCCGGGCAAGCGGTGCACCTCGAGCTTGTAGCCCAACCGGCTGTAGGCTTCGCGCAGCACCAGTTCGGCGATGTCCGTTGCCGGATCTTCACCGACCAGGGTGGAGACGTTGACCACCGGCTTGGCCGGCGCCGCCACGGCGGGCAGCCAGGGCAGCAATGCCAGCCGGATCAGGGAGCGGCGCTTCATTGTGCGGGTGCTTTCTGCGGAAATCGTCATGAAGCCAAGTCATCAGCATATACGCTGGCGAGTCGCTACGCCAATAGTATCGCGCCATTGCGGGTTTTGCATAAAAGCAACACTATGGCCGCCCGGCATCGACAGGCCGGCGTGCTCAAGCGTAGGATCGAAGTGCTGCAACCCGGGTTCATCCCGTCACCCACCATAAGGAACATCCATGAAACGTTATGCCATTGCTGCGCTCAGTTTGTTGTCGGTCACGCTGCCGGCGCTTGCCGCCGACAAGATGGCGACGCTCGACCCCAAGGTTCCCTGCGTGATCGAGTATCCCAAGGCCTCGCTGATGAACGAAGAGAAGGGCACGGTAGTGCTGAGCCTGAAGCTGTCGGCCGACGGCAAGGTGCAGGAGTCGAAGGTCAGCAAGTCGAGCGGCTTCAAGAACCTCGACAAGGCGGCCTCGACCAGTATCACCAAGTGCAAATTCCTGTCGCCGGGCGGGGATCAATGGCAAACCCTGGAGTACGTGTGGAAGCTGGAATAAGCCTGCCCTAGGGACACAGCGGGCTGCCCGCCTGCAAGCCCAGCGACTCGGCCTTGACGATGGTGGTCGCGGTGGGCAGCGTGGCGGGCAGGCTGAACAGGGGCATGACGGTCTGGTAGCTCACCGCGTCGCAGTTGTTGCCGTTCGGCGCGCACAGCCGCACGCGCACGAAGCGGATGCAGCCGGCGCCGTTCGGATCGGCGATGCAATTGAGGCGCGCGCGCGCCACGCAGGCCGGCAGGTAGCCGGTGGGGATGGGCGTGAGCGTCAGGTCGCCGTTGGCGCTGCGCGCCAGCGACAGGTAGTCGATGCGCAGGTGGCTGTCGGTGACGGGCTGGCCCAGCACCAGCATGCCGGGGCTGTCGCGCAGCAGCGCCGTCTGGCGCACCCGGTCCATCGCGGCCGGGTTGCTGAAGTCGCTCACGGCGGCCAGCGCGGCGGCGCGCCGCGTAGCTTCCTGCAAGGTATTGAGCAAGTACATCGCGCGCGCCACCTCCATGGTGGCGAACAGCAGCGTGAAAAACAGCAGCGACAGCAGGCTGAATTCGATCGTGATCACGCCGCAGTGCGGCGCGCGCGGGGGCTTAGTTGCCGACATAGCGCATGGTCGCGACGACGCTCAGCGGCAGGCCGTAGGCGCCCAGCAGATTGTATGAGAAATCGGGAAACACATCGTCCTCCAGCAGGGTAATGATTTGCACGCTGACCGTGGTGGGCACGACCAGGCCGGCGCACGGACCGCCGTCGCAGCTGACGCCGACGGTCGGTGCGCTGCTGCCGGCGCTGCTGCCGGCGAGTTCGGCCGCGACGATGGCGCGCGCGGCGGCCTGCAGGCCCGTCGTGCGGGACGGCGACTTGAAGTCGAGCGTGGAGCAGGACGACAGGTAGCGCGCGGCGTCGTGGGCGGCCTTGTGGGCGAGCTGGTAGTGGTACAGCGCGCGCCCCAGGAACAGCGGCAGCGCCAGCAGCACCAGGAACAGCGGCAGCATCAGCGCCATTTCGACGGCGGCGATGCCGCGCTGGCGTCGGGCGGGCCGGCTCATGGCAGCAACTCGACGGCGCCGCCCAGCGCCTGGTCCGGCACCGCGCCGCCGAATTCGGCGACCAGGCTGGTGGCGGTGGCCGGCACCGTCATGAAAAACCTGCCCACCGCCAGCACGGTGGCGCTGACGGCGCCGCCGGCCGGCACCGGGCAGGCCAGCAGCGCCACATTGAGCACGCGGCGCTGGCGCAGGCCGGGCAGGTTGGCCGCCGACGGCGCCTGGAAGTTGGCGCCGACCACCGCCAGATAGGGCGTGCTGGCCGGGTAGCCGCTGGCGGCCGGCACGCCGGGCGCATACAGCGAGGCCCAGTTGCTGGCGGCGAAGGTGGCGTAACCGGCAGCGGGTTCGGCGGCGCCGGGCGCGTAGGCGGCATACGGCACTGCCCTGGCGTAGGACCACAGCGGGCCGTAGTCGGCGTTCAGCGTGCCGGCCGGCGAGGGCAGCGGGTCGGCCACCGTCCACAGCTTGCCGCTGGCGGCGTCGGCGAACTTCTTGGCGCCCTGGCCGTTGCGCGCCGTGCTCATCCACGGGATCGCCGTGTAGACGTAGGACTTGATGTTGGCGTCGGGCGGCGCGCCGTTGGGCGAGCAGGCGCCGCCGGCGTACTGGTCGAAGCGCGAGTTGAGCTGCGGGTACTGGGTGGCCAGCGGGAAGCCGTGGCTGACGGTGATGGCGCCGCCCTGCAGGCGCGCGATCTGCAGCGTGCCGGCGCACACATAGGGCGTAAGCACGCTGTCGGCGGTGTTGGCGGCGCTGCCGGCGCTGCCGGGCGGCGACAGCGGGTCGATGGCGTAGTGGGCCGGCGCCAGGCCGTTCGGGTTGAGCTGCATCAGGTCGTAGCCGACGCCGCGCCGGAAGCCGTATTCCACCAGCTCGGTCAGCGCCGGCGGGCCGGGATTGAGGCGGGCGGCGGCGGGCGTGTTGGACAGCGCGCACACCGCCAGCGGCGTGGCGGCGATGGTCAGGCGGCCGGCCACGGCGTGGGCCGAGGTGCTCACCGTGGCCAGCGTGTTCGACAGCAGGCGGATGAACACCGTCGACAGCTGGCCGTGGGCCGGATCGAGCAGGCCGGTGTCGGCGCGCGCGTACAGCAGGCCGTCCGGCGCGGCCTGGGCGGCGGCGGCGCTGTGCCAGGGGCCGGCCGCGTCCGGCGTGGTGCTGAAGGTGAGGGCGGCGCTGGACCAGCTGACCGGCAGCTTGCCGAACTGGTAGCGCATGTCGCCGGCCGCGTCGGCGGCCTTGACCAGCGCGCTGGCGACGCCGGCGGCGGTGCCGTTCAGTTCGCGCGCGGCGGCCAGCGCGGTGGCGTCGGCCAGCAGTTGCAGCTCGGCCTTGCGGCCGTACAGCTGGCCCAGGTCGAGCGCCATGCCGATCAGCGCCAGCATGCCGACCACGGCCATGCCGAACATCAAGGCCAGGGCGCCGCGCTGCCGGCGCGGCCAGCGGCTGTGGGTCTTCATGCGCGGCCTCCTGAGTGTCGATACCGCTACAGTCTATCCACTCGGAAACATTGGCGTTTGATCGAAGACAAGCGCGATGCTCCTGACAGAAACTGTCACAGCCTGCCGTTAACATTCTGTTCATGCGGCGCCGGGACAGCGCGCCGCGACCACCCTTATCAACCACCAGGAGAACCTCCATGATCAGCCCTAACTATGTCCTGCTGTATGTCGACGATCCGGTCGTCAGCGCCGCCTACTACGCCGACTTGCTGGGCCAGCAGCCGGTGGACGTATCGCCGACCTTTGCCTTGTTCATGCTGGAGTCCGGCCTCAGGCTGGGCCTGTGGTCGCGCCACACGGCGGAGCCGAAGGCGCTGGCCTCCGGCGGCGGCAGCGAGCTGTGCGTCAGCGTGGCCGACCGCACGGTGGTCAACGATATGCACGCCGACTGGTCGGCGCGCGGCGTGACCATCGCCCAGCGTCCGGTGGCGCTGGACTTCGGCTACACCTTCGTGGCCGTCGACCGCGACGGCCACCGCTTGCGCGTGTTCGTGCGCGAAGGCGAGTAAGCGCGGCGGCAGCCGGCCCGGCGCCGGCTGCCGCAATTGTCGGTTGACACTCAAAAACAATGGGTGATATATTCGTCCGCATGAATTGGTAACGTTTCCAAAACTTGTTGCATGAACCGTGTCTCTTCGGTCGCGAAGTTGCCGGCGCCCACAGCGGCGCCGGTTTTTTTGCCCGGCACGGCGGGAACGGCTAAGATCGCACACCAGAACAGCACAGCGCCGGGGCACATCGGCGCACAAGGAGACAGGATGAGCTATCACCGTAGGGGCGGCATTGCCGCGTCGTTGCTGGCCGCGCTGGCGGGGGCCTTGGCCGCCACCGCCGGCGGCGCCAGTCACGCGGCCGCGCCGGCCGCCGGGCCGCGCGCCGAAGTGATGCACTGGTGGACCTCCAGCAGCGAGTCGGCCGCCGTGCGCAAGTTCGCCGAAGCCTACCGCGCCGCCGGCGGCGTCTGGGTCGACACCGCCGTGGCCGGCGCCGACCAGGCCAAGGCGGTGGCGATCAACCGCATCGTCGGCGGCAACCCGCCCACCGCCGCCCAGTTCAACACCACCAAGCAGTTCCGCGACCTGATCGACCAGGGCTCGCTCAACAACGTCGACGACATCGCCGCGCGCGACCACTGGGACCAATTGATGCCGGCGCCGATGCTCGACGTGATCCGTGTCAAGGGCCACTACTACGCGCTGCCGGTCGACATCCACATGTCGACCTGGATCTGGTATTCCAAGGCGGCGTTCAAGAAGGCCGGCATCGTCAAGGAGCCGGCCACGCCGGACGAGCTGTTCGCCGCGCTCGACAAGCTGAAGGCGGCCGGCGTGGTCGGCCTGGCGCACGGCGGCCAGCCGTGGCAGGAAAATATTTTGTTCCAGGCCATGCTGGCCAATGTCGGCGGCAAGGAGCTGTACCTGCAGGTGCTGCGCGAGCGCGATCCCAAGGCGCTCAATTCGGAAGCGTTCAAGAAGGTGCTGGTGGCCTTCAAGCGCCTGCAGGGCTATGTCGACGCCGGCTCGCCCAACCGCAACTGGAACGACGCCACCGCCATGCTCATCAGCGGCAAGGCCGGGGTGCAGATCATGGGCGACTGGGCCAAGGGGGAGTTCGCCGCCGCCAGGCAGACCGCCGGCAAGGACTACGGCTGCATCGCCGGCCTCGGCCCGGCCGTGCCCTACCTGATCCAGGGCGACGCCTTCGTGTTCCCGAAAACCGCCAACGCCGACGCCGTCAAGGCGCAGAAGCTGCTGGCCACCACCATGCTGGCGCCGGCCGCGCAGCTGGAGTTCAGCAAGCTCAAGGGATCGCTGCCGGTGCGCAGCGATATCGACGTGTCGTCGATGGACGCCTGCGCCCAGGCCGGCATGGCGATCATGAAGGACAAGGCGCGTCCGCTGGGCATGATCGAGGTCTACCTGACGCCGGACCAGAACGGCGCGCTGCAGGACGTGCTGACCGCGTTCTGGAATACCCGCATGCCGGTGGAGAAGGCGCAGAAGAGCATCGCCGCCGCGCTGCGCGATTGAGCGCGCCGGCGCGCTTGTCACCGCCGGGCGCGATGGGGTATGCTTGCCGCCGACTGAACGGATAAGGGAAGCTGTGGCAACCATCAAAGACGTAGCCCGCCTGGCGGGAGTAGGGCTGGGCACAGCGTCGCGTGTGATCAGCGGCAAGGGTTCGGTGTCGCAGGCGACGCTGGAAAAGGTGCGCAAGGCGATCGAGGAGCTGGAGTTCCGGCCGTCGCACGCGGCGCGCTCGCTGCTGTCGGGCAGCTCGCAGATGATCGGCGTGTACATCCCGTATCTGAGCGGGACGTTCTACACGCCGATCCTGCAGTCGATCTACACGGCGCTGCGGGCCAGCGGCTTGAACATGGTGGTGGCCTTCGGCGTCGGCGAGGGCGATGCGCGGCAGCAGGCGATCGAGGGCGTCAACTTCCTGATCGAGCGCGGCAGCGACGGCTTGATCGTGATGAGCAATGCGCTGGAGGACGAGGATTTTGTGGCGCTGGGGCCGTTCCAGTCGCGGGTGGCGGTGATCAACCATTCCTTCGCCAGCATCGCCGAGCAGTGCTTCACCGTCGACCACGAGGCCGGCGGCCGGCTGGCGGCGCGCATCTTGCTGGAGCTCGGCCACCGCCGGATCGCGGTGATCGCGGGCCGCGCCAGCGCGCCGGACAACCAGCAGCGCATCGCCGGTTTCATGGCGGAGCTGGCGGCGGCGGGCATCGATCCGGCGTCGGTGTGGATGGAGGACGGGCAGTTTTCGCCGGAAGGCGGCTGGGCTTGCACCGAGCAGCTGCTGGCGTCGGGCTATGAATTTACGGCGGTGTTTTGCGCCAACGATGAGATGGCGGTGGGGGCCTTGTCCTGCTTCCAGCAGGCGGGGGTGGCGGTGCCGGAGCAGGTCTCGGTGCTGGGATACGACGACACGCACAGCGCGGAATTCACCGCGCCGCGCCTGAGCAGCGTGCATATCCCGTGGAGCGAGATGACCTTGAACGGCCTGAACTTCCTGCTCAACCGCTGTTACGAGCTGAAGCGGCCGGTCGAGCGCGAATACAGCGTGCACGTGACGCAGCGGGCGTCGCTGGCGTCGGTTAAAAAGCCGTAAAGAATGAGGGTGTGCGCCGGTCGCACGCTCTTTTTTTGTAGTATATTGGAAACGATTCCACACACGGGAGGCGCTGGATGGTCACAACACGATTGCTGAGCACCGCCTGGCTGGCGACAGCCTTGCTGGCCGGCGCCGCCGAGGCGCAGGGCGCGCCGCCTTTGCTGCCTATGTTGCACACGGAGGGCACGCGCTGGCGGGCGGCCGACGGCAGCGCGCCGGCGCTGCGCGGCGTCAACCTGGGCAACTACCTGATCCAGGAATTCTGGATGATGGGCCAGGGCAGCGCCGGCATCGGCGACCAATGCAAGCTGGAGGCGGTGCTGGATAAACGTTTCGGCTACGCCGAGCGCGAACGCCTGTATGCGCTGTACCGCGACAACTGGATCACCGCGCGCGACTGGGACATGCTGCCCAAGCTGAAGCTGAACCTGGTGCGCCTGCCCTTCATCTACAGCGTGCTGGAAGACGAAAAAAATCCGCGCCAGCTGCGCGCCGACGCCTGGCACTACCTGGACAACGCCATCGACGAAGCCGAGAAGCGCGGCATCTACGTGATCCTCGACCTGCACGGCGCTGTCGGCTCGCAGGGCTGGGAACACCACAGCGGCTGCGCCGGCAAGAACCAGTACTGGGACACGCCCGAATACCAGGCCCGCACCATCTGGTTGTGGCAGCAGATCGCCGCCCGCTATAAGGAGCGCGGCGCGGTGGCCGGCTACAGCATCCTCAACGAACCGTGGGGCACGACGCCGGAAAACCTGGCCGTCGTCATGGGCACGCTGTACCGCGAGATCCGCAAGGTCGATCCCAACCACGTCATCATCCTGCCGGGCCACAGCAAGGGCATAGAGGCCTACGGCAAACCGTCCGAGCATGGCCAGTCCAACGTGGCGTTCGAGATGCATCCCTATCCGGGCCACTTCGGCTGGGGCAAGCCGGGTGCCGCCGTGCACCGCGACTGGCTGCAATGCGGCCCTGCTGGCAAAGGCGGCGTGTGCGCCTGGAAGGCGCAGCAGCAAAAGCTGGACACCGCCTACTTCATCGGCGAGTTCCAGCCGTGGGCCTTCATGGGGGCGGAGCTGGGCGGCCAGGTCACGCGCGCCAGCTACGACACCTATGTCGCCAACGGCTGGGCCTCGACCGCCTGGTCCTACAAGCTGCTGTCCAACCAGGGCGGGCAGGGCAAGGGCACCTGGGGCATGGTGACCAACGCGCCCGGCGCCCGCATCCCCAAGCTGGACTTCAACAAAGCCTCGCTGGCCGAGATCGAAAACCTGTTCCGCCTGTTCGGCAGCGTGCCGTATGAACCGCAGCAAACCGTCATCAAATGGATGAACGCCACCGTACCGCCCACTCCCTTCGCACACAAAAACTAAAACCATGACCATGATTCTTACCGACCTGCCTACGGCGATCCAGCGTTCCGACTTTGCCAGCGACTTCCTGTGGGGTGTTTCGACATCGGCCTATCAAATCGAGGGCGCCGCCGCGGAGGACGGACGCGTGCCGTCGATCTGGGACACCTTCAGCGAAACGCCGGGCAAGGTGCGCGACGGCTCCACCGGCGCCGTCGCCTGCGACCACTATCACCGCTGGGAGGAAGACCTGGACCTGGCCCAGTCGATGGGCCTGAATTCCTACCGCTTCTCGATCGCCTGGCCGCGCATCTTCAACGGCGTCGATGCCGAACCGAACGCCAAGGGACTGGCGTTCTATTCGAAGCTGGTGGACGGCATGCTGGCGCGCGGCCTGCAGCCGTGGTGCACGTTGTATCACTGGGACCTGCCGCAGTACCTGGAAGACCAGGGCGGCTGGGCCAACCGCGCCACCGTCGACGCCTTCCTGCGCTACGCCGATGTGATCAGCAAGTACCTGGGCGACCGCGTGCAGCACTGGATCACGCACAACGAGCCGTGGTGCACGGCCATGCACGGCAACTGGGACGGCATGCACGCGCCGGGCAACAAGAGCCTGCCGCTGGCGCTGCAGGTGTGCCACAACGTGCTGGTGTCGCACGGCCTGGCGGTGCCGCTGATACGCGCCAACGTGCCGGGCGCGAAGGTCGGCATCGCCCTGAGCCTGCACCCGGTCAAAGCCGCCAGCGACAGCGCCGCCGACCAGGAGGCCGTGCAGCGCCACGACGCGCTGCGCAACCGCTGGTTCCTCGACTCGCTGTATGGCCGCGGCTATCCGGAGCTGGCGCTGCAACTGGTGGGCCGGGACGCGCCGCAGGTGCTGCCGGGCGATATGGAAGCCATCGCCGTACCGATGGATTTCCTCGGCGTGAACTACTACTTCCCCGAGGTGGTGAAGGACGCGCCGGACCAGTATCCGCTGCGGACCTCCATCATCTATCCGCAGGATCGCCAGCGCACCGGCTTCGGTTGGGAAGTGTCGCCGCAAGGCCTGGTCGAACTGCTGGAGCGCGTGGCGCGCGATTATCCGACCGGCGATTTGTACGTGACCGAAAACGGTTCGTCCTACGACGACCACCTGGACGCCGACGGCGCCGTCAACGACACGGCGCGGCGCGATTACCTGATCCGCCATCTGGCCGCCGTGCGCGACGCCATCGCCGCAGGAGGCAACATCAAGGGCTATTTCGCCTGGAGCCTGCTGGACAACTTCGAATGGGCGGAAGGCTATCTGCGCCGCTTCGGCCTGACCTATATCGACTACCCGACGCAACGCCGCATCCTCAAGCAAAGCGGCCAGTGGTACAGCGGCTTTTTGCGCGACGCATAAAACACCATCAACAACGGAGACAAGTACCGAATGAAGACCAATAACTACATCTTGCGCCGCGCCGTGCTGGCCGCCACGCTGGCGCTGGGCGGCGCCATGGCAACCGCCGCCGCGCCGGCCGCCAAGCCGCTGGCCGACTGGCCGCACATCACCAGCGCCGTCAAGCAGGACAAAGCGATGGAGGCGCGCATCGCGCAGATCGTCGCCGGCATGACGCTGGCGCAGAAGATCGGCCAGATGACGCAGCCGGAAATCAAATTCAGCACGCCGGACGACATCCGCAAGTACTACATCGGCTCGGTGCTCAACGGCGGCGGCAGTTGGCCGGACGGGAACAAGCACGCCAGCGCGGCCGACTGGGTCAAGCTGGCCGACGCCTACTACGACGCCTCGATGGGCACCGACATGAAGGTGCAGATCCCCGTCATCTGGGGCATCGACGCCATGCATGGCAACAGCAATATGTACGGCGCCACGCTGTTCCCGCACAACATCGGCCTGGGCGCCGCGCGCGACGCGAAGCTGATCGGCGAGATGGCCAAGTCGGTCGCCAAGGCGGTGCGCGCCACCGGCATCGACTGGGTGTTCGCGCCGACGCTGGCCGTGGTGCGCGACGACCGCTGGGGACGCACCTACGAATCCTTCTCGGAAGATCCGTCCATCGTCAAGGACTACGCCGGCGCCTACGTCAAGGGCCTGCAGGGCGACCTGAAATCGGATAACACGGTGGTCGCCACCGCCAAGCACTTCATCGGCGACGGCGGCACGGCCGAAGGCAAGGACCGCGGCGAGAACCAGTCGACGATGTCGGACATGATCAACATCCACGCCCAGGGCTACTACCCGGCGCTGCAAGCTGGCGTGCAGACGGTGATGGCGTCCTTCAACAGCTGGAACGACGTCAAGGGCGGCGTCGACCACGGCAAGATGCACGGCAGTAAAGAGCTGCTGACCGACGCGCTGAAAACCAAGATGGGCTTCGACGGCCTGGTGGTCAGCGACTGGAACGCCATCGCCGAAGTGCCGGGCTGCGCCAACGACAGCTGCGCCGCCTCGATCAACGCCGGCGTCGACATGGTGATGGTGCCGGAACACTGGAAGGCCTTCATCGCCAACACCATCGCGCAGGTGGAGAAGGGCGAGATCCCGAGGTCGCGCATCGACGACGCCGTCACCCGCATCCTGCGCGTGAAGCTGCGCGCCGGCCTGTTCGACGGCAAGAAGCCATCGCAGAACATCTACGCCGGCAAGCAGGAGCTGCTGCAGGAGCGCGCGCTGGCGCGCCAGGCGGTGCGCGAATCGCTGGTGCTGTTGAAGAACAACGGCGGCTTGCTGCCACTGGCGCGCGACAAGAAGATCCTGGTGGTCGGCAAGAGCGCCGACAGCATGGCCAACCAATCGGGCGGCTGGTCGCTGACCTGGCAGGGCACCGACAACAAGAACAGCGACTACCCGTTCAGCGACACCATCCTGGCCGGTATCCAGGACGCCGCCGGCAAGGACAACGTCACCTTCAGCGAAAACGCCGCCGGCGTCGACGTCAGCAAGTTCGACGCCGTCATCGCCGTCATCGGCGAGACGCCATATGCGGAAGGCGACGGCGATATCGGCCCATCGGGCACGCTGCGCCTGTCCGGCCGCCATCCCGAGGACCTGGCGGTATTGCAGGCGGTGGCGGGCAAGGGCAAGCCAGTGGTGACGGTGCTGATGTCGGGCCGTCCGCTGTTCGTCAACGATCTGCTCAACCTGTCGGACAGTTTCGTCTCGGCCTGGCTGCCTGGCACCGAAGGCAAGGGCGTCTCCGATGTGCTGTTCCGCAAAGCGGACGGCAAGGTCAATGCGGACTTCCACGGCAAGCTGTCGTTCTCGTGGCCGAAGTCGGCCTGCCAGTCACCGCTGAACGTCGGCGACGCATCCTACGATCCTCTGTTCAAGTACGGCTACGGCCTGACGTATGCAACTGCGGCAAGCAAGGGCGCCTTGCCGCTGCTGGACGCCAGCTATCCGGCCGGCGGCTGCGGCAAGACCAGCGCGGTACCGGTGTACGCGCCGGCCGACCGTTCGACCTATGCGCTGTATGTCCACAGCGGCGGCCAGCGCGTGGCCTTGGGCGCGGACCTGAACGCCGTCTTCAAGCTGCCGACCGTCACCGTCGAAACCGCGCAGATCAACACCCAGCAGGACGCCAAGCGTCTCACCTGGACCGGTGCCGCCAAGCTGGAGGCGCAAGCGGCCAAGGCGCACAAGCTGCCGGCCTTCGCTTCGACCGACGGCGCGCTGCAATTTGATGCTATCGTGTCGGCTGCGCCGCAGGGCAAGGTCAGCGTCGGCATCGAAACGGTGGAGCTGGACGCCAGCGCCGTGTTCCAGCGTTTGGCGGGCAAGGGCAAGCAGACGGTTAAAATCCCGTTGGCCTGCTTCAGCGCCAAGGGACTGTCGCTGGCGGCACTGAGCACGCCGTTCAGCGTGGCCGCCGATGCGCCGTTCGCCGCGAGCTTCGCCAACATCCAGATCGTTGGCGGCGCCGCCAAAGACAAGGATGCGCTGGCGTGCGGCGACTTTAAATAACAATCAGGAGACACTCAAAGCATGGAACAATATTCCCCAGCCGTCCCGATGTCGGGCGGCCAGACGCAGACCGGCGGCAATACCGGTCCGCTGATCATCGTCACCATCCTGTTCTTCATGTGGGGTTTGTTGACCTCCCTGAACGACGTGCTGATCCCGCACCTGAAGGCGGTCTACACGCTGACCTATGTGCAGGCGATGCTGGTGCAGTTCTGCTTCTTCGGCGCCTACTTCATCGTCTCGCTGCCGGCCGGCATGCTGATCCGGAAAATCGGCTACCAGAACGGCGCCGTCGCCGGCCTGACCATCGCGGCCGCCGGTTGCGCCTTGTTCTACCCGGCGGCGACCAGCGGCTACACGCTGTTCCTGATCGCCTTCTTCGTGCTGGCGGGCGGCATCACCATCCTGCAGGTGGCGGCCAATCCTTACGTGACGGTGTTGGGCGATCCGCAGACGGCGTCGAGCCGCCTGACGTTGACCCAGGCCTTCAACTCGCTGGGCACCACCGTGGCGCCTGCGCTGGGCGGCATGTTGATCCTGGCCGGCGGCGTGATGAGCTCCGCCGACATGGCCAAGCTGACCACCGAGCAGCTGGCGGCCTACCATACGACCCAGGCGGCCAGCGTGCAAGGCCCGTATCTGGTGCTGGCGGCGGCCTTGCTGGCGCTGGCGGTGCTGTTCGCGCTGGCGCGCCTGCCGAAGATCGTCGACGCCGAACAGGCTAACGGCGAAAGCGCCGGCTGGTCGGCCGTGCTGCAACACCGTCATCTGGTGCTGGGCGCGGTGGCGATCTTCCTGTACGTGGGCGGCGAAGTCAGTATCGGCAGCTTCATGATCAACTTCATCGGCGATGCGAAAGTGGCCGGCCTGTCGCCGGCCGACGCGGCGCCCTTCGTCAGCTACTACTGGGGCGGTGCGATGGTGGGGCGCTTCATCGGCTTCGCCGTGATGCGCTACGTTAGCCCGGGCAAGGCGCTGGCCTTTAACTCGGCGGCGGTGATCGCGCTGGTGCTGATCGCGATCTTCACCGGCGGTAAGCTGGCGATGTGGGCGATGCTGGCCGTTGGCCTGTTCAACTCCATCATGTTCCCGACCATCTTCTCGATGGCGTTGAACAAGCTCGGTCCACTGACCGGCCAGGGTTCGGGCGTGCTGTGCATGGCCATCGTCGGCGGTGCACTGGTGCCGTTCGCGCAAGGCCTGCTGGCCGACACCATCAGCCTGCAGATGTCCTTCCTGGTGCCGGCGGCCTGCTACACCTTCATCCTGTACTTCGGCCTGAAATACGCCGGCATGTATTCGGCGGAAGAGTAAAACTGCCGGGGGGGCTTGTGTGGAACGTCGTCAGACGTTCCCGCCCCCCTGGATGTTAAACAAGGTGTCTTCGCCATCATTGTTCACGGTGACCCAATAGATCACGTCAAGAGCGTTTGGCACCCGTATTCTTTTTTCTTTGGTGAAATTTGAAACTTCGAGGCTGCCGGGGGCGATGGGATTTGCCATAATCCACTGGGCGCCAAAATCCTCGCTGTTCCCCAATGTAAGCCAAACGCGAACGGGCTCCGAACCGATGCTGAAGGGGCCATCGCTTGGTTGTACGTTATTGAATGCCATAAGAAGTCCTTTCCAAAATGACGACGAACACGAACCTACTTTTTGGCCCGTGGTGAGTGTTCAAGAACGTCGGAACCAGGTGGAAGTCGGTGATCGAGCATCGCGCGCAGGCGCTGCTCGGGATTGAGCGCCTTCAGTTGTTCAGGAACTTCGACAACCTCGACTCTCTGGCCGGGGAGCGCGCCCAAACCGCATGACGATCCGCCGGATGGAGACGCGCCGGGATCAGATGTTTCCGGCGCAACTTCAGGTGCGGCATGCGCCGCGGCGACTACTTGCCCCTTCTCATTTACTACGACTATCATTTTCATACATGTCTCCTTGAGTAGTCTCTAAGAGTCTAGTACGACGCGACACACCACCTTTGACTTTGCACAAATCGCCCGGTACGCAGAGCCGGCGGATATATTTTTGGATTTTTGATCTGGCGCATGGATATGGTGCTTTTGGGTAACGTGCGGCATTTTTGACAAGACGACCCGCACTATCATGGCAACTTGTTTTCACGAAAAGGGCACTGCCATGAGCAATACCATCAAAGCATATCTGGTCGGCGGCGGCATCGGTTCGCTGTCCGCAGCCGCCTTCATGATCCGCGACGGCGGCGTCGAGGGCCGCAACATCACCATCTTCGAGGCGATGCCGCTGGCCGGCGGCAGCCTCGATGGCGGCGGCAACGCGGACACCGGCTACACGCTGCGCGGCGGCCGCATGCTCACCACCGACAACTACGAATGCACCTGGGAGCTGTTCAAGAGCATCCCCTCGCTGGAGCACGAAGGCCAGAGCGTCTACGACGAAACCGTCGCCTTCAACGACATGCACAAATCGCACTCGCAGGCCCGCCTGGTCGACCGCAACCGTTTCCGCGTCAACGTGACGTCGATGGGCTTCAGCATGCAGGACCGCACCGAGCTGCTGGCGCTGGCCGAAGCCGACGAAGAAAAACTGGGCAACAGCGCCATCACCGACTGGCTGTCGCCGGAATTCTTCGACACCAAATTCTGGTACATGTGGGCCACCACCTTCGCCTTCCAGCCGTGGCACAGCGCAGTGGAGTTCAAGCGCTACCTGCATCGCTTCATGATGGAGTTCTCGCGCATCGAAACGCTGGCTGGCGTCAAGCGCACCGTCTACAACCAGTACGATTCGCTGGTGCGGCCTTTGCAGCACTGGCTGCAACAACAGGGCGTGCAGATCGTCCGCAACTGCAAGGTCGACGACATCGAGTTGCTGGAGGAGGGCGGGACGCTGACCGCGACCGCGTTGAAATGCACCCGCAACGGCGAGGCCACGACCATCGCCGTCGCCCCGCACGACCTGGTGTTCTTCCAGAACGGATCGATGACCGACGCCTCCAGCTTCGGCAGCATGCACAGCGCGCCGCCCAAGCTGGACAAGCGCGACAGCCAGGGTTGGGCCTTGTGGGAAAAGCTGGCGGTGGACCGTCCGCAGTTCGGCAATCCTGCGGCCTTCAATGCCAGCATCCCGGAATCGTGGTGGGAGTCGTTCACGGTCACGCTGAAAGACCCGGCCTTCTTCGACAAGATGGAGCAGTTCAGCGGTAACGTCGCCGGCACCGGCGGGCTGGTGACGTTCAAGGATTCGAATTGGCTGATGTCGATCGTGCTGGCCCACCAGCCGCACTTCGCCGGCCAGCCGGAAGGCGTGCAGGTGTTCTGGGGCTATGCACTGCACCCGGACCGCGTCGGCAATTTCGTCGCCAAGCCCATGGCCGATTGCACCGGCGAGGAGATCCTGCGCGAACTGTGCGGCCATCTGAATTTCGACATGGAGATCATGGCCAAGGCCAACTGCATCCCATGCCGCATGCCCTATATCACCAGCATGTTCATGCCGCGCTTTAAGAGCGACCGTCCGCTGCCGGTGCCGGCCAACTCGCGCAACCTGGCCTTTGTCAGCCAGTTCGTTGAAGTGGCGGAGGACGTGGTGTTCACCGTTGAATACTCGGTGCGGGCGGCGCAGATGGCGGTGTACCAGCTGCTCGACATCAAGCGTGAAGTGCCGCCCGTCAGCCACCACGACCAGTCGCTGAAAGTGAAACTGGACGCGCTCGTGAAAGCTTTCAAATAGACGGCTATACTCTCCGTGTCCACCACACGGGGAGTGTCCATGATTGCCGGCATCGGAAGGAAACACTGGTTCGCGTTGATCGTCTTGCTGACCATGTCGGCGCACTATGCGTACTTCCGCGTGCCGTTCATCGCCAACGATTATGGCCGCAACATGGTCGACTGGCCCTTGTTGGGCGATCTGCTGGTGACCTTCCCGCTGCTGTTCTACTTCATGTTTCGCCCGTCGTGGAAGGCCTTCCTGCTTAAATGGCTGGTGTTTGCGATGGCCGGATTCGCCTTCGGCAGCCTGATTATCCCCGACGGCAGCAAGGACCTGTGGCGCGGCATCGAGCGGCTTTGGCCGCTGCTGGCGGTGGCGCAGGGGGCGCTGGAGCTGTTCCTGCTGGTGTACATGGTGCGCCGGATCAAGACATTGATGCGCCTGAGCGGCAACGCCGACGAGGCGTTGGCGAGCGCCATCCACGGCCGCTTCGCCGACACCGGCTTCGCGCCGTTCGCGCTGTTCGAGGCGCGGATCTGGTACTACGGCTTGTTCATGCGGCGCGGCGAGCAGCTGCGCTTCGCCGGCCAGCAGCACTTCAGCTACGACAAGAACGACGGCAACGTCTCCAACCAGTTCGCCTTGATCATGGTGATGCTGTTCGAGATGCCGCTGTCGCACCTGATGCTGCACCTGGTGGCGATGCGGCCGGTGTTCGCGTGGGTGGTCGATGTGCTCAGCGTGTGGTCGGTGCTGTACCTGGTGGCGGAGTACCGGGCCAGCCAGTGGCGGCCGGTGTCGCTGGACGAGAAGGCGATCCTGATACGCTATGGCGTGTTCGCCTCCGACCGCGCGGTGCCGTACCATCTGATCGAATCGGTGACCCGCTGCAGCAACGACATCCGCCGCCAGCGCGGCCTGCTGCGCTACCGCCAGTTCGGCAGCATGAACGTGGAGCTGCGCCTGAAGCCCGGTAGCAAATTACTCAATGCCTTCGGCCGCGCACAGCCAGTCGAGCGCATCTGCATCAGCCTCGACAAGCCCGACGCCTTCATCGACGCCGTGCGCGCCCGGCTGGCGAAATCAGGCTAGAACACCCATCAATTTTCGCGCATGGGTGTTACCATGGCCGCTCACCAGGAGTCTTATGCCCAATGAACTCCCCGCCAGCGCCGATGGCCTGCATCAACTGACACTCGATGGACTGGCCTTGCATGGCTGGTCGCAGCAGAACCTGTTTTTATCCCATGATTTGACGCTGGCCCTGGCCGCCGAATGCCGCGCCGGTGCGGCCGCCGGCGTGCTGGCGCTGGCCGCCGTCGGACGCGGAACAGCGCAGGCGGTGCGCAGCGATATCCGCGGCGACCGCATCCTGTGGCTGGAGGCCGGTCAGTCCGCAGCCTGCGATAGTTATTTGGCCGTGATGGAGAGCTTGCGCCTGGCGCTGAACCGGGAATTCTTCCTGGGCCTCGACAGCTACGAAAGCCACTTCGCGCACTACGCTCCCGGCGCTGCCTACCACAAGCACCTGGACCGCTTTCGCGACGACGACCTGCGCACCGTCTCGGTGGTGATCTATCTGAACCCGGATTGGAAAGTGGAGCAGGGCGGCGCGCTGCGTGTGCATCCGCTGAACGCGCCCACCTGCGACATCGCGCCGATGGGCAGCCGGCTGGTGCTGTTCATGTCGGCCGACATGCCGCATGAAGTGCTGCCGGCCACGCACGACCGCCTGTCGCTGGCCGGCTGGTTCCGCCGCCGGCCGCACTAAATTACGCTTACAGGAAGCGGTCGAGGATCTTCTTGCTGTGCTTGTCCAGTTCGCGCACGTCGCGGATCAGGTAGTGGATGCCGTGGATGTCGGAGATCAGCAGCGTGTCCACCGTCAGGCGGCGGATGTCTTCCTCGCCGCGCAGCACGAACTCGGTGTCGCCGCGATCGGTCGCCACCGACCAGGTGCACGGCGTGGCGAAACTGGTCACGCTGTTGATGCGCGCAATCTCCGGCATGAACTCGCGCCCCTCCAGCTCCTCGCGCACCAGCTGGCCCACGGCCGCCGGCAAGTCCTCAATGCGGTCGATCCAGCCCACCTCTTTACCGTCGGTGCTCACCAGCGCGATGCCGTCGTCCGGCGCCTGCACCGGGAAGGCGCGCACCGGCGCCACGCTCTCGTGCACTTCGCCCTCGGCCGTGGTCAGCACCAGGCGGCCGAAGGGATTGCGTGTCAAATTAAAATTCGTCGTCATATTCTTGTTCTCTTATTCTTTGCTGCCGCTGTCGTCGAGATCCGTGTCGACGTTGCGGGCCTGCGCCTGATACAGGCGGAAGTAGGCGCCTTCGCGCGCCATCAGGTCGTCGTGCGGACCTTCTTCCACCACCACGCCGCGGTCCAGCACCACCAAGCGGTCCGCCTTCTGCAGTGTGGACAGGCGGTGCGCGATCGCGATCGTGGTGCGGCCTTGCACCAGGTTTTCCAGCGCGCGCTGGATTTCTTTTTCAGTCTCGGAGTCGACCGAGGACGTGGCCTCGTCGAGGATCAAAATCTTCGGATCGATCAGCAACGCGCGCGCGATCGAGATGCGCTGGCGCTCGCCGCCGGACAAGCCCTGTCCGCGCTCGCCCACCATCGAATCGTAACCCTGTGGCAGGCGCAGGATGAACTCGTGCGCATGCGCGGCGCGCGCGGCGGCGATGATCTCGGCGCGCGTCGCTTCCGGCTTGCCGTAGGCCAGATTCTCGGCGATGGTGCCGAAGAACAGGAACGGCTCCTGCAGCACCAGGCCGATGTTGCGGCGATAGTCCGACACCGCGAACGAGCGGATGTCCACGCCGTCGAGCATGATCGCGCCTTCCGATACATCGTAGAAGCGGCAGATCAGGTTGACCAGCGTCGACTTGCCGGAGCCCGAATGGCCCACCAGGCCGATCATCTCGCCGGCCTTGATGTCGAGCGAAATGCCGCGGTTGACGGCGCGGTTACCGTAGCGGAAGCCCACTTCGCGCAAGGTGATGTTGCCGTCCACCTTGGCCAGCTTGACCGGGTTCACAGGCTCCGGCACCGACGACACGTGATCGAGGATGTCGAAGATGCGCTTGGCGGCCGACGCCGATTTCTGCGTCACCGAGACGATGCGGCTCATCGAATCCAGGCGGCCGTAGAAGCGGCTGGAGTAGGCGATGAAGGCCGACAGCACACCGACCGTGATATGTCCCTTGGACACCTGGTAGATGCCGAACACCCAGATCACCAGCAAGCCCAGCTCCGTCAGGAAGGACACGGTCGGCGAGAACAGCGACCAGATTTTATTGAGCTTGTCGTTGACCGCCAGATTGTGCTTGTTGGCGGT
The DNA here is from genome assembly GCF_040364205.1 of Duganella rhizosphaerae. Classification (NCBI taxonomy): domain Bacteria; kingdom Pseudomonadati; phylum Pseudomonadota; class Betaproteobacteria; order Burkholderiales; family Oxalobacteraceae; genus Duganella; species Duganella rhizosphaerae. The sequence goes on from NZ_BPWK01000011.1 coordinate 141,128, forward strand.
GCGGAAGCGCGACGCTTCGCGCGACTCCTGCGCGAACGCCTTCACCACGCGGATGCCGGGGATGGTATCGGCCAGCACGTTGGTCACTTCGCCCCACACGCGGTCGATCTTTTCGAAGCCGGTGCGCAGGCGGTCGCGCACCACATGGATCAGCCACGCGATGAACGGCAGCGGCAGCAGCGTGAACAGTGCCAGCCACGGATCGATCGAGAACAGGATCACGCCGGTCATGATGATCATCAGACAGTCCGACGCGAAGTCCAGCAAGTGCAGCGACAGGAACACGCAAATGCGGTCGCTCTCGCTGCCGATGCGCGACATCAAATCGCCGGTGCGCTTGCCGCCGAAGTATTCCAGCGACAGCCGCAGCAAGTGGTCGTAAGTCTCGGTGCGCAGGTCGGCGCCGATGCGCTCCGACACCAGCGCCAGCACATAGGTCTTGCCCCAGCCCAGCACCCACGCCAGCACCGCCGACGCCACCAGGCCGGACATGTACAGCGCCACCAGCGAGGCATCGACCGGCTGCCCGTTCTGGTAGGGGATCAGCACCTTGTCCATCAGCGGGATGGTCAGGTAGGGCGGGATCATGTGCGCGCCGGTCGACAGCAGCATCAGCGCGAAGCCGAAGCCCAGCGGCAGCTTGTACGGCTTGGCGAAGCGCCACAGGCGGAACAAGGTCCAGGTCGACGGCGGCGTGTAGACCACCTTGGTGCAGATCGGGCACTCTTCCTGTTCCGGCTCCAGCGGCGCCTTGCAGCTCGGGCAGACATTCTTTTCCTCGCGCGCCACCGGCACACCCAGCGCATGGCTGTCGCGGTGCGCGCCGAATTGCTCGACCAGGCGGATCGCATGCAGGTTCTGGCCCAACGTGAAGCGCCAGGCGCCCAGGCGGCCGCCGTTGTCGACCAGCTCCAGATGGCCGACGCCCGCGTGGTCGTGGTGCTTCAGCGCCAAGTCCTTAGCGAAAGGCCAACGTTGCCAGTCGCTGCGGCCCGGCGCGCGCGCCAGCACGCCGCGTTCGGTGACGAGAATTATCCCCTTGGAAAAACGAAGTTGTTCATCCAGGTCAACCTCCAGGGCACTTACAACGTTTTCCCCTTGGGAAAGTTGTGCCTGTATCTCGGAACGCCAGCGTTCAGGAAGCTCGCTCTGGCTGGAGTTGGAGGAAAGTTGTTCTGTTGTCATCGTGCTGCGTACTCCGGTGGCGAAAAGGTGGAACAAAGGTGGAACTAGTAGGTGTTGCGGCTGATATAAGTGCTTTATTTACGGTATTCTGTCATTGGTTACATCCTTGACAGAAATCAAGAATAACCAGTGTTTTGTTGGCGGCAAGTATAACGCACGCGCAGGGTGGGCCAAATGCAATTTGGCCGCAGGCGGTGGTACAGAGGTTAAAATACGGCGCGGGCTGGCCACGGCTGATAACAAAGATACAAGAATAGAAACATGACCAAGAAGAAAGACATAGAAGTTCTCCGCGTAACCCATTTGCGCGGACCCAACATCTGGACCTATCGCCCGGTGATCGAGGCGTGGCTGGACATTGGCGAACTGGAGAAATTTCCCTCGAATTTGTTGCCTGGCTTGTATGAGCGCCTGACCGCGATCCTGCCGGGGCTGATCGTCCACCGCTGCGGCGTGGGCGAGCACGGCGGCTTCCTGGAGCGCCTGCGCGATGGCACGTATGCCGGCCACATCCTCGAACACGTGGTGCTCGAACTGCAAAACCTGGCCGGCATGAAAACCGGCTTCGGCAAGACGCGCCAGATCGGCGACGGCACCGGCCTGTACAAGATGGCCTTCCGCACCCGCCAGGAGCAGGTGGGGCGCGCCGCGCTGGCCGCCGGCCGCGACCTGCTGATGGCGATGATCGAAGACAAACCCTACGACCTGGCCGCCACCATCATCGACCTGACCGACCTGGTCGAGTCGGTGTGCCTGGGCCCGAGCACCGCCAACATCGTCGACGCCGCCACCGTGCGCAAGATCCCATCGATCCGCCTGACCGACGGCAACCTGGTGCAGCTGGGCCACGGCGCCATGCAGCGCCGCATCTGGACCGCCGAAACCGAAGAGACCAGCGCCATCGCCGAAGGCATCGCCAGCGACAAGGACTTGACCAAGTCGCTGCTGGCCTCGTGCGGCGTGCCCGTGCCCGAAGGCGAGCTGGTCACCAGCGCCGAAGCGGCGTGGGAAGCGGCGCAGGACATCGGCGTGCCGGTGGTGGTCAAGCCGTACGACGGCAACCACGGCCGCGGCGTGTCGCTGAACCTGATGACCGAAGCCGACGTCACCGCCGCCTACGCGCTGGCCGCGCGCAAGGGCGACAGCAAGAGCGTGATCGTCGAGCGCTTCATCGCCGGCAACGAACACCGCCTGCTGGTGGTGGGCAAGCGCCTGATCGCCGCCGCCGCCGGCGAATCGCTGTGGGTCACCGGCGACGGCAAATCCAACATCATCGAGCTGGTCGACGACCAGATCAACACCGATCCGCGCCGCGGCACCACCGAAGACTCGCCGCTGAACGCGCTGGCGCCTGAACACGGCGCCGAGATCATCCTGGAGCTGGAGCGCCAGGGCATGACCGCCTACTCGGTGCCGCAGGACGGCCAGAAAGTGCTGATCCAGCCGAACGGCAACGTCGCCTTCGACGTCACCGACCAGGTGCACCCGCAAGTGGCCGCGATGGCCACGCTGGCCGCGCGCGTGGTCGGCCTGGACATCGCCGGCATCGACGTGGTGGCCTCCGACATCTCGCGCCCGCTGCACGAAACGGGCGGCGCCATCATCGAAGTCAACGCCAGCCCGGGCCTGCTGGCCCACCTGAAGCCGGCCAGCGGCGAGCCGCGCAACGTCGGCGAAGCCATCGTCGACCACCTGTTCGCGCCGGACGAAGGCGGCCGCATGCCGATCGTCGGCATCACCGGCAAGCACGGCGCCACCATGGCCTCGCGCCTGATCGCCTGGCTGCTGCAAATCAGCGGCAAGAAGGTCGGCCTGGCCTGCGCCGACGGCCTGTTCGTCAACGGCCGCCTGCTGCCGCGCGACGGCTTCAGCGACTGGGAAACCGGCGAACGGCTGCTGCTGAATAAAAATGTCGAAGCCGGCGTGTTCGAAGCCAGCGCCCGCATGATCCTGACCGAAGGCCTGGCCTACGACAAGTGCGCGGTCGGCGTGGTCACCGACGTCAGCGACTTTGAAGACGTCGGCGAGTTCTACATCGACAGCCACGACAAGCTGTACGGCGTGCTGCGCACCCAGGTCGACGTCATCCTGCCGAGCGGCGTGGCGGTGCTCAACGCCGCCGACGCGCAAGTGGTCGACATGGCCGACCTGTGCGACGGCGAAGTGATCTTCTACGGCGTCGACGAGCACCTGGCCGCCATCGCCGAACACCGCCAGGACGGCAAGCGCGTGGTGTTCCAGCGTACCGACCGCATCGTGCTGGCCCAAGGCTACGACGATGTCGCCAGCCTGCCGCTGTCGCCGCTGGTGCCGCCGGAAGCCGTGCTGGCCGCGATCGCCGCCGGCTGGGCGCTGGGCCTGTCGCCGGAGCTGATCGGCGCCGGCCTGCGCACGTTTGATGCGAACCCAAAGCGAACTCATCACTGATACATCACGGAAAGAACAAGCAGATTTATGGAAGTCATCCGCACCCGCGCCCTTCGCGGCCCGAATCTTTGGAGCCACCACACGGCGGTGGAAGTGATCGTATCGTGCCCGCCCGAGGAGCAGTCGATCGCCACGCTGCCCGGCTTCGAGCAGCGCCTGCACGCGCGCTTTCCCGCCATCGGCGCCCTGCAAACCACCGGCCACACCGACGCCGTGCCGCTGGCGCGCGTGCTGGAAGTGGCGGCATTGAGCCTGCAAGCGCAGGCCGGCTGCCCGGTCACCTTCAGCCGCACCACGGCCACGCTGGAAGACGGCATCTATCAAACCGTGGTCGAGTACAGCGAAGAAGCGGTCGGCCGCCTGGCGATGACGCTGGCGCACAACCTGATCAACGCGGCCCTGGCCGACACCCCGTTCGACCTGACCGGCGCGCTGAACGAACTGCGCGACCTGGATGAAGACGTGCGCCTGGGCCCGAGCACCGGCGCCATCGTCAGCGCCGCCGTCGCGCGCGACATTCCGATCCGCCGCCTGACCGAAGGCAGCATGGTGATGTTCGGCTGGGGCTCGCGCCAGCGCCGCATCCAGGCCGCCGAAATGGACAGCACCAGCGCCATCGGCGAATCGATCGCGCAGGACAAGGAACTGACCAAAAAGCTGCTGCACGCGGCCGGCGTGCCGGTGCCTATCGGCCGCTCGGTGGAAGACGCGGAAGACGCCTGGGCGGCCGCGCTGGAAATCGGCCTGCCGGTGGTGGTCAAGCCCAAGGACGGCAACCAGGGCAAGGGCGTCACGGTCAACGTGATGTCGAAGGAGCACCTGGAGAAGGCCTTCCACACGGCCAAGGAATTCCGCGACGACATCATGGTCGAGCGCTACCTGCCGGGCCACGATTATCGCCTGCTCGTCATCGGCAACAAGCTGGTGGCGGCCGCGCGCCGCGATCCGCCGCAGGTGGTGGGCGACGGCGTGCACACCGTGCGTGAACTGGTCAACATCGTCAATGCCGACCCGCGCCGCGGCAGCGGCCATTCGACCTCGCTGACCAAGATCCGCTTCGACGACATCGCCCTCGCGCGCCTGGCGCTGCAAGACCTGGAAGCCGATTCGATACCGGCCAAGGGCCAGCGCGTCATCCTGCGCAACAACGCCAACCTGTCGACCGGCGGCACCGCCACCGACGTCACCGACGACGTGCACCCGGAAGTGGCGGCGCGCGCGGTGGAAGCGGCGCAGATGATCGGCCTCGATATCTGCGGCGTCGACGTGGTCTGCGACGGCGTGTTGCAACCGATCGAGAACCAGCGCGGCGGCGTGGTCGAAGTCAACGCCGCTCCCGGCCTGCGCATGCACATCGCGCCGTCGTTCGGCAAGGGCCGCGCGGTCGGCGAAGCCATCGTCAACACCATGTTCGCGCCGGGCGAGAACGGCCGCATTCCCGTGGTGGCCGTCACCGGCACCAACGGCAAGACCACCACCGTGCGCCTGATCGCCCACCTGCTGACCGCCAGCGGCCTGCGCACCGGCATGACCAACACCGACGGCGTCTACATCGAAGGCCGCCAGACCGACAGCGGCGACTGCAGCGGCCCGCGCAGCGCGCGCAACGTGCTGCTGCACCCGGACGTCGACGCGGCCGTGTTCGAGACCGCGCGCGGCGGCGTGCTGCGCGAAGGCCTGGCCTTCGACCGTTGCCAGGTTGCCGTCGTCACCAACATCGGCAGCGGCGACCACCTCGGCCTGAACTACATCACCACGGTGGAAGACCTGGCCGTGTTGAAGCGCGTGATCGTGCAGAACGTTTCCGAGAGCGGCTTCGCGGTGCTGAACGCGGTCGATCCTATCGTCGCCGGCATGGCGGCCACCTGCCGCGGCAAGGTGATCTTCTTCGGCGCCGAACGTGGCCATCCGGTGATCGCCACGCACCTGGCGCAAGGCTGCCGCACCGTGTACGTGGAAGACGGCCATGTGGTCGCCGCCGAAGGCAAGAACGCGCAGCGCATCGCGCTGTCGGAAGTGCCGATCACCCGCAACGGCGCCATCGGCTTCCAGGTGGAGAACGTGATGGCGTCGGTCGCCGCCGCGTGGGGCGTGGGCATCAGCTGGGACGCGATCCGCCTCGGCCTGAAAACCTTCGCCAACGATTCGGACAACGCGCCGGGCCGCTTCAACGTGTTCGACTACAAGGGCGCGACGCTGATCGCCGACTATGGCCACAATCCGGACGCCATCCTGGCGCTGGTGCAGGCGGTGGAGACCATGCCGGCCAAGCGCCGCTCGGTGGTGATTTCCGGCGCCGGCGACCGCCGCGACCAGGACATCACGCAGCAGACGCAGATCCTTGGCCGCGCCTTCGACGACGTGATCCTTTACGAAGACGCCTGCCAGCGCGGCCGCGTGGACGGCGAAGTGGTGGGCCTGTTGCGTTCGGGCCTGAACGGCGCCCCGCGCACCACGCACATCCAGGAAATCTACGGCGAGTTCCTCGCCATCGACACCGCCCTGGGCCGCCTGAAAGAGGGCGACCTGTGCCTGATCCTGGTCGACCAGGTCGAGGACGCGCTGGCGCACATCGCCAAGCGCATCGCCGAGGCATAAAAACCCGTGAGGCCTGGCGCCCCGCGTGAACACCGGCCTGCTGGCCGGTTTTTTTTCGCCCCGATCCTGTGACATTTCGTGACATTGCAATCGGGCGCGGGATTCCTGCGGTCAATGGGATAATGCCAAATCAGCAATTCTATTTATACCGATTGAGCATGCAAATGACCGAAGTGCTGGAGCAAGTGCGCGCGTCGCTGGCGGGCTTCTCCAGCGAACGCCGCCTCTACGCGCTGACGGTGGACGGCGCCAACCCCGACGACCTGATGGTGGAAGCCTTCTTTGCCGACGACCCGCTGCAGGGCGTGGGCGAACGCGACATCATCGCGCTCTCGCCCAGCGCCCATCTGGACTTGGCTAGCCTGCTGGGCAAGCACGCCGTGCTGGAAGTGAGCCTGGCCGACGGTAGCCGCGCGCGCTTCAGTGGTCACGTGAGCCAGGCGGGCATGCTGGGCAGCGAAGGCGGCCTGGCGCGCTACCGCCTGCGCCTGACGCCGTGGCTGTCGCGCCTGCGGCATGTGCGCAACAGCCGCGTATGGCAGGACAGCAGCGTCACCGACATCGTCGACGCTGTACTGGGCGGCTACGCGCCGGACGCGCTTTGGCGCTGGAGCGGCGACGTCGCCGCGTTCATGGAGCAGGTGACGCCGCGCAGCTACTGCTGCCAGTACCGCGAATCCGACCACGACTTCATCCTGCGCCTGCTCGGCGAGGAAGGCCTGGGCTGGCGCTTCGAGGACACGCCGGACGGCGCCTGCATGGTGCTGTTCGCCGACAGCACGCAGGACAGCGCCGTGCCGGAGGACGCCAGCAGCGCGGCCGGCGGCGGCCTGCGCTACCACGCCGCGCGCGTCGGCGAAAGCCAGGACACGATCCAGTCGCTGCGCGCCAACCGCCGCCTGCACGCCAGTCTGGTGTCGGTGCTCAGCTACGACTACAAGGCCAAGAAATCCACTGCCGCCAGCGCACCGACCCGTCTGCCGGTTGGCGGCGGCAAGGCGCCGATGGTCGAGAGCTACGACCATCCCGGCCAGTACTTCTACACCGACGCCGCGCAGGCGGAACGCTACGCCAGTCTGCAGATGCAGGCCCACGAAGCGGACGGCCGCCTGTGGCAGGCCCGCTCGACCGTGCGCACGCTGCGCGCCGGCACCCGCTTCACGCTGACGCAAGGCCCGCTCGCTGGCGACGACAGCCCGGCCTACGTGGTGCTGCGCGTGCTCAGCGTCGGCATCAACAACCTGCCGGCGCCGGCGCGGCAGGGCCTGGCCGAGCTGTTCGGCCCGATTCCCGAATTGCTGGAGGAAGTCGCCATCGACCGCTCGGCGAAGCTGCCGGACGAATTCGCGTTGGCGCTGCAGCAGGCGCGCGACAGCGGCTACGCCAACTGCTTCGAAGCGCTGCCGGCCGAACTGCCATGGCGGCCGATGTCCGACGACCGCTCCGCGCGCCACCACGCCAAGCCGACCGCGCGCGGCAGCCAGAGCGCCATCGTGGTCGGCGCCGACGGCGGCGACCAGCCCAGCGGCGCCGACGAACTGTATTGCGACGCGCTCGGCCGCGTGCGTATCCGCTACCACTGGCAGGACGACACCAATGCCACCTGTTGGGTGCGCGTGGCGCAGCGCTCCGCCGGCGGCGGCATGGGCAGCCAGTTCCTGCCGCGCATCGGCCAGGAAGTGCTGGTGCAGTTCATCGAGAACGACATCGACCGCCCCATCATCGTCGGCGCGCTGTACAACGGCCAGGGCGAGGGCGGCGTGCCGCGCACACCGGGCGGCGAACCAGGCGTGGCGGCCGACAACGGCAGCGCCGCCGTGTTCGATCCGGCGCACGACCACGGCGTATCGGCCCAGGGCAATCTGGCCGGCGGCAACAGTCCGCCGTGGCACGGTGCATCGGGCGACAGCGCCGGCCACCGCAACGGCGCGGCCCAGTGGGGCGTGCGCAGCAAGGAGTTCGGCGGCGCGGGCTACAACCAGCTGCTGTTCGACGACACCGACGCGCAGGGGCGCGTGCAGCTGCGTTCCACGCACGCCGCCAGCGAACTGACGCTGGGTCACCTGATCCACAGCGCCGACAACTATCGCGGCAGCCTGCGCGGGCAGGGCGCCGAACTGCGCACCGATGCCTATGGCGTGGTGCGCGGCGGCGCGGGTCTGCTGCTCACGAGCTACCAGGTCAGCCACAACGTCGGCGAGCGCGAGCCGATGGGCGACAACACGGCCGGCATCGCGCTGATGAAGCAGGCCGTCAAGCTGGGCGAGACCTTCAGCGAGGCGGCCAAGACGCATGAGACCGTGGCCTACGCCAGCCATCTCGGCGGCGGCAAGGCCGATGCCAGCGTGCTCGATGAGAAGTCGGCGCCGCTCAAGGCGATGCTGGCGGCGGTGTCCGGCATGGTCGGCGACGCCAGCCTGGATGCGGCGCAGGCCGATGCATCGAGCAAGGACAGCAGCCCCGGCGACGGCAAGCTGCCGCACAGCAGTTCGGCCATCATCGCCATCTCCGCCAGGAACGGTTTGGGCGTGACGGCCGGGCAAGGGCTGCAACTGGCCAACGGCGAAACGCTGACGCTGATGAGCGGCGGCGACAGCCAGTTCGCCAGCGGCGGCCAGTTCCGGTTGCACAGCGGCCAGGCCATCGGCGTGCTGGGCGGGGCGGTCAAGGCGGGCGAGCAGGGCGTCGGCGTGCAGCTGATCGCGGCCAAGGACGCCATCGACATCCAGGCGCAGGCCGATGAACTGAAGGTACAGGCGCGCGACGACATCAATCTGGTCAGCGCCAATGCCTATGTCGACTGGGCGGCGGCCAAGCGCATCAGCCTGTCGACGGCGGGCGGCGCCAACATCACCATCGACGGCGGCAATATTACGGTGCAGTGTCCGGGCAAGATCACCATTCATGCCGGGACCAAGAATTTTGCCGGGCCGGAGAAGCTCGGCTATGCGCTGCCGCCGCTGCCGCGTTCGATCTGCAAGAAATGCAAGCGCAACGCCGCCAAATCCGGCTCGCCGTTCTCGCTGGTGGAAGGTTGAGGATGCCATGCTGATCAATCGTCATCCCGCCGGCTGGAAAGATGCGCTGCACGCCAGCCTGCAAGACTGCGAAGAAAATGTCTACGCGCTGGTGGACGGCGTGCACAACGAATTGTTCTATCCGAAATTGAAGAAGGCCGAAGGCTTCCGTTATCTGTCGCTGTACGCCACGGCACCGGCAGCCGACGAGGAAACGCTGGGGCTGGCGCCGATATTGGTGCAGTACAGCGGCGCGCAGCGCAAGCGGTGGGATGCGCTGATCGAGCTCACCGACGGCAAACCTGCGCTCAGCATCATCGTTACGCCGGAATCGATCGATCTACTGGCGGCGCGGCTGCTGCCGTGGTGCGTGGCCGATGCCGACGGCTACACGCTGGCGCTGTCGTTCGCCGACACGCGTATCCTCCCTGCATTGGTGGACGCGCTGACGCCGCAGCAGCGCAGCCAGTTCCTCGGCCCGGCGCTGCAGTGGCGCTACACGGGCCGCGACGCAAGCTGGCTGGAATTGCCGCTGCCTGCGCCGATGCCGTCGGAGCAGGTCGTGCCGCCTGCGGCCAAAGTGCAGTTGTCGGCGCAACAGGTGACGGCGCTGATGGCTGCATCCGAGGCCGACAGCATTGCTTTCCAGTTCGCGCAGTCGATCGGCAAACCGCTGGCCGCGCACACGGCCCATGATGCGCATGCGATGATCGAACTATGGTTGCAGGTTGCGGATCGCGTCAAGATCGAAGGCAACCAGGACCGTTTTGCGCTGTGCGCGTTTGGCATCGAGCGTCCCGGGCTGTTGAAGGATAAGCGGTATCTGGCATTACTGGAGCACGGAGGCGGCCCGCGTACCTTGGACGAAACCCGCGCCTTACTGTCATAACAGATGAAATCAACTACAACATCATGAATCTGAAAACTACTTTCCGCCTTATTTTCCTGTTCGCTGGAATGACCATACTGCTGACAAGCTGCGCGCAAGCGCGCCCCGCACAGCCGGAAAATTTGGGTGTCGCTGTCCGCTCGATCAATTACTCCGGCAAGGAGGTCGTGCTGATGGTGATCGATCCGAAAGACAGGAAACGTGGCAGTGGCGGGGACGCGCTTAACCCATACAGCTCAGGCGGAACAATTTGTTGTTTTTCCATTCCGGCGGAATGGCATCCGGGCCTGCAGGTGATCGTGAAGTATAACTTTTACCCCGATCCGGTCTGGCGGGAGCAATTGGTGGATGTGCCTCCTTATCCGCAGGGAATAGCCGGAGAAATCTGGCTCGCCATGCATGAGGATGGCCGTGCCGAGGCTGTCGTCTCGCATGTCGACCCTACGCGAGCGGAATGGCCGGGGAAAATTAAGGGGTATCCGGTCCCATCAAAAGAGTACGTGTCGAAGTGGCGAAGCGAAAAATTAAGTTCTGAAAAAAGAATGTTGAAAAAACTTGAGACAGGACTTAATACCGAGGCGAAAGACTGGTCGAGCAAGGATATTGACAGTCTGAAGTCCTCTATTGCGGATACCAAAGAAAGAATACGCCTGCTTGAAGAGAGCCAGCCATGAGCTCAATATTAGCAACGCCGATCTCTGCCGAAACAGTTGATCCGTCAATTGCGTCGAATTTCTTTACGTTGGCTGAAGTGACCAAAATAGATGGAATTCATAAAGCGAGAGAGTGTGACGAGCCTCGAAGCGTCCCGCCTAAATGCAATGTCAACTTGGCTCTGGGCTTCTTTTTTGACGGAACAAATAATAATCTTGAACGAGATTTTCCGACATTTAATCATAGCAATGTCGCCAGGCTTTATCTTGCGTTCCCAGGCAAGAGCGCAGGGGCATCGGGACCGGAAGCCGAGACCATTTTCCCGCACTACTTCCGAACATATATACCCGGTGTCGGGACGGCATTCGATCCGGTAGGCGACACCGGCAAGGGGGATATGAAAAAAGATGGTCTTGCTTTTGCCAAACGCGGACAAAACCGGATTATCTGGGCGCTGGTGGCTGCCATCAACAACGTTCATAAATATTATCTTGGTGGTGAGTTGGTCAGCGGAAGTACGTTTTTAGCAGAATACAATATGCTCGACCTCCCCAGCTTCGGCGCCACCAAAGGCGGCTGGTTTAACCTCAGTCGCGACGAGGTGGACAAATTGACGGCCGCTTTCACCAAGACCTTGAGTGAGCTCCATAAAAAACTCGCGGTCTATTTGCCGATCGGCGAAGGCCAGAAGAAGGACAAGGGAGTGGTCGAGCATCTCTATTATTCGATCTTCGGCTTCTCGCGCGGCGCGGCCGAAGCGCGCGTGTTCGCCAATTGGTTTCTTTGGCTATGCAGGCTCGACGCCAAGCTGACGAAACAGCCGGGGCCGACGCTGGGTTCGATCCCGGTCACGTTCGACTTCATGGGACTGTTCGACACCGTCGCTTCGGTCGGACTCGCATCGTCCGCACCAGTGTTCGGAGCCCACGGCCACTACGGTTGGGCGGACGCCACAGATTCGTTGAAGGTGCCCGCGGTTCCTCCCACCAAGTGTCTGCATCTGGTCTCGGCGCACGAGATCCGCCGCTCATTCCCGCTCGACTCCATCATGAGCGGGAACACGTCCCCGGCGAACTGCACCGAGATCGTCATGCCGGGCGTGCACTCCGATGTGGGCGGCGGTTATTTTCCCAAGGAGCAGGGCCGTGGCAAGGACGCGCAGGGAGAGGACATGCTGTCGCGCATCCCCTTGTCGATGATGTACCGCGAAGCACGTTTGGCCGGTGTGCCGTTGAAGCTGGAAGACGCGCCGGAAACGGTCAAGCGTGGATTCCGCGTCAGTCCTAAACTGATCGAAACTTTTAATGCTTTCGTGACTGCCAGCGGAGGGGCTGCTAAAGACAAGCCCCAGCCGCTGCACGAGATCATGGCGAAGCAGCACCAGTTGTACATCCAGTGGCGCAAGAAAATGATCGGCAATATGAAGGCATTGCAGAGCGTGATCGACAGCGACAGCTGCGACCGCGAAGACATCCTTGCCGCCGACAAGGAACTGGCCGAGGAAGTGGAGAAGTTCGGTGAGTGGCGTGCGTGGAAGCAGGGCATGAAGACCGACAGCCAAACGCAAACGCCATTCAGCTACCCGGAGTGGTCGACCATCGAAACTTACTGGGATCAGCCTGCGCCGCCTGCCGCCATCACGGATTTGTTCGACAACTACGTGCATGATTCGCGCGCGTGGTTCAAACCGTTCGGCAAGAACTCCGAGGATGTGCTGGAAGGGATGGAGCAATTGGCGATGCACGAAGAGAAAATCCTGGAGTGGCAGCGCAATCCGGTGGGGCCCAAGCCGGAGCCATTGACCAAGGCGGAATTTGACGCGGTCACAAAATACAAGCCCTATCGCAATACCGCACAGGCCTGTGAGGCGGCTGGCTTCGTCTCGAAAGGCCGCGAGGGTGTCGGCTTGAGCGGCGGATTTTTGCGCTATCGAAAAATCTATATGGGCAACGACCGATTCAAGCCGGAAGGCGCTGTGTATGCGCAGGTCAAGCCGGCGACAAGCAATTCGCCTGTCGGCAGGACGGATGCGAGCGTCGCCGATCAGCATGCGTGATGGCCAGTTCAGCTTAGCGATGACTAAAATTCTATTGCCTCTGCTCTGGCTTGCGGCAGTTGAATGCCATGGCGCCACGCCCAGCATAGCCGACCTTTTTGAAAAGGCCGCGAAGAAGGCTGGCGCCCTGAAAGACTATGGCTCTGCGAGAAAAGTCGAGAAGGGCGCACAACCCGAGCTCGTGGTGAAAGGCAGTACGATCACCTTCAATGGCAAACAGCTGGTACTGGGGCAGCGTATCGAGCAGTGGCAGAAGATCATAGGCAAGGGGGCGGTTTGCGCACGCAGGAATGAGCGTCCCCTTTGGTGCAAGTGGGACGGACTCGGCATCGAAATTTCCGGTAGCTTCGAGCACCCCGCGCAAGTAGCGCAGATAAATGTGCGCTTCAATCGTGATGTCGATGAGGGCTTATACGATCTGCGTGCACGCGATGCGCAGGGCAATCCGATCGATCCCGTATGGCTATCCAAGGGCGTCTTCCCTGGCTATCTGGAATTCGACGGTTTCGGCATCGACAAACACACCCGTTTCTGGGAAATCCAGGCAAATGTGGATCGCCAGCGCAACTTGCGGTGCGGGCTGCTAAATTGCCATCAACCACACGGAACCCTGGGGGACACAGCCGATTTGTACATGGTGTTGAACAGTGATGATAAATACGGAGAACTAAGGGAGTTTACGATTGCTTCTGGGAGCGAGCAAAATAAATAGAATGATAGTCATTGGCTATTAATTCAATAAAATTAATTGGCTTTGTGTTTGCGTTTGCACTCCTTACAATGATTTCACTATCAATTCTCAAGGAGTCATAGCAATGAGCCAGCCACCGATCACCACCGCCTCGGGCATCCCGGTCGCCGACAATCAGAACTCCGCCAGCGCCGGCCCGCGCGGCCCGCTGCTGCTGCAAGACTTCCATCTGATCGAAAAACTCCAGCACTTCAACCGCGAGCGCATCCCTGAGCGCGTGGTCCACGCCAAGGGTTCCGGCGCCTACGGCACCTTCACCGTCACCCACGACATCACCAAGTACACCAAAGCCAAGCTGTTCTCCGCGATCGGCAAGAAGACCGACACCTTCGTGCGCTTCTCCACCGTCGGCGGCGAGAAGGGCAGCGCCGACACCGAACGTGATCCGCGCGGCTTCGCCATGCGCTTCTACACCGAGGAAGGCAACTGGGACCTGGTCGGCAACAACACGCCGATGTTCTTCATCAAGGACGGCATCAAGTTCCCGGACTTCATCCACACGCAAAAGCGCGACCCGCAGACCAACCTGAAATCGCCGACCATGATGTTCGACTTCTGGAGCAAGACCCCGGAAAGCCTGCACCAGGTGACGATGCTGTTCTCCGACCGCGGCACGCCGGACGGCTACCGCCACATGGACGGTTTCGGCAGCCACACCTTCAGCCTGATCAACGAGGCCGGTGAACGCGTCTACGTCAAATGGCACTTGAAGACCAAACAAGGCATCAAGAACCTGCCCGCCGCCGAAGCCACCCGCATCGCCGGCACCGATCCGGACTACGCGCAGCGCGACCTGTTCGGCGCCATCGCTGCCGGCGACTTCCCTCAGTGGGACGTCAAGCTGCAAGTGGCCACCGAGGCCGAACTGGCCGCATGGGAAGCGCGCACCGGCTGGAATCCGTTCGACCTGACCAAGGTCTGGCCGCACAAGGACTTCCCGCTGATCCCGGTCGGCGTGTTCGAGCTGAACCGCAACCCGCTGAACTATCACGCGGAAGTGGAGCAGGCCGCGCTGTCGCCATCGAACGTGGTGCCTGGCCTGGGCTACTCGCCGGACAAGATGCTGCAGGCGCGCCTGTTCGCCTACCACGACGCCCAGTTGTACCGCGTCGGCACCAACCACCAGCACCTGCCGGTGAACGCGCCACGCTGCCCCTTCCACAACCAGCAGCGCGACGGCGCCATGGCCATCGCCAACGGCGGCGCGGCGCAGAACTACGCGGCCACCGAAGCGGGCGGCAGCCAGCCGCAAGGCCTGGGCCACGGCGAGCCGGCGCTGGCGCTGCAAGGCGGCGCGGCCCGTTACGACGGCCGCGGCAAGGAAGACGATTACACCCAGGCCGGTAATCTGTTCCGCCTGATGCCGGCGCAGGAGCAGCAGAACCTGTTCGACAACATCGCCGGCCCATTGAGTCAGGTGAGCGCCGAGATCATCGCCCGCCAGCTGGGCCACTTCGACCAGGCCGACCCGGCCTACGGCGCCGGCGTGCGCGCCGCGCTGGCGGCCAAGGGCGTCGTCGTGGCATAAAGGAAGGCTGCGGGCTGCGCTGAATTGCACTACAATCGCATGGTGCAGTGCAGCGTAGTCCGTATCCTTCCGGAGGTCACACTTGAATCGCAAACCCGCCCAGCTCTCGTCGCCTTCGATGCCGGGGCAAGTCGTACTGGCGCTGCAAGGCGGCGGCGCGTTGGGCGCCTACCAGGTGGGCGTCTACCAGGCCATGCACGAAGCCGGCGTCGAGCCGGACTGGGTGATCGGCACTTCCATCGGCGCCATCAACGGCGCCATCATCGCCGGCAACGAGCCGCGCTACCGCATGGACCGGCTGCGCCAGTTCTGGCACCGCATGGAACAGAATGCGCTGGGCTTCTCCGCCATGCCGCGCGCGCTGGCCAACGCGGTGACGATGGGGCAGGGCATACCGGCCTTCTTCGAACCCAACCTCTCCTCGTGGTGGAATCCCGATGCCAAGGTCGGCGTCGAACACGCCTCCTACTATCAAACCGCACCGCTGCGCACCACGCTCGATACGCTGGTCGATTTCGACCGCCTCAACGATTGCGATACCCGCTTCACGGTCGGCGCGGTCAACGCGCGCAGCGGCGGCATGCGTTATTTCGATACCCGCAAGGACACGCTGAGCGCCTCGCATGTGATGGCCTCGGGCGCGCTGCCGCCGGCCTTTCCGGCCGTGCGCATCGACGGCCAGCCCTATTGGGACGGCGGCATCTATTCCAACACGCCGATCGAGGCGGTGCTGGACGACGAGCCGCGCCGCAGTTCGGTGATCTTCTCGGTGCAGGTGTGGAACCCCGACGGCAGCGAGCCGCAAAGCATGTTGCAGGTGCTGGACAAGTACAAGGAGATCCAGTACGCCAGCCGCGCCAGCAATATCGAGCAGCAGCGCAAGCTGCACCGGTTGCGCCACGTGATCCGCCAGCTGACGCTGCACCTGTCGGACGAAGCGGCGATGTCGCCCGAGGTGCGCGAGCTGGCCGCGTGGGGCTGCGGCACCACCATGCACGTGGTGTCGCTGAAGGCGCCGCGCGTCGGCAACGAGGACCACACCAAGGACATCGACTTCAGCGCCGCCGGCATCCGCGCCCGCTGGCAGGCCGGCTATGAAGACACCCAGCGCATGATCGCGCTGCGGCCGTGGGACCGCGAGATCGATCCGATCGAGGGCATCGCGATCCACGAGCTGCCGCCGCTGTAGGCTAGGCGCGCAGCACGTCCCGGCACACGTCCAGCCACGCGCGCGCCGCGTGCGACAGGTAGGGGCCGCGCCACATATGCGCCGCCTGCCATTGCAACTCCGGTTCCACCAGCCGCACCGCGTCCAGATGGCCGATCGCCAGCCGGTGGATGAACGGTTCCGGCAGCAGCGCCACGCCCATGCCGGCCGAGGCCATTGCCACCAGCCAGTCCCATTGGCCGCTTTGCGCGGCGATCTGCGGCTCGAAGCCGGCCGCGCTGAAGGCGTGGCGCAGGCTGCGGGTCAGCGCGAAATCGTCCTTCAGCAGCACCAGCGGCATGCCGGCCAGCGCTTTCAACTTGAGCGTGGTGCGGTGCTTTTGAAACGTGCCGCGCGCGGCCAGCGCCCAGATCGGGTAGCTGGCGATGGGCGCCGTCTGCAGGTCCAGCTGCGGATCGGCCGGCAGCACCGTCATGCCGATCTCCAGTTCCCCGCTCGCCACCTGGCGCTCCAGCGCCTGGCCGGCATCCTCCCTCAGCGTCAGCGTGATGTCGGGATGGCGCTGGCGGAAGGCCTTGAGCACGGGCGTGAACAGCAGGTTGATCATCGGCGGGATGCCGATTGTCAGCTGGCCGCGCTGGGCGGCCTGGGTGTCGCGCACTTCCGTTGTCAGCTGGGCCATGGTGGCCAGCATCTGTTCGCCGCGCGCGTAGACCACGCTGCCGGTGTCGGTCAGCGTCAGCTTGCGGCCGTCGCGTATCAACAGCTGGGCGCCGACCTCTTGCTCCAGCTGCCGTACCATCTTGCTGATGGTCGATTGCGTGACGTGCAGCGACTCGGCCGCCTGGGTGAAGCTGTTCAGGCGGACCGTTTCAACGAAGTAGCGCAGCGATCGCAGGTCCATGAATAAAACGACTGAAAAGTGGGAATTTAAGTCATACGGCGACTGATCTTCGAATTCTATACTGAATCAAAGAATGAGGAGATCGCCATGTATGAAGACCGTATCCGCCACCCGGCGCTGATGGAAAAAGTGATGACCGCCGCGCAGGCGGCTACGTTGTTCAGGAACGGCATGACCGTCGGCATGAGCGGCTTCACCCGCGGCGGCGACGCCAAGGCGCTGCCGCTGGCGCTGGTGGAGCGCGCCCGCGGCGAGCCGCTGAACCTGACGCTGTTGACCGGCGCCTCGCTGGGCAACGACAGCGACGGCTTGATGGCCAACGCAGGCGTGGTGGCGCGCCGCATGCCGTTCCAGGCCGACGCCGCGCTGCGCCGCAAGATCAACTCGGGCGAGGTGATGTTCATCGACCAGCACCTGTCGGAGACGGCCGAGCAGCTGCGCTCCGGCGACCTGAAAGCGGTCGACATCGCCGTCATCGAAGCGGTGGCGATCACGCCGGACGGCGGCATCGTGCCCACCATGTCGGTCGGGAACTCGGCCAACTTCGCCCAGCAGGCGGGCATGGTGATCGTCGAGATCAACCTGAGCGCGCCGCTGGCGCTGGAGGGTTTTCATGACATCTACATCCCGGGAGCGCGGCCGCGCAGGGGCGCGATTCCTCTGCTGGCGCCGTGGCAGCGCATGGGCTGGACCTCGATCCCGGTGCATCCCGACCGCATCGCCGCCATCGTCATCACCGACAGCCCGGACAGCCCCTCCAACGCGCTGCCGGGGGATGCCGAGACCGACGCCATCGCGCGCCACGTGGTCGCCTTCCTCGAAGGCGAGGTGCAGGCCGGCCGCATGGGGCCGGAGCTGCGGCCGCTGCAGGCGGGGATAGGCACCATCGCCAACGCGGTGCTGCATGGCCTGATCGATTCGCCGTTCCGCCACATGACGATGTACTCGGAAGTGCTGCAGGACAGCGCGATCGAGCTGCTCGATTCGGGCCAGCTGGACATGGCGTCGGCGTCGTCGATCACGCTGTCGGCGGCGATGCACGAAAAGTTCATCCGCAACATCGAGCAGTACCGCGAGCGCATCGTGCTGCGGCCGCAGGAGATCAGCAACCATCCCGAGGTGGTGCGGCGGCTGGGCCTCATCGCGCTGAACACGGCGCTGGAGTTCGACATCTACGGCAACGTCAACTCCACCCACGTCGGCGGCACGCACATGATGAACGGCATCGGCGGCTCGGGCGATTTTGCGCGCAACGCCCAGATCTCGATGTTCGTCAGTAAATCGGTGGCCAAGGACGGCGCCATTTCCAGCGTGGTGCCGTTTGCCGCCCACGTCGACCACACCGAGCATGACGTCGACGTGCTGGTGACGGAGTGGGGCCTGGCCGACCTGCGCGGCCTGGCGCCGCGCGAACGGGCGCCGCTGATCATCGAGCACTGCGCCCATCCCGACTATCGCCCGCAGTTGCGTGCCTACCTCGCCGAGGCGCTGAAGCGCGGCGGCCAGACGCCGCACGTGCTGGAGCAGGCCCTGTCCTGGCATGCCCGCTACCAGAGGGAAGGGAGCATGCTGGTAAAATAGCGTCATCGGCATTCACTTCATATTGGATCGACATGACTATCAAAATCAGCCAAAACTTCGACTCCGGCGCCATCGAGGTGCTGCGCGCGGACAGCGCGGCGGAGATCGAACTGAATCTGCGCAAGGACTCGCACGCCGACATCCACCAGTGGTTCCACTTCCGCCTGCAGGGCGCGCGCGGCCAGCAGGTGCGCATGCGCTTCCTGAACGCCGGCCAGGCCACCTACGCCAAGGGCTACGAGGACTACCAGGCCGTGGCCAGCTACGACACCGAAAACTGGTTCCGCGTGCCGACCGCCTTCGACGGCGAGGTCATGACCATCAAGCACACGCCGGAAACCGACAGCGTCTACTACGCCTACTTCGAGCCGTATTCGTTCGAGCGCCACCTGCGCCTGCTGGGCGAAGTGGCCGAGCATCCGCTGGCCCGCGTGCAGGACCTGGGCAACACCATCGACGGCCGCGACATGAACCTGGTGGTCATCGGCCAGCCGGAAGCGGAAAAGAAAATCTGGGTCATCGCGCGCCAGCATCCGGGCGAGTCGATGGCCGAGTGGTTCGTCGAAGGCCTGATCGATTCGCTGCTGGACGACGCCAATCCGATCGCCCGCAAGCTGCTGCAGCGCTGCGTGTTCTACATCGTGCCGAACATGAATCCGGACGGCTCGGTGCGCGGCAACCTGCGCACCAACGCCTCGGGCGCCAACCTGAATCGCGAGTGGATGACGCCATCGGTCGAGCGCAGCCCGGAAGTGCTGTACGTGAAGCAGAAGATGCACGAAACCGGTATCGACATGTTCTTCGACATCCACGGCGACGAGGCGCTGCCGTACAACTTCGTGGCCGGTAACGAGATGCTGGAGAACTTCAGCGAAGAGCGCCGCGTCAAGCAGCAGGACTTCATCGACCGCTACAAGAACGCCAGCCCGGACTTCCAGGATAAATACGGCTACGCCGCCAGCAAGTACAAGGAAGACATGCTGACCCTGGCGTCCAAGTACGTCGGCCACCATTTCGGCTGCCTGGCGCTGACCCTGGAGATGCCGTTCAAGGACAACGCCGACCTGCCGGATCCGCACGTGGGCTGGAACGGCGCCCGCAGCGCGGCCCTGGGAGCGTCCATCCTGCAACCTATCCTGCTGTCGCTGGACGCCTGAGATGGGCGTTGAAATCGAGCGCAAATTCCTGTTGCGCGGCGATGCGTGGAAGAACCTTGGCGAGCCGGTGTTTTTTCGCCAGGGCTATCTGTCGTCGCACAAGGAGCGCGTGGTGCGGGTGCGCATCGAGGGCGACCGGGCGGTGATGACGATCAAGGGCCGCAACGTCGGCGCCACGCGCGGCGAGTGGGAGTATCCGATCCCGATGGCCGACGCGGTGGAGTTGCTGGACCGCTTGTGCGAGCAGCCGCTGATCGAAAAATACCGCCGCCGCATAGACTATGCCGGCAACGTGTGGGAAGTCGACGAGTTCCTCGGCGCGAACGCGGGACTGGTGGTGGCCGAGATCGAATTGAGCTCGGAAGACCAGGTATTCGACAAGCCGGAGTGGGTGGGTGACGAAGTCACCGATGACCTGCGCTACCTCAACTCCAGCCTGATCAAGCACCCGTATTCGGCTTGGTAGCACGGTGGATTTGTACTAAGCTGGTGGGATGGACAACGAGCGATTTGCCGCGCTTGAGGCGCACTACAATGCCATCCTGCCAACGCTAGCGACGAAGGCGGACATCGAGGCCTTGCGTGCCGAAATGCATAAAATGTCCGCCGAGACCCACAAATGGATGGTGGCTAGCCTGATCGGCTTGTTTATCGGCTTCGGCGGGCTGGGCATTACACTCAGCCAGATTCTGAAGCCTCAAGTCCAGCTCGCGACGGCACAAGTGGGAGCGCAACAACTTCAGCCCATCGTCATCTACCTGCCTCAACCTCAAGCTGCGCCACAAAAATAAAAAAAGCCCCGCGAGGGGCTTTTGTCATCAGTGGAAGTGCTCGGTGCCGGTGGGCGTATCCTCGGGCATTTCCGCGTGCGCCAGTTCGCCGACCGGGTCGGCAAACAGCGGCGCGCCGCAGTCGTCGCAGAACTCGGCCACGAAACGCTCGCTGTGCTTCTTGATCTGCGTAACGCCAGCCTCGTTCAGGTTGTTGATGATTTCCTCCACCGGCGTCACCGGCTGCTGCACCACGCCGCCAGGACCGCCTTGCAGCGGACCTTCCGGCGGCGTGCCTTCCTCATCTTCCTGCCCGTACAGCGGCCACACCACGCCGTAGATCACGTCCGGCGACGAACGCTGGGTGAACGCCACGCGGTATTCGTCGATCTGGCCGTCGGCGTTTTCCTCGCCGAAGCCGGCGATCACCGCGCGCAGTTCGGACGGCTCGATCGCCAGCGTATGCGTCAGGTAGTGCACGGCGGCGCGGATCGATACTGGACGGATCAGCTTGTCCGCCTCGCGGCAGGCCATGTAGTAGGCCTCCGGCAGCAGCAGCTCGACGCCGCAACCCGGCAGCAAACGGTTGATGGTCGGCGTGACCTGCGCGCGCCACTGTTCCAGCGCGTTGGTGCGTTCGCTGACGAAGTTGGCCTGGTTGGCCGGCATCTGCCAGCGGAACAGCGGGCCGCCCGCCGGCGTCACCACGGCCACCAGCAGGTAGCGCGTGTCGGCCAGGAAGGGCGCCGTCTCCGGCACCTTGGTGTCGGCCTTCAGCACCGTGCCCTTGAGCGCGGCCTGCGCCAGCTTGTGCACCTTGGCGTAGGTCTCGACGTGGCTGCGCGGCAGCTGGTCGATCGAGAACAGCGTGGGCGACATCGCCATGTGCGTGCCGTCGGCCAGCAGGTGGGCCGAGAAGTGCGCCGACAGTGTGCTCAGGATATCGGCCGGGATCGCGCCCGAAGCGATGGCAAAGCGGGTCCACGCCAGGATGGGCGCGGCCACCAGCAGCACGTCGTACTGCTTGGCGACGCCGTCGGTTTCGACGGTGATGCTGCTCGATTCGCTGACCGCCTCCACGCCATCCATCAACACGTCGTACGCGTTCAGGTCTTCCTTGAAAAGGCTGTTCAAGGTCGAATCGATGGTTTCCTGGTGACCGGTCTTGAGGAGTTTGTGGAGCTGCGCATCGAGGCTGTGTTCCCAGGCCCGCTCTTCGATACGGCTGGCCGCCTGCCCGACTGCGAGGGCATAGGTGACGAGGCGCTGGCTCTCGGCAGACAATTTATGGGATGAATCTTTGTTTGGACGACGCATAGCGCAATAAGAGTCTCATAAAAGTGGATAAAGCGGATCAGTCATGCAGATGATAACCCTTATGAACCGTATTGTAGTTGATTCGCCCATCAGGCTCGCATTAGTTCTGAACGAAGCGGCAAATTCCCGCCCGGCGAAAAAGTTTGCGTAAGCTGGGAACGCGGCGCCCGCGGCCGCCATCTAATGCCGCACAAACAGTTATCAGACAGGAAGCCTCAGCATGCAAGACTATTCCAGCCTACCGCTTTCCCCGGACATTGCCGATGCCGAACTGGCCCAGCGCGTGGCCGCCGGCCAGCGCGGCGCCTTCGAGCTGCTGATGCGGCGCCACAACCAGGCCTTGTACCGCGCCGCGCGCAGCATCCTGCGCCACGACCATGATGCCGAGGACGCGCTGCAGGACGCCTATCTGCTGGCCTTCCGCGCCATCGGTACCTACCGTTCGGACGCCCGGCTGGCCACCTGGCTGACCCGCATCGTCATCAACGTCGCCATTGCCCGCGCCCGCCAGGGCCGGCGCCGCGCCGAGGTGGTGCAGCTGGACGGCGGCGCCGACCTCCAGCCCGACCAGACAGGAAGCCCGATGGACAACCCCGACTCCGACACCCCCGAACGCGCCGCCATGCGCGCCCAGATGCGCCAGCTGCTGGAGCAGCACATCGACGACCTGCCGGACGTCTACCGCACCGTGTTCGTGCTGCGCGCGGTGGAGGAGATGAGCGGCGACGAAGTGGCCGCCTGCCTCGACATTCCCGCCGCCACGGTGCGCAGCCGCTTCT
The DNA here is from genome assembly GCF_040364205.1 of Duganella rhizosphaerae. Lineage (NCBI taxonomy): Bacteria > Pseudomonadati > Pseudomonadota > Betaproteobacteria > Burkholderiales > Oxalobacteraceae > Duganella > Duganella rhizosphaerae. The sequence goes on from NZ_BPWK01000011.1 coordinate 163,909, forward strand.
TCCGCGCCCGCAGCCTGTTGCGCAGCGCGCTGGCGCTGGAGGTCGACGCCGCGCTGGAATCTGCCTACGCCTTCGACGGCGCGCGCTGCGACCGCATCGTGGCCGGCGTGCTCGCGCGACTGGAATTTTCCGGCAAGGAGTGACCTTGCCGTTTGTAGTACCAACCTGGAGAAACACCATGTCTTTTTTGATCTCGAACGACGACGACCGCAGCCACCCACGCCGCATGTTCCTGGGCCAGTCCGGCCTGCTGCTGTCGGGCGCTGCGGTGGCGCTGCTGGCGGGGCGCGACGCGCTGGCCGCCAAGGGCAATGCCGGCGCCGGTGACGTCGGCATCCTCAACACCGCGCTGGGCGCCGAGTTGGAGGCCATCGCCGCCTACCAGCTGGGCGCGGAGAGCGGGCTGCTGCAAAAGCCGGTGCTGGACCTGGCGCTGACGTTCCAGGGCCATCACAAGGAGCATGCCGACGTGCTGGCCAAGACCATCCTCAAGCTGGGCGGCCAGCCGGTGGCGGCCAAGTCCAAATATGTCTTCCCGACCGACAAACTGAAATCCCAGGAAGATGTGCTGCGCTTTGCCGCCATGCTGGAGAAGGGGGCGGTCAGCGCCTACCTGGGCGCGGTGCCGCTGTTTGGCAATCCGGAGCTGGCCAAGGCCGCCGCCAGCATCCTCGGCGACGAGGCGATGCACTGGGCCGTGCTGCGCAATGCGCTGGGCGAGGCGCCGGTGCCGTCGGCCTTCATGTCCTGATTGTGCTGAATCCGATGAGGATGCTCGTGGCGGCAGTGCTGCTGGCGCTGGCCGGCGGTGCGGCAGCCATGCCGGCCGCTCCAGCCAGCGAGCAGGTGCGCGCCGGCGAGGCCGTGTACGCCCGCTGCGTGGCTTGCCATGCGCTGGCCTACGACCGCACCGGCCCGCGCCATTGCGGCCTGTTTGGTCGGCGCGCCGGCAGCGTGCCTGGCTTTGCGTATTCGCCGGCCATGCGCCGTTCCGGCATCGTCTGGGATGCGCGCACGCTGGACCGGTTCCTGAATGATCCGACCGGCGCCGTGCCCGGCACCAGCATGGGCTACGCCGGCGTCAAGGACGGCAAAGAGCGGGCGGCGCTGATCGCCTACCTGAAGCAGGCCAACGGCACGCCGGACTGTACTGGAACTAAATAAAAAAACGCCCCTGTGGCATTGCGGCGGCCTTGGCCGTCGCACGCGCACAGGGGCGTTTTTTACGTGGTACTTAAAGAATTAAGCAGCCAGCAGCTGACGCAGCACGAATGGCAGGATACCGCCGTGCTTGTAGTAATCGACTTCGATCGGGGTATCGATACGCAGCAGCACTTTCACTTCCTGTGCCGGCTTGCCTTCGCGATGGATGACCAGGGTAGCCAGTTGCTGTGGCTTGATCTCGCCTTCCAGACCCTTCAGGTCGTAGACTTCCTTGCCGGTGATGCCCAGCGATTCAACACTGTCGTTGCCGATGAATTGCAGCGGCAGCACGCCCATGCCGACCAGGTTGGAGCGGTGGATGCGTTCGAACGAACGCACGATCACGGCCTTCACGCCCAGCAGCTGGGTGCCCTTGGCTGCCCAGTCGCGCGACGAGCCGGTGCCGTACTCTTCACCGCCGAACACCATGGTTGGTGTGCCTTCGGCAACATACTTCATCGCTGCGTCGTAGATCGACAGCTGTTCGCCGCTAGGCTGGTGAATCGTGATGCCGCCTTCAACCGCCGAACCGTCCGCCTTGGCAGGAATCATGCGGTTCTTGATACGCACGTTGGCGAAGGTGCCGCGCATCATGATCTCGTGGTTGCCGCGACGCGAGCCGTAGGAGTTGAAGTCGGCCTTCATCACGCCGTTGGCCAGCAGCCATTTGCCCGCTGGACCGTCTTCCTTGATGGAACCGGCAGGGGAGATGTGGTCGGTGGTGATCGAATCGCCGAACACGCCCAGTGCGCGCGCGCCGGTGATGCCGGTGGCGGCCGCTTTCGGGGTCATCTCGAAGCCGTCGAAGAACGGTGGTTCGGCGATGTAGGTCGACGCTGGCCAGTTGTAGACGTTGCCTTCGGTCGACGACACGTGTTCCCACAGCTTGCCCGGGTTGCCCTTGACGTCGGCGTAGTTCGACTTGAACACTTTCGAGTTCATCGCGAACTTCATCAGCTTGGCGATCTCTTTCGAGGTCGGCCAGATGTCGCCCAGGTACACGTCCTTGCCGTTTTTGCCCTTGCCAACCGGCTGGGTCATCAGGTCGACGGTCATGTTGCCGGCGATGGCGTAGGCCACGACCAGCGGTGGCGATGCCAGGAAGTTCGAACGGATGTTCGGGTGGATCCGCGCTTCGAAGTTGCGGTTACCGGACAGCACGGCCGAGGCGACGATGTCGTTGCTGCTGATGGCGGCGTTCAGTTCCGGGGTCAGGTCGCCGGCGTTGCCGATGCAGGTGGTGCAACCGTAGGCGGTCACGCCGAAGCCCAGTTGCTCCAGGTATGGCAGCAGGCCGGCGGCGGTCAGGTACTCGGTCACAACGCGCGAGCCGGGGGCCAGCGAGGTCTTGATGTGCGGAGCGACGGTCAGGCCGGCTTCGACGGCTTTCTTCGCCAGCAGGCCGGCGGCCAGCAGCACGCTCGGGTTCGAGGTGTTGGTGCACGAGGTGATCGCAGCGATCAGCACGTCGCCGTTTTTCACGTTCACGCCGTTGGTGGTGGTGTAGGTCTTGTTCAGGTCTTCGGCTTTTTTGTTGAAGCCGTTGTCGGTGGTCGGCTTCGAGAACAGTTCGGTGAAGTTGTTTTTCACGTTGCCGATTTCGATGCGATCCTGTGGACGCTTAGGACCGGCCAGGGATGGGGTAACGCTGGTCAGGTTCAGTTCCACCACGCGGGTGTAGTCGATGTCGCCGGCTTTCGGTACGCCGTACAGGCCCTGGGCCTTGAAGTAGGCGGCGAATGCAGCGATTTCGTCCTTGGTGCGGCCGGTGCCTTCGAAGTATTCGATGGTGGCGTCGTCAACCGGGAAGAAGCCCATGGTCGCGCCGTATTCAGGCGCCATGTTGGCGATGGTGGCGCGGTCGGTCAGCGACAGCGTCTCGGTGCCTTCGCCGAAGAACTCGACGAACTTGCCGACGACTTTTTCCTTGCGCAGCAGTTCGGTGATGGTCAGTACCAGATCGGTTGCGGTGCAGCCTTCGCGCAGGATGCCGGTCAGGTTGACGCCGATCACGTCCGGGGTCAGGAAGTAGACTGGCTGGCCCAGCATGCCGGCTTCCGCCTCGATGCCGCCCACGCCCCAGCCGACTACGCCGATGCCGTTGATCATGGTGGTGTGCGAGTCGGTGCCGACCAGGGTGTCCGGGTAGTACACGCCGTCAGCGGTCTTGTGCACGCCGCGCGCCAGGTATTCCAGGTTGACCTGGTGGACGATGCCGAAGCCGGGAGGCACGACGCCGAAGGTGTCGAAGGCTTGCATGCCCCACTTCATGAACTGGTAGCGCTCGTTGTTGCGCGAGAATTCCAGCTTCATGTTCAGGTCCAGCGCGTTCTTTTCGCGGAAGTGATCGATGGTGACCGAGTGGTCGACCACCAGATCCACTGGGACCAGCGGTTCGATTTTCTTGGCGTTGATGCCCATCTTGTAGGCGACGTTGCGCATTGCGGCCAGGTCGGCCAGCAGTGGCACGCCGGTGAAGTCCTGCAGCACCACGCGGGCGACTACGAATGGAATCTCGTCGGTACGGTCGGCGGTCGCGCCCCAGTTGGCCAGCTGCTTGACGTGTTCTTCGGTGACCTTCTTGCCGTCGCAGTTACGCAGCACGGATTCCAGCACAACACGGATCGATACCGGCAGGCGGGAGATTTTGGCGCCCAGGCTCTTTTCCAGGGCTGGCAGGGAGTAGAACTTGCCCTTTTTGCCGGAAATGTTGAAATCCTTAAGCGTGTTCAGAGTGTTGCGGGACATGACCTCTCCTTCGTGGGTATCGTCTATTATTGAAGTTAAAACCGTGGTGCTGGCGCCCGTGCCGGCGCGCCCCTTTTGGAACTTATTTGGAGCTTATTTGTTACTTATTTGTAGCTAAATTAGTGGAACGTGACCTTGGTGCTGGTCGGCTCCGTGGCGCTGGTGACGACCGGTTTCAGTTGCTCGGCGTTGCGGCATTCGTTGGCCAGCTGGCGATTCTGCTTGGAGTCCAGCAGCATGCCCTTGGCCGGAATGCCGATCCAGATCAGGCCGTACATCTTGTTTTCAAAGCGCTGCGCGCCGGTGGTGGTGCCCACGCGGGTCAGGCGGTGCAGGCGCTTCTTCCAGCGCAGCGCGATGTGCGCGTCGTCGTTGACGTTGGCGTAGATGGTGATCTTGTTGCCCAGTTCGCAGTCGAATTCGGTCACGGCGTCGTCGGTGACGGCCGGTTCGTCGGCGTCTTCGTCCGGCGCCTTGGTTTCGACCGGCTTGGCGGCGGCTTTGGACTTGCCCGCCTTCTTGACGGGTTTTTTGCCCGATGCGTTGGCTGGCGCGGTGGTCTGCGCCTGCGCGCCGGCGGCCAGGGTCATGGAGGCCAGCGCGAAGCTGCAAGCGATGAGTAGTTTGGAGATGGACGTCATGGTGTTTCCAGTGTGGGGTCGGTGGGGCTGCCGTTGATCAGCGTGTTGGCGGACTCGGGCAAGCTCAGCCCGGCCAGCTTGGCGCGCTGTAAAACGGTCCAATAGTATCTGTAGCTTGCACGGTCATGCAAGCGCCCGTTTTGGGAAATTGGCCCCCATTGCTTCGCCTCTGCTTCAAGCAGGATGGCGGCCGCCTCGCTGACCTCGGACAGGCGCGGCGTGAAGGTCTTGATAATTGGTTTGATCTGGTTAGGGTGGATGCTCCACATGCGCGTGTAGCCGAATTCGGCGGCGGCGCGCTGGGCATCGTTGGCGGCGACCGCCGTGTCCTTGATCTCGGTGGTGACGTTATGCGACGGCACCTTGCCGTGCGCGTGGCAGGCGGCGGCGATCTCCAGCTTGGCCCGCACCACCAGCGGGTGCGTGAACTGGCCCGGCGTGCGCATCGCGTTGGCCGGGATCGCGCCGTAGTGTGAGGAGACGAAATCCATGATGCCGAACGACAGGCACTGCACCTGGGGCAGGGCGGCGATGTCGTAGGCTTCGCGCAGCGCGCCGTGGGTTTCGATCAGCACGTGCACCGGCAGGTCCTTGCGGCCGGCCTTGGCGGCGTGGGTGTTGATCAGCTTGATGGCGGCGGCCACTTCCTTGGCGCCGTGCACCTTGGGCAGCACCAGGTAGGCCAGGCGCTGGGCGGCGGCGCAGATGATCTCGACGTCCTGGGCGAAGAACGGGCTGGCGACATCGTGCACGCGGGCGCCGATGCGGTTGAATTTGTTCTCGTCCGACAGCAGCAGCTCCGTCACCAGGCGGGCGTGGGCTTCCTCGTTGCCGGCACTGGCGCCGTCTTCGCAATCGAGGGTGATGTCGAACAGGGGGCCAAGCTCTTGTTGCAGGGCGATCGATTTGCGCATCAGCTTTTCGGAGCCGGCGTAATGGTCGCAAGCCGGCAGCAGCAGCGGCTGGCGATTGCCCTGGAATAAAACCTCGGATGGGTGCATGCGGGAATCTTGAGTGGATACAGACACCGCGCTGCTCTCGGCAGCGCGGCGGGTGCGGCGGATCGGTGGTTTAACCGGTTCCACGTGCGGGTGGTGTCAGAACTTAGGCTGGCAGCAGGTGCTTGACGCCTTCACGCTCTTCGGTCAGTTCTTTCAGCGTCAGGTTGATGCGCTCTTGCGAGAACGCGTCGATTTCCAGGCCCTGGACGATTTTGTATTCGCCGTTTTCGGTGGTCACCGGGAAGCCGAACATGGTGCCTTCAGGGATGCCATACGAACCATCCGAAGGAACGCCCATGGTGGTCCACTTGCCGCCGGTGCCGACGTGCCAGTCGTGCATGTGGTCAATCGCTGCGTTGGCTGCCGATGCTGCCGACGACAGGCCGCGCGCTTCGATGATCGCTGCGCCGCGCTTGCCGACGGTCGGCAGGAACACGTTGGCGTTCCATTCCTGGTCGTTGATCAGGTCCTTGACGTTTTTGCCGTTCACGGTAGCGAAACGGTAGTCGGCGTACATGGTTGGCGAGTGGTTGCCCCATACGCACAGCTTTTCGATGTCCTTGACGGCGGTGCCGGTCTTGGCGGCCACTTGCGACAGCGCGCGGTTGTGGTCCAGGCGCAGCATGGCGGTGAAGTTCTTGGCCGGCAGCGATGGCGCCGATTTCATGGCGATGTAGGCGTTGGTGTTGGCTGGGTTGCCGACCACCAGTACTTTGACGTTGCGCGATGCGACGGCATCGAGCGCCTTGCCTTGTACGGTGAAGATCTGGGCGTTCGCTTCCAGCAGGTCTTTACGCTCCATGCCTGGGCCGCGTGGACGGGCGCCAACCAGCACGGCGTGGTCGACATCCTTGAAGGCGGTCATCGGGTCGGAGTGGGCGGTCATCCCGGCCAGCAGCGGGAAGGCGCAGTCGTCGATTTCCATCATGACGCCCTTGAGCGCTTTCTGGGCTTTCTCGTCGGCGATTTCCAGCAGTTGCAGAATGACTGGTTGGTCCTTGCCCAGCATGTCGCCATTGGCGATGCGGAACAGCAGAGCGTAACCGATTTGACCGGCGGCGCCGGTGACAGCAACACGCATTGGGGTTTTAGCCATGATGAATCTCCAAAGTGGGAATTAAAACGTTCTCGAAGCAGGACCGGTGCCGGTCCGGGAAAACCGTAATCATACTGCAAATTGAGTGCTTAGAATGTATGCCGAAGCGTCAGCTAATGCGTCTCGCCGGGGAGTGTAGGCCTGTGGATGGCATCTGTCAATCCTATCTTATGTCTTATATAAGACAGATAAGTTATTGCTTGTTTTTGCTGGACGGCACCGGGCATTTGTGGTGAAATCTTGGTCTATGAATTCAGTCCCGCCCAATCCGAACAGCAATTCCACTGCCGTCAGCACCGGCGGGGCTGCCGGACCGTCTGCGGGCTCCGCGGCCGCGCCGTCGCCGACTTTCTCCCCACTGTACCAGCAAATCAAGGCGCTCATCACGCAGAGCCTTCAATCGGGCGAGTGGAAACCGGGTGAATTGATCCCCAGCGAAGTGGAGCTGGCCAACCGCTTCAAAGTCAGCCAGGGCACGGTGCGCAAGGCGATCGACGAGCTGGCGGCGGAGAACCTGGTGATGCGCAAGCAGGGCAAGGGCACCTTCGTGTCCACCCACCATGAGGCGCGCGCCCATTTCCGCTTCCTGCGCCTGATGCCCGACGAGGGCGTGCCGCACTACCCGGAAAGCAAATTCATCGAAGTCAAGCGCATGCGCGCGCCGGCCGACGTGGCGCGCCTGCTGGACCTGAAGTCCGGCGACGCCGTCATCTTCATCAAGCGCGTGCAATCGTTCGACAGCCTGCCGACCATCGTCGAGGAGCTGTGGTTGCCGGGCATGACCTTCAAGGGACTGACCGCCGAACGGCTGGTCGAGTACAAGGGGCCGATGTACGGCCTGTTCGAATCCGAGTTCGGCACCCGCATGATACGCGCGACGGAAAAGATCCGCGCCGTCTGCGCCGGCGCCGAGGATGCCGAATTGCTGCACATCCCCGTCAATACGCCGCTGCTGGCGTCCGAACGGGTGTCGTTCACGTATGGCGACAAGGCCGTGGAATTGCGCCGCGGCTTGTATTCCACGGAGCGCCATCATTATCACAATGAATTGAATTGAGGAGACCCTGAAGCACTAAGAAACCGCTTCAGGCAGCGTAAACAGGGCGCCGTCACACCCCGGTAGCATTGTTGCGCTGATAATACGTTGAGCTACGGAAAGTAGCCGCCGCTTAGTGTTGCCAAACACTATTTTAGTTATATGTAACAATAGATATTGGTTATGAGTGCGAAAATCGGCGAAAATCGCAGTCTCGATATTTTTGTTTAAGCTTAGGAGGTCTTGTTATGTCAGAAGCCGTAAGGGAAACCCCAAAAAAAGAACGGCCGGAGTTCCGTAACATTCATGTTACCGAATTGTCCAACTACCGCATGCCTTTGGCGAGTATTGTCTCCATCCTGCACCGCATCAGCGGCTTCATGATGTTTGGCTTGCTGCCTTTCGTGCTTTATCTGCTGGAGCAGAGCTTGCGCTCCGAGATCTCCTTCGCCTACTACCAAGGGATCGTTTCCTATCCGCTGGTCAAACTGATCATCCTGGCCCTGGTCTGGGGTTATATGCATCACTTCTGCGCTGGCGTACGCCACCTGGTGATGGATGCCCACATCGGCCTGGACAAGGATTCGGCCCGCAAATCGTCGGCCGGCGTGCTGATCGTCAGCCTGACGCTGACCGCAGTCGTCGCCCTCAAACTGTTTGGAGTTTTCTGAGATGGCAAATAACAATGTTGGACCTAAACGCCTGGTAGTCGGCGCCGGCTACGGCATGCGCGACTGGCTGGCACAACGCGTGACCGCCATCATGATGGTGCTGTACACCGCCATCCTGCTGATTTCCTTCCTCACCGGCCAGAACTTCACCTATGAAGGCTGGGCTGGCCTGTTCGCCCAGCAGTGGTTCAAGCTGATCAGCGCCGTGACCCTGTTCGGCCTGTTCTTCCACGCCTGGATCGGCGTGCGCGACATCTGGATGGACTACGTCAAAGCCGTCGGCCTTCGCCTGACCCTGCAAATCGCCACCATCCTGTGGTTGGTCGCTTGTGCCGTTTGGTCGGTACAGATACTCTGGAGTGTGTAATCGTGGCAGCTATTAAATCTGCAATCCCTACCCGCCGCTTTGACGCGGTAATCGTCGGCGCCGGCGGCTCCGGCATGCGCGCATCCCTGCAACTGGCTGAAGCCGGTCTGAACGTGGCGGTGCTGTCCAAAGTCTTCCCAACCCGCTCGCACACCGTGGCGGCGCAGGGTGGCATCGGCGCCTCGCTGGGCAACATGGCTGAAGACAACTGGTTCTGGCACATGTTCGACACCGTCAAGGGTGGCGACTACCTGGGCGACCAGGATGCGATCGAATTCATGTGCCGCGAAGCACCGAAGGTCGTCTACGAGCTGGAACACTTCGGCATGCCGTTCGACCGCAATCCGGACGGCACCATCTACCAGCGTCCGTTCGGCGGCCACACCGCCAACTTCGGCGAGAAAGCCGTGCAGCGCGCCTGCGCCGCGGCCGACCGTACCGGCCACGCACTGCTGCACACCCTGTACCAGCGCAACGTCCGCGCCCGCACCCACTTCTTCGTTGAGTGGATGGCGATCGACATCATCCGCGACGCCGAAGGCGACGTGGTCGGCGTGGTGGCACTGGAAATGGAAACCGGCGAAACGATGATCCTGGAAGCGAAGACCACCATCTTCGCCACCGGCGGCGCAGGCCGCATCTTCGCCGCATCGACCAACGCCTTCATCAACACCGGCGACGGCATGGGCATGGCGGCACGCGCCGGCCTGCCGCTGCAGGACATGGAGTTCTGGCAGTTCCACCCGACCGGCGTGGCCGGCGCCGGCGTCCTCATCACCGAGGGTGTGCGCGGCGAGGGCGGTATCCTGATCAACTCCGAAGGCGAGCGTTTCATGGAGCGTTACGCGCCGACGCTGAAGGATCTGGCGCCGCGCGACTTCGTGTCGCGTTCGATGGACCAGGAGATCAAGGAAGGCCGCGGTTGCGGTCCGAACAAGGATCACGTCATGCTGGACCTGCGCCACATCGGCGCCGACACCATCGCCAAGCGCCTGCCGTCGATTCTGGAAATCGGCCACAAGTTCGCCAACGTCGATGCGACCAAGGAACCGATCCCGGTCGTGCCAACCATCCACTACCAGATGGGCGGTATTCCAACCAACATCCACGGCCAGGTCGTCACGCCTGGCGCCGACGGTTCGCAGAAGGTCGTCAACGGCCTGTACGCGATCGGCGAGTGCGCCTGCGTTTCGGTGCACGGCGCCAACCGCCTGGGCACCAACTCGCTGCTGGACCTGCTGGTCTTCGGCCGCGCAGCCGGCAACCACGTGGTCGCGTCCAACCTGAAGCAGAAAGAGAACAAGCCTCTGCCGAAGGACGCCGCCGACTTCGCGCTGGGCCGCCTGAACAAGCTGGAAACCTCGACCGGCTCGGAAAAAGTGCAGGGCGTCGCCAACGACATCCGCGCCACGATGCAGAAGTACTGCGGCGTGTTCCGTACCGACGAAATGCTGACCCAGGGCGCCAAGGAAATCATGGTGCTGGACGAGCGTCGCAAGCACGTGTCGTTCAAGGACAAATCCATGGTGTTCAACACCGCGCGCGTCGAAGCGCTGGAACTGGACAACCTGATCGAAACCGCAAAAGCGACGATCACGTCGGCCGTAGCACGCAAGGAATCGCGCGGCGCCCACGCCCACAACGATTTCCCGCACCGCGACGACGACAACTGGATGAAGCACACCCTGTGGTATTCGGAAGGCAACCGACTGGAATACAAAGCGGTCGTTACCAAGCCATTGACGGTTGATACCTTCAAACCGAAACCACGTACTTTCTAAGGGCTAGAACATGGCACGCACTCTCAAACTGAAAATTTATCGTTACGATCCGGACCAGGACGCCAAGCCGTACATGCAGGACGTGACGGTCGAGCTGAAAGACACCGACAAGATGCTGCTCGACGCACTGCAGCGCATCAAGTCCGACGTCGACGACTCGCTGGCCCTGCGCCGCTCGTGCCGCGAAGGCGTGTGCGGTTCGGACGCGATGAACATCAACGGTAAAAACGGCCTGGCCTGCACCACCAACCTGAACGAGCTGACCGAGCCTATCGTGCTGCGTCCGCTGCCAGGCCTGCCGGTGATCCGCGACCTGATCGTCGACATGACCCAGTTCTTCAAGCAGTACGATTCGATCAAGCCTTACCTGATCAACGATTCGATCCGTCCTGAAAAAGAACGCCTGCAATCCCCGACCGAGCGCGAAGAGCTCGACGGCCTGTACGAGTGCATCCTGTGCGCCTGCTGCTCGACGTCGTGCCCATCGTTCTGGTGGAACCCGGACAAGTTCGTCGGCCCGGCCGGCCTGTTGCAAGCCTACCGCTTCATCGCCGACTCGCGCGACGAAGCCACCGGCGCGCGCCTGGACAACCTGGAAGATCCGTACCGCCTGTTCCGCTGCCACTCGATCATGAACTGCGTCGACGTTTGCCCCAAGGGTCTGAACCCGAACAAGGCGATCGGCAAGATCAAGGAATTGATGGTCCGCCGCGCGATCTAAGCGGCACCACACGGGCGGCGGCCTCGTCGCCCGTTTTCGTATAAAGTAGCACATCCATATGACTGAACCGAACAGCTCAGCGCATCAGGCCGACCCCGCCAACCGAGCGCGCCTGCGGTGGCGTTCCCGCCGGGGCCTGCTGGAAAACGACATTATCCTGACCCGTTTTCTCGATGCGCATGAAACCGAATTGACCGACGAAGAAGTGGACGCATTCACGCGGCTCCTCGATTTGTCGGACAATGCCCTGATGGATCTGGTACTGGCCCGCAAGGAGCCGGAAGGCGAGGTCGATCTGCCGCATGTGCACGCACTGTTGCAGCGACTGCGTCTCGCGTAAAGACACACCCAGAAAAGTTTCGTTTTTTTTATTTGCCGCATCTCTCCAAGAAGGAAGAGTCCATGAACACCTCTGATAACAAAGCCACCCTATCGTTTTCCGATGGCAGCCCATCGGTAGAATTCCCGATCTACAAAGGCACCGTCGGTCCTGACGTGATCGACATCCGCAAACTGTACGCCGGCACCGGCAAGTTCACCTACGATCCAGGCTTCATGTCGACCGCGGCATGCAACTCGTCGATCACCTACATCGACGGCGACAAGGGCGAGCTGCTGTACCGCGGCTACCCGATCGAACAGCTGGCCGTGAACGCCGACTTCATGGAATCGTGCTACCTGCTGCTGAACGGCGAACTGCCGAACAAGGTTGAAAAAGAGAAGTTCGTTGAAACCGTGACCAAGCACACCATGGTCCACGAGCAGATGCAATTCTTCTTCCGCGGCTTCCGTCGCGACGCGCACCCGATGTCGGTGCTGGTCGGTACCGTCGGCGCGCTGGCGTCGTTCTACCACGACTCGCTGGACATCAACGATGCCAAGCAGCGCGAGATCTCGGCCATCCGCCTGATCGCCAAGATGCCGACCCTGGTGGCGATGGCGTACAAGTACTCGATGGGCCAGCCGTTCATGTATCCGCGCAACGACCTGTCGTACAGCGCCAACTTCATGCGCATGATGTTCGGTAATCCGTGCGAAGAATACAAAGTCAACGACGTGCTGGTGCGCGCTCTGGACCGTATCCTGATCCTGCACGCGGACCACGAGCAGAACGCATCGACCTCGACCGTCCGTCTGGCCGGTTCGTCGGGCGCGAATCCGTTCGCCTGTATCGCTGCCGGTATCGCCTGCCTGTGGGGCCCTGCCCACGGCGGCGCCAACGAAGCGGCACTGAACATGCTGAAGGAAATCGGCACCGTCGAGAACATTCCTGCCTTCATCGCTCAGGTGAAAGACAAGAACTCCGGCGTCAAGCTGATGGGCTTCGGTCACCGCGTGTACAAGAACTTCGATCCGCGTGCAAAACTGATGCGCGAAACCTGCTACGAGGTGCTGGAAGAGCTGGGCCTGCAAGACGACCCACTGTTCAAGCTGGCGATGGAACTGGAAAAGATTGCACTGAACGACGAATACTTCGTTTCGCGCAAGCTGTACCCGAACGTCGACTTCTACTCGGGCATAGTGCAGTCCGCGCTGGGCATCCCAGTGTCGCTGTTCACCGGTATCTTCGCCATGGCTCGCACCATCGGCTGGATCGCCCAGTGGAACGAAATGATCGCCGATCCAGAGCAGAAAATCGGCCGTCCACGTCAGCTGTTCGTCGGTTCGACCACGCGCGACGTCAAGCCGCTGGACCAGCGTTAATCGCCGGTCTTTGCAGCGCATAAAAAAACGGGCTTCGGCCCGTTTTTTTATGAGGAATTATCCTGTCACTGCAACTTTAGCTTTTGCGCCGACTCTTCGTCAGGCCAATGAGTCCCAGACCCAGCATCAGCATGGCATAAGTTGACGGTTCCGGCACGGCGCTGACGGACAGGAGGAAGGCGTGATCCTCGCCTGTCAGCAGGTTTCTTGCTCCGCCGACGATCGCACCCTGGTCGTTAATGCCCCACGCATCCGTCAGCACCCAGCCGGCGGCGCTGGCGCTGTTGTCGATAAAGGCGTTGAGATCGATGACCTTGCCATCGTTCCAAAGCGTTGCATGTTGAATATACGCATTGGCCAGGTTGGAGCTGCCGACGATCTGGCCACGGTTATTAATCGCGGAAGCCCATCCACCATCGCCGCCAAGCGAACCCAGATCGATGATGGCGTTGCCATCCCAGAGCGTGGCGTGCATATTGCCCTTGTCTGCGCTACGGGAAGCACCGACGATCTGTCCGTTGTTATTGATTGCCTGCGCATAGCTCGCCGTTCCGCCAAGCGTGCCGAGATCGGTAACGGTACCACCGCTCCACATGGTGGCGTGCGAGGCGGCGTCCCCCGCCAGATTTGAAAAGCCGACAGCCACGCCGTGATCATTGATGCCGTTGGCAAAGCTGGTAGTACCGCCTAACGTGGTAAGAGCTGTTGCGGTACCTCCGGTCCAGGTGGTGGCCAGTGGAGATCCGCTCGGTCCAGCCATCCAGCCTGCAAGCTGGCCGCTGTTGTTGATGGCAAGCGCGCCGCTGAGCGTTCCCGAGGCCAGTGACTGCGCGGTGCCGCTGCCTGGCTGCCAGACTGCGGCGACGGTGTAGTAGTCAAACCAGGCGGCTGTCCCTGATATCTGACCATTGCTGTTGATCGCGGTCGCCCCACTATATAAACCGCCCAGCGTTCCGAGGTCGGTCGTTGATGCGCCGTTCCATAAGGTTGCGTGAGAGCTTGCATTTCCGGCGTTTCGAGCGTCGCCAACAATCTGCCCCAGGTTATTGATGCCCCTCGCAGTGCTGCTAATCGCCGACTGGTTTAAGTCTTTGAATGTGTATGACTGGGCATGTGCGGACCCCATGAACAGCAGCGCCGAAGCCGCTGCGGCACACCACGTTTTTGTTTTCAAATCCACCCATAGTTAATGTTTGGATAATTATCTTATCAGCAATTTAGGAGGTCGTCGAATTTCAATCCCTGCGGGTGTCAGTCAGATTCAGATTGGCGGTTGAGCCGGTCGGGGCGGACCACCAGCAGCCACCACGCGATCACGCCCAATGTCGCTTGCGGCAGGTTGAACAGGAATTTGTCGATGACGACCTGCTGGCGCAGCGGCCAAGGCAGGTTTGCGGTTTCCGCGATGATGTTGGTGTGATACAGGCAAACGCCCAGCAAGAACACCATGGCGATCGCCCAGATCGACGGCAGGCTGGTGACCCGGCGGCGCAGCAGTGCCGCGACCGGATAGACCACAATAAAGCAGGCGAAATAGGCGAACAGATTGGCCATCGAATCCTGCAAACGGAAATGCGGCAGCAGGATCGGCACGGCGCAAATCGCCAATGCGAGCATGACGGCGATGACGGGGTGAGGGCGTTCGGGCCAGTGGTTGAAGCGGCTGATCATGAGTGGAACTTTGAGAATGGGGCCCCATTGTAGTTGAACTCTCCTAGGCACAGGTGAGCGGCCGTTTGATGGCGATTGAATGACGCTGAGTGGCCTATGCTAAGGTAGGAGCTTGAATTTGTTGGGGGATAGGTGATGGATACCTTGAAGTCGGCCAGTATCGCGGTGGAGGTGGACGACGCCAGTTTGCTTGAGCTGGCTCGGATGGCTGAAGCCGAAGGCATCAGCCGGGATGACGCAATCAAACATGCGATTCGTTTTTACCTGGACCATGGCAAAGGATACCGAGCCATGTTGAAGGATGGTACGGACGCCTGGAATCACTACAAGCAAACCGGCTTGCATGTTACGAATGATGAGATCGGTGAGTGGATTGACGAGCTCGAAGCTGGCAACGATAGTGCTGAGCCGCCAGCATGTCACACGTAATTTGGACTCAGGAAGCCAGGCTTGATCTGGAGCGCGTCTATCATTTTTTGGCTGCGCGCGACAAGGCGCTTGCCAAGCGAGCGCTTCGGGCGATCCACGACGGCGCAAAACTGCTGGGAAACCAGCCGCAATTGGGGCGCCCCGTCCTTAGTCAACGGCCGCCACGCAGGGAATGGTTGCTGCCGTTTGGCCGGAGCGGGTATGTCCTGCACTACTTGCTGGAAAATGACGATGTCTTGATTGTCGCAGTCCGTCATCAGCGGCAGGTGACTCGCTAAATCTGGCTGCTATTTTTCCTGATCCAGCAGCATCTGGATTTCCTCGCCTTCCTTCTTGCTGACATGGCCGCCGCGCAGTGCGGCCAGCACCAGCGCGTAGTTCATGTCGGACGCCGCCATTCCCTGCTGGTGTATTTGCTTGGCGGCGGAAATCGCCACCTTACATCTCGAATATTTATTTTCGGAAAATAATTGCGATACGGCAAAGTCATTCCTGACGATCCGATCAAAATAGCATGCAGTTATCAACGGAGTTCGGGACAGGAGGTGAGCATGAGCAGCATGCTATTCCGAGAAGAGGTCTTGGCTGCGCAGGCGCGTCAGTCTCTGGGCTCGATAGTGTTGATGCAGCCGATGTCCATGCGCTGTGCTGCGTGGGCCTCCATGTTCTTAGCCGCCTCGACAGGCGTTTTCCTAGTGACAAGCGAATACGCTCCGAGAGTGCGGGTGAGCGGGCACATCATGCCCATCGGCGGCCTCATTAAAGCGGTAACGCCGCAATTCGGTCGTGTCGTGGCCTGCCACGTTCGTGAGGGAAGCAAGGTGGTTGCGGGGCAAGTCATCTATGAGCTGTCTTCTGAGCGCAATTCGGAGAACCGCAATATTGATACGGGTATTGCTGTCGTCTTTGCCGAGAAATACAAGCTATTGGAAAAGGAAAAATCACTTCTGGTTGAACAGTTGGCAGAACGGGAGAAGGCATTGAACGAACGTCGGCGGCTCATTGATGCCGGCCTGATTCGATTTGAACAGGAGATATCTCTTCAAAAACAACGCGTGGCCATCGCCGCCCAAGTGATGACGCGCTACCGCTCCTTAAGGAACGAAGGGTATGTCTCCGAGTTGCAGATACTGCAGCACGAGAGCGAGCAGAGTGAACAGTTTGCTCGACTACAGGCATTGGAACGCGCCAAGCTGGAGTCGCAGCGAGATTTGGAGCAAACCAAATCAGAAGCAGAGCAGCTTCGTAGCCAAATCGCGATCAACAATCTTCAGATACTTCGGACTCAAGCGGTGTTGGATCATGAATCTGCTGAGCAGCTGGCACATTCCCGGATTCAAGTGGTTGCTCCGACCTCCGGCACCGTCACATCGTTGACCGCTGTGGTGGGCGAGTCGGTGAGTGCGGGGGCCTCCTTGGCCACGGTTATTCCCACGGGCAGTCAATTGGAAGCACAACTCCTTGCGCCATCACGCGCAATCGGCTTTGTCATGCCGGGTCAAAGGGTTCGACTGCGTTTAGACGCATTCCCCTTTCAGAAATACGGGTACGTGGAGGGGGCGATTGTGGCCGTTGAGCAGAGTCCGCTGTCAGCGGGAGGCTCGGAGCCCGTGTATCGAATTAGCGTTCGACTTGCACAGCAATCCCTGAATGTCATCGGTCAGCGCCAGCAGTTTAGGCCTGGGATGGGCCTTGAAGCGGACATACATCAGCGTCCACGGCGTCTAGTCAGTTGGTTGTTCGGACCGATGCTGGCGGCTGTGAAAGAGTAAGTCGAAACATATGCAGAATTTTCGGCTGTGTGCCGGAAAGATCGTGTGCCAGGCGCACGAAGACAACAAACCATTCTATGTGAATGGTCCTTTAACCAAGCTTTGGAGGTTCACATCATGCGTGCAATTACTCACCACGAATTAGTTGCTGTTGTAGGTGGAGCAGATCAGGCCGTCGTTATCACCAAAAAGAAAGATGATGGTTCCGGCGCTGGGACGCTACAGCTTGCTGTCGGTGTTCATGGCGCCAACAGTGCTGGTGCTGCTGCGGGAGGTGCTGGCGGCGGTGCTGCAGCCAGCCCCAAATACTCATGCGTCGAGACTATCGAGCAGACCTGCCAGACCGCGCAATTCACCAAATTCTCCTTCGGAGTTCAGGGCGCGACATTCGAACAGACGCCAGGCGGCTGCGTGGTAAAACAAACCAGCGTATGTACGCCAATCTCTCAAATAAGCCGATAGCTGTTTTTCCGCATGCCGATGGTAATTAGTCTGAATCGCCGGTGAGCCATTCACTGGCGATTCATCAAATTTTCGCAGGGAGGTTCTATGAAATCAGCTATCTTCGTTGAGAAATTACTATTTGGTTTTGCGATACTTCTGCTCTCGCTAGCCTCTACTGCGTTTGCAGCGGAGCACCGTCAGTTTTCGGTAGCTCAAACGGAACAAACGGAAGCGATTAACGGCCAAATTGATTGGCCCGGAGGAAAGCTTGATCGCTGGACGGGCCCCGTGGTAGCTTTTGTCTCATCGGGAAGTCCCAACGATCGCGATGGCTGGCTCGTACGGGCGATGGAAACCATCTGGGCGGATCGTCTGCCGCTGAAGGATCTATCCAGCGCTCTGGTCAGTGAGGGCGTGGCGGTGATCCGATTTGACAATCCTGGTGTCCTCCAGCCTCAACTGAAATGTAGGGAGACGATATTTAAGATTGGTCTTTCCGTCGATGTCCTACGACATAGGTGCCTGGACGCCAGGATTCTCGGCGGCTTCACCGTTGAAAAGTATCAGCGCAGCATAGAGGCGGTCCTTATGCACGTTCAGCGCATAATGCCTGCTGCTCGTAATCGACTGTTCCTGTTTGGTTTTTCGGAAGGGCTGGTTCACGCGGCCTCGATTGCCGATAGAGGGTTTGTGAGGTTGCAAGGTCTAGTCTCGATTGGTTCGCCAGCCGAATCCATGGAAACCGTAACTCGTTGGCAGGCCATTGACCGCATGGTGGAAACTCTCCCTGAATTCGATCTAAACGGCGATGGGATCGTTAGCAATAGCGAGATTCGAGAGGGCTATGAGCGAGGGATTGGTAACGTGATGGGGCTCGAGGGATGGTTCAGCAAGACTGGATATTGGACCGCCGAGAATCGGGATGTGCTGAAAACCGACCTAGAAGCAGTGTATGTGCAGTTCCGCCGAGATACCGATACGGGGACCGATGCCGGAAAACTGGAATGGAAGCCACAGAAAAACGGCGTGCTTGTTCCAGATGTGACTGACGCCTTGTGGCACTTTCATTTTTACGATCAACTTGCTTCAGCCGAGGTGATGCGACGATTGGGAATTCCGGGATTGTTTATGTGGGGAGATAAAGATAAGCAAGTGAGTGTGACTCGTCAGGTTAAATTGATTGATCAATTGAGCCAGCAGGGCAGCAGCATCCGGTATCTGCGATTCCCAGGGCGTCACCACCTGCTCTCCCAGCGTCGGGATCTGGACTGGCTTGAGCCTGGTTTCATGCCTGTTATAGCCAAGGAGGTTCGTGCTTTCCTGGATCAATGCCTGCAGACAAACACAGGAACACGGCCGCTGGTGGCTAAGACGTCAGATGCCGGCGGCGACCGACAAAACGTTGGTTCATATAAGCCGGTTGTGGAGCCACGATAACGCCGGCTAACCCTTCCAAGAACTCCGTTTCTGTCTCAGGGCTACTGCAAAATGAAAACATCTCATCTTGAGTTCGGTGCAAAACGGGTCCCTTTGTTATTGCAGACGGAGGCTGCGGAATGTGGATTGGCCTGCTTGGCAATGATCGCTACATGGCATGGTCATCGGACCGACTTGTCCGCATTGCGTGCACGCTTTCACGTCTCTTTGAAGGGCGCGAATCTTAGTCAATTGGTGGAGTATGCGAATTGCCTGCAATTAACTTCTCGACCATTGAGATTAGAGGTCGACGAGTTGTCGCAGCTTGCCTTGCCGTGCATTTTGCACTGGAACCTGAATCATTTTGTCGTACTGGTGAAGGTGGGTCGGAAAGGCATAGTCATTCACGACCCCGCAATTGGCGTGCGCCGTTTGCCTTTTGATCAAATAGGAAAATTCTTTACAGGGGTTGCATTGGAGCTGCAACCTACAGCCCATTTCAGACCTGTCAACGACCGTCGTCGAATTTCGATTGCGGCGTTGATGGGGCGGGTTGATGGCCTTTGGCATACGATCGCTCTGGTATTTGGCATGGCATTGGCGCTGGAAGTGTTTGCGCTTGTCGGACCTGTACTGAATCAATGGGTGGTAGATGAAGCCCTGGTATCGGCTGACTACAGCTTGCTCAATGTGGTGATCTGCGGCTGCGGGTTGATGCTACTGATTCAGACTGCTGTTGCGCTGGCTCGCGGCTGGACTGTGATGTATCTATCCACTCATCTCAACTTGCAATGGGCGGCGAACGTATTCACGCACTTGCTTCACTTGCCGGTCTCATGGTTTGAGAAACGATATCTTGGAGATGTCGTTTCAAGGTTTGGCTCCATCGGGGCTATTCAACATACGCTGACGACAGGCTTCGTTGAGACCATACTCGACGGGATGTTTGCTTTGTTAACGCTAGCGATGATGTTGATGTACAGCGTGCGCCTGTCCATTGTCGTAGTCGTTGCTGCTTGTTTATACGCAGTGCTCCGGGCTTTGTCATTTCAGCCACTGCGCATGGCAAACGAAGAGGCGCTGCTGCTGGGGGCAAAGGAACACAGCTGCTTTCTGGAGACCATACGGGGTGTGCGTGCGATCAAGCTATTTGGTCGTGAGCTCGAACGTCGTAGTCGCTGGGTGAACTTGTTGGTCGACTCAGTCAATCGCAGCGTGCGTACCGAGAAATTTATGCTTTGGTTTGGCATGGCGAACACCGCAGTATTTGGCGCCGAGCACTTGCTGGTCCTATGGCTGGGGGCGGGGAATGTCATGGGAGGAAGTCTGACTGTTGGAATGTTGTTCGCCTTCATGTCGTACAGTGGCCAGTTCGGCGGGCGCATGGCGGCGTTGACGAACCGCTGCGTCGAATTTCGTCTGCTGTCGGTACATGCCGAGCGTCTCGCCGATATTGTGTTGGAGCCGATCGAACAGGAGGGCCTGCCAGGTTATCGGGTGGAGGATTTGATTCCTCGAGTTGAACTTTTGGATGTCAGTTTCCGCTATGCCGACAACGAACCCTGGATTATTCGCCATCTGACATTGACGATAGAGCCTGGTGAATCGGTCGTGCTGGTCGGGCCTTCTGGATGTGGCAAAACCACCTTAATCAAATTGATACTTGGGATATTGCAGCCAACCGAAGGTGAAATGCGTTATGGCGACTGCCCGGTACAGCGTCTCGGATATGCCGCGCTGCGAAGAGTAATGGCGGCAGTTATGCAGGATGACCATCTAATGGCTGGTTCGTTGGCAGAAAACATCTGTTTTTTTGATCCGCTCCCCGATCAAGCCCGCGTCGAATCCTGCGCTCAGATGGCCGCTGTGCATGAAGACATCGTAGCGATGCCTATGGGGTACCATACATTGGCCGGGGACATGGGGACGACCCTCTCGGGCGGACAGAAGCAGCGTATTCTGTTGGCCCGTGCTCTATACAAGTCACCTCGAGTGATGGTGCTTGACGAGGCTACGAGCCATCTGGATATTTTGCGTGAGCGCGCGGTCAATCAACTTATCGGCGGGTTGGACATAACCCGGATCTGCGCGGCGCACCGTCCGGAAACGATCGCAATGGCAGGCCGCGTCATTCGTCTTGATCCAACAACGCCTGGATTTCCTCGCGTTCCTTCTTGCTGACATGGCCGCCGCGCAGCGCGGCCAGCACCAGCGCCTTGCCGGAGCCGGAGAAGGCTTTCTGGATCAGCTCTTTCAGCAGATTGGTTTGCAGCGAATCCTGCTCCTGCGCCGGCGCGTAGATGTGGGCGCGCTGGCTTTCGTCGCGGGTCAACAGGCCTTTGGTGTGCATCACTTGCAGCAGCCGCAGCACCGTCGCGTAGTTCATGTCGGGACGCGCTTCCATCGCTGCCTGGTGCACCTGCTTGGCGGTCGCCGGCCCGCTTTGCCACAGCAGGCGCAGCATTTCCAGTTCGGACGGGGTGGGCTTCGGTGGGACAGTGGTCATGATGATGATGATGATGGAATGCGGGACAATGCATCTAGAATAAAATATCTAGATGCATTTGTCTAGTTCTACCGTGTTCTTTACATCACCACTTCATTTCACCTTTGGCGACCTTGGCGCTGGTTTCCAGCGCACCGTTCAGGCCGGCGGTCGGATACAGCTCCTTCATGCGGGCGATCAGCGCGGCCGAATTGGCGGCCTTTGCAGTCTCGGCTTCGAAGCGCACCAGGTAGTCACGGGTGAAACCGATGGCGTCCGGCGTCAGCGCAGCGCCTTGTTTGAAGTGGCCCGGCACGATGGTGGCCGGTTTCAGCGCAGCGACACCGTCCAGCGTCGCTAGCCACTGCTTGCGCGATTCAGCCGTCTGCGTATCTGCGGTCCACACGTGCAGGTCGTTGAACAGCACCACGCCGCCCACCACTGCCTTGATCGACGGAATCCACACGTAGCTGCGGTCCGGCGTCGCGCCCTTCAGGCCTTCGATCTTCAGCGTCTGGCCTTCCAGCTTGATGGTGTCGCCTTGCAGCGGCTGCGGCACGATGATGCTCTTCGGTGCGTTGTCTTTCAGGATAGGACCCCAGAACGCCACCTTGGCATCCTTCTTCTTCTCGATGCCAGCGATGGTCTGCGGCGTGGCGACGATCTTCGCATCCGGGAAGGCGGCGTGGATCACGTCCAGGCCAAAGTAGAAGTCCGGGTCGCTGTGGCTGACGTAGACCGTGGTCAGGTGCTTGCCGCTGGCGCGGATCTGTTCGACCAGCTTGAGCGCTTCGCCGCGCGAGAACTGAGCGTCGATCAGCACCGCATCCCTGGCGCCGCTAACGATCACCGAGGCGACCGGGAAGATGGCGGCTTCGCCCGGATTGAACACTTCCAGTGTGAGCGGTGCGGCGGTGGCGCCGGCAACGGTGGCGGCGAGGGCGGCGGACAACAGGCTTTGCTTGATCATGATGGTCTTTCGTGTGGAGTTGGAATGACGTCATCTTAAATTTCTTTATCCGATAGAAAAATAGGGTAATCTGCACCTATTAATTGCATAAATCGGACGAATCGATGGACAGGATCACGGCAGCGCAGGTTTTCGTCAGCATCGCCGAGCGCGGCAGCATGATCGCGGCGGCCGAGGCGTTGGACATGTCGCGCGCCATGGTCACGCGCTATCTGGCCGAGATGGAGGAGTGGGCCGGCGCCCGCCTGCTGCACCGGAGCACGCGTCGCCTGAGCCTGACCGACGCCGGCGACCTCACGCTGGCGCGCTGCCGCCGCATGTTGGAACTGGCCGAGGCGATGGAAGTGGGCAGCGGCGCCGATGCCGATACGCCGCAAGGCCTGCTGCGCATCACCTGTTCGCAATCGCTGGCGCAGGCCGCGCTGGCGATCGCCGTCACGGCGTTCCTGAAGCGCTACCCGCGCACGGCGGTCGACCTGCAAATGAATAACCGCGCCGTCAATCTGGTCGAACAGCGAATCGACCTGGCGCTGCGCATCACCAACGCGCTGGAACCGAACCTGATCGCGCGCCAGCTGGGTTGGTGCGATTCGGTGGTGTGCGCGGCGCCGTCCTACCTGGCCGAGCGCGGCACGCCGCTGCGGGCCGAAGACCTGGCCGTGCACAACTGCCTGACCTACACCTATTTCGGCAAGAGCCTGTGGCAGTTTACGGAGCGGGATGGCGAGGTGGTGTCGGTGCCGGTCAGCGGCAACCTGTCGGCCAATGAGGATCTGATTTTGCTGAAGGCGGCCGAGGAGGGCGCCGGCATCGCGCTGCAACCCTTGTACAGCGCGGCGCCGCTGATCGCCGACGGCAGGCTGGTGGCGCTGCTGCCGGACTACGCGCCGCAGCAGATGGGCATCTACGGCATCTACACCTCGCGCCAGCATATGTCGCCGGCGCTGCGGGCGATGCTGGACTTCCTGCTGGACTGGTTCGCCCGCGACCCTGCCTGGATGGGAAGCGCTCAGCCGAGTTAGATGCTGAGCGCTGCGATCCGCTGTTCCACGTCCGCCAACGATGGCCGGGCGGCTGGATCGGTTTGAACACAGGCCGCCTGCAGTTCCGCCAGCGCCGCCTGCTGCGCGGCTGGCAGCGCGCACCGCGCCATCAATTCATCGAGCAGATGGCCGAAGGCCCGCACTTCAAGCCGTTGCAAGCCCGGCGCGTGCGGCGCGTCCGGCGCAAACAGCGATGCCGCGCCGAAGTCGCCCAGCAGGCTGCGGCCCTGGTCGCAATGCAGGATGTTGTGGCCATACAGGTCGCCGTGCATGATGCCGCGCCCATGCAGGTGGCGCGCCGCCGAGGCGATGCCGCCGGCGATGCGCAACAGTTCGGCCGGACTGAAGCGCTTGCCGTCCGGGTAAGTGTCGCGGGTGCAGCTGTCCAGGCTGGGCGGGCCGGCCAGGTTGCCGAAGCCGGGATCGATCAACGGCATCACGCAGCCTTTCGCGCCTTGCGGGTGACCGTGCACTTCGCCCAGTACGGGAATCAGGTTGGGATGCACGCCCGAGCTGACGCAGGCCGTCATCTCGCAGCGCGGCAAGCCGTCGCTGGTGACTGCGCCCTTGAACATCTTGACCGCCACCGGCCGTTCGTCGCCAACACCGTCGCCGGCCTCGCGCAGTACCGCCTGATGGATCACGCCGGATGCGCCTTCGCCCAGTTTCTGCTGAAAACTCAATCGATCCCAGCCGATACCTGCAATACCCGCGCCGGCCTCAGCGGCCAGTTCGTCCGCCTCGCAGAAGGGATTGCCGGCGTAGGCCAGCCAGGACAGGCGCGGCATGTCGAGCAGCCACATCGGTAGTTCGGTGAGACGGTTGGCGGCGATGCGCAGTAATTCCAGCTGTGAGCAGGCGGCCAGTTCGGGCGGCAGGGCGGTCAGGCGGTTCCCCGCCAACATCAGCTTTTGCAGCGGTGCGCAGCGGCCGATGGCGGCGGGCAGTTGCTCGATCCGGTTGTCGGTCAGGACCAGCCAGCGCAGCGCCGGCGGCAGCGCGGCGGCCGGAACTTCGCGGATCTGGTTGCTTTTGAAGCCGATCATCGTCAAAGCAGGGCAGGCGCCCAGCACCGCCGGCAGCGTCGTAAACTGGTTGGCGGAGCAGAAAATGATGCGCAGCTTGCGCAGGCGCGGCAGGTCGTCCGGCAGCGAGGACAGGGCGTTGCCCGATAAATCCAGGATCTCCAGCGTGTCGGCCAGGTCGAATATCTCTGGCGGGAAATCGGTCAGGCCGCAGGACATTTGCAGGCGCGAGATGCCAGCCAGTTGTCCGGCGCGTAACTGCTCTAAGGTGTGCATGAAGGGCGGACGGGATCAGAAAGCGCTATTCTACAACCTCCGGCACTGCGCAAAAAAGCCGTTAAAAATATGAAAACATTGCGAGCGAACCGCGCAGCCATGCGGTTTAAGTGTAAACGCGTACTGAAACATTTGTTACGCTTTTTGTCGCGGAATTGGTTGTTGGGATACAATACCGGTGCTATCCTGAATGACCGATTTTTTGAAGTACTGAAGAACTATAGCCCTTCCCCACAACTTGATGTGCAATCCGCTAACCGGTCAGGCCGTGTCGCGGAAGGTTAGATTAACCCGCTAATTCCTCGCGAAGCGCGAAGAAAGGTGAGCAAGATGATGCAACAATATACGTCCAATTCCTACCTGTTTGGTGGGAACGCACCGTACGTCGAAGAACTGTACGAGGCGTACCTCAACAACCCAGGTTCCGTGCCAGACAACTGGCGCGCCTACTTCGACGCCATGCAGCACGTGCCGGCCGTCGACGGTACCAATAAGCCAGACGTCGCCCACGCTTCGGTCATCGCCTCCTTCGCCGAACGCGCGAAAGCCGGCCCGATCCGCACCGTGGTTGCCTCCGCCGACGCTGAAATGGGCCGCAAGCGCGTCGCCGCGACCCAGCTGATCGCCGCATACCGCTACCTGGGTTCCCGCTGGGCCAACCTGGATCCGCTGCAACGCCAGGAACGTCCATCGATTCCCGAGCTGGACCCGACCTTCTACGGCTTCACCGATGCGGACATGGACACCGTGTTCAACATCAGCAACACCTACTTCGGCCCTGAGACCGCGACCCTGCGCGACCTGCTGAACTTCCTGCGCGACACCTACACCCGTTCGATCGGCGCAGAGTACATGTACATCTCCGATCCGGCTGAAAAGCGCTGGTTGCAGGAACGCCTGGAATCGATCCGTTCGACCCCGAGCTTCACGCCCGAGAAGAAAAAGCACATCCTGGAACGCCTGACCGCGGCCGAAGGCCTGGAACGCTACCTGCACACCAAATACGTCGGCCAGAAACGCTTCTCGCTCGAAGGCGGCGAAACCTTCATCGCCTCGATCGACGAAATCATCCAGCGCGCCGGCGAAAAAGGCGTGCAGGAGATCGTTATCGGCATGGCCCACCGCGGCCGCCTGAACGTGCTGGTCAACACCCTGGGCAAATCGCCCAAGGAACTGTTCGAAGAATTCGAAGGCAAGCACGGCGACGACCTGCCGGCCGGCGACGTCAAATACCACCAAGGCTTCTCGTCGGACATCTCGACCGCCGGCGGTCCGGTCCACCTGTCGCTGGCGTTCAACCCGTCGCACCTGGAAATCGTCAACCCTGTGGTTGAAGGTTCGGTCAAGGCGCGCATGGACCGTCGCGGCGACACCCTGGGCAAGCAAGTGCTGCCTATCCTGGTGCACGGCGACGCGGCTTTCGCAGGCCAGGGCGTTGTGATGGAAACCCTGAATCTGGCGCAAACCCGCGGCTACGGCACGGGCGGCACGGTGCACATCGTCATCAACAACCAGATCGGCTTCACCACGTCCGACCCGCGCGATGCGCGCTCGACCATCTACTGCTCGGACGTCGTCAAGATGATCGAAGCACCGGTGCTGCACGTGAACGCCGACGATCCTGAAGCCGTGGTACTGGCTTCGCAGATCGCCATGGACTACCGTCTGCAGTTCCAGAAAGATATCGTTGTCGACATCATCTGCTACCGCAAACTGGGCCACAACGAACAAGATACGCCAGCGCTGACCCAGCCGCTGATGTACAAGAAAATCGGCACCCACCCAGGCACCCGCAAGCTGTACGCGGACAAGCTGGTGGCGCAGACCGTCATCGCAGCCGATGGCGGCGAGCAGATGCAAGCGGCCTTCCGCGATGCGATGGACGCCGGCAAGCACACCGTCGATCCAGTGATCTCCAACTTCAAGAACAAGTACGCGGTCGACTGGCTGCCGTTCCTGAACCGCAAATGGACCGACTCGGCCGACACCGCCGTGCCGATGACCGAACTGAAGCGCCTGGCCACCCGCATCACCACCGTGCCGGAAAACTTCAAAGTGCACTCGCTGGTCGAGAAGGTACTGGGCGACCGCGCCAACATGGGCAAGGGCGAACTGAACCTGGACTGGGGCATGGGCGAACACCTGGCCTACGCATCGCTGGTCGCTTCGGGCTACGCAGTGCGCCTGACCGGCCAGGACGCCGGCCGCGGCACCTTCGTGCACCGTCACGCCGTGCTGCACGACCAGAACCGCGAGCGTTGGGATGCAGGCACCTACGTGCCGCTGCAGAACATCGCCGAAGGCCAGGCGCCGTTCACCGTGATCGACTCCGTGCTGTCCGAAGAGGCGGTACTGGGCTTCGAATACGGCTACTCGACCGCTGAACCAAACACGCTGACGATCTGGGAAGCCCAGTTCGGCGACTTCGTCAACGGCGCGCAAGTGGTCATCGACCAGTTCATCAGCTCCGGCGAAGTGAAGTGGGGCCGCGCTTCGGGCCTGGTCATGATGCTGCCGCACGGTTACGAAGGCCAGGGTCCTGAGCACTCGTCCGCGCGTCCAGAGCGTTTCCTGCAACTGTGCGCTGACAACAATATGCAAGTGGTGCAGCCGACCACCGCGTCGCAGATCTTCCACGTGCTGCGTCGCCAGATGGTGCGTCAGTTCCGTAAGCCGCTGGTGATCCTGACGCCTAAATCGCTGCTGCGTAACAAGGATGCAGGTTCGGCGCTGACCGAACTGGCCAAGGGCGCGTTCCAGACCGTGATCGGCGAAGTCGACGAGAAAATCGACGCCAAGAAAGTCAAGCGCGTGGTCGCCTGCTCGGGCAAGGTCTACTACGACCTGGTCAACGCACGCAAGACCCGTGGCCAGACCGACACCGCCATCATCCGCGTTGAACAGCTGTATCCGTTCCCGCACAAATCGTTCGCTGCCGAACTGAAGAAGTTCCCGAACCTGGCGGAAGTGGTGTGGGCGCAGGACGAGCCGCAGAATCAGGGCCCATGGTTCCAGATTCAGCACAACATCTTCGAGAGCATGGACGCAGGTCAGCGCCTGGCATACGCCGGCCGCCCAGCGTCGGCATCGCCGGCTGTCGGCTACTACGACAAGCACTACGCCCAGCAAAAAGACCTGCTGGAGACGGCGTTCTCGAAGCTCAAAGGTTTCATCCTGACCAAATAATCACCACTTACTGACGGAGCGCCCTGCTGCTACGCGGCGGGGCGCCGCAACAATAAAATATACGGAGTTTTACATGGCACAAATCGAAGTCAAAGTCCCCCAGCTGTCGGAATCGGTAGCAGAAGCAACCATGCTGACCTGGCATAAAAAAGTCGGCGACGCAGTCGCTCGCGACGAAAACCTGATTGACATCGAAACCGATAAAGTCGTTCTGGAACTGCCGGCCCCGGCCGCAGGCGTTCTGGTCAAAATCATCAAGGGCGACGGCAGCACCGTGGTTGCCGACGAACTGATCGCAGTCATCGACACCGACGGCGTCGCCGCAGCCGCCGCTCCAGCAGCCGCAGCTCCAGCCGCAGCCGCCGCACCAGCAGCCGCACCAGCAGCCGCCACCGGCGGTTCGAAAGGCGACGTGGCCATGCCTGCCGCCGCCAAGATCCTGTCGGAAAAAGGCCTGAGCGCCGGCGATGTCGCCGGTTCGGGCAAAGATGGCCGCGTGACCAAGGGCGACGCCCTGGCCGCCGGCGCCAAAGCACCAGCCGTTGCGCCACTGGCTCCAGCCGCTGCCAAGCCAGCACTGCAACAAGTTGCCACGCCGTCGGGCGCCAGCCTGGGCGATCGTCCGGAAGAGCGCGTGCCGATGAGCCGCCTGCGCGCACGTATCGCCGAGCGCCTGGTGCAATCGCAATCGACCAACGCCATCCTGACCACGTTCAATGAAGTGAACATGGCTCCGGTCATGGACCTGCGCAACAAGTACAAAGACAAGTTCGAAAAAGAGCACGGCGTCAAGCTGGGCTTCATGTCCTTCTTCGTCAAAGCCGCCGTTGCAGCGCTGAAGAAATATCCGATCATCAACGCCTCGGTCGACGGCAACGACATCGTCTACCACGGCTACTTCGACATCGGTATCGCGGTCGGTTCGCCACGCGGCCTGGTCGTGCCTATCCTGCGCAACGCCGACCAGATGTCGATCGCCGACATCGAAAAGAAAATCGGCGAGTTCGGCGTCAAAGCCAAAGAAGGCAAGCTGACCCTGGACGACCTGACCGGCGGCACCTTCTCGATCTCGAACGGCGGCACCTTCGGCTCCATGCTGTCGACCCCGATCATCAACCCGCCACAATCGGCCATCCTGGGCGTGCACGCGACCAAGGACCGCGCTGTTGTCGAAAACGGCCAGATCGTGATCCGTCCAATGAACTACCTGGCAATGTCCTACGACCACCGCATCATCGACGGCCGCGAAGCTGTGCTGGGCCTGGTCGCGATGAAAGAGGCGCTGGAAGATCCGGCACGTCTGCTGCTGGACCTGTAATTTCACTAGGCTTGACCCCGGTAGTTCGGGGTCTGACCCCGTACGGGGTCAGACCCCAGGCTTGCGGGGTTTCATCTCAGAGGGTCATCAATGAGCGTATCTGAAGAAATCAAGCGTTTGCACGAATTGCACCAGGCTGGCGCGCTGTCGGACGAAGAGTTCGCCGCTGCCAAAGCCCGGTTGCTGGACAAGGAAGCATCCTCCGGCATCTCCAACGACATCACCCGATTGCGCCGCTCGAAAACCGATCGCTGGCTGGGTGGCGTGTGCGGCGGGCTGGGCCAGATCACCGGGGTTGAAGCCTGGATCTGGCGTCTGCTGTTTGCGTTGTTTGTGCTGACCTTTGGCTTCGGACTCGCCATCTACATTCTGCTATGGATTTTCGTACCAGAAGAGAACTGATTGGAAAATAAAAAATGAGCAAACAATTTGACGTAGTAGTCATCGGCGCCGGTCCTGGCGGTTACATCGCGGCGATCCGCGCAGCGCAACTGGGTTTCTCGGTCGCCTGCGTCGACGCATGGGAAAATGAAAAGGGCGGCCCGGCCCCAGGCGGCACTTGCACCAACGTTGGCTGCATCCCGTCGAAGGCGCTGCTGCAATCGTCGGAGCACTTCGAGCACGCCGGGCACGCGTTCAAGGAACACGGCATCGACGTCGCCGGCCTGTCGCTGAACCTGCCGCAAATGCTGAAGCGCAAGAACACCGTTGTGAAGCAAAACAACGACGGCATCCTGTTCCTGTTCAAGAAAAACAAGGTCACCTTCTTCCACGGCCGCGCAGCTTTCGCCGGCGCCGCCACCGCTGACGGCTACCCGCTGGCGATCTCCGCGCCAGCGAACGAGACCATCAACGCCAAGCAAGTCATCATCGCCACCGGCTCCAACGCCCGTGCTCTGCCAGGCGCGGAGTTCGATGAAAAACTGATCCTGTCGAACACCGGCGCGCTGGCCATCGAAGGCGTGCCTGCCAAGCTGGGCGTGATCGGCGCCGGCGTGATCGGCCTGGAAATGGGTTCCGTATGGCGCCGCCTGGGTTCCGAAGTGACCGTGCTGGAAGGCCTGCCTGTGTTCCTGGGCGCGGTCGATGAGCAGATCGCCAAGGAAGCCGGCAAGCTGTTCGCCAAGCAAGGCCTGAACATCAACCTGGGCTGCAAGATCGGCACCATCACCAAGGGCGCCAACAACGTCACCGTGGCCTACGAAAACGCCAAGGGCGAAGCGCAGACCGCCGTGTTCGACAAGCTGATCATCTCGATCGGCCGCACCCCGAACACCGACGGCCTGGCCGCCGACAAGGTCGGCCTGAAGCTCGACGAGCGCGGCTTCGTGGCGGTCGACGACGACTGCAAGACCAACCTGCCAGGCGTATGGGCAGTGGGCGATGTGGTGCGCGGCCCGATGCTGGCGCACAAGGCGGAAGAAGAAGGCGTTGCTGTTGCGGAGCGCATGGCTGGCCAGCACGGCCACACCAACTTCAACACCATCCCTTGGGTCATCTACACCTCGCCGGAAATCGCGTGGGTAGGCCGCACCGAGCAGCAGCTGAAGGCCGACGGCGTCGCATATAAAGCCGGCACCTTCCCGTTCCTGGCGAACGGCCGCGCACGCGCGCTGGGCGACACCTCGGGCATGGTCAAGTTCCTGGCCGATGCGACCACCGACGAAATCCTGGGCGTGCACATCATCGGACCGATGGCTTCCGAGCTGATCTCCGAAGCGGTCGTGGCGATGGAGTTCAAGGCTTCGGCTGAAGACATCGCGCGCATCTGCCACGCACACCCGTCGCTGTCGGAAGCGACCAAGGAAGCCGCGCTGGCGATCGACAAGCGCACGCTGAACTTCTAAGCAGCACCCATAAGCGGACTGCGGGCGGACTGCGGTCCGCCCGTTTTTATTTGCGCGCCGCCACAAAGAATCGAACACATGAACGTCGAAGAGTTTTATCAGCATGCGCTGGAAGAGCGCAATTTCAAGGCCGATGCCGCCCAGCGCCGCGCGGTGGACCGCCTGCAACTGTGCTATGACGAATGGGTGGCCTACAAGGGCCAGCGTTCCAGCACCTTCAAGCGCCTGATCCACCGGCCCGACGTGCCGAAAGGCGTCTACATGTGGGGTGGGGTGGGGCGCGGCAAGTCCTTCCTGATGGACAGCTTCTATTCGGTGGTGCCGCTGGTGCGCAAGACGCGCCTGCACTTCCACGAGTTCATGCGCGGCGTGCACCGCCAGCTCGACGAGCTGACCGGCGTCGCCAATCCGCTGGACGAGGTGGCCAAGCGCATCGCCAAGAAATACCGGCTGATCTGCTTCGACGAATTCCACATCTCGGACGTGGCCGACGCCATGATCATGTACAACCTGTTGAGCGCATTGTTCGACAACGGCGTGTCCTTCATCATGACCTCGAACTACGATCCGAAACTGCTGTACCCGGACGGCCTGCACCGCGACCGCATCCTGCCGACCATCCAGCTGCTGTACGACAAGCTGGACGTGATGAACATCGACGCCGGCATCGACTATCGCGGCCGGGCGCTGGAGCAGGTCGATTCCTACCTGACGCCGCTCAACGCCAAGACCGACAGCGCGCTGCGCGAGGCCTACGCCAGCATCGCCGAGACCGCCGACGAAGATCCGGTGGTGCGCATCGAAGCGCGCGAAATCCGCGCGCTGCGCCGCGCCGGCACCATCATCTGGTTCGACTTCAACACCCTGTGCGGCGGTCCCCGTTCGCAGAACGATTACCTGGAAATCGCCAGCCGCTTCCATACCGTGATATTGTCCGGGATTCCGATGATGTCGGCCGCGATGTCGTCGGAGGCGCGGCGCTTTACCTGGCTGATCGACGTGTTCTACGACCAGGGCGTCAAGCTGCTGATGTCGGCCGAGGTGGAGCCGGAAGAGCTGTACACCAACGGCACGCTGGCCAACGAATTTCACCGCACGGTATCGCGCATCGTCGAGATGCAATCGCGCGAGTACATGGATAAAGAGCAGCGCGCCGCGGCCGGCGCGCTGGCGTGATGCAACAGGATAAAAATATGAGACCAAGTTTGAAACCGCTGGGCGAGATGATTGCGGTCGCCGCGCTGGCGGCCCTGGCGACGCTGGCCGCGCCCGCCCAAGCACAGACCCATTCGGTCGAGCAGGCCAACGCCACGCTGGCGCAAGTGGCCAAGGACCGTGCCGCGGTCCACGAGGAATTCGCCGCCAGCGAAAGCGTGTGCTACACCAAGTTCTTCGTCAATCACTGCCTGGACCAGGCCAAGGAAAAACGCCGCGCCGCGCTGGCCAGGCTGCGCGCCACCGAGGTGGAGGCCGAGCATTTCAAACGCGCCGACTCGGTCCAGAAGCGCGACGCCGACCTGGCCGAGCGCGCCCGCAAGGATGCGGAAGACGAGGCCCTGCGCGCCGCCCAGCCGCCGAAGGAAGCCAAGGTCGTCGATGAAACGCCGCGCCCGGCGCCGAACGCTGGCAAAGTGGTGGACCGCGCAGCCGAGCATGCGGCCAAGGTCAAGCTTCAGGAAGCGCAGGATGCGGCCGATGCCGGCAAGCGCGCCGCCAACGCCGCCGCGTTCGCGCAGAAACAGGCCGAGTCGGAAAAACGCCAGGCGCAAGTGGTCAAGAAGAAGGCTGAAAGCGAGGCCAAGCGCGCCGCGCATGAAGCGTCCGAGAAGAAGAAAGCGGCCGCCGCCGAGGCAGCCGCCGCAGCCGCCGCCAAGAAGCAGTAAGCGCTGCGCCTCAGACCGCGCGGCGCATTTTCTGGATGGTGTAGTTCGGGATTTCCTTGGGCTGCTCGACCAGCTTGATGATGGCCATCGAGCAGTTGTCGCCCTTGCCCTGGGCGCGTTCGCCGGCCTTGCTGATCAGGCGTTCGGCCGCCTGGCGCGGGGTGTTGCGGGCCACCGCCGCAGCGAGCTCCGTATCCTTGAATAATTGCCACAGTCCGTCGGAGCACAGCAGGAAGGCGTCGCCCGCCTGCAAGCCGTCGTGGTAGCCGGCCGTGACGAAGGGCGATTTGAAGCTGTTGCCCAGCGCGTTGTTGAGCAGCTTGGAGCTGCGGTGCCGCTTGGCCGCTTCCAGCGGCAGATTGTCCTGCTTGACCAGATGTTCGATGTAGGCGCCGTCGTTGCTGCGCATGGCGCAGGTCTCGCCTTCAAAGCGGTACACCCGCGCATCGCCGACATGGGCCCACACCGCCTGGCCGGCCGGCGTCAGCACCATCAGCGCCAGCGCGCTTTGCGGCTCGGCGGTCTTGGCGATCGGGTTCATCTTCATGACCTGGTGCGCTTCCTCGGCGATGGCACGCATCAGTTCCTGCAGGCGCGGAATGCTGGGCGTGTCGCCGACGCGCATCTCGTCGAACAAGTGTTTGCTGGTCAACAGCACCTGGTCCGAGCCGATGGCGCTGGTGTTGCCGTCGGCCAGTACCGCCATCACGTAGCCGGGCGCCTGGGCGGCCGTGAACAGGGCCACCCGGTCGTTTTGCTGGGACCGGTTTCCTATGTGCTGGGCAGTGCCTGCTTCTATTTTATATGCGCTCATATGCGACACTGTATCCTAGACGGCGGGTGAGCGATCATTATGTTGGCGACAAGCGCGCCGTAGATTAAACTATGCACCGTGTCGCAGTTTGTTTGCAATACGTTTGTTGTTCCAGTGAAACTATTTGTGTGAGTAAAGACTGAGAATTATGACTGATGTACAAGATATCCAGCGTCGTCTGATAGAACTCGACGTCGAACACCGCGATTTGGACGCGGTCATCGACCTGCTCACGCTGGACGGCCATCACGACCAGCTGCAATTGCGCCGCCTCAAAAAGCGCAAGCTGCAATTGAAAGACCATATCACTCTGCTGAAAATGCAATTAGTGCCCGACGTTCCGGCCTGAGTCCGGCTCAGCGCCACAACTAAGTTTATTTTGACCGAACCACTCTCCACGCCCGCCGACACCATCCCCGCCGTAGTCGGCGCCACGCCCGATCAGCCCCCCGGAAAACATGACGCCGAGGTCGAACGCCTGTTCGGCGCCGGCGGACCGCTGGGCCCGGCTGTGGGCGAGTACCGTCCGCGCCGCTCGCAGACCGAGATGGCCAAGGCGGTGGCGGACGCCATCGCCAACCAGACCACGCTGATCGCCGAGGCCGGCACCGGCACCGGCAAGACTTTCGCCTACCTGGTGCCGGCGTTGCTGTGGGGCGGCAAGACCATCGTTTCCACGGGCACCAAGAACTTGCAGGATCAGCTGTTCCTGCGCGACATCCCGACCGTGCGCGCCGCCTTGCAGGCGCCGGTGTCGGTGGCGCTGCTCAAGGGGCGCTCGAACTACGTCTGCCATTACCATTTGGAACGTACGCTGCAAAACGGCCGCATGACCTCGCGCGACGACGTCGGCCACTTGCGCGAAATCTCGCGCTTCCTGAAGATGACCAGTTCCGGCGACAAGGCCGAGTTGGCCCGCGTGCCGGAAAACGCGCTGATCTGGAACCTGGTGACCTCGACCCGCGACAATTGCATGGGCGCCGAGTGCCAGTATTACCAGGATTGCTTCGTCATGAAGGCGCGCAAGGAAGCGCAGCAGGCCGACGTGGTGGTGGTCAACCACCACCTGTTCTTCGCCGACGTGGCGCTGAAGGATTCCGGCATCGCCGAGTTGCTGCCGTCCGCCAATACCGTGATCTTCGATGAGGCGCACCAGCTGCCGGACACCGCCACCTTGTTCTTCGGCGACACGTTTTCCACCTCGCAAGTGCTGGAATTGTGCCGCGATGTGCTGGCCGAAGGCTTGTCCAACGCCCGCGACGGCGCCGATTGGGGCAAGGTCGTCACGGTGGTGGAGAAGGCGGCGCGCGACCTGCGCCTGACTTTCCCGCAAGATATCGTCCGTTTGTCGCTGCCGCAGATCGCGCCGTCGAGCGACTTTTTCCCGGCTTTGCAGACGCTCAAGGACGAGCTGGACGGCATGCTGGCGGTACTGGAAACCCAGGCCGCCCGTGCGGAAACGCTGGAACAATGCCGCCAACGCGGCCTGGAATTGGCGCAAAAATTAAAAGATTGGAAATTCGATCCCAAGGCGCGGGTTGAAAAAGGCGCCGAGGCGGTGTTCTGGGTCGAGGCCTATGCGTCGTCGCTGCAGCTGCATAAGACGCCTTTGTCGATCGCGCCTATCTTCAACGGCCAGCGCGAAGGCGTGCCGCGCAGCTGGATTTTCACCTCTGCGACCTTGGCAGTGAAGAATGATTTCGGCCATTTTTCCGAGCAAATGGGGCTGGAAGGGGAGCCGTCGAAGACCTGGCCGAGCCCGTTTAATTACGAGCAGCAGGGGATTTTGTACGTCCCGCAAGGCTTGCCGGACCCAAATTCCATGGGCTACACCGACGCCGTGCTGGACCACGCGCTGCCGATTATCGAAGCGGCGGGCGGAAAAACCTTCCTTTTGTGCACGACTTTGCGCGCCGTCAAGCGCGCGGCCGAGCGTTTGCGCGACGAATTCGAGAAGCGCGGCTTGCCTTATCCGCTGTTTGTCCAGGGCGACAAAGGCCGTACCGAGCTGCTGGATCAGTTCCGCAAGGCGGGAAATGGCGTACTGATCGGCTCGCAAAGCTTCTGGGAAGGCGTCGATGTGCGCGGCGATGCGCTGTCTTTGGTGATCATCGACAAGCTTCCGTTCGCGCCGCCGGACGATCCGGTGCTGGCCGCGCGCATCGAAGTGATGGAAAAACAGGGCAAAAACGGCTTCATGCACCACACTTTGCCGGAGGCGATTATTAACCTGAAGCAAGGTGCCGGTCGTTTGATCCGCGACGAAGGCGATCGCGGCGTGCTGATGTTGTGCGATCCGCGGGTGATTTCCAAGCCGTACGGCAAGCGGATCTGGCAGAGTTTGCCGTCCTTCAAACGCACCCGCGAACAAGCGGAAGTGATTGAATTTTTCAAAAACAAGAATTCAGATCAGTAACTTCCAGTAATAAATTTTGGCTTGATAGGCCAGCCCCGAAAAGCCAATCGGGGTCGGACCCCGTCCGGGGTCCGACCCCAGCGGAGCGCCGTGCGGGGTGTAAGTTTGCTTTTAAGGCAAAATCACCACCTTGCCCGTGACCTTCCTGGCCGCCATATCGTTCAGCGCCTGCGCCGTTTCCTCCAGCTTGTACCGCCCCGAAATATGCGGCTTGATCTTTCCCTCCTGCAACCATCCCATCAACTGACGCATGCCGGCCAGGTTGGCTTTCGGCTCGCGTTTGACGAACTCGCCCCAGAACACGCCGACCAGTGACGCACCTTTGAGCAAGGTCAAGTTGAGCGGCAATTTCGGAATCTCGCCGTTGGCGAATCCCACCACCAGATAACGTCCCCGCCAAGCAATCGAGCGGAACGCCGGCTCCGCATATTCGCCGCCGACCGGGTCGTAAATCACGTCCGGACCCTTGCCGCCGGTCGCCGCCTTGATCGCCTCGCGCAAATCTTCCTTGCTGTAGTTGATCAGCACGTCCGCGCCATGCGCTTTGCACACTTCCAGCTTCTCGTCGGTCGAAGCGCAAGCAATGATGCGGGCTCCAAGGGCTTTGCCGATCTCGATCGCAGCCAGCCCCACACCGCCAGCCGCGCCAAGTACTAGCATGGTCTCGCCAGCTTTTAGCGCGGCACGGTCCACCACCGCATGATGCGAGGTGCCGTAGGTGAGGGTGATCGCCGCCGCCGTCTCGAAATCCATGCCTGGCGGCATGGGCGCCAGGGCTTGCACCGGCGCCAAAAGTTGTTGTCCAAATGCACCGGTCGGAGTGAAGGCGATGACCCTGTCGCCCGGCTTGAAAGTTGTTACATCGTCAGCAACCGAACGCACCACGCCGGCCACTTCGCTGCCTGGAACGAAGGGCAATTCCGGCTTGAATTGATACTTTCCCTGGATGATGAGTACGTCCGGAAAGTTCAGGCCGGCGGCTTTGACATCGATCACGACCTGTCCCGGACCGGCCTGCGGATCGGGCAATTCCTGGACGGTGAGGGTATCGGGCAATCCCCAGCTTTGACATACGACAGCTTTCATGTGGTCTCCTTGGTTTAAAAAATAGAACGATCGTTAGATTTTTTATGATACCTGAATCCGCCACCGGTTTGCGCAAAGTTCGGTCTGCCGCACGTTTGCGTTTGCACAAAGTGTCGGCTGAGGCGATTGTTAGAGTTGGTTAAACGCTGCACCGCGATAGGGCAGCAACGGAGGATGTCATGACTATCCGTCACGGCTGCTTTTTCAGTTATGCACATGGCCAGCACGCCTACATGAGCAAGTTCAAGAACGATCTGGTCGAAGCGCTCAAGTGCTACCTGGAGCCGCACTTCGACAACGAGAACGAACTCTTTGTTGATAGCGAGCAACTCGGTGGCGGCGACGATCTCGATCAGAAGATCGCGCGCGCCATGTGTGAGAGCGCTTGCATGATTGTCATTTAT
The DNA here is from genome assembly GCF_040364205.1 of Duganella rhizosphaerae. Taxonomy (NCBI): domain Bacteria; kingdom Pseudomonadati; phylum Pseudomonadota; class Betaproteobacteria; order Burkholderiales; family Oxalobacteraceae; genus Duganella; species Duganella rhizosphaerae. Next base: position 201,363 of record NZ_BPWK01000011.1, read on the forward strand.
ACACCTAAATACGAAGCCCACGCGTACACCCGCCGCGAGTTTGCAGCAATGCAACTTATTGAAAGCGAACGCAAGCAGTGGTATCCGCTGCCCAGCCACCTGATCATTCCCGTCATCATGACCCGCCATCCGGACGGTTTGCCGCCGCAAATTTCCGGGCCGGGCATGTATGTCGATTTTTCCCGCTACACGCTGGCCAGCGGCGATTTGAAAACCAATCCGGAATTCCTTCCGGATATAGAGAAGATAGTTTTGCGCATTGCCGAGCATTACCACTACCTAAAACGATGCACGCCGCCGGGGCATGACTGTGGTCGTTTTGTCATGCCGGAGATCCCGCCTGAATGGCGTGCACATCCTCCTCCACACTTCCCACGCTAAAGGTTTGCCATGGACATCACTGCCTTGTCGCTGCCGCCGTTGACTGGAACCGGCGAAGTCGTCACTTTCTATTCTTACAAGGGCGGGACCGGGCGCACCATGGCCCTGTCCAATATCGCAGTGTTGTTGGCGCGGCAACAGAACGCCACCACGCCGGTGTTGATGATCGATTGGGACCTGGAAGCGCCGGGCCTGCATCATTATTTTGACCACCACGACGAGGGGCCGGGCGTGCTGGAGCTGTTCGAAGCTTGCCGCGAGCAACTGATGCGCCGCCGCAAGGGGGCGAACCTGCTGGACGAGGAGGAGTTGGCGCGCGAGGTGCTCGCCGCCGTCGGCTGGGAGCAATATGTGCGCCGGGTCGACCAGAGCAGCCAGTTGTACCTGATGCGCGCCGGCCGCTTCGACGACAGCTACGGCGAACGGCTGGCGGCCATGCACTGGGACGAGCTGTTCAACAGCTGCCCGGCGCTGTTCCGCTGCTTTGCCGACAATCTGGCGCGGCATTTCCGCTACGTGCTGGTCGATTCCCGCACCGGCCGCACCGACAGCGCCGGCATCTGCACGACCTTGCTGCCGCGCAAGCTGGTGGTGGTGTTCACGCCCAACCGGCAAAGCCTGGAGGGCGTGCAGGCGCTGGTCACCCGCGCGACCGCCTATCGCCGCAGCCATGAGGACGAACAGCGGCCATTATTGGTCTATCCTCTGCCATCGCGCATCGAAATGGGCGACAGCGCGCAGCGCGCGCAATGGCGGCGCGGCGACCAGCAGCAACGCATACTGGGCTACCAGCCCATCTTCGAACAGTTGCTGTGTTCCTGCTACGGCATGTCGCAGATGTCGCTGGACAGCTATTTCGACGAAGTCCAGCTGCAACAGACCCGCACCTTCGCCTACGGCGAGCAGCTGGCGGTGCGCATGGATCAGGGCGGCGACCGTTTTTCGCTGACACGCACCTTCGAAGCCTTCCTCGACTGGCTGGCCGGCGGCTATTTCCCATGGCAATCGAGCCGCGAGATACACCTGCTGGCCTCGATCAGCGATGCGCGCCGGGCGCTGGAGGAGGGCGGTGTGCGGGCGCTGTCGCAGCCGCTGGCGCGCGACCTCAACCTGCTGGGTGAACTCTACCGTCGTGAAGGTCGGCTGCGCCAGGCGCTGACGTGTTTCGAGGAAAGCATGAGCCTGCGCCAGCGCGGCTTGGGCGAAGACCATCCGGATACGCTGGCCAGCAAAAGCAATCTGGCCGGCGTGCTGCGGCTGCAGGGTCAGCTGGACGATGCGCAGTTCCTGGAGGAGTGCATCGTCGAAACGCGCGAGCGCCTGCTGGGGCGGGAACACCTCGATACGCTGGCGGCGCGGGCCAACCTGGCGGCCACGCTGGCCGAGCAGGGGCGCGCGGCCGAGGCGCTGGCCATGCTGGACGCGGTGCTGGACGCCTATCTGCGCCTGCTTGGCTCGGAACATTTGCTGACCCTGGCCTGCAAGGCGAGCCGGGCCGATATGCTGTTCCGGCGCGGCGACACCGAACACGGCCGCATCGCGCAGGAGCAGGTGCTGGCGGCGCGCAAGCGCCTGCTGGGCGCGGAACACGCCGACACCCTGCGCAGCAAGACCGCGCTGGGCTGCACCTTGCTGCGGATGCAGGAGCTGGATGCCGCCAGCAGCCTGTTCGAAGCCGTGCTCCAGGCGCAGATCCGGCGCCTGGGGCCGGATCACCCGGACACCCGCAAGGCGCGCGCCCAGCTGGCGGACGTGCAGGTGCAGCTGGGCGGGCCGGTCGGCGGCCGGATCGGCGAGCCGTCGCTGGTGCCGGAACTGCATCAGGACGGCGCCGCGGCCGATTACGACGATGCCCTGTCTCGTCCGTTGCGCCAGCGCGACCGGCCCGGGGGCAGCGATCTGTGGACCCGGGCGGCTGAAGAGCTGCTGGCCCTGGACGGCCATTTGAGCGCCACCCGGCCGCCGTCGCGCTAGCGCAAATTTATCTGGCTCGGAGGCCGCCGGCACGCGCAGTCCGGCCATTGCTTCAGGTAAAATCTCCGTATGAGAATCCTGATCAGTAATGACGACGGCTACCTGGCGCCGGGCATCAACGCGTTGGCGGAAGCCCTGGCGCCGATCGCCGACATCGTGGTCGTGGCGCCGGACAGCAACCGCTCCGGCGCTTCCAATTCGCTGTCGCTGGACCGGCCCTTGTCGGTGCAGCGGGCGGCCAATGGTTTCTATTTTGTCAATGGCACGCCGACCGACTGCGTCCACGTGGCGCTGACCGGCATGCTGGACTACAGGCCCGACCTGGTGGTGTCCGGCATCAACAACGGCCCGAATATGGGCGACGACACGCTGTATTCCGGCACCGTCGCCGCCGCCACCGAGGGTTATCTGTTCGGCATCCCCGCCATCGCCTTCTCGCAGGGCGCCCACGGCTGGGAGCACATCGAGGACGCCGCCCGTCATGCGCGTGACATCATCCAGCGCTATTATCAAACGTTGCCGGCGCCGTATCTGCTGAACGTCAACATCCCGAACCGCCCCTACGATCAGCTGACGCTCCCGGTCGCCACGCGGCTGGGCCGCCGTCACCAGGCCGAGCCGGTGATACGGGCCCAGGACCCGCGCGGCAAGGAAATTTTCTGGATCGGCCCGCCGGGCGCGACCAAGGACGCAGGCGAGGGCACGGATTTCTTTGCCTGCGCCCAGGGCCAGACCTCGATCACGCCGCTGCAGATCGACCTGACCCACAAAACTCAACTCGATGCATTGGCAAGGGCCCTGGCATGAACGACAAGAACCGTAGCTTTCCCCTCCCGCTATCCTCGGTAGTCGATAAGGGGGCCAAGAAGGCGACGGTGTTCGCGCCGGTGGCGACGCCGCAGACGGCGACCCAGAACGCGGCCCGCCACGTGGCGCCGCAGCACGGTTATGCCACGCCGCGGCCGGTGGCGGCGCCGTCCAAGTCGCACAGCTACGCGATGGAGCGGGCACAGCCGGTGGCGGCGCCGGCGCCGCGCGGCAATCCGCTGGTGTCGGACGCGGTACGCCGCGCCATGGTGCAGCGGGTGGCCAAACAGGGCGTCAAGGATGCGGTGGTGCTGGGCGCGATGGAGAGCGTGCCGCGCCATATGTTCATGGACGAGGCGCTGGCCTCGCAAGCGTATATCGACGCCTCGCTGCCGATCGGCCATCACCAGACCATCTCCCAGCCCTACATCGTCGCCCGCATGATCGAGGTGATGCGCAACGGCGGTCCGCTGCAGCGCGTGCTGGAGATCGGCACCGGTTGCGGCTATCAGGCGGCGGTGCTGTCCTGCGTGGCGCAGGAGGTGTATTCGATCGAGCGCATCAAGCCTCTGCACGAGCTGGCCAAGGCCAATCTGCGGCCGCTGCGCGTGCCGAACCTGCGCTTGCATTACGGAGATGGTATGCTAGGCCTGCCGCAAGCTGCGCCGTTCGACGGCATCATCCTGGCCGCCGCCGGCCTGGAAGTGCCGCAAGCACTGCTGGAACAGCTGACCATAGGCGGTCGGCTGGTGGCGCCGGTGGGCGTCCGCGCGCAGCACCTGGAATTAATTACACGCATCGGCAAGGCAGAATGGACCAGCGTCACGCTGGAAGACTGCCATTTCGTGCCGCTGCGTCCGGGCACGATATGACGTGCCCGTTTCATTAGACTAAGATGAGAATGACAAATAAAAGTAATTTGCTCGCCATGAGCTTTGCGCTCGCTTTATTGAGCGCCTGCAGCACCACCCCGAATCAGGCACCGGTCGTCGACCGCACCGTGCCGCCGCCAGTCAAGCCCGCCACCCCCAGCGAAACGGCGCAGATCGCCCGCGACGAGCGCGGCCTGTACACGGTCAAGAAAGGCGATACGCTGATCCGCATCGCGCTGGAATACGGCCAGAACTACCGCGACCTGGTGACCTGGAACAACCTGGCCAACCCGAACGACATCAAGGTCGACCAGGTGCTGCGCGTGCTGCCGCCCGACAGCGCATCCAACGGCGTGCAGACCGGCGCCATCGTCATGCCGCCGGCGGAGAAGACGCCGCCGCCACCGCCGGTAGTCAAGAAAACCGAGCCGAAAGGCGAGAAGAAACCGTATTCGGACAGCGCGCTGGCCGAGTTGCAACGCGCCGACAGCAATGGCAACGGCAAGGCCGAAGGCAGCGTCAGGCCGGCCCCGGCGCCATCGCCGGCCGTGGTGGCGGCACCGCCGGCCGCCGCCAGCGCCGCCGCCAGCGTCGACGAGGAAAAACTGAGCTGGATGTGGCCGTCCGAAGGTCGCGTCGTCGCCACCTTCGACGAGGGCAAGAACAAGGGCGTGGATATCGCCGGCAAGGCGGGCCAGCAAGTCGTGGCTGCCGGGGCCGGAAAAGTGATGTATGCCGGCAGCGGCATCCGTGGATATGGTAATCTCGTTATTGTGAAACACAGTAATAGCTTGTTGTCGGCCTACGCCCACAATCGTACTATTGTGGTCAAGGAAGGCCAGAGCGTGACCAAGGGACAAATGATTGCTGAAATGGGCGATTCGGATGCCGATTCCGTCAAGCTGCACTTTGAAATCAGGCAGCAGGGCAAACCGGTGGACCCGTCCAGATTCCTGCCTAACCGCTAGCTGAACCATGACACAGACGCCGCACGACCCGATGGATGACGACTCGGCCCCGGACGAATTCCCGGACGAGAGCAATGATGACGTCGCCATCGAATCTGCGGATGGCGAGGCGGAAACCGTCGAGCCGGGCGCGGTGCTGGAAAGCGTCGATGAACTGAAAAAGGTGCTGGCGGCCGAACTGTCGACCGACACCACCCAGCACTACCTGAACCAGATCGGCACCCGGCCGCTGCTGACGGCGCCGCAGGAAGTGCACTACGCCACCTTGGCCAAGTCCGGCGACTTCAGCGCCCGCCAGACCATGATCGAGCACAATCTGCGGCTGGTGGTCTCGATCGCCAAGCACTACATCAACCGCGGCGTGGTCCTGCTCGACATGATCGAGGAGGGCAACATCGGCCTGATGCGCGCCATCGACAAGTTCGAGCCGGAGCGCGGCTTCCGCTTTTCCACTTACGCCACCTGGTGGATACGCCAGAGCATCGAGCGCGCCATCATGAACCAGGCCCGCACGGTGCGCCTGCCGGTGCACATGGTGCGCGAGCTGAACCAGATCCTGCGTGGCAAATACCATCTCGAAGCCCAGCACCACAACGGCAAGGACGCCACCGCCGAGGACATCGCCGAGCTGGTCGGCCGCCCGGTGGAGGAGGTGCAGGACATCCTGGCGCTGTCCGAGCACGCCACCTCGCTGGACGCGCCGCTGGACAACGATCCGCAATCGTCGCTGATGGACATGCTGCCCGGCGACGCCGACGACAGCCCGGACGCCCGCGCCGAGCACCACGAAATGACCTTGCTGGTGCGCGACTGGCTGACCAAGCTGCCCGACAAGCAGCGCATCGTCATCATGCGCCGCTTCGGCCTCGACAACGACGATCCGGCCACGCTGGAAACGCTGGCCGAGGAAATGGGCGTGACGCGGGAGCGGGTGCGCCAGATCCAGCAGGAAGCGCTGGTCAAGCTGAAACGCGCCATGGCCGCGCGCGGCGTGGTGCGCGATTCCCTGCTGTAGTTCGTTCCCATTCTGCTATCATGTCGGCCCCGGCATATGAGTGCCGGCGCTAGCCATTGCCAATCCAACATTGAACGTTATGCAAGAAAATACAATCTTCATCAAGTCGCTCGACATGGACGCCCGCGGCGTCGGCCATCTGGAAAATGAAGACGGCTCCCAGGGTAAAGTGGTGTTTGTCGAAGGCGCGCTGCCTGGCGAGACGGTGAAATTCACCACGTTCAAGAAGAAGAAAAACTGGGAAATGGCCCGCATGGACGAGCTGCTGCACGAGTCCCATATGCGCGTGAAGCCGCAGTGCGTGCACTTCGACATGTGCGGCGGCTGCTCGATGCAGCACCTGGAGCCGACCGCGCAGGTGGCGATCAAGCAGCGCGTGCTGGAAGATAACCTGCGCCATATCGGCAAGGTGCGTCCGCTGACGGTGATGCGCCCGATGTACGGCCCGACCTGGGGCTACCGCTACCGCGCCCGCCTGTCGGTGCGCCACGTGGCCAAGAAGAACACGGTGCTGGTCGGCTTCAAGGAAAAGAAAACCATCTTCGTGGCCGACATCCAGAGCTGCGAGATCCTGCCCAAGCATGTGTCGGACCTGCTGCTGCCGCTGCGCGGTCTGCTCAGCTCATTGACCCTGTTCGACCAGATTCCGCAGATCGAAGTGGCGATCGGCGAAGGCGTGACCGCGCTGGTGCTGCGCATCATGTCGCCGCTGGGCGCCGGCGACGACGCCAAGCTGAAGGCCTTCGCCGACCTGCATCAGGTGCAGTTCTGGCTGCAAACCAAGGGCCCGGAAACGGCTGTGCCTTACTACCCGCTGGACCAGCAGCTGTACTATCAGCTGCCGGAATTCGGCATCAAGATGCCGTTCAAGCCGGTCGACTTCACGCAGGTCAACCACTACATCAACCGCGTGCTGGTGGTCAAAGCCCTGCGCCTGCTGGACGTGCAGCCGGAAGACCGCGTGGCCGACCTGTTCTGCGGCCTGGGCAACTTCACGCTGCCGCTGGCGACGCAGGCGCGCGAGGTGGTCGGCATCGAAGGCCTGACCTCGCTGACCGAGCGCGCGCTGGACAACGCCAAGGCCAACGGCCTGTCGGACAAAACCACCTTCTACACCCGCAACCTGTTCGAGATCACGGCCGATCACCTGGTCGAGCTGGGCAAGTTCGACCGCATGCTGATCGACCCGCCGCGCGACGGCGCCATGGCGCTAAGCGAAGCGCTGGTGGCCCTGAGCCAGACTCGCGCCGACCTGCTGCCCAAGCGTATCGTCTACGTCTCGTGCAGCCCGTCGACGCTGGCGCGCGACGCCGGCATCCTGGTGCAGGCCGGCTATGTGCTCGACAAGGCCGGCGTGATCAATATGTTCCCGCATACGTCGCATGTGGAATCGATGGGCGTATTTAATCTGAGTTAATGCGCTGGCTTGATGCGCTAGCCTGATGTTTTTCTTGTAATGTTGTTGACATTGCCGGGGGCGTTTGCAACACTGGTCTGATTCCCCATCAGCACCGGAGTTGGCATGCGCCTCCTGTCCCGCTTTATCGGCATGGCCGCCTTGTGCAGCCTGCCGCTGGCCGTCCTGGCCCAGACCTCCGTCACTTCCGTTACCTCCTTTTCTCCCGCCGGCGTCGTCAAAGGCGTGCGCCAGGCGACTGCGCGCTTCAGCGGCCAGATGGTCCCGCTAGGCGACATGCGCCTGGGCGATCCGTTCACCGTCGATTGTCCGGAAGAGGGCAAGGGTCGCTGGATCGACGGCAAAAACTGGAGCTACGATTTCGCTCGCGACCTGCCGGCCGGCGTGGCATGCAGCTTCACGCTGAAGCAGGACGCCAAAGACCTGGCGGGCAAGCCGCTCGCCGGCGAACGGCGTTTCGCCTTTAACACCGGCGGCCCCGCCATCGTGCAGTCGATGCCGCGCGAGGGCGCGTCGGATATCGACGAACAGCAGATCTTCATCCTCGGGCTGGACGCGCCGGCCAGCGACGAAACCGTCGCCGCGCGCACATGGTGCCGCGCCGAAGGCATCAACGAAAAAATCGGCGTGCGCGTGCTGGCCGGCGCGGAGCGCGAGCAGATACTGGCGCAGCGCAAGTCCTTCATGGATCGCTACCTGACCGTCTACTTCAAGGCGCGCGGCGTGGTGTGGGGCGCGACGGCGACGGTGCGCGGCAAGCGACTGGAAAAGCTGCCGCTGGCGGTCCTGCAATGCAAGCGCCGCCTGCCTGCGAATGCTGAAGTGTCGCTGGTCTGGGGCGCGGGCATCGCGGCCGACAGCGGCATCGCGACGACGAAGGAACAGACCTGGTCGTACAAGACGCGGCCTGAATTCACCGCCAAGTTCAGTTGCGACAGGCTGAAAACCGACGGCGGCTGCATCCCCTTCCTGCCCGCCCGCCTGGAGTTCACGGCGCCGATCCGCATGGCCGATGCCCTGGCCATCAAGTTGACCGGCCCTGGCGGCAAGGTCTTCAAGGCCAGCGTCAACAAGGAAGAAGCCAAGGCCGATTACGTCAACTGGCTGACCATTGAGGGCCCGTTCCCGGAGAAGTCCAAACTGATGCTGTCGCTGCCGGTCGGCTTGAAGGACGACGCCAACCGCCCCTTGCTGAATCAGGCGCGCTTCCCGATGGCGGTGCAGATGGACGTGCAGCCGCCGCTGGTCAAGTTCCCGGCGCGTTTCGGCATCATCGAGGCCAAGGGCGACCGGCTGCTGCCGGTCACGGTGCGCAATGTCGAAGGCAGCCTGGCGGGGCGCAAGTCGCGGGTCGACGGCGCGGCCCTGCGCGTCAACGACGCCGGCGTCGCACAGGATGAGCAGGACCGGCAGGTCATGTCCTGGCTGCGCCGCATGTCCGGCTATGGTTGGGAACCGCGCGAGCTGTATGGCGACGCCCTGTATCAGCCGCTGCTGGGCGAGAGCAGGAAGGCGCCGGTGGGCACGGTCGAGCGCTTCACCATGCCCAAGCCGGGCGGACGGCAGGCCTTCGAGGTGGTCGGCATCCCGCTGCGCAAGCCGGGCTTCTATGTGGTCGAACTGGCCAGCCCCAAGCTGGGCGCGGCGCTGAACGACAAGCCATCCACCGCCTACATCAGCACGGCGGCCTTGGTGACCAATATGGTGGCCCACTTCAAGCGCGGCGCGCAGTCGTCGCTGGTGTGGGTGACGTCGCTGGACAAGGGCAGGCCGGTGCCGCAAGCGCAGGTGACGGTGCGCGATTGCGCCGGCAAGCAGATATGGCAGGGCGTCACCAACGGCATGGGCGTGGCCAGCATTGCGCAGGAGCTGCCGGAGGGCAGCTGCGAATCCAGCGGAGGCTACTTCATCAGCGCGCGCAACGGCGCCGACATGACCTTTACGCTGTCCAGCTGGACGCGCGGTATCGAGAGCTGGCGCTTCAACCTGCCGACCGAAGGCAGCAACGCCGACAACGTCATCGCCGCCACGGTATTCGACCGCACGCTGCTGCGCGCGGGCGAGACGGTACATATGAAGCACTTCCTGCGCCGCCATGTCGAACGGGGCATCGCGCTGGTCGTCGCGAACGATGCGCGCAAGGCGCGGCCGGGCAGCATCTTCGTCATGCATGAGGGGAGCGAGCAGAAATATGAACTGCCGATCGGCTGGAACGCCAACGGCAGCGCGGAAAACCAGTGGGTGATACCGGCCGACGCCAAGCAAGGCTGGTACTCCGTCATGCTGGGCGGCCGCACGGCGGGGCGCTTCCGCGTCGAGCAGTTCCGCGTGCCGACCATGAAGGCCATCCTGCAAGGACCGAAGACGCCGGCTATCCAGGCGCCGACGGTGGATCTGGATGTGCAGCTCAGCTACCTGTCCGGCGGCGGCGCCGGCGGCGCGGCCGTGCAGCTGCGCACCGTGGTGCAGGACAAGGCGGTCAGCTTTGAAGACTATGCGGACTTCACCTTCAGCGCCGGCGACGTCAAGGTCGGCGTTGAGCGCAGCAACGGCGCTTTCGATGAAGACGAAGGCATGTTCGAGGAAGGCGAGGCCGATGCCGACGCCAACGGCGGCGCGGTCAGCGGCCCGTCCGGCATCAAGACCCGCAGCCTCACGCTGGACAAGGCCGGCGGCGCACGCGTCACGCTGGACCAGCTGCCGGCGGTGCAGACGCCGCACGACCTGACGGCCGAAATGTCCTACCAGGACGCCAACGGCGAAACGCTGTCCGTGTCGACTCGCATTCCCCTGTGGCCGTCCAGCTACGTGATCGGCATCCAGCCGGACGGCTGGGTGTTGAGCAAGGACGCGCTGAAATTCCAGGTGGTGGTGCTGGACCTGCAAGGCAAGCCGGTGGCCGACGCGCCGGTATCGGTGGACTTCTTCCAGCGGCAGTCGTACTCGCACCGCCGGCGTTTGATCGGCGGCTTCTACGCCTACGAGAACAACAACGAAGTCAAGGCGCTGGGCGCCGCCTGCGAAGGCAAGACCGACAACAAGGGTCTGCTGATGTGCCAGGTCAAGGCGCCCGCATCGGGAAACCTGATCCTGCGCGCCAAGACGCAGGATGGCCAGCAGCGCGTGGCGATGACCAACCGCGAAACCTGGGTGGCCGACGGCGCCGACTGGTGGTTCAACGCCACCGACAACGACCGCATCGATCTGCTGCCGGAGAAGAAGCGCTACGAGCCGGGCGACACGGCCAGCTTCCAGGTGCGCATGCCGTTCCGCGAAGCGACCGCGTTGATCACCGTGGAGCGCGAAGGCATCATCGATACCTATGTGCGTGCGCTGTCGGGCAGCTCGCCGGTGTTCACCATCCCGGTCAAGAACAGCTACGCGCCCAATGTGTACGTATCGGCGCTGGTGGTGCGCGGCCGCGTGGCCAGCGTGCAGCCGACCGCGCTGGTCGACCTGGGCAAGCCCGCATACAAGCTGGGCATCGCGCCGCTGCGCGTGGGCTGGTCGGCCAATGAGTTGAAGGTGCAGGTCACGGCCGACAAGCCGGTCTACAACATCCGCGACAAGGCCACCGTGGCGGTCAAGGTCACGCGCGCGGACGGTTCGGCGCCGCCCGCCGGCGCCGAGGTGGCGCTGGCGGCGGTCGATGTCGGCCTGCTGGAGCTGATGCCCAACACCAGCTGGGACCTGCTGGAAGCGATGATGCAGCAGCGCAGCCTGCAAGTGGAGACGGCGACCGCGCAGATGCAAGTGGTCGGCAAGCGCCACTTCGGCCGCAAGGCCGTGCCGCACGGTGGTGGCGGCGGCAAGGGGGCGGGACGTGAGCTGTTCGACACGCTGCTGTTCTGGAAGGCCCGCGTGACGCTGGACGCCAATGGCGAAGCCACGGTGCAGGTGCCGATCAACGATTCGCTGACCGCTTTCCGCATCGTCGCCATCGCCAGCGCCGACGCCGATTTGTTCGGCACCGGCCGCACCGAGGTGCGCAGCTCGCAGGATCTGATACTGCTGTCAGGCTTGCCCGCGCTGGTGCGCGAGGGCGACCGCTTCCGCGCCGGCTTCACGCTGCGTAACACCACCAACGCCGCCGTCAAGGTGGCGCTGACCGCCAATGCGGGTGGCAAGACGCTGGCGCCGCAGCAGGTGTCGCTGGAGGCGGGGCAGGCGCAGGATATCGGCTGGGATTACCAGGTGCCGTTGTCGGTCAGCGCGTTGGCGTGGGACGTGGGCGCCAGCATCGTGGCGGAAGGCGAGGGCGGTGCGGCGACGCGCGACCGGCTGAAGGTCAAGCAGAAAGTGGTGGCCGCGGTGCCGGTGCGCACCACGCAGGCGACCCTGCTGCAGCTGGATGGCAAGCAGTCCATGCAGGTGCGCTTGCCGGACGATGCGTTGCCGGGACGCGGCGGCGTGCAGGCGCAGTTCAGCGCCAAACTTGGAAGCGACCTGCCGGGTGTGCGCGACTACATGAGTGCTTATCCATACCGCTGCTTCGAGCAGGTCAGCTCGCGCGCCATCGCGCTGCATGACAAGGCGATGTGGCAGTCGGCGGTCGATACGCTGCCGGCGCACCTGGATGCAGACGGCTTGGTCAAGTACTTCGCCAGCATGCAGCAGGGTTCCGATACGCTGACCGCCTATGTGCTGTCGGCCTCGCAGGAAGCCGGCTACGCCATTCCCGATGAACTGAAGGGCCGCATGGAGAGCGGACTGATGGCCTTCGTGCAGGGCAAGGTGACACGTTACTCGTCGCTGCCGACCGCCGACCTGGCGATCCGCAAGATGGCCGCGCTGGAGGCGCTGTCGCGTTCCAACGGCATCTTGCCGGAAGCGCTGGAGTCGTTCTCGGTCGAGCCGAATCTGTGGCCGACGTCCGCCGTCATCGACTGGTACCTGGTGCTCAAGCGCTCGCCCAAGCTGCCGCAGCACGCGCAGCGGTTGGCGCAGGCGGACCAGATCCTGCGTTCGCGCCTGAACCTGCAAGGCACGACGATGGGCTTCTCGACCGAACGCACCGACGACTGGTGGTGGCTGATGGCCTCCGCCGACAGCAACGCCAACCGGCTGCTGCTGGCGATGGTGGACAACCCGGCCTGGAAGGAAGACATCGGCCGCCTGGCGCGCGGGGCGCTGGGACGGCAGAAGAAGGGCCGCTGGGGCACCACGGTGGCCAATGCCTGGGGCACGCTGGCGATCGACCGCTTCTCGCAGAAATTCGAGAACGTGGCGGTGACCGGCACCAGCAGCGCCACGCTGGGGCAGGCCAGCAAGAGCATCGCCTTCGGCGGCGCGACCAAGGGCGGCAGCGTGCTGCTGCCATGGCCGCGCGGCAGCGGCGAGCTGGAACTGGCCCACGCTGGCACGGGCAAGCCGTGGGTGACGGTGCAGACGCTGGCCGCGCTGCCGCTGAAGGCGCCGGTGTCGAGCGGCTACAAGATCGCCAAGACCATCACGCCGGTGGAGCAGAAGAAGGCCGGCGTCTGGTCGCGCGGCGACGTCTATCGCGTGCATCTGGATCTGGAAGCGCAGTCGGACATGACCTGGGTGGTGGTGGACGATCCGATCCCGGCCAGCGCCACGGTGCTGGGCTCCGGCCTGGGACGCGATTCGCAGCTGCTCAGCAGCGGCAACAAGAGCAGCGGCTGGACGTTGCCGGTGTTCGAAGAGCGCACCTTCGAGGGGTATCACGCGTTCTATCAGTTTGTCCCGAAAGGCAAGTGGAGCGTGGAGTACACTGTGCGCTTGAATAATCCGGGCCAGTTCAACCTGCCGACCACGCGCGTCGAAGCGATGTACAGCCCGGAGATGTTTGGCGAAGCGCCGAATGCACCAATGAGCATTAAATGAAACTGATTGCAGCAACCCTACTGGCGCTGGCCGGCGCGACGCAAGGAGCCGAGGTTTTCAGCGTGCCGACGCCGGAGCAGGTGCGCGCCGCCTACCGCTCGTCGGAAGCCGAACTGCTGGACCGCCACGGCCAGCCGGTGCAGTCGCTGCGCATCGACATGAAGGTGCGTCGCCTGCCGTGGGTGGCGCTGGCCGACATCTCTCCCAGCCTGCCGGCGGCGGTGCTGCAGGCCGAAGACCAGCGCTTCTACGAACACGGAGGCGTCGACTGGAGCGCGGCCACCAAGGCCGCCTGGGATAATCTGTTTCGCGGCCGGCCGCGCGGTGCCTCCACCATCACTATGCAGTTGGCGGCGCAGTTGGATCCGCATCTTCAGGCATCGGCCAAGGGCCGCAGCTGGGGCCAGAAGTGGGACCAGATCAAGGCCGCCCGCCAGCTCGACGCCACGTGGACCAAGCAGCAGATCATGGAGGCGTATTTGAACCTGGTGTCCTTCCGCGGCGAGTTGCAGGGCGTGGGCGCGGCGGCGCGCGGCTTGTTCGGCAAGGCGCCGTCGGGATTGAACCTGACCGAATCGATGATCCTGGCCAGCCTGCTGCGCGGACCGGGCGCGGCGCCCAAGGTGGTGTGGCAGCGCGCGTGTGCGCTGTCGCGCGAGCTCAAGGCGCCGGCCACCTGCAACGAGATCGAGCTGCGGACCTTGGTCGCGATGGGACGTCCGTTGCTGGCGGCCGAGCTGCCATCGGCGCCGCAAGTGGCGCAGCAGCTCTTGACCGGCGCCAGTGGCGGTCAGGCGGTGCGCAGCACGCTTGATGGCGAGTTGCAGCGTTACGCGCAAACGGCCTTGCGCCAGCAGCTGATGACGCTGAGGGAGCGCAACGTCAACGACGGCGCGCTGGTGGTGCTGGATAACGCCAGCGGTGAGATCCTGGCCTACGTCGGCAACGCGGGCGTCGGCGAGGTCGATGGCGTGGCGGCGTTGCGGCAGGCCGGGTCCACGCTCAAGCCCTTCCTGTACGAGTTGGCGCTGGAGCGCAGGCTGATCACGGCGGCTTCGGTGATGGACGACACGGCGATCGATATCTCCACGCCGTCCGGCCTGTACATTCCGCAGAACTATGACAAGGACTTCAAAGGCCACGTCAGCGTGCGCACCAGCCTGGCCAGTTCGCTCAACGTGCCGGCGGTGCGCACGCTGGTGATGACCGGCATGGAGCGCTTCTACGAGCGCCTGCACGACGTGGGACTGAGCAGCCTGACCGAGGCGCCGGAATTTTATGGCTATTCGCTGGCGCTGGGTTCCGCCGAAGTGTCGCTGCTGGAGCTGACCAACGCCTATCGCGCGCTGGCCAACGGTGGCATGTACGGCGCGGTGATATTGGCGCCGCGCGCCGGTGCGGCGCCAGCGCCCGCGTCGCGCCGCGTGCTCGATGCCAGGGCTGCCTTCATCGTCGGCGATATCCTGTCCGACCGCGCCGCGCGCAGTCTGACCTTCGGCTTGAAGAACGAGCTGGCCACCACCTTCTGGAGCGCGGTCAAGACCGGCACCAGCAAGGACATGCGCGACAACTGGTGCATGGGTTATTCGGACAAATACACGGTCGGCGTCTGGGTCGGCAATTTCGACGGGCAGTCGATGTGGGACGTTTCCGGCGTCACCGGCGCAGCGCCCGTGTGGCGCGATGTGATGGACTACCTGCATCGCGGCCAGGCCAGCCGCGCGCCGCAGCCGCCGACGGGTGTGCTGCATCAGCAGATCGTCTACCAGCCGGCGCTGGAATCGGCGCGCGGCGAGTGGTTCATCGCCGGCACCGAAACCCCGGTCATCGCGCTGGTGCAGGACACGCAGCGCGCGCCCAAGATCCTGTATCCGGGCGAAGCCAGCATCATCGCCGTCGACCCCGACATCCCGGACGCCGTCCAGCGCGTCTTTTTCCAGGCCCAGGCGGGGAAGGGTCTGCACTGGCGTCTGGACGGCGCCGACCTCGGCCAGGCCAACGCCGACTACGCCTGGCGTCCCGTCACCGGCCCGCACCAGCTGGCCCTGATCGACGCCAACGCCCAAGTCGTCGCCACCACCCGTTTCCACGTCCGCTAAAAAACGAAAAAACGGGGTCAGATACCGTCTTGAATGACAAGCCCTTTCGATAGGTAATTGGGATCGAAAGGCTTGTCATTGTGTATCACCCCATAAATTAAGTGGGCCAGTTTGTGCATAACC
>NZ_BPWK01000012.1:0-216534 GCF_040364205.1 Duganella rhizosphaerae
GTTGGCGCCTTGTCGAGCTCGCAAGTTGCCGGCCTCAGCACCGCCGCCCCGCCTGCCGCCGACGCCCCGGACGCCGCCGCCCTGAAAACCGCCCAGGCCGGCGCCGACGCGGCCGCCGCCGCCGATTTCAAGTCTGCCCTGACCAAGGCCGGCTCGAGCGTTCAAACCGCCGCCGACGCGGCCGCCGCAGCCGCCGCCAGGGCCGCCAGCGCCGCCGGCACCACGGCCGCCGCCACCACCGTTGCCGCCGTGGCCGTGAGCGCCGCCCCGGCCAAGCCCGTCACGGCCGACAGCAAACCCGTGAGCGCCATCCCCGACGGCCCGGTCATCGACACCCTGTCCGACACCACCGACGCCGCGCCGGCCGAAGCGGCCGAACCGGCCGCTCCGATCAAGGTCGGCCCCGGCATGGAACATCCGGACAATGTGGCGCGCGCCACGCCGCGCCAGTCCGATCCGCTGCAAGCCGTCTTCAACGGCAAAACCGCGCAGCCGACCGAAGCGGCGCCGGTGCTGAAGGAAGCCGCCCCGGCCATCACCATCGCGCCGAGCGCGCAGTCGGCGCTGGAAGCGGCCAAGACCGCCGTCGCCGCCGTGCCGACGGACAAGCTCAGCAGCCGTGTCGGCACCCAGGCCTGGGACCAGCAACTGGGGCAGAAGATCATCTTCATGGCCGCCGGCGGCGAGCAAAGCGCCACCATGGAATTGAATCCGCCCGACCTCGGCCCGCTGCAGGTGGTGCTGAGCATCAACAAGGACCAGGCCACCGCCGCCTTCAGCTCGGCCCAGCCGGAAGTACGCCAGGCGCTGGAAGCGGCCATGCCCAAGCTGCGCGAAATGATGAGCGAAGCCGGCATCCAGCTGGGCAACGCCACCGTCTCGGCCGGCATGTCCAACCAGAACAACGGTTTTAACCAGCAGGCCAGCTCGGCGCAGAACGGCGGCCAGGGCGGCGGCAACCGCTCCGGCGCCAGCTTAGTCAGCGACGGCGGCGGCGCCATCGAGGCGGCGCGCAGCGCCCCGCCGGCGCGCCGCGTGCCGGCCGGCGCGGTCGATACCTTCGCCTGATCCCGCAGCGGCCGCGACGACAACCGGGATCGGCCACCCTGCCTCCCGGTTTTGTTGTTTGTTTCACTACGGAAACCTCAAGCAGCACCCGGATCGCCCTTCTTTTCGACGTATGCTATGCCGCAGTCCCAACCGATAATGACATAATGGCGTCATGATCCACTTCCGCACCGTGCAAGGGCAATTTTGAAAGCGAACCCAAAAATGAAAGCCGATCAGAAAGTTGAAGCTGCGCCTGCGGGTGGCGGCAGCAAAAAACTGATCATCATCATCCTGGCCGTGGTCCTGGTATTGGGCGCGGCCGGCGGCGGTGCGGCCTGGTTCTTCTTGCATGGCAAGGCCGACGCCGGCGAGGAAGAAGCGCCGGTCAAGAAGGGCAAGAACGCCAAGAAGGTCAAGGCCGGTCCGCCGGAATACGTGCCGGTCGAGCCGTTCACGGTCAACCTGCAGCCGGGCGACAGCGGCGCCGACCAGTACCTGCAGATCGCCTTCACGCTGGAAGTGGGCGGGCTGGAAGAGAAGGAAAACGTCAAGAACAATATGGCCAAGGTGCGCAGCCGCATGCTGTTGCTGCTGTCGAGCAAGCGCGCCATGGACATCAATACGCCGGAAGGCAAGGTCCAGCTGGCCAAGGAAATCATCACCCAGCTCAAGGAACCCTTCGAAGACCGCGGCGCGCCGCAGGACATCGAAGATGTGCTGTTCACCTCGTTCATCATTCAGTAAGTAGATCGTCATGGCTGATAATTTTCTCTCCCAGGAAGAAGTCGATGCCCTTCTGAAGGGTGTCAACGGCGACCAGGACGACGTCCAGGCGCAGGAAGATGTCGCGGGAGTACGAACGTATAACCTGGCCACCCAGGAACGTATCGTCCGTGGGCGCATGCCGACGCTGGAGATTATCAACGAGCGCTTCGCCCGCCTGTTGCGGGTCGGCCTGTTCAACTTCCTGCGCCGCAGCGCCGAGGTGTCGGTCGGTTCGGTGCGGGTCTCCAAGTATTCCGAGTTCATCCGCAACCTGGTGGTGCCGACCAACCTCAACCTGGTGCACATGAAGCCGCTGCGCGGCACCGCGCTGATGGTGTTCGATCCGGGCCTGGTGTTCCTGCTGGTGGACAATCTCTTCGGCGGCGACGGCCGCTTCCACACCCGCGTCGAGGGCCGCGACTTCACCCAGACCGAGCAGCGCATCATCCTGCGCATCCTCGACATCGTGTTCGAGGCCTACACCAAGTCGTGGGAACCGGTGTATCCGGTCGAGTTCGAATACATCCGCTCGGAAATGAACACCCAGTTCGCCAACATCGCCACCCCGAACGAGGTGGTGGTGGCGTCCACCTTCACCGTGGAGCTGGGCTCGGTCTCCGGCCAGATCCACTTCTGCATGCCGTACTCGATGATCGAGCCGATCCGCGATTCGCTGACCTCCAGCCTGCAGGGCGAGGCACTGGAAGTGGACAAGCGCTGGATCCGCCTGATGACGCAGCAGATCCAGATCGCCGAGGTGGAAATCGTCGCCTCGCTGGGCACGGCCAAGGTCAATTTCGACGAGATCCTCAATATGCGCGTGGGCGACATCATCCCGCTGACCATCCCGGAATTGCTGTCGGCCACGGTCGACGGCGTGCCGGTCATGGATTGCAGCTACGGCGTGATGAACGGACAATACGCGCTCAAGGTGGAGAAATTGCTCGCCAATGCCGATAACATCAAATAACACCGGCGCAACCGCTGCCGGTGACCGTAATACAGGAGAGAAGCATGTCGGATAATCAAGACGATACGATGGACGACGATCCGTGGGGCGCGGCCATTGCCGAGCAAGCCCAGGCGGAAGCGGCCGCGTTGGAAAAACAGCAGTCGCAGGCGGCCAGCGCCGCCGTGTTCACGGATTTTTCCAGCACGCCGAGCAAGACCGAAACCCATAACGATATCGACTTCATCCTCGATATCCCGGTGCAGCTGACGGTCGAACTGGGCCGCACCAAGATCGCCATCAAGAACCTGCTGCAACTGGCGCAGGGCTCGGTGGTCGAGCTGGACGGCCTGGCCGGCGAGCCGATGGACGTGCTGGTCAACGGCTGCCTGATCGCCCAGGGCGAGGTGGTGGTGGTGAACGACAAGTTCGGTATCCGCCTGACCGACATCATCACGCCGTCCGAACGTATCCGAAAACTGAATAAATGACACAGCGACTGACCTCAGCTTTGATCCTCGCGGCGGCCTTGGCCGCCGCGCCTGCAATGGCCCAGCGCAGCGTGTCGGGCACCATCGGCGGCCAGCATGCGGCCAGCGCCACGGCTGCTGCGCCGGCGGCGGCCGAAGCGCCTGCAACCGCCACCACGCCAGCGGCGGCCGCCAGCGTCCCTGCCGAAGCGCCGGTCGCTGCGGCTGCCACGCCCGCCCCGGCAGCCACGGCGGCCCCCGCCGGCCCGCTGGCGATGACCATCCCCACCCCGCAACCGGCGGCCGCCTCGGCCGGCGGCGGCTTGCTGCAAACCACCTTCGCGCTGATCTTCGTGCTGGCCCTGCTGATCGGCGCGGCCTGGTTGCTGAAGCGCTTCGGCCCCAAGAACTTCGGCGGCGGCAACAGCAACGTCAAGCTGGTCGGCGCGCTCAGCGTCGGCGCGCGCGAGCGCATCCTGGTGGTGGAAGTGGGCGAACAATGGATCGTGGTCGGCGCCTCGCCGGGCCGCATGAACGCGCTGGCCACCATGCCGCGCCAGGAAAGCAGCGAGCCGGCCGCCAGCGCCGCGCTGCCGACCGCCAACTTCGCCGTATGGTTCAAACAAACGATCGACAAGCGCAATGGCAAATAAGCAGGCCCGCTTCACCCAGGCTACGGCCGTCAGATCCCTGGTGATGCTGGCCGCGCTGGCGCTGCCGCTCGCGGCCGGCGCCGACTCCAGCATCGGCATCCCGGCCTTCAACGCCGCGCCGGCGCCGGGCGGCGGCACCAGCTACACGCTGCCGATCCAGACCATGCTGCTGATGACGGCGCTGACCTTCATCCCGGCGGCGCTGTTGTTGATGACCAGCTTCACCCGCATCATCATCGTGCTGTCGCTGCTGCGCCAGGCGCTGGGCACGCAGTCGGCGCCGCCCAACCAGGTGATGGTCGGGCTGGCGCTGTTCCTGACCCTGTTCGTCATGGGCCCCACCTTCGACAAGATCTACACCGAAGCCTACCTGCCGCTGCAGGAAAACAAGATCAACATGAGCGCGGCCATGGACAAGGGCGCCGCACCATTAAAAACTTTCATGATGAAGCAAACCCGGCAGGCCGACCTGGCCTTGTTCGTCAAATTGTCGCGCAGCCCTGCGCTGCAAGGGCCGGAAGACGTGCCGCTGCGCATCCTGGTGCCGGCTTTCGTCACCAGCGAGCTGAAAACCGCGTTCCAGATCGGCTTCGCCATCTTTATTCCATTTCTGATTATCGACATGGTGGTCGCCTCTGTACTTATGTCGATGGGAATGATGATGATGTCGCCGGCGGTGATCTCGCTGCCGTTCAAGCTGATGCTGTTCGTGCTGGTGGACGGATGGCAACTGCTGCTCGGTTCGCTGGCCCAGAGTTTTTACTAGGAGCGCGCGATGACACCCGAAAGCGTGATGACGATGGGCCGCCACGCCATGGAAGTGACCTTGATGATCGCCGCCCCCATGCTGCTGGTGGCGCTGATCATCGGCCTGGTGGTCAGCATCTTCCAGGCCGCCACCCAGATCAACGAGGCGACGCTGTCCTTCATCCCCAAGCTGGTCGGCATCTTCGTGGCGCTGGTGGTGGCCGGGCCGTGGATGCTGGCGGTCATGCTCGACTACATGCGCGAAGTGTTCGGCGGCATTCCCGGCCTGGTCGGCTAGACATTTTGCCAAGATGTAACAATTTACGATCCAATAAGAAGTTGGCATAAAATAAGAAAGTTGATGCCCGGTGGAAATAAATAGGGAAAACGCCTCATGATTTCGTTCTCCACTGCCGATATCAATCTGTGGATCGCCGGTTTGCTGTGGCCGTTGACGCGCATCCTGGGCTTGCTGGCGGCGTCTCCGCTGTTCGGCAACTCCAGCGTGCCGGCCACGGTCAAGGTCAGCCTGGGGGTGCTGCTGGCCATGGTGGTGGCGCCGGCCGTGCCGCTGCTGCCCGGGGCGGACCCGATGTCGCTGGCCGGGCTGCTGATCCTGGCGCAGGAAATGCTGATCGGGCTGGCGATGGGCTTCAGTATCCGCATCGTGTTTGCCGCGGTGGAGATGGCGGGAGAAATCTCCAGTTTGACCATGGGCCTGGGGTTCGCGACGTTTTTCGACCCCAACACCCAGGGCCGCTCGTCGGCGATCAGCCAGTTCCTGGCGCTGGTGGCGACCATGACGTTTTTGGCGGTGAACGCCCACCTGGTGCTGCTGTCGGTGCTGGTGGAAAGTTTTTACACGCTGCCGGTGTCGGCCTCGCCGGTCTACGGCGGCGGCTTCAAGCAGCTGGCCGACTGGGGCGGCAAGATTTTCAGCACCGGCGTGCAGCTGTCGCTGCCCATCGTTGCGGCTTTACTGATTACCAACGTTGCGCTGGGCATCCTGACGCGCGCGGCGCCGCAGCTGAATTTGTTTGGCATCGGGTTTCCGATTACTTTAGGTGTAGGTTTATTGGTCATCGCCATGACACTCCCGTACCTGGCGACGCCCGTGCAAAACCTGTTTTTGGAAGGCGTGGAACGCGCGCGGCTGATGCCGCGCACCTGGTCGCAGCGCCCCGACGCGGTCCAGCCGGCAAACTTGCCGGTTCGACCTCCGGGGCCGCGCCCATAGCGAAATTCAATAGCCAACCAGTGTTTTTTGGTTTCCATGAAGCAATTACCGGCGTATCATGGAAGCTCCCCGGGAGAACAATGCAATGACTTCGATCGTTACGAATTTCACAACCGACCAGATCGTCAGCCTCACGGTTGCGCAGATCGGCCTGTTCACGACCGAAGACATGCAGGCGCTCAACTCCGACCAGCTCGGCGTCATGAGCTCGGCCCAGGTGCGCGCCATCACCACCGAGCAACTGAACTACCTGACCACCGACGCCCTGCCCGGCCTGACCACCGACAACGTGCCGCTGCTGACCCAGCTGCAGGTGGCCGCGCTCAACACCGACCTGATCACCGCCCTCAGCACCGACCAGCTGGTCGCCCTGAGCAGCCGCGAAATGCAGGCGCTCACCAGCGGCCAGCTCAACGTGCTGAACTCGGACCAGATCGCCGCGCTGGAGACGGTGGACCTGCGCGCGCTGTCGACCGCCCAGCTGAGCGCGCTGGGCTCCGACCAGGCCGCCAGCCTGACCACCGCCCAGCTCGGCTCGTTGACCAATCTGCAACTGCGCGCCGTCAGCACCAGCGCCGTGCAGGCCATCGCCACCGACCATATCCAGACGCTGGCCACCGCCCAGCTGGCGCAGTTGACCACCAGCCAGCTCAACGCGCTGACCGTGGACCAGCTGGCCGCCGTCACCACCGACCAGGTCGCCGCGCTGAGCTCGCTGCAACTGAGCGCCTTGTCGACCGCCGCGCTGATCAACCTCAGCAGCGACCAGATCGCCGCGCTGGAAACCCGCGACCTGATCTGGCTGACCAGCGCCCAGGTCGGCGCGCTGACCGCGCTGCAGCTGGCCGGCCTGAACACCGACCAGATGCACGCGCTGCGCAGCAATGAAATCGCGGCGCTGACCAGCGACCAGCTGCCGCTGCTGAGCACCGACCAGATCAACGCGTTGAGCTCGCTGGCCGCCTTCGGTTCCGCCCAGATCGGCGCGCTGACCACCGACCAGCTCACTTCGCTGGCCACCCGCACCGTCGCCCTGCTCGACAGCGCGCAGCTGGCGGCGCTGACGCTCGACCAGGTGCAAGCCCTGAACAGCGACCAGATCATCGCGCTGTCGACCGCCCAGGTGGCGGCGCTGACCAGCTACGCGCTCAGCGCGCTGACCACCGGCCAGATGCTGGCGCTCGAGACGCGCGACATCCGCGCCCTGAGCTCGGCCCAGATCCGCGTGCTCAGCAGCGACCAGCTGGTGGCGCTCAACAGCGACCAGATCGGCGCCCTCAGCACCGCCGACGAGGCCGCCCTGCTGCCCGAGCAGCTGGCCGCGCTGACCACCGACCAGATCAACGCGCTGCGCACCATCGCGCCGCTGGGCACGCTGCAAATCCAGGCGCTGACCACCGACCAGGTGGCGGCGCTGCAAAGCCGCGCCATCGTCAGCCTCAGCAGCGTGCAGCTGGCGGCGCTGACGCTCGACCAGGTGCAGGCGCTGACCAGCGACCAGATCATCGAGCTGACGGCGGCCCAGTACAGCGCCATGAGCAGCGATATGCTCAACGAGCTCACCAGCACCCAGATCGGCCAGATCGAAACGCGCGACATCGCCGCGCTGCGCTCGGCGCAGATCGCCCGCCTGTCGACCGACCAGCTGGTGGTGCTCAACAGCGACCAGTTCGCCGCGCTGACCAGCAGCGCCATCGGCGCCCTCAGCACCGACCAGATCAGCGTGCTGACCACCGACCAGCTGAACGCGCTGTCGACGCTGGCGGGCCTGTCGAGCCGCCAGATCAGCTCCTTCACCACCGCGCAGCTGAGCTCCTTGTCCACCCACAACCTGGCGACCTTGGCCACCGGCCAGCTGCGGGTGCTGAACTCGGACCAGATCCAGTCCCTGACCACCGACCAGATCGTCGCGCTGAGCGCCGCCCAGTTCCGCGGCCTGAGCTCGGTGGCCATCGCCGCCCTCAGCACCGACCAGATCGGCGCCATCGAAACCCGCGACATCGCCGGCCTCGACAGCCAGCAAGTCAACAAGCTGGGCACCGCCCAGATCGTCGCGCTCAACACCGACCAGATCGTCGCGCTGAACGCGGCCGACACCGCGGCGCTGACCAGCGACCAGTTGCAGGCCCTGAGCAGCGCCCAGATCGACGCGCTGCGCTTCCTGACGGCGCTGACCACGCGCCAGATCCGCGCGCTGACCACCGCCCAGATCGGCGCCATCACGCTGCCCGACCTGACCAGCCTGACCACCGGCCAGTTCACCGCCTTCACCAGCGACCAGCTGCAGGCGCTGACCACCGACCAGATCATCGCGCTCAACTCGGCCCAGCTGGTGGCGCTGAGCACCGGCGCCATGAGCGCGCTGTCGACCGACGCCATCGCCGCCATCGAAACGCGCGACATCCGCGCGCTGCGCACCGCCCAGATCGCCCAGCTGAGCACCAACCAGGTGGTGGCGCTGACCACCGACCAGCTGGCCGCGTTCACCACCGGCGAAATCCGCGCGCTGACCTCGGACCAGTTGTCGGTGCTGAGCAGCGCGCAGATCGCCGCGCTGTCGACGCTGGGCCCGCTGGTCACCAAGCAGATCGCCGGCCTCACCACCGACCAGATCGCGCAGCTGTCGACCGCCGACTTCGCCAGCCTGCTGACCAACCAGCTGGCCGCCTTCAACAGCGTCCAGGCCGCCGCGATCAGCAGCGACCAGGTGCTGGCGATGTCGACCGCGCAAGTGCGCGCGCTGAGCACGGACGCCATCGCCGCGCTCGGCACGGACCGCATCGCCGCGCTGCGCAACGCCGACCTGGTCTCGATGAGCACGCGCCAGATCGCGGCCCTGAGCACCGACCAGCTGGCGGCGCTGAGCACGCAACAACTGCGGGCGCTGAACACCGGCGAAATCGCCGCCCTGACCCTGGCCCAGATCGCCGGCCTGAGCAGCGGGCAGATCGACGCCCTGGCCACGCTCAGCGCGTTGACCACGCGCCAGCTGGCCGCCTTCAGCACCGACCAGCTGTCGACGCTGAACCTGGCCGACCTGCGCGCGCTCAGTTCCAAACAGATCCATGCGCTCAACACCGACCAGCTGCTGTCGCTCACCAGCGACCAGATCGCCGGCATGCTGCCGGCCCAGCTGCGCGGCATCGCCGCCGCCGACATGGCGGCGCTGTCGACCGCGCAGATCGCCGCGCTCACCAACGCCGAGCTGGCCTCGCTGACCACCGCGCAACTGGTCAACCTGACCACCGACCAGATCATCGCGCTGAGCACGCAGCAGATCACCGGCCTGACCACGCAGGAAATCGCCGCCCTCAGTTCCGACCAGAAAGCCGCGCTCACCAGCGACCAGTTGGGCGCGCTCACATCGCTGGCCAGCTTCTCGACCGCCGCCATCGCCGCCCTCACGACCGCCCAGATCGCCTCGCTGCCGCTGGCCATCCTGGCCGGCCTGAGCACGCGCCAGATCGCCTCGCTGACCACCGACCAGATCATGGCGCTGACCACCGATGAGATCGTCGCGCTGAGCACCGCCCAGTGGCGCGCGTTCAGCAGCGCCCAGCTCGGCGCGCTGAGCACCGACCAGGTGCCGGCCATCGAACTGGTCGACCTGCAGGCGCTGTCGACCCGCCAGGTCACCGCGCTGACCACCGCCCAGCTGAGCGTGCTGACGCCGGGCCAGTTCGGCGCGCTGAGCACGCGCGACATCGCCAGCCTGACCACCCAGCAGATCGCCGCCCTGTCGACCGACCAGGTGGCCAGCTTCGCCACGCTGGCGCCGCTGACGAGCACGCAGATCGCCGCCCTCACCACGCTGCAGATCGCCAGCCTGGCGCTGGCCAAGATCGCCACGCTGAAAACCGGCCAGATCGCCGGCCTGACCAGCCTGCAAGTGGGCGCGCTCACCACCGACGAGATCGTCGCGTTGAGCACGGCCCAGGTGCGCAGCCTGAACGCCGCCACGCTGGCCGCGCTGTCGACCGACCAGATCGCCGCGATCGAGGTGGTCGACGTGGCCGCGCTGGGCACCGGCCAGATCACCGCGCTGTCGAGCAACCAGCTGGCGGCGCTGACGGCCGGCCAGTTCGCCGCGCTCAGCACCCGCACCCTGTCCAGCCTGACCTCGGCCCAGATCGCCAGCCTGCTGCTGGCCCAGATCGACAGCCTGGCCTCGCTGGCGCCGCTGACCACCGGCCAGCTGCAGGCGCTCACCAGCGCCCAGCTGGCCAGCCTGGGCCTGGGCCAGATCACCACGCTGACCACCCGCCAGCTCAACGCGCTGGCCAGCGCCCAGCTGCAGGCGCTCACCACCGACCAGATCGTTGCGCTGGACACCAAGCAAATCCGCGGCCTGGGCTCGGCCAGCCTGAACGCGCTCACCACCGACCAGGTCGTCGCCATCGAGCTGGCCGACATCGCCGCGCTGCGCACCGACCAGGTGGCGGCGCTGGCCACCCGCCAGATCGCCGCGCTGACCTTGGCCCAGCTGGGCGCCTTCACCTCGCAGGAAATCGCCGCGCTGACCACCCGCCAGCTGGGCGTGCTCACCACCGACCAGTTCGCCGCGCTGGGCAGCCTGGCCGGCCTCGGCACGCGCCAGATCAGCGGCCTGTCGAGCGACCAGATCATCGCGCTGACGCCGGGCCAGGTGGCCGCCCTCAAGACGGCCCAGATCGCCGCGTTCAACACCGCCCAGATCCGCTACCTGACCAGCGACCAGATCCCCGCGCTCACCACCGGCCAGGTGCGTTCGCTGTCGAGCGCCGTCATCGCCGCGCTGACCACCGACCAGATCCAGGCGCTGAGCGGCCCCGACCTGGCGGCGCTGAACACGCTGCAGATGACGGCGCTCACCAGCGACCAGCTGGCCGCGCTGACCCTGCCCCAGTACGGCAGCCTGGTCAATGGTGAAATCGCCGCCCTGAGCACCCGCCAGCTGGGCTTCCTGAACAGCGACCAGATCGCCGCGCTCAGCAGCCTGGCCGCGCTGACCACCTTGCAGGTCGGCGCCCTCAACTCCGACCAGATCGGCACGCTGAGCGCGCCGCGCTTCGCCACGCTGAGCACGCGCCAGCTGGCGGCGCTGAGCAGCCGCCAGGCGATCGGCCTGAACAGCGACCAGATCATCGCCCTCTCGACCGGCCAGATCCGCGCGCTCACCACCGGCCTGCTGGCCGCGCTCAACACCGACCAGATCGACGCCATCGAGGCGCTGGACTTCGCCGCCCTGAACACCACCCAGCTGCGCGCGCTGACCACCGACCAGATGCAGGCGCTCACCACCGACCAGCTGCACGCGCTCAGCCAGGCCAGCATCGCCGCCTTCTCGCAGGCCCAGCTGTCGGTGCTGAGCAACGCCCAGGCCGGCGCGCTGGGCAACCTGGCCGACTATTCGACCTTGCAGATCGCCGCCATGTCGACCACCCGCATCGCCAACCTGTCGCTGCTCGACATCGACCTGCTGAGCACGCGCCAGATCGGCGCCCTGTCCTCGCTGCAGGTGTCGGTGCTCAACAGCGACCAGATCATCGAACTGAACGCCGCCCAGGTGGCCGCCATCAGCGTGGCCGCGCTGGCCGGCATGAGCACCGACCAGATCGCCGCGATCGAAGCGGGCGACCTCGGCTTGCTGAAGACGGCCCAGCTGCAGGCGCTCAGCAGCGACCAGCTGCAGGCGCTCACCAGCGACCAGGTCGGCGCGCTGACGACGCGCGAAGTGGCCGCGCTGAAGGCCAGCCAGATCGCGCTGCTGACCACCGGCCAGCTGGTCAGCCTGAACGGCATCGGCGGCATGAGCACGGCGCAGATCCGCGCCTTGACGTCCGACCAGCTGAGCGCCTTGCTGCCGGCCCAGATCGCCGCGCTGCGCACCGGCCAGATCGCCGCCCTGAGCAATACCCAGGTCGTCAACCTGACCACCGACCAGATCGTCGCGCTGACCAGCGCCGACATGCTGGCGCTGGCCACGCGCAGCCTGGCCGCGCTGACCACCGACCAGGTGGCCGCGATCGAGCTGGTCGACCTCGCCGCGCTGCGCTCGGCGCAATTGCTGGCGCTCACCACCGACCAGATCGCCGCCATCACCACCGGCCAGATCGGCTCGCTGGCCAGCGGCGCCATCGCCGCGCTGACGGCCAACCAGGTGCGCGCGCTCACCACCGACCAGATCGTCAACCTGACGGAGGCGCAGTTCCGCGCGCTGTCGACGATGGCCATCGCCGCCCTCAGCACCGACCAGTTCGTCGCGATCGAGCTGGCCGACCTGGCCGTGTTGCGCAGCGGGCAGATCCGCGCGCTGACCTCCAACGAGCTGGTCAGCATGACCACCAGCCAGCTGACCAGCCTGAGCACCGCGCAGGTCGCCGCCCTCAGCACCACCCAGCTCAGCTTCCTGACGCCGGACCAGTTCTTGCTGCTCGGCGGCCTCGGCTCGCTCAACACCACCCAGGTCGCCACCCTGTCCACCGACCGCATCCAGGCGCTCAGCGACGACCAGCTCGGCGCGCTGAGCACCAAGCAGATGGCGGCGCTGAGCAGCGCCCAGGTCGGCGCATTCACCACCCACCAGATCGCGCAGCTGTCGCTGGCCCAGTGGCGCGCGCTGGGCACCTCGGCGCTGCGCGGCCTGTACAGCGACCAGATCGCCGCCATCGAGGCCGATGACCTGTCCGGCCTGAAGACCAGCCAGATCGCCTCGCTGAGCACCTTGCAGATTTCGCAGCTCAGCGTCGGCCAGTTCGGCGTGCTGACCACGGCCGAAGTGGCGGCGCTGACCGCGCCCCAGGCCAAGGCCCTGACCACCGACCAGCTCAACGGCCTGGCCACGCTGGCCGGCCTGAGCACCTTGCAGATCAGCTCGCTGACCACCGACCAGCTGGTCTCGCTCAACGGCGACCACATGCTGACCTTGCGCAGCGCCCAGATCGCCGCGCTGACCAAGAACCAGCTGCAGGCGATCACCACCGACCAGCTGGTCGGCCTGAGCACCGGGCAAGTGCGCGCGCTGAGCCTGACCGCGCTGGCCGGCCTGAGCACCGACCAGATCCAGGCGATCGAAGGGGAAGACATCGCCGCCCTCAGCAGCATGCAACTGAACGCGCTGACCAAGGCCCAGTTCTCATCGCTGACGCCGGCCCAGGTCGCCAGCCTGGCGACGCAGCAGATCGCCTCGCTGAGCGCGGTCGACATCGCGGCGCTGAGCACCCAGCAGCTCAACATGCTCAGCACCCTGGGCGTGCTCAACGCCAGCCAGGTGGCGGCGCTCACGACCGATCAGCTGGGCAGCATCGACGTCGACCACTTCGCCACGCTGCGTTCGGCGCAGATCGCCGCGCTGTCGGCCAAGCAGATGGCGCTGCTGTCGTCCGACCAGCTGGGCGCGCTGAGCACCCAGCAGGCGCGCGGCCTGAACCTGACCAACCTGGGCACCGACCAGATCGCCGCGCTGAACATCGACGCGGTCGCCGCGCTGAGCACGGCGCAGCTGGTCACGCTCAAAACCAACCAGATCGGCGCGCTCACCGGCGCCCAGTTCGCCGCGCTGTCGACCCGCTCGCTGGCCTCGCTGGCGGTGACGCAGATCCGCGGCCTGAGCACCGACCAGCTGGCCGCGCTCGGTTCGCTGAGCCCGTTCACCTCGACCCAGATCGCCGGCTTCACCTCCGACCAGATCGTCGGCCTGTCGATCGACATGGTCAACAGCCTGCGCACCGCCCAGATCGCCGCGTTCGGCGTGACCCAGTCGCTGGGCCTGACCACGGCGCAGATCTCCTCGCTCGATCCGTCGCTGGTGGCGGCGCTGTCGGTGGCCGCGCTGAACGCGCTCAACGCCGACCAGGTCCATTCCTTCGACGGCAACGACATCGTCGCGCTGAAGACCGCGCAGCTGTCCAACCTGTCGGCGACCACCATCGCCAACTTCAGCGCGGTGCAGGTGGCCGCCTTCACCACCGCGCAGATGCGTTCGCTCAAGGCGACCCAGATCAAGGCGCTGACGCTGGAGCAGATCGCCGCCCTGACTGTGGCGGACATCTCGGTGATGGCCGCGACCCAGGTGTGCGCGCTGAGCGCCGACCAGCATGCGGCGCTGACGGCCGACCAGCTGGCGGTGCTGCCGCTGGGCAGTCCGCTGATCCTCGACCTGAACCGCAACGGCATCGGCACGCTGGGCATGGAGGCCGGCGTCAAGTTCGACCTGTACGCCGACGGCGAACGGCTCAACACCGGCTGGGTCGGCCAGGGCGACGGCTTGCTCGCGCTGGACCGCAACCACGACGGCCAGATCAACGACGGCAGCGAGTTGTTCGGCACCGCCACCAACAGCAGCGGCGGCGGCAAGGCCAAGGACGGCTTCGCCGCGCTGGCCGACATGGACAGCAACCACGACGGCGTGGTCGACGCCAGGGACGCCCAGTTCGGCGACTTGCGGGTGTGGGTCGACGCCAACGCGGACGGCGTCAGCCAGGGCGACGAACTGAAGACGCTGGCGACGCTGGGCATCGCCAGCCTGACGGTGGCCGCCACCAAGGTGAGCGAGCTGGACAACAACAACTGGATCGGTCTGCGTTCCAGCTACACCAGCACCGACGGCACGGTCAGCCAGATGGCCGACGTCTGGTTCCTGGCCAGCAGGGCGGCGCAGACCAGCGCGCTGACGCAGGCGATCAACCACTACGGCCAGCAGGCCGGCGCCGCGGACGGCGGCAACAGCGCCGGCGGCCAGCTGACGCCGGCGAGCGCGCCCGGCCTGGCCGGCCAAGTCGCCGCGCTGGCCGAGCAGCTGAAGCACTACGACGCCGCCACCACCGTCCTGAGCGGCAGCGCCACGGCCGGCGAGCAAGACTGGTTCCGCAAGCAAAGCACCGCCACCGGCATGCTGGCGGCAAAATAAGCCCGGTAAGCCCGGGGTCAGATCTGACATTCGGACACGGACTCAACACTAGCAAACGCTACGGTTGAGCTTGTGTCCGAATGTCAGATCTGACCCCGGCCGTAAAAAAGCCCCATCGGCACTGAGCGCGATCTTGAGCGCGTTCAGGCTGATGGGGCTTTTTTTCGTCCGCGCCAGCGGCGCCGGAATCAGGTGATGTAGTTGAACAGCGACAGCCCGGCCAGGCTCTTGAACGATTTCTGCGCCGCGTCCAGCGTGGTCTGCTGCTGGGTGAACAGCGAGATCGCCTTCACCGTGTCGACATCCTGCAAGTTCGACAGCGTGGTCGCGTACTGCAGGTTCAAATCGTCGCCGGAGCTGTCCAGATAGTCCAGCTCCTTCAGCCGCGAACCGACCTCCGCCTGGATCGACAGCAGGTTGTCGGTGGCATTGTCGATATCCACATGGGCCTGGTTGAGCTTGTTGTTCAGGCTGGCCTGCCCCGCCGGGCCGTCGCCCGGCGCGCGCAGTGCGGCGATCAGGTCGGTCACGGTGGTGAAGATCGATTGCTTGGTGCTGGGCTGCACCGTGAAATTATCCAGGTCGGCGGGGTCGCCCTTGACGTCGAACTGCACGCCGTCGAAGGTGATGTTCTGGCCGCTGACATAGGGCTGCGGCACGGCCGGCACCGGCGCCGCCGGCACCGGCTGGTTCAAGGTCAGGTCGGTGACGGTGTAGGTGGTGACCTTGGGCACGCCCGGCGTGCCCGGCACCACCTGGAAATCGACCTGGTATTTGTGGCCGGTCAGCTGGGTCGCATCCTTGATCGAGCCGGCGCTGATGATGCCGGTGCCGCCGCGCGTAAAGTTGGCCGGGTCGGCGCCGGTGACAAAGGTGCCGTTGCCGGTCGCATTGTTCTCAAACACCGACGCGCCGGAATCGCTGATCGGCAGCTTGCGGGTCGAGCCGACCTGCAGTTCGCGCTGGCCCTGGTCGCCCTGGTAGGCGGCGCCGCCGGCGGTCTGGGTGAACGGCAAGGTGGTCGACTTGTAGCCCGAGAACACATAGCCGCCGGCGCCGTCGGCGGTGTTGGCCTGGCCCAGCAGATCGGCCAGCCGGCCTTCCAGCTCGGTCGCCAGCGACTCGCGGTCCTTCTGCGTCATGCTGCCGTCGCCGGCGTTGACCGCCAGCGTCTTGATGTCCTGCAAAATCGAGGTCGAGCTGGCCAGCGCCACCGTCTCCATCGACAGCGTGCCCTTGGCGTTGGAACGGTTGGTGACCAGCTGGGTGTTGATCGATTGCGACTGCGTCACTTCCAGCGCGCGCGCGGTGGCGATCGGATCGTCGGCGGCGGACAGGTTCTTGCGGCCGGTCGAGAGCTGCTGCTGGGTGCGGGCGAGCGCGGTCTGCAGGCTGCTGATCTGCCCTACGCCGACGTCGTAGATCGTCTTGGAACTGATGCGCATGGACATGATCATTACCTAAGGTTGAGCAATACATCAAACAGGGTGCTGGCCACTTGCATGACCTTGCCGCTGGCCTGGTAGGCCTGCTGGTAGCGTAACAGATTTGCCGCCTCCTCATCCAGGTTCACACCGGAGACGCTCTGCTGCTGGGCGGTGGCCTGGGCCACGGCGGCGTCGGCGGCCGAGCCGCTGATCTGCGCCTCGCGCGCCTTGTTGCCGACAAAGTTGACCATCTGCGCGTAGGTGGTCTGGTAGGTGGCGTTGCCGTTGTCCAGGATGTTCTTGGTTTGCAGGCCGGCCAGCAGGGCGCCGTTGCGGCTGTCGCCGACGCCGCTGACATTGGGACCGATGGTGAACGTGTCGAGGTCGGCCGGCGCGCCGCTGATGTTGAAGTTGACGCCGCCGAAGCTGATCGCCGCGCCGTCGGTGTACGGCACCGTCGGCGTGCCGGCCGGATACACGGTGGCCACGCCGTTGACCGTCACCGTCACGTCCTGCGCCGGCGGGAAGCCCGACAGCGAACCGCTGGCCTTGTCGTAGCTCAGCGTGACCGGCGCGGCCAGCGCGTTGCCCGGCGTCAGATAGTTGACGTCGACGGTGCCGGCGCTGATCTTGGCGTTGCCGGCATTGGCGGTCGGCGCCGCGGTGGCGATCGGCGCCGCCAGCGCGATCTTGGTGCGGTCGGTGATGGCCACGCTGAACTGGTCGGCGGCGGTGTAGGTCGGCCGCACCAGGAAGTTATCCTTGGTCACCGGCGCGCCGGTGACGGTGTAGTCGACGCCGTCGATGGTTTGCGGCACCGTCTGCGGGAAGGGATTGATCTGCGTGATCTGGCCGTCGCTCAGGCGGGTGACGTTGAAATTGGTGCCGTCGTAGTCGACGCTGTAGTCGCTGGAGGTCAGCTTGCTGGCGTCGGTGACGACGGCGGTGACGCTGGCAGTGCTGAGCGGCGAGTTGCGGGTGCTGGGGCCGACATAGGCGTTGATCGGATTGAAGAACGCCGTGCCGAGCGCGCCGTTCTGGTCCTGGCCCAGCACGTGCTGGGCGTTGAAGCTGACCGCCAGCCCGGCCGCCACCTGGCCCAGCGAGTTTTGCGCGCGGTCCATGGCGCCGTTGCGGAACGAGACCAGGCCGCCCAGCTGGCCGCCGGTCAGCACGCTCTCCGGCAGGGCGCTGAAGACGCCGCTGTCGCTCTGGTAGCCGACCGTCACGCGGCTGGCGTCGGTCGGCGAGGTGGAGGTCGCCAACTGGAAGGCGGTGCCGCCCACCACCAGCGGCTGGCCGGTGCCGAATTCCACTGTCAGCGTGTTGTTGTCGCCCGGGATGACGGTGGTCTTGATCAGCTTGTTCAGCTCGGTCAGCATCTGGTCGCGGTGGTCCAGCATGTCGTTGGGCGCCTTGCCGTCCGTGGTCAGGCCGGCGATGGTCTTGTTGAGCGCGGCGATCTGGGTGGCGTAGGAATTGATTTCACCGACGTTGGACGTGATCTGGCCGTTGACGCCGGAGGCGATCTCCGACAGGCGCGCGCTCAAGCCCTGGAAGCGCGACGCCAGCGACGAGGCGGTCGACAGCATGGCTTGGCGCGAAGCGGCCGAGGCCGGATTCGAGGTGGCGTCCTGCACGCCGTTGAAGAAATCCTGCAGCGCCGGCGACAGGCCGGCGGTGGGATCGGCCAGCAGGTTGTCGATCTGGCTGATCTGCTTGGTGTAGGCGTCCAGCGAGGCCTGGCTGGACTCGGCGTTGCGCAGCTGCACCGCCAGGAAGTTGTCGTAGTAGCGGCGCACCGTCGTCACCTCGGTGCCGGTGCCGACGAAGCCGAAGCCCTGGTCCAGGGTCGCGGTATCGGACTGGATCGCGGCCTGGCGGCTGTACCCGACCACGCCGGCGTTGGTGATGTTGTTGCCGGTGGTCGACAGACCAACCTGGGCCGCCAACAAACCGCTTTTGCCGATACTGAGAAGACTGGACATGATGTTTTTACTCTACGTGTAAGGTGGTAACGGCAGGCCGTCGCCAAACTTGATTAACTTGCGTTATCAGCCCGCCAGCGAGCGCTTGATGATGCTGGTGAGCTTGTTCGCGTAATTCGGGTCGGTGGCGTAGCCGGCCTTCTGCAAGCCGTGCGCGAAGCTGCTGGCGTCGCCCGCGCTGGCCAGCACTTTTTCGTAGCGCGGATTGCTGGCCAACAGCTTGGCGTAATCCTTGAAGCTGTCGCTGTAGCTGTCGTAGGCGCGGAAGCGCTCGACCCGGGTCTGCGCCTTGCCGTTGACGTATTCGGTAGTGGTGGCCTCGACCACCTTGCCCTTCCAGTCGCCGCCGGCCTTGATGCCGAACAGGTTGTGGCTGTTGCTGCCGTCGCGGCCCTTGATCTCGCGCTTGCCCCAGCCGCTCTCCAGCGCCGCCTGGCCCAGCATGAACTTGGCCGGGATGCCGGTGGCGCGGCTGGCTTCCTCGGCGTCGGCGCCGAGCTTTTGCTGGAAGCTGCGCACGTGCGGCGCCTGGCTGCCCTTGCTGGCGATGGTGGTGGCTGCGCTGGTGGCAGGAACGGCGCTATTGTCGTCGACCGAACCGTTTGCCCCACCAACCGCGCCGGGGCCGCCGGCCGCCGCGATGGCGCGCTGCAATTTGGCGTCCATCAGGCTGGACAGGCCGCCGAAGCTGCCGCCGTTGGCGCCGCTGCTGCTGTCGCCGGCCTCGTTGCCGATCGCCAGCGCCTGCTTGTCGGCGGTCTTGGACAGCTGGCGTATCAGCATGTCCGACAGGCCGATGCCCTTCTTGGCGATATTCTGGCTGGTCTGCTGGTCCAGCATGGTGGTGAACATCTTGGTCTGCTGGCTGTCCATCATGCCGTCCTGCGGCGTCGCCTCGCGCATGCTCTTCATCATCATGTTGACGAACATCGCTTCGAACTGCGTGGCGGCCGTCTTCAGCGCCTCCGGACTGCCGGCCTTGGCCGACTGGCGCAGGCTGCCCATGTCCTTGAGGTCGAGGGCGAACTTGCTGCTGAGGTCGTTGGAGGTGTTGGCGTTAGGAATTGAGCTGGTCATGATGTCCCCGCTTAGATGATTTCCAGCTCGGCGCGCAGCGAACCTGCCGCTTTCATCGCCTGCAAAATGGCCAGCAGATCCTGGGGCGTGGCGCCGATGGCGTTGAGCGCCTTGACCACCTCGGCCAGCGAAGCGCCGCCCTTGACCATCATCACCTTGCCGCTGTCGGCCTTGATGCCGACCTGCTGGTTGGGCGCGACCACGGTGCGCCCGCCCGACAGCGGATTGGGCTGGCTGATCTGCGGATCGGCGGTCACCGAGATCGACAGGTTGCCGTGCGAGATGGCGCAGGTGTCGAGCGTGACGGCGCGGTTCATCACCACCGAGCCGGTGCGGGCGTTCATGATGACCTTGGCCGGCTGCTCGGCCGGGTTGACCTGCATGTCCTGCAGGGTGCCGATGAAGCTGACGCGCTGGTCGCTGCTGCTGGGCGACTGCACGCGGATCACACGGCTGTCGAGCGCGTAGGCGATGCCGGCACCGTATTTGTCGTTGATCGCCTCGACCACGCGGCTGGCGGTGGCGAAGTCGGCGGTGTTCAATTCCAGCTTGATGAAGTTGCCCTCGCCCAGGCTGGAGGCGACCGCGCGCTCGACGGTGGCGCCGGCCGAGATCTTGCCCACGCTGAGGTGGTTGACGGTCAACGAGCTGCCGCCCGCGCCGCCGGCCGCGACGCCGACGCCGCCCACCAGCACATTGCCCTGGGCCATGCCGTAGACCTGGCCGTCGGCGCCCTTGAGCGGCGTCATCAAGAGCGTGCCGCCGCGCAGGCTCTTGGCGTTGCCCATCGACGAGACGGTGATGTCCAGCGTCTGGCCCGGCTGCGCGAACGGCGGCAGCGACGCCGTCACCATCACGGCGGCGACGTTCTTCAATTGCAGCGAGGTGCCTTGCGGCAGGTTCACGCCCAGTTGTTGCAGCATCGAGACCACGCTCTGCACGGTGAACGGGGTCTGCGTGGTCTGGTCGCCGCTGCCGTCGAGGCCGACGACCAGGCCGTAGCCGATCAACTGATTCTGCCGCACGCCGGCGATGCTGACCAGGTCGCGCAGGCGCTCGGCATGGGCCGGCTGCACCAGCAGCGAGGCCGCCGCCAGCAGCAGCGCCATGGCCGCCAGCTTGCACAGGCCGGCAAAGCGGCGCGTGGCTTCGATGATGTGTTGGGAGCTGTCCATGATCGCCATCAGAAAGGTAACAGGCTTTGGAAGAAGCGCGACGCCATCGACGTCATCTCGGCGCGATCGATCTGGCTGTTGGTGCGGTACTCGACCTTGGCGTCGGCCACGGCGGTCGACTGCACGGTGTTGCCGGTGGCGATATTATCGGGGTTGATCATGCCGGAGAAGCGGATGAATTCCACGCCCTTGTTCATCGCCACCTGCTTCTCGCCGGCCACGATCAGGTTGCCGTTGGCCAGCACCTCGACCACCGTCACGCCCATGGTGCCGGTGAAGGTGTTGCTGGCCGACTGGTTGTCGCCGTCGGCGTACTTGCTGGCGTTGTTGGCCGACAGCGTGGCGCCGAAGGTCGACTGCAGCGGATGCGGCACGCTGGCGCTGACGCTGCCGGACTTGTTGCCCGAGCTGGCGCCGGCCTTCACGGCCGAGGTTTTCTCGGTGATGACCAGGGTCAGCACATCGCCCACCTGGCGCGCGCGGCGGTCCTCGAAGATCGGCCGGAAGGCGGCGTTCTGGTAGATCGCGCCATTGGTCGGCGCCGCCTGCAGCTGGGCGCTGGTCAGCGGACGGGCCGACATCGGCATCTGCACGATGGAGGTCGGCGTCGTCATGCAGCCGCTCAGGGCGACTGCGGCAACAACGATGGTGATGGCGTATTTCATGATCTATGTCCTTGCAAAGGCGTTACATCTGCGACAGCTTGGCCAGCATCTGGTCGGAGGTCGTGATGGCCTTCGAGTTGATCTCATAGGCGCGCTGGGTCTGGATCATATTGACCATTTCCTCGACCACGTTGACGTTCGAGGTTTCCACGTAGCCTTGCAGGATGACGCCGGTGCCGTTGGTGCCGGGGGTGTTGGTTTGGGCGTTGCCGGAGGCGCCGGTTTCCACGTACAGGTTCTCGCCCTTCGACTCCAGCCCGGTCGGGTTGATGAAGGTCGACAACTGCACGCTGCCGATCTGCTGCGGCGCCACCTGGCCCGGCAGCGTGACCGAGACGGTGCCGTCGCGGCCCACGGTGATCGATTGCGCGGTGATCGGGATGGTGATGGCCGGCTGCAGCACGAAGCCGCTGGAGGTGACCATCTGGCCGTTGTTGTCGCGCTGGAAGGAGCCGTCGCGGGTGTAGGCGGTGGTGCCGTCCGGCAGCAGCACATTGAAGAAGCCGTTGCCGTTGACCATCAGGTCCTTGTCATTGCCGGTCGACTGCGGATTGCCCTGGGTGTGCACCCGTTCGATCGCCACCGGCCGCACGCCGGTGCCGAGCTGCATGCCCGACGGCAGGTTGGTCTGCTGCGACGACTGGCCGCCCGGCTGGCGGATGTTCTGGTACAGCAGATCCTCGAACACCGCGCGCGATTTCTTGAAGCCGTTGGTGCTGACGTTGGCCAGGTTGTTGGACGTGACATCGAGCGCGGTCTGTTGCGCTTCCATGCCGGTCTTGGCGATCCACAGTGAACGTATCATGATGCTTCTCCCGTTGCTCGGACGGGAGCCGTCAAAAGCGACAGCTACTCATCCCACGCAACCATTATGCGGGAGAGGTCATCAACTCAAAGCGAGGATCTGGGTGGCTTTTGCGGCGTTATTCTCGGCGTTCTTCAGCAAACTCATTTGCATCTCGAACTGCCTTGCCAGACTGATCATGTTGACCATGGAGTCGACCGGATTGACGTTGCTGCCCTCCAGCGCGCCGTCGACCACGCGCACCGCCGGGTCGTTCTCGGCCGGCGTGCCGCTGACCTGCCGGAACAGGCCGTCGTCGCCGCGCACCAGGCCCTTGGGGTCCGGATTGACCAGCTTGATCCGCCCCAGCACATTGGCCGGGCCGGGCTTGAAATCGGTGGAGATGGTGCTGACCGTGCCGTCGCCGGCCACCATCACCGTGGTGTCGGGCGGGATGGCGATCGGGCCGCCGTCGCCCACCAGCGTCTGGCCGCTGGTGGTTTGCAGCAGGCCGTTCTCGCTGACCTTCAGGCTGCCGTTGCGGGTGTAGGCTTCCGAACCGTCGGCCGACTGCACCGCGATCCAGCCCTGGTCGCGCACCGCGATGTCGAGCGCGCGGCCGGTGGTCTGGATCGGGCCGGCGCGCATGTCGGCGCCGACCGTCGAGTTGACCACGAAGGCGCGCGTCTGCAAGCCCTCCGACACCACCGGCACCGCCCGAAACGTATCGAGCTGCGCGCGGAAGCCGGTGGTGGTGGCGTTGGACAGGTTGTTGGCAACGGTGGCTTGCTGATCCATCACGTGCCGCGCACCTGTCATCGCGGTATAAACCAGGCGGTCCATGGCTTACTCTATTAACGAAGGTTGACCAGGGTTTGCAGCACCGAATCCTCGGTCTTGATGGTCTGCGCATTGGCCTGGTAGACGCGCTGCGCGGTGATCATGTTGACCAGTTCGGCCGTCAGGTCGACGTTCGACACCTCGACCGAGCTGGCGCGCAGCGAACCCATGGAGCCGGCGTTCGGCACCCCGACCTGCGGCGTGCCGGAGGCCGAGCTTTCCGCCCAGGCATTGTTGCCCAGCGGGGTCAGGCCGTCGACGCTGGCGAAGTTGGCCATGGCGATCTGGCCCATCGGGCGCGATTTGCCGTTGCTGTACTGACCCAGGATCACGCCGTTGGCGTCGATGGCGTAACGCTGCCACGAGCCGGCCGAGTAACCGTTCTGCACCGAGCCCAGGTCGTTGGTGACGCTGCCGTACTGGGTGGTCTTGTCGAAGGTGGTGGCGACCGTCATCGGCTGCTGGGCGCCGGTATCCGGGAAGATCGGCAGCTGAATATTGAACGGCAGCGTTTGCGGCGTCGGCACCATCAAGGCCATCGCCTCAGGGTCCAGCACGCCGGTCTTGGTGAACAGCAGCGTACCGGCCTTGACGGCGGGCACCGTGATGGCGGCGGCCAGCTTGGCATTGATCTGGTCCGGCGTCATGCCGGTGATGGAGCCGCTGTTGGTCGGATCGAGCGCGGTGTTGGCCGCGGTCAGGGCATCGAGTTGCGCCTGCGAGGCGGACGCCGGCGGCACCACGGCGGCGGCCAGCATCACCTGGTAGGCCACTCCCGCATAGGCGCCCGCAGCCGCGGCGATGGCGGCCGGATCCGGCGGGGTGAAGCGTACGGCGTCGTTGTAGACGGTGCGGGCAGCGGCCACGCCCGCATCGCTGTTGATCGCCGCGGCCACGCCGCCCGAGACGATTTCCTTGTTGTCGGCCGCCGCGTACACGTCCCAGGTGTTGGCGTCGGTCTTGACGTAGTAGGTCGTCATGATGTGCGAGGTGCCCAGGCTGTCGTACACGTTGAGCACGGTCTGCTTGTTGTAGCTGGTCGGATCGCCGGCGTCGAACGGGATCGTGGCCGGCACTTTCTCGGCCGAGCTCAGGTTCAGCTGGAAGTTGGCGGTGGAGGTTTGCACCGGCGTCAGGTCGGACTTGTCCAAGGTCAGCGGCACCGGCGCGCCCAGCTGGATCACGCCGGCCGAGTTCGACAGATAGCCGGTCAGCTGCGCGCCCTGGGCGTTGATCAGCGTATGGGTGTTGTCTTCGTGGAACTGGCCGTTGCGCGAGTACTGCACCGCGCCGTTGACCACTTCGCGGAAGAAGCCGCCGCCGTTGATCGAGATGTCCAGCGGGTTGTTGCTGGTCTCGATATTGCCCTGCGTGAATTGCTGGGCCAACTTGGCCGTCGTCACACCGATGCCGGGATTGTTGCCCGACACGCCGTTCAGCGAGTTGGCGTACAGGTCCGCAAACTGCGCCTGCGAGCCCTTGAAGCCAACCGTGCTGGCGTTGGCGATGTTGTTGCCGATAACGTCCAGCGATTTGGATGCTGCGTTCAGGCCGCTAAGTCCTTGTTGGAACATGGTATTCCCCTATGCTAGGTGTGACGTGTGAACTGCGTTACAAAACTTCTTTGACATCGGACATGGCGAACTGCCCGAGCGAGGTATTCAATTTGACGCCGCCGCTGCCGGTCGACACGCTGGCCACGGCCGCCAGTTGCAGCGCGGTCGAGTCGGTCAGCGTCTTGCCGGCGCTCACCGCCTTGACGGTGAAGGTGTAGGCGCCGGCCGGCGCGGCGGTCTTGCCGTCGGTGGTGCCGTCCCAGGTGATCGGGTAGGTGCCGACGTCGGTGCTCTTCATGCTCATGGTGCGCACCGTGGCGCCGCTCTTGTCCTGGATCGAGATCGTCACGCTCTCGGCGGGCGAGGCCAGGTCGATGCCGAACACGCTGGTGCTGCTGCTCTTGCCGGCGTCGTCGGTGCTGGTCGACAGCTGGATGCCGGCGCCCTTGACCAGCACGCCCTTGCCGATCAGGTTGGTGGCGGTCAGCGATTGCGAGGCGGCCTGGTCGGTGCGCAGCGATTCCAGCGTGGCGTTGACCTTGTTGATGCCGGTCACCGTCGACAGCTGGGCCAGCTGGCTGGTCATGGCCGCGTTGTCCATCGGGTTCAGCGGGTCCTGGTTCTTCAGCTGCGTGACCAGCAGCTTCATGAACTTGTCCTGGTCCGCGCCGATGTCGTTGGACGTGCTGCTGGTGCCGCTGGTGTTGTTGGTGGTGTTGACCGGCGCCGCGACTGGCGTGTCGATCACTGAGCTGATAGTCATGATTGCCTCTTAAAAATTACTGGCCGATGGTCAGGGTTTTGAGCAGCAGCGTCTTGGCCGCGTTCATGGTTTCGACGTTGGTCTGGTAGGAACGCGAGGCCGACAGCATGTTGACCATCTCGTCCACCACGTTCACGTTGGGCATGGTCACATAGCCCTTGTCGTCCGCCATCGGATGCTTGGGGTCGTACATCTGCTTCATCGGCGACTGGTCTTCCACCACCTGCTTGACCCGCACCCCGGTCGAGGCGCCGCCGTCGGCCGGCGTGGTCGCCTCGAACACCACCTGGCGCGCGCGGTAGGCCTCGCCGCTGGCGCTGGTGGCGCTGTCGGCATTGGCCAGGTTGGAGGCCACCACGTTGAGCCGCTGCGCCTGGGCGCTCATGGCCGAACCTGAAACATTGAAAATATTAAACAGCGACATGATCAGTTACCTCCCTGTATCGCCGCCATCATGTTCTTGATCTGGGCGTTGATTGCGGTGATGCCGGCCTCGTAGCGGATGGCGTTGTCGGCGAACTGGTTGCGCTCGACGTCCATGTCGACCGTGTTGCCGTCGACCGCGCCCTGCACCACGCCGCGGTACAGCAGCGGCGTACCGTCCGCCATGGTGGTGCCGTCTGGTTGAGGGTTGGGGAAATGCTTGCTGGCGGTGGTCTTCAGCGTGGCGGTCGGGCTGGCCTTGTCCAGCGCGGCCTGCATGGCGCTGGAGAAATCGATGTCGCGGGCCTTGTAGTTGGGCGTATCGCCGTTGGCGATATTCGAAGCGAGCACGCTCTGCCGCTGAGAGCGCAGTCCCAGCGCGGCTTCGTTAAAGCGCAGATAATCGTCGAGTTTCCCAACCATGGCAGCTCCCAATGGACGTACTTGTTATGACAGGATCGATGATACGGAGTTGCCTGCCGTAACCATCGAGCGATAAGACAGCGCTTTTCGGTCCTATTCAAGGCTTCAAGTCCAGGCCGCCAGACTATGATGGCAATATTGAAGGGGACTCTCACACCATGAAACGACTGCTCATCACCGCCGCCCTGCTGGCCCTGCTGCCGGCGGCCCAGATTCAGGCTCAGACCCAGGCTCAGCAAGCCGCGCCCCTGCGCCAGGACGCGGCCGCGCTCAAGCGCAGCGTCGAACAGTTCCTGCAAGTACAAAGCGGCGGCCTGCCCGGCCAGGTCACGGTCGCGGTCGGCGCCATCGACCCGCGCATGAACCTGGCCGCCTGCGCCGATCCGCAAGCTTTCTTCATGCCCGGCGCGCGCGCCTGGGGCAAGACCACGGTCGGCGTGCGCTGTGCGACACCGGCGGCCTGGACGGTATATATTCAAGCCACGGTCACCGTGGTCGGCGAATACATCGCCAGCGCCGCCCCGCTGGCCCAGGGCCAGGCCATCGAGGCCGGCCAGCTGGTGACCCTGAAGGGCGATCTGACAACATTGCCGGCCGGAATAGCCACCGACATGGGCCAGGTGATCGGCCGCAGCACCAATATCTCGCTGCCGCCGGGCACGCCGCTGCGCCTCGACACGCTGCGCAGCAAGCCGGTGGTGCAGTCCGGCCAGCTGGTGCGGCTGGTTTCCAGCGGCAATGGTTTCAGCGTGTCGGCCGAGGCGCGCGCCATGAGCACGGCGGGCGACGGCCAGGTCGTGCAGGTAAAAACTTCCGGTGGGCAACAAATCACGGGAATCGCCAAGGCAGGCGGGCTGGTGGAGGTGGCGTTTTGATCGAACGCCACGGGTCTTGAGGCACGGCAAAGCTAAAGTTTTGGCTGCAGCCGCCGTTACATACTCAGATCCCGGAGTTTCGTACTCCTACCAGAGAAGGATGATGCTGTGAAAATTAACGATACATTGAAGAGCACGACCGGCTTGCCGTCGTCGACTCCGGCTTCCACCTCGACTGCGCGCGGCGCAGACAAGGCGGCAGCGCCGGCGACGCCCGCAACGTCCGACAACGTGCGCCTGTCGCCGCAAGGCCAGGCATTGGCGGCCAGTGCGGCCGGCGGCGCCAGCGCGGTGTTCGACACCAAAAAAGTCGAGCGCATCAAGCTGGCAATTGCCGACGGCCAGTTCCAGGTCAACTCGGAAAAAGTAGCGGATGGCTTGCTGGATACAGTCAAGGATCTGCTGCACTCTCGCAAACGATAGGTCTACCATGTCAACCGCTACCCCGCTGAACAGCCTGCGCGAAGAAGAACACATCATGACGACCCTGCTGGGCGTCCTGAAGCAGGAGCAGCAACATCTGGTGGCGGCGGAAATCGACGGCCTGACGGCGGTCACCAGCAAGAAATCGGCACTGGTCACGCAGATGACCCTGTTGTCGGCCCAGCGCCACCGCGCCCTGGGCAAGGCCGGCTACCCGGCCGAGGAAGCCGGCATGGATGCCTGGGTTGCCGCCAGCGGCGCCGACGCCGCCGAAGCTTCCGTCCTTTGGCAGGCGCTGCAGCAACATGCGCGCGAAGCCAAGGAACTGAACCGCATCAACGGCATGCTGATCAACAAGCAGATGAACCACACGCAAGGCGCGCTGCAAGCGCTGCGGCCGCAATCGGCGGGCGCAAACAATTTCTACGGCCCTGGCGGCCTGTCCACTTCCCTGCCCCGCAGCCGCGGCTTCCTGGCCGGCTGACTCTTTACCCCGCACGGCCATGCGGGGTCAGACCCCGTCCGGGGTCTGACCCCTAAGCGACGCAGCAAGCATATTGCTTAATTATTCGGGGCAGGCGTCGGCACTTCCGTTACCGTATCCGGGATACCGGACAAGATCGTCACCGCCACGCGGCGATTGCGCGCGCGGCCGATCGGATTGTCGTTCGGCGCCACCGGCACGTTCGAGCTGAAGCCCACCGCCGTCAGGCGCTCCGGCGCCACGCCGGCGTCGATGAACAGCCGCACCACGCTGCTGGCGCGCACCGCCGACAATTCCCAGTTGGACGGGAACAGCGTGTTGCGGATCGGCTGGTTGTCGGTGTGGCCTTCGACCTGCACCTTGTGATCGTCGCTTTTCAGCAGGCCGGCGACGGCGCGCAGCGCTTCGGTCGACTCGTTGGT
The DNA here is from genome assembly GCF_040364205.1 of Duganella rhizosphaerae. Classification (NCBI taxonomy): domain Bacteria; kingdom Pseudomonadati; phylum Pseudomonadota; class Betaproteobacteria; order Burkholderiales; family Oxalobacteraceae; genus Duganella; species Duganella rhizosphaerae. The sequence continues at coordinate 28,084 of NZ_BPWK01000012.1, forward strand.
CAGGCGCGCCTCGCCCGGGTCGAACAGCACCGAGGCATTGATCTCGACGCTGACGCCGCGGCTGTTTTGCGTGACGCGCACCTTGCCCTCCTTGACCAGCGGCGCCAGCGTGGACAACAAGTCCTGCGCCAGCTTGGTCATCTGGGTTTTTTCCTTGCGCAGCAATTCGGCGTGGCGCCGCAGATTGGGATTGGGGATAGGCAGGTTGGGCACTTCGGTGTTGACCGGCTTGGCCGAGCCGGCGCCGCCGAAGGCGTCTCCCAGCGCCACCGACAGCACCTTGTAGCGGCCGATGTTGACCACCGAAATCGCATACATCACCACGAAGAAGGCGAACAGCAGCGTGATGAAGTCGGCGTAGGAGATCAGCCAGCGCTCGTGGTTCTCCGGTTCGTCGTCGAACTTCCTGCGGGCGCGCCGGCTGTGCATGTCAGTGTTCCCGCATCAGCGTGGCGATGCGCTCGTCGATGACGCGCGTGTGGTCGCCGGTGGCGATGTCGTAGAACACGGCGGCGGCGATTTCCTGCTGGTGCACCGCCTGCGTGACGATGGCCTTGAGCTTGTTGGCGATCGGGTAGAAGAACAGGTTGGCCAGGCCGACGCCGTAGATGGTCGAGACGAAGGCCACGGCGATGCCGGAACCGAGCTTGCTGGGATCGGACAGGTTTTCCATCACGTGGATCAGGCCCAGCACCGCGCCCAGGATGCCGATGGTGGGCGAATAGCCGGCCGCCGATTCCCAGATGCGCACCGCCTGGCGTTCTTCGGTTTCGTAGGCGGTGATTTCGGTGTCGAGGATCTGGCGCAGCTTGTCGGGGTTGATGCCGTCGACGATCAGGCGCAGGCCCTTGGTGTTGAACTGGTCCTTGGAGGCGAGCATATAGCGCTCCAGCGACAGCAGGCCGTCGCGGCGCGCCGCCAGGTTCCAGGCGTTGATGTCGCGCGCCAGCACGGCGCGGGTGTCGGCCGGCGGCGCGAACACCAGGCGCAGCATGCGCACGCCGCGCATGAAGGTCTTGAAACGGGTCTGCAGCATCACCGCGCCGAAGGTGCCGATGACGACGATCGCGAACGCGGCCGGCTGCAGCAGCGACGCCAGCTTGCCGCCTTCGAGCGTCTGGCCGACGATGATGCCGGCCAGCGCCAGCAGCACCCCGGCTACGCTGGCCCAGTCCAAGACCGCTCCCGAAGTGAGGCGCGCAGCCGCGCCACGGCCTGCGTATGCAGCTGCGATACGCGCGATTCCGATACGCCCATGACGGCGCCGATTTCTTTCAAGTTGAGCTCCTCTTCGTAGTACAGCCCCATCAGGATTTTTTCGCGCGGCGGCAAGGCGTCGATGGCGTCGATCACGGCCTGGCGGAAGTCGCCGTCCAGCAGCGAGCGCAGCGGGTCGCTCTCCTCGTCCGAGCAGTAACGGTCGAGGAAGCTGTCGTTGCCGTCGTCGTCGTGAAAATCTTCGTAGTACACCAGCTGGTGGCCGCCGCCGTCGGACAGCATTTCCTGATAGTCGGCCAGCGACAGCTTGAGCATCTTGGCCACTTCCGATTCGGTCGGCGGATGGCCGAGGCGCTGCTGCAGCGTGCTCATCGCGGTTTCGATCTTGCGCATGTTCTGACGCATCGAGCGCGGCAGCCAGTCGCTGTTGCGCAGTTCGTCCAGCATGGCGCCGCGGATGCGCAGCACGGCGTAGGTTTCGAACTGGGCGCCATGGGTATCCTCGTAACGGCTGATGGCGTCGAGCAGGCCGATCATCCCGGCTTGCACCAGATCGTCGACTTCGACGCTGGGCGGCAGTTTCGCCTTCATGTGATGGGCCAAGCGCTTGACCAACGGCATATGCTCCGTCAGTAAAGAGTCCTTGTCCACTTTCCCTTTGACCGTGTACATAGCCGTTTATTATTGGTTAAGCGCTAAAATTGTGATGCTCCCTTAACGGAAAGATGGCGAGCCGGCCAGCGCGAAGCGCCCCGCCAGTTGACGAAACGCGACCGAAGCCCCGGCCAACGGAAACGCATCGACCACCGCACGCCCCAAGCGTGCCGCGCGTTGCAGGTATTCATCCGCCGGCACCGATCCCATCGAAACGAGATTGACCGCCAGGTATCGGCTGGCTGCCTGTGCCATATTATCGTATACCACCTTTGCTTCCGATTCGGAAGCCCCGGTGACCAGAATTCCAAACGGCCGCCGACCCAGCTCCTGGTTCAGGCGCTTGATCATACTGTACGCGGCCTTGATCGAGGTAGCGCTATTCGATACCTGCACCACGATTTCCGAGCTGGCCATGACCGGCACCGGGAAGGCCACGCCGTCGAACTCGCCGTCGACGATGACGATGCCGGTCTGCTTGGCCAGCACGTCGAAGGCCTTGGCCAGGCGGCGCGTCTCGTCCGGGCCGCTGCGCGCCACGCCGCGTGTCATCGACGCCACAGCGAAGCCTTGCGGCACCTGGTGGATCACCTGGTTGAGCGCGCATTCCTGGCGCGCCACGTCGAGCAGGCTGGCGCCGCCGTCCACGCCCAGGCGCGAGGCCACGCCATGGGCGCTGGCGCAGGCGTCCACCAGCAGCACGTCGTTGCCGGCGCGCGCCAGCGAGGCGCCCAGGTTGACCAGCATGGCGCCCTTGTCGTCCTGCGGCGTGGCCGACAGGAAGGTGACGATGCGGGGCTGCGGCCCCGCCAGCATGCGGCGCAGTCCCTCCGCCTGGTCGAAATCGAAATTAGCCAAGGTGCACCTCGCGCATTGCTTGCTCGTGCTGGCCGTTGCTCATCAGCAGGGGCAGTTCGGCGTCCAGGTATTGGGTGGCGGCGACATCGCGTTTCAATTTGAAAGCGCGGTCGATCAGGTAGGCCGGATCGGCCAGGTGCAGGTCTTCCGGCACGCGCTGGCCGTTCGACACGTAGAACAGGTTGAGTTTTTGGCGGATCACCACGTCGAGCACGTTGCCGATCGCGGCCGCTTCGTCCAGCTTGGTCATGATGCAGCCGGCCAGGCCGCTGCCCTGATAGGCGCGCACCACTTCGTTCAGGGTTTCCTGGGTGGCCGTGGCGTTCAGGCACAGCAGGCGCTTGACGTCGGAGCCGGCGCCTTGCAGCATCGAGACCTGTTCGGTCACCATCTGGTCGCGCTGGCTGACGCCGACCGTGTCGATCAGCACCGTGTGCTTGTTCTTCAATTCCTTGAGGGCGATGCGCAGGTCGGCTTCGTCCTTGACCGAGTGCACCATCACGCCGAGGATCTTGCCGTAGATGCGCAGCTGCTCGTGGGCGCCGATACGATAGGCGTCGGTGGTGATCAGGGCCAGCTTGTCCGGGCCGTGGCGCATCACGCAGCGCGCGGCCAGCTTGGCGGTGCTGGTGGTCTTGCCGACGCCGGTCGGGCCGACCAGCGCGAACACGCCGCCCTGTTCGATCAGCGCGTCTTCGTTGGCCATGGTTTGCAGGTTGCGGGTCAGGACGTTCTTGATCCAGCGCAGGCTGTCGGCGGCGTCGCGGTTGGCCGGCAGTTTTTCGATCAGGTAGCGCGCCAGGCTGGCCGAGAAACCGGCCGCCAGCATCTCGCGCAGCACGGCGGCTTTCTGCGGCTCGCGCGCCTGGGTGGTGCCCCAGGAGATTTCGGCCAGCTGGGTTTCCATCATGCCGCGCATGGCGCGGATTTCGCCCATCATGTTCTGCATTTCGGCGGCGGCGTTCTGCTTGGCGCTGGCGACGGCGGCGCTGACCATGGCGGCGATCTGGTCGACGTCCAGCGCAGTCTGGGCCTGAACCGGAGCCGGTGCCGGCGCGGCGGCTGCGGCCTTGGTGGCGCTGGCGAACGACGAGGCGGACGCCACCACGCGGCGCACCGGTTGCGCTGGCAGGGCGGCCGGGGCCGGAGTTGGGTAGTTGTTGTCGATGCTGCGCTCGAAGCGCGGTTCCATGCGCTGTTCCTGGCGCGGCTCTTGACGCTGCTCGGCGCGGCCTGACGGCAAGGCGCTGCCCAGGTCGAGCGACGGCGCCGGTTCGGCCATCGGCGAATGCGGCGCCGGCATGGACAGCGAGGCCGCATCGTCGTTGGCCAGGGCCAGGATTTCAACGCCGCCGTCGGCCTGGCGGTTGGACAGGATCACGGCGTCGGGGCCGAGCGATTCGCGGACTTTGCGCAGCGCCTCGCGGGAAGTCGGTGCGGTAAATTTTTTGACGTTCATGGCCGGCTCTCAGGAGTCTAAGTCAAGCAATGCGTCTTCCGGATGAGACGCCTTTACTCTGACAGTGCCATTATTGACGATGCACTCTGGAAACGATCCGACGAACAGGGGGGCAAATGGGCCGCATTTCACCATTGCGGCCGAGGCGGCTTAGTTGTCGCGGAAAACCTCGTCCAGCGTCGCGGCGTTGACGAAGTTGCGGGCCCAGGCGGACAGCTGCGGCACGTCCGCCTCCGCGATGCGCGACAGCACATGCGCATCGAGCGGGCCAAAGCGCTGAATCAGCAGCTCAGCGAGCACCTCGGCCCACCCTTCCTGCCTACCTTCCTGCCTACCTTCCTGCCTACCTTCCCGTCTGCCTTCCTGCCTGCCTTCTTGCAGGCCTTCTTGCCGACCTTCTTTCAAGCCTTCTTTCCGGCCAATTTCCATTCCTATACGTTCAATAGAAGACAAGTAAACCATGGCCTTCCTCCTTTCTATTTGCAACATGCCGGATCGCAAACGCACCTCAAGCCCCTTCGGCAGGCGCATGATCCAGTCGATCACCCGGTACAAGTTGATGATACGCTGCCTGTCCCAATCACGCTGATACAGTAGTTTGGTGAGCTTCCATTTGGCGATGCGGCGCCGATGAGCGTTACCTTTGGTCTGCCGCGCCTGCAAATGCGCCAATGTCACCAACGCAAAGGGATTCTCGTGCTGCTGCAATTCATCAAGGCGGTCAGCAAAGTCCAGCAGTTTAGCGACCGGAAATTCAATCCCCATCCTGCAACCAAGCAGACGATAAGCAAACGACGAAGGCCGCCAACGCTTGCCGCCATCGGTCAGCAACGCCAGGCTGGCGACGGGTCGCTGATAGCGATCATAGACACGATAATTGTAGACAAACATGCGCTCGGCAAAGCGCGCATCACGCCACCCCTGCACCTCCAGATGCACCAGCACCCATTGTTCGCTGCCGTCATGCAAATACACGCTAACCAGCTTGTCGAGCACGCGCTTGCCCAGTTCCGCATCGCGCGCCAGCGCGCCGAACTCCTGATCGAGAAAAGTGTGCGGCCGCGACCAGTCGATCGCCGCATGCGCAAGGGAAAAGTAGAACGCCATGAATTCGGGAAAATGGTGCACGACCACTTCCTTCCACGGCGTATCGAAATCGTCGTCATCCATGCGAGCAGTCTAGGCCGCCCGCATGAAGGCATGCGCGATCCGCTCAAACTTATGCCGGCTGCTGGCCCACCAGCGCCGTCACGCGGATGGTCTTGGTCTCCGGGATCTCGGCATGCGAGAGCACCTTCAGCTGCGGCAAGGCGCGCCGCAGGAAGCGCGACAGCAAGGCCCGCAGCGGGCCCGGCACCAGCAGCACCGGCGTCAGGCCCAGCGCCTCCTGCTGCTGCGCCGCCGCCTGCGCCTGCTGGGCGATGGTGTCGGCCAGCCCCGGCTCGATGCCGGCGCCGTCCGGACCGCTGGCCGCCAGCGCCTGCATCAGCAGGCGTTCCAGGCGATTGTCCAGCGTCATCACCGACAGCTCGCTGGCGCCGGGGAACAGCTGTTGCACGATGGCGCGGCCCAGCGAGATGCGCACCAGCGCGGTCAGGTCGCCCGGATCCTGCGTGTGCACGGCATGCTCGGCCAGCGTCTCGATGATGGAGCGCATGTCGCGGATGTGCACGCCTTCCATCAGCAGGTTCTGCAGCACCTTCTGCAAGGTCGACAGCGACACCATCTTCGGCACCAGGTCTTCCACCAGCTTGGGCGCATCCTTGCCCAGGTGGTCCAGCAGCGACTGCACCTCGGCCCGGCCCAACAGCTCGGAAGCGTGGGTGGTGATCAGGTGGTTCAAGTGGGTCGCCACCACCGTGCCGGCGTCGACCACCGTGTAGCCCATGCCCTGCGCCTGGTCGCGCAGATTGGCGTCGATCCAGGTGGCAGGCAGGCCGAAGGCCGGATCGGTGGTCACCATGCCCGGCAAGGTGCCGCTGGCCATGCCCGGATTGATCGCCAGGAACTGGCCGTTGAAGGCCTCGCCCGTGCCCACTTCCACCCCCTTGAGCGTGATGCGGTAGGCCGATGGCTTCAATTCCAGGTTGTCGCGGATGTGCACCGGCGGCGCCAGGAAGCCCACCTCCTGCGCGAACTTCTTGCGGATGCCCTTGATGCGCTTGAGCAGTTCGCCGCCCTGGGTCTTGTCCACCAGCGGGATCAGGCGATAGCCCACTTCCAGGCCCAGCGTATCGACCGGCATGATGTCCTGCCAGCTGGCCTCTTCCTGCTCCGGCGCGGCGGCCGGCGACGCGGCCGCCTCGGCCGCCGCCACTTCGGCGATCTTGCCCTCTTCGGCCTTGCGCGTCATCATGTAGGCCGAGCCGGCCAGCACGCCGGCCAGCAGCAGGAACACCAGGTTGGGCATGCCCGGAATCAGGCCCATGCCGCCGATGATGGCGGCGGTGATGTACAGCACCTGCGGCTTGGCGAACAACTGCCCCACCACCTGGGTGCCGATGTCCTGCTCGCTGGCCACGCGCGACACCACGATACCGGCCGCGGTCGAGATCACCAGCGACGGGATCTGCGCCACCAGGCCGTCGCCGATGGCCAGCAGCGTGTAGTTCTTCAGCGCGTCGGCAAAGGTCAGGTCGTGTTGCAGCAGGCCGACCAGCAGGCCGCCGACCACGTTGATCACCGTGACCAGGATGCCGGCCACGGCGTCGCCGCGCACGTACTTGCTGGCGCCGTCCATGGCGCCGTAGAATTCCGCCTCCTGCGCCACTTCGCTGCGGCGCTTGCGGGCGTCGGCCTCACCGATCAGGCCGGCGTTGAGGTCGGCGTCGATCGCCATCTGCTTGCCCGGCATCGCATCCAGGGCGAAGCGCGCGCCCACCTCGGCGATACGGCCCGCACCCTTGGTCACCACGGTGAAGTTAATGATCGTCAGAATAATGAACACCACGATGCCGACCGTGTAGTTGCCGCCGATCAGGAAGTGGCCGAAGGCTTCGATCACCTTGCCGGCGGCGTCGGGGCCGTTGTGGCCCTCGGTCAGCACCACCCGGGTCGAGGCCACGTTCAGCGACAGGCGCAGCATGGTCGACACCAGCAGGATGGTCGGGAAGGCCATGAAGTCCAGCGGCTTGACCGTGTACAGGCTGGTCAGCAGCACGATCACCGCCAGCGCGATGTTGAAGCTGAAGAAGATGTCGAGCACGAAGGCCGGCAGCGGCAGCACCATCATCGCCAGCAGCATGATGATCAGGATAGGCGCGGCCAGGCTGCTCTTGTTGCGGCTGTTGGCGATGCCTTGCAGCCATGGCGGCAGTTTCAGGTTGCTCAGGGCGTTCATGCGGGTGCTCCGTTATTCAAGTCGGGTTTCTGCTTTTGCGATGCGGGGTTGAGCGGATCGAGCTCAGGCGGCACATCGAGCGTCTTCGGTATATCCGGGCGGTTGCCGTTGCCCTTGCTGAACAGGCGCAGCTGGAACACATAGGCCAGCACTTCGGCCACGGCCGAGTACAGCGCTTCCGGAATCTCGTCGCCGATCTCGGTGTGCTTGTGCAGCGCCCGCGCCAGCGCCGGCGCTTCCAGCATGATCACCTTGTTCTCCCGTGCGATCTCGCGGATCTTGGCGGCCACTTCGTCGGTGCCCTTGGCCACCACCTTCGGCGCGCCGCGCATGCCGTCGCTGTACTTCAGCGCCACCGCGTAGTGGGTCGGGTTGGTCACCACCACGTCGGCGGTCGGCACGTCGGCCATCATGCGGCGCTTGGCCATCTCGCGTTGCAGCTGGCGGATCTTGGCCTTGATCTGCGGGTTGCCGTCGGATTCCTTGGATTCCTGGATCAGCTCCTGGCGGGTCATCTTCAGCTTGTTCGCGTAGTGCCACATCTGGTAGGGACCGTCGATGGCGGCGATCAGGCCCAGCGCGCCGACGATGAACAGGAAGCTGCTGCCCAGCATATTGAGCGTGTGCGTCATGCCCAGCTTGAGCGGCTCCACCGCCAGGCCGATCACGGCGTCCTTCTGCTTCATCACCACCAGCCAGGCCACCATGCCCACCACCAGCGCCTTGGCCACCGCCTTGAACAGCTCGACCAGCGAGTTGGTCGAGAACATATTGCCGAGGCCGTTGGCGGGATTGAGTTTGTTGAAGTTGGGCGCGATCGCCTTGCCGCTGAACAGCCAGCCGCCCACCAGCAGCGGCGAGGCCAGCGCGACGATCATCACCGCGATGCCCAGCGGCAGGCAGGCGAGCATCACGTGCACCACGTCGATCAGGATGCGGTTGAGCAGAATGTCGGCATCGAAGATTTGTTCCTGGTTCAAGGTCAGGCCGGACACCAGGGCGGCGTTGAGCTGGCGTATCAGCCCCTCGCCGGTCATCCACAGGCCGGCGCCGGCCGCCATCAGCACGGTAAACGTCGCCACTTCCCGCGAACGGGGAACGTCGCCCTCTTCACGCGCCTGCTCGAGGCGCTTCGCTGACGCGGGTTCGGTCTTTTCTGCGTCGCTGTCTTCTGCCATGGAATCTGCCTGCTGCGGGGTTTATCTCGACCGTGCCATTATCGGCCGCGGCAGGACCGGGCCATCGCCGGAATACGGCGGTATTTCCGGCCCTGCTCGTAGATTCCTTACGGCAATTTCCGGCCGGCCGGCTCGGCGACCGCCTGCTTGACGGCCTGCTCGATGGCGCCGAACACCGATTTGCCGTCGCCGCCCAGCATTTCGATGCGGATCGTGTCGCCGAACGCCATGTAGGGCGTCAGCGGCGCGCCGCCGGCGATGGTCTCCAGGCAGCGCTGCTCGGCGATGCAGGAATAGCCGCGCTTGGCGTCCTTGTTGGACACCGTGCCCGAGCCGATGATGCTACCGGCCCGCACATTGCGCGACTTGGCCAGGTGGGCGATCAGTTGCGGGAAGTTGAACACCATGTCGACCCCGGCCTGCGGCTTGCCGACCAGCTTGCCGTTCCAGGTCGACAGCAGCGGCAGGTGGACCTTGCCGCCCTTCCAGGCGTCGCCCAGCTCGTCCGGCGTGACCGCCACCGGCGAGAAGCTGGTGGCCGGCTTGGACTGGACAAAGCCGAAGCCCTTGGCCAGCTCGTCCGGAATCAGGTTGCGCAGCGACACATCGTTGACCAGCATCAGCAGGCGGATGCGCTGGTGCGCCTGGTCCGGCGTCGCGCCCATCGGCACGTCGTCGGTGACGACCGCCACTTCGGCCTCGAAATCGATGCCCCACTCCTCGTGGAACAGTGCGATATCGTCGGTCGGCCCGAGAAAATCGTCGCTGCCGCCCTGGTACATCAGCGGATCTTCCCAGAACGACGGCGGCAGCTCGGCGCCGCGCGCCTTGCGCACCAGCTCGACGTGGTTGACGTAGGCCGAGCCGTCGGCCCACTGGAAGGCGCGCGGCAGCGGCGCCATGCAATTCTTCGGTTCGAACTCGAAGCTGCGGCGGGCGCGGCCCTGGTTCAGTTCCTGGTAGATGGCGTCGAGCTGCGGCGCGATGAAAGTCCAGTCGTCCAGCGCGCGCTGCAAGGTGCGCGCCACGCCGTCAGCCAGCTGCGCGGTCTTGAGGTCGCGCGACACCACCATCAGCTGGCCGTCGCGGGTGCCGTCCTTCAGCGTTGCCAGCTTCATGCGGCGGGAGCCAGGGTGGGAGCCAACAAGGCCAGTTGTTCCGCCGTCAGATAGCACCACTCGCCTTCGGCGATGCCCAGCGACTCCAGCGTCAGCGCGCCGATGGCGGAGCGATGCAAGGCGCTGCAATGGTTGCCGGCGGCCGCCAGCATGCGCTTGACCTGATGGTACTTGCCCTGCTCCAGCACGATTTCGAGCTGGTGCTCGCCGCGCTTGACGCAGGTCTGCGCCGCCAGCGGCGCCGGCTCGTCGTGCAGCTGCACGCCGGACAGCAATTGCGCCACCAGCTCGTCGGTGACGGGCTCCTGGGTGGTGGCCTGGTAAATCTTCGGCACATGGCGCTTGGGCGACGATTGCGCGTGGATGAAGGGGCCGTCGTCCGACATCAGCAGCATGCCGGTGGTGTCGTGGTCGAGGCGGCCGACCGGCTGCACCTCGCGCCAGCTGAACTGCTCGGGCAGCAGGGTCAGCACGCCGGGATGGTGGCTGGGCTTGCGCGAGCATTCGAAATTGGCCGGCTTGTTGAGCGCGATGTACAGGTGCTCGCGGTAGACCCACTCTTCGTCGAAGATGGTCAGCACCAAGCCATCGGTCTCGATGCTGGCTTTGTAGTTGTCGTGCACGACGCCACCGATGCTGACTTCGCCGTCTTCGATGAGGGAGCGGCAATACTTGCGGGTGCCATAACCCTGCGATTGCAGGATGCGGTCTAGGGATAATTTACTCATGGCCGGATTTTACAGGATGCGGATGGCAGCGGGAAGGCGCGAATTATTGCAGCGCAGCATTCATTCTAGATAGTCATCAACCTTGATGCATATCAAGTCCCGCGCCAATTCCATTGATAAACTGAAATTGCAATAGGAATCCGCCTACTGCATTAGGAAAGCTCAGCAGGACTTACCATGTCTACCTTACTCTCCGTTACAACAGCGGCGCAAGAACAGGCCGCCATGCACAGAACCGAACTGCTGTTGGCGCGCTGCAGCAGCTGCACGCCGCCCACCGACACGCCCGGGGGGCCGCTGGAGCGGTGGCATGCCGCCCGCCAAGCTCAGTTCCTGGCCTGGCTGGACGCCGGCGGCTTCGCACAAAACGACGCCGCAATTGAAAACAGCGGCATTGCGCCGCTGTTTTCAGCCCCATTACAGGACTCTTTACGAGGAATCGAAATTCTCTCTACTCCGCATCAATGATGCGGTTGAGTAGTTCCATCAAACTGAACAAGATCGTGCTGACAACAAGATAAACTGTTTATATCGGCCCCCCTTGGAAAGAACTACAACACCACTATAGTCCAACGGGTCGGATATGCAAGCATGAAAAAGGCTGGATTGATAATGTTAATCGCCAGTCCAGTGATGCGATCACTGCGACTAACGGCCAGCCCGCCTCCGCGCCAGCTTAGCGCAGGCTGGGCTTGACGTTATCCATCGCCGATTTGACCGCGCCGGCGCCCATCGCCGCGCCGAATTTCTTCAGCACGCGCTCAGGCAAGCCTTCATGCTGGGTGTAGTCGATGATGTCTTCGGCCTTGACCACGTCGCGCGCCACGCTGTCGACCGTGCCGAAGGCGTCTGCCAGGCCCATGTCGATGGACTTGGCGCCGGTCCAGAACAGGCCGGAGAACATCTCCGGGCTTTCCTTCAGGCGCTTGCCGCGGCCGCTGCGCACCACCTGGATGAACTGCTGGTGGATCTCGTTGAGCATGGTCTGCGCGTATTGCTTGTGCTTTTCGGTCAGCGGGCTGAACGGGTCCATAAAGCCCTTGTTCTCGCCGGCGGTCAGCAGGCGGCGCTCGACGCCGACCTTTTCCATGATGCCGGTGAAGCCGAAGCCGTCCATCAGCACGCCGATCGAGCCGATGATGCTGGCCTTGTTGACGTAGATGCGGTCGGCGCCGGCGGCGATGTAGTAGCAGCCGGAGGCGCAGATTTCATCGACCACCACGTACAGCGGCTTGGCCGGATAGCCCTTGCGCAGGCGCACCATCTCGTCGACGATCATGCCGGCCTGCACCGGGCTGCCGCCGGGACTATTGATATGCATCACCACCGCCACCGAGCCGCTGTCGGAAAACGCCTTGTTCAGCGCAGGAATCACCACCGAGGCGGCGCCGCTGCCTTCGGACTCGATCGCGCCTTCGATCTCGATCAGCGCGGTATGGCGGCCCAGGGTTTCCTCCGAACCGGTCCAGCTGATGTCCAGGTAGGCGCTCAGCCCGACCACGATCACCAGCAAGGTCACGGCCTTGAAGAAGATGCCCCAGCGGCGCGCCGCCTTTTGCTCCTTGAGCGTGGCAAACACCAGCTTTTCCAGCACCTCGCGCTCCCAGTTGGATGCGGCGACGCTCGCCTTGACCGGCGCAGGTGGCGCCGATGCTGGTTTTTCGGCGCTGTTGCCGCCATTTTCGCTAGTGTTATCGCTCATAGTTCTCGTTTAATGTCAGTCAGGCGCGCGCGGGGCGCACGTAGTCATCCGGTTGCCAGAAAATCTGCTGATCGCGCTCTACCACGCTGATCGGGCGCAAACGTCCGCCTTTGCATGGCCCGCCGGCGCAGAAACCGCTTTCCGGCGCATAGATCGCGCCGTGGGTGGAACACATCAGGTACAGCCCGCTGGACTCGAAGAACTCGCCTTCGGCCCAGTCCAGTTCGATCGGCACGTGAGCGCAGCGGTTCAGGTAGCCATACACCTTGCCGCCATAGCGCACCACGAAGCCGGTGCCGTCGTCGCCGCCGGCGGTCACCAGGAAGCGCACGCCCCTGCCGCCTTCCAGCACGGCGTCGGCGGCGCAGATCAGGATATCTTCGTCGGCCATTACGCGTGCTCGCTCAGCCATTGATGCAGCTCGGCCACCGTGGCCGCCGAGTACAGCGGGTTGCAGGCCGCCAGCTGGTCGGCCGGATGGGCGCCGTACTGCACCGCGATGGCGGACGCGCCGGCATTGTTGGCCATCAGCAAATCGTGTGACGTATCGCCGATCATCACGGTACGGCGCATATCCTGGCCCAACTCCCGCGTCAACTCCTGCAGCATGGCGGGATGCGGCTTGGAGAAGGTTTCGTCCGCGCAACGGGTGGCGTCAAACATGGACAACAGTTTGACGTCGTTCATGGCGCGGTTCAGGCCGACCCGGCTCTTGCCGGTGGCCACCGCCAGGAAATAGCCGTTTTGCGACAGCTCCGTCAGCATGTCGTGCACGCCGGGGAACAGCGTCAGCTCGTGGTCGCGCGACAGGAAGTGATAGCGGTAACGTTCCACCATGCGCGGATAGTAGGACGGATCGATCTCCGGCAATACCGCCTGCATGGCTTCATGCAGGCCGAGGCCGATCACATGGGCGGCAACGTCGTCACGGGGGATCGGCAGGGACAAGTCCCGCGCCGCCGCCTGTATGCACTTCACGATGGTTGACGTTGAATCCATCAACGTTCCATCCCAATCGAAGACGATTAAATCAAATTGCTTTCTTGCCATGTGTTCCGGCCTGCTATCGCGGGCCGGCTCCTTCAATAATATTTGCGATTAGTTAAGAGGTTTCCCCAAGCTTACCAAGAATCGCTCACATTCGGCAGCCAATGGCGCGTTCAGCGTCATGATTTTGCCGGAATCTGGATGGGTAAAGGTAATCTGATGGGCGTGCAGGAACATGCGCTTGAGCGCGCCGCGCGTGGCGTCGGCTTTCAGCAAAACACGGTTCAAGGCGAAATCGCCGTACTTGTCGTCACCCAGGATGGCGAAGCCGGAAGATGCCAGGTGGACGCGGATCTGGTGGGTGCGCCCGGTTTTCAGTTCGGCTTCCAGCAGGGCAAAGTCCTTGAATTTCTTCAGCAGCGAAAATACCGTGTGCGAAGGCATGCCCTCGGCCTGCACTGCCACGCGGCGCTCGCCGTCGGCCGTGGTGTATTTGTGCAGCGGCAGCTTGACGTGCTGGCGCGCGTTCTTCCAGTCGCCCGCCACCATCGTCAGGTAACGCTTGTCGGTATGGCCGTCGCGCATTTGCTCGTGCAGGTTGGTCAGCGCCGAACGTTTCTTGGCCAGCAACAGCAAGCCGGAGGTGTCGCGGTCCAGGCGGTGTACCAGCTCGAGGAACTTGGCGTCCGGGCGGGATGCGCGCAGCTGCTCGATGACGCCGAAGGACACGCCAGAACCGCCGTGCACGGCCACGCCGGCCGGCTTGTCGATCACCAGCAGGTGGGCATCCTCGAAAATGACCTTGAATTCAGCCGCCGGCACATGGGTGGTGTCGGCCTTCTCGGCGATGCGGACCGGCGGAATACGGACGATATCACCTTGTACCAGACGGTACAGCTGATCGATGCGCCCTTTGTTAACCCGCACCTCCCCCGAGCGCAGAATCCGGTAGACGTGACTCTTCGGCACGCCCTTGCAAACACGCAATAGGTAGTTGTCGATACGCTGACCGGCTTCTTCTTCAGTAATGGTGACGAACTGCGCTTGGAGCGGAACATCTTGCGGTGTTGAAGGTGGGATAACATCTTTTTGTTGCTTCATTTGCTCTGTCTTCCCAGAAATCTCTCTAAGTCCTTCATTTTGAATATATAATTGTTTCGCTGCGGTTCCATCTGCTGCAAGTGTAAGAATAAAAGCACATTTTACACAGGGGCGTCTCCACTGGCCTCGCCAAATTGCAAATTCAGAGGAAAAAATGTATACGCACCACCCCTGCCGGAATCAAGGTTGCACCGTTGTTGTAATCGGATGTCAGCAGGGATGCTGAATTAATATGGTTGGATTGTAAGGATAAAGTCCGGCCAGCTCGGTCTTAGTGTCGAGCTGGCCGGTTGATGAAGTTGATAACGCTTGCCGTTTTCGCCAAACCCCATGCTTTGCTGCAAGCTCGACGGAAGGCTGAAACAAGCCTGGTTACCGAAGTTGCAATACTTGTAGTATGTAAGCCTGGTCAGGATTTGGCTCTCAACGACGTTGCTCACCGCCTGCATTTCTCTGCCGTCCGTTAGGGGCCGCATGGATGAGTTGCTGGTGATGCGAGCACTCGGCATGTCGATCGACCTCATGCGCCCAGTTGCAGCCGCAACGCGAACGGTTTCGTCCGCGTTACTGCGCCGCACAGAATGGGCATACCCACCGCAATCACATTAATTCTCGCGTATATCCCTGTACCACGCTGCCTCGGTCCTAAGAAACCGAGCGGCACAGAGATGACCTACGGGTCGCGGAGTTAATAAAAATGAAACGCATGTTGTTTAATGCTACGCAGCAAGAAGAACTGCGCGTAGCGATCGTCGACGGTCAGAAACTGATCGATATCGACATCGAAACCGCCGGCCGCGAACAGCGCAAATCCAACATCTACAAAGGCGTGATCACCCGCATCGAGCCGTCGCTGGAAGCTTGCTTCGTCAGCTACGGCGAAGATCGCCACGGTTTCCTGCCATTCAAGGAAGTAGCACGCACTTACTTCCGCGAAGGTGTCGATGTCCGCACCGCCTCCGTCAAGGAAGCGCTGCGCGAAGGCCAGGAAATCATGGTCCAGGTGGAAAAGGAAGAGCGCGGCAACAAGGGCGCCGCCCTGACCTCCTTCGTCTCGCTGGCCGGCCGCTACCTGGTCCTGATGCCGAACAACCCGCGCGGTGGTGGTGTTTCCCGCCGCGTCGAAGGTGAAGAGCGCCAGGAACTGCGCGAAACCATGGACAAGCTGGACTTGCCGCCAGGCATGTCGGTGATTGCCCGCACCGCAGGTATCGGCCGCAACGTCGACGAACTGCAGTGGGACTTGAACTACCTGATGCAACTGTGGCGCGCGATCGAAGGCGCCGGCAAATCGGCATCCGGTGCGTTCCTGATCTACCAGGAATCGTCGCTGGTGATCCGCGCCATCCGCGATTACTTCCAGCCTGACATCGGCGAAATCCTGATCGACACCGACGACATCTACGAACAAGCTCATCAGTTCATGAGCCACGTGATGCCGGACATGGTGCACCGCGTGAAGCGCTACAGCGACGACGTGCCGCTGTTCTCCCGCTTCCAGATCGAGCACCAGATCGAAACCGCCTACAGCCGCACCGTGCCGCTGCCATCGGGCGGCGCCATCGTGATCGACCACACCGAAGCGCTGGTTTCGGTCGACGTCAACTCGGCCCGCGCCACCCGCGGTTCGGACATCGAGACCACCGCCTTCAACACCAACTGCGAAGCCGCCGAAGAAGTGGCCCGCCAGCTGCGCCTGCGCGACCTGGGCGGCCTGATCGTGATCGACTTCATCGACATGGAAGTGGCCAAGAACCAGCGCGAAGTCGAACAGCGCCTGAAAGACGCGCTGCACCACGACCGCGCCCGCGTCCAGATGGGCAAGATTTCCCGCTTCGGCCTGATGGAACTGTCGCGCCAGCGCCTGCGTCCATCGCTGTCCGAAGGTTCGCACGTGACCTGCCCGCGCTGCTCCGGCACCGGCCATATCCGCGACACCGAATCGTCGGCCCTGCAAGTGCTGCGCATCATCCAGGAAGAGGCGATGAAGGAAAACTCGGCCACCATCCACGTGCAGGTTCCCGTGGACGTGGCAGCCTTCCTGCTGAACGAAAAGCGCGGCGAAGTGCTGAAGATCGAGACCCGCCACCGCATCAGCATCATCCTGGTGCCGAACAAGCACCTGGAAACCCCGCACTACAAGCTCGAGCGCATCAAGCACGACGATCCGCGTCTGGAAGAAAGCCAGGCGAGCTACTCGCTGGCCGAGCAAGCCGAAACCGACATGGCCTACAGCAAGCGCCAGAAGGAAGAAGCCAAGCCGCGCCAGGAAGCCATGGTCAAGACCATCACCCCTGACCAGCCGGCACCGCTGGTCGAGCGCAAGCCGACCGAGACCGTCATCAAGCCAGCGCCGGCCCCAGTGCCAGCACCGGCCGAGCAAGGTTTCTTCGCCAAGCTGTTCAGCTTCCTGAGCCCGAAACCGGCGCCGACGGCCCTGCCGCAGCAGCCGACCATCGTGGTCAAGGCGCCGTCCGGCGACCGTGGCGACCGCAACGCGCGTGGCCCACGTGGCCGCAACCGTAACGGCAAGGGCGCAGGCCGTGGCGAGCGCGAAGAGCGCGAACCAGGCGCAGCCCGTCCGGCAGCGGACGAAGCGAAGGCAGTCGACGCCAATGGCCGTCCGGCACGCCCACCGCGTCCACCGCGCGAGCCGCGCGAACCGCGTGAAAACCAGGCAGCAGAAGGCCAGGCGCCACGCGAACGCGCAGAACGTCCGGAACGCGCCGAGCGCACCCCGCGTCCTCCGCGTGAACCACGCGGCGAGAAAGCTCCGGTCGAAGCCAAGGTTGAAGAGTTGGCGCTGAACGTCGGCGTGCCGTCGACCGGCCCGGTGACCGAAGCGGCCACCAGCATCCTGAAAACCGCGCCGAGCACCGGCCCGGAGGGTGATGAAAACGAAGCAGCGGTGGACGGTGAAGAGCCGCGTCGTCGTCGTCGTCGTGGCGGCCGCAACCGCAATCGTCGCGACCGTGACGGCACCGAAGGTGTTGAAGGCGCGGAAGGCCAGGAATCGGCCGCCGGTGAAGCTGCTGAGCAAGGCGAGCAGATCGCCCTGAGCTTCAGCCCACCAGCAGCCGAGGCAGCAGTGGCTCCGGCAGCAGCCGCGGTGGTGGAAGCACCGGCCGTGGAAGCACCAGCCGTGGTTGCGCCAGTCGCCGCCGCGCCAGTGGTTGCCGAAGCACCGGCCGCCGAGCCAGTCGTTGCGGCAGTCGTCACGCCGGAACCGGCGCCAGTCGCAGCGCCAGTCGTTGAAGCGCCAGCCGTCGTAGCTGAAGTTGCCGCACCTGTGGTTGAAGCTGCGCCTGTCGTCGCCGAGCCAGTAGCTGTCGCGGTGGAAGCACCAGCAGCGCCGGTCGTCGCGGAAGCGCCGGCCGTGGTGGTGGAAGTTGCCGCACCAGTCGTGGCGGAAGCCGCGCCGGTCGCAGTTGCTCCTGCGCCTGCTCCAACGCCAGCTCCGGCTCCAGTTGCAGCGCCAGTGGTTGCCGAGCCAGTGGCTCCGGTCGCCGCAGCGCCTGCACCGGTAGCCGCACCAACGCCAGCACCGGCACCGGTCGCACCGTCGGCCCCGATCGACCTGCAAGCAGTGCTCGGCTCCGCCGGCCTGACGCTGGCAGCCACCGATCCAGCCAAGCTGCGCGCCGCGCAGGAAGCAGCCGCCAACGCGGTAGCACCGGCCCGCGTTCCACGCGAACGCAAGCCGCTGCCGCCGCAAAATGACGAGCCGCTGGTCCAGGTGGACACCCGCCGCTAATCGCAACGGGTAGCAAACCAAAAAGCCCCGCCGGCCTGAACGCGCTCAAGAGCGCGCTCGGTGCCGGCGGGGCTTTTTTAATGGAGCCCTGCCCCACCGATTTGGCGGCGGCGTGCTATCGTAGCTTCTTGTAGTTGTCCAACCGTTGTCCCGCATTTCAAAAACAGCAAGATTGTAGAGTCATGGCAGAGAAAATTATCATGATGGCCAACCAGCGCCCCGCGCCGCCGGCCGTCCCCGCTATCCTGGAAGCGCCCACCGGTCTGTTGAGCGATCAGCTGGCCCGTCCGCTGCACGACCTGCGCATCTCCGTCACCGACCGCTGCAATTTCCGCTGCGTCTACTGCATGCCCAAGGCAGTGTTCGACAGCGACTACCAATACCTGCCGCACACCTCGCTGCTGTCGTTCGAAGAGATCACGCGGCTGGCGCAAACGTTCGTCGCCCACGGCGTCGAGAAGATCCGCCTGACCGGCGGCGAGCCGCTGCTGCGCAAGAACATCGAAAAACTGGTCGGCATGCTGGCCGAACTGAAGACCGTCCACGGCAAGCCGCTGGACCTGACGCTGACCACCAACGCCTCGCTGCTGGCCCGCAAGGCGCAGTCGCTCAAGGACGCCGGCCTGCAACGCATCACCGTCTCGCTCGATGCGCTCGACAACGCCACCTTCCAGAAAATGAACGATGTCGATTTCTCGGTCGACGACGTGCTGCACGGCATAGACGTGGCGCACCAGGTGGGCCTCGGCCCGGTCAAGATCAACATGGTGGTCAAGGCCGGCATGAACGATCAGGAAATCCTGCCGATGGCCCGCCACTTCAGGAACACGCCCTACATCCTGCGCTTCATCGAATACATGGACGTCGGCGCCTCCAACGGCTGGAAGATGGACGAAGTGATTCCGTCGGCCGAAGTGGTGCGCCGCATCCACGCCGAGATGCCGTTGGAGCCGCTGTCCGCCAACTACACCGGCGAAACCGCCGCGCGCTGGCGCTATATCGACCACAACGGCGACGGCAGCGGCGAGATCGGCCTGATCTCGAGCGTATCCCATGCCTTCTGCGGCGACTGCACCCGCGCGCGCCTGTCGACCGAGGGCAAGCTGTACACCTGTTTGTTCGCCACCAGCGGCCACGATCTGCGCGCCCTGCTGCGCGACGGCCGCAGCGACGAGGAAATCAGCACCGTGCTGGCGCAGCTGTGGCGCGCGCGCGGCGACCGTTACTCGGAACTGCGCACCAATAACACCGACGGCCTGCAACGCAGCGCCAACAAAGTGGAAATGTCTTACATCGGAGGGTAGTTTGTCTTTGAAGAGCAAGGTCACCGGACTGATACTGGCGGGCGGGCGCGGTACGCGCATGGGCCGCGTCGACAAGGGTTTGCAGCCGTTCCGCGGCGCCACGCTGGTCGAACATGTGATGCGCCGCCTGGCGCCGCAAGCGGCCACCGTCGTCATCAACGCCAACCGCAACCTGCCGCAGTACCAGGCCGTGGCCGGCGAAGCGCCGGTGCTGCCGGACTACCTGGACGGCTTTGAAGGCCCGCTGGCCGGCTTGCAGATCGGCCTCCAGTACTGCCCCACCGAACTGCTGCTGACCGCTCCGTGCGACTCGCCCTTCCTGCCTGAAGACCTGGCCGAACGCCTGTACGCCGCGATGCAGGCGCAGGACGCCGACGTCGCGCTGGCCGTCACCATGGAATCCGACGACGGCGCCGAACCGCACCGCCAGCCGCACCCCGTGTTCGCCCTGCTCAAGGCCAGCCTGCTGCCGCAGCTCGACGCCTACCTGGACACCGGCGCGCGCCGCATGGAAAGCTGGTTCAAATCGCTGCGCGTGGCCGAGGTGATGTTCGACCACGCCGACGCTTTCCGCAACATCAACACGCTGGCCGAGCTGCAGCAGCACGAGCGCGCCCCAGCGCCCACCGCCACCGTCCGCGCAGCCGATCCCGGCGCCCTGCCCGTGGCCGAGGCGCAGCGCATCATCTGCGAACGCGTAACGCCGGTAGCCGCCACCGAACGGCTCGCGCTGCGCGACGCCCTCGATCGCGTGCTGGCCGACGACATCATCTCGCCGATCAACGTGCCGGCCTACGACAACTCGGCGATGGACGGCTACGCGCTGCGCGGCGCCGACCTGCCCCCGGCCGGCGCTCCCGACGCCACGTTCAAAGTGATCGGCATCGCCTACGCCGGCCGCCCGTGCGTGCAGGCGCCGCAAGCCGGCGAGTGCATCCGCATCATGACCGGCGCCGCCATCCCGCCCGGCTGCGACAGCGTGCTGCCGCAGGAACTGGCCGCGCACATCGGCGAAGACACCGTCACCATCCGCCACGGCGCCATCCGCACCGGCGCCAACCGCCGCTTCGCCGGCGAAGATTTGAAGGCCGGCGGCATCGCCCTGGCCCGCGGCAAAATCATGCGCCCCGCCGACCTGGGCCTGGTGGCCTCGCTCGGCATCGGCGAAGTCGCCGTGCGGCGCAAGCTGCGCGTGGCCTTTTTCTCCACCGGCGATGAACTGCGTTCGCTGGGAGAACCCCTCGACGACGGCTGCGTCTACGACAGCAACCGCTACACGCTGTTCGGCATGCTGGCGCGGCTGGGTTGCGACGTCATCGACATGGGCATCGTGCGCGACGATCCGGCCGCGCTGGAAGCGGCGCTGCTGGATGCCTGCGCCAACGCCGACGCCATCATCACCTCCGGCGGCGTCTCCGAGGGCGCGGCCGACTACACGCGCGACATCCTCGGCCGCATCGGCGACGTCGCCTTCTGGAAGCTGGCGATGCGTCCCGGCCGTCCGCTCGCCTTCGGCCAGGTCCGCAGCGAGGCAGACAACGCCTGGCTGTTCGGCCTGCCCGGCAATCCGGTGGCGGTGATGGTGTCGTTCTACATGTTCGCCCGTCCCGCGCTGCTGCGCATGATGGGCACGCAGGCGACGCAACAGGCGATGCAGGCCCGCGCCACGGAAGCCATCCGCAAACGCCCCGGCCGCACCGAATACCAGCGCGGCATCATCAGTTCCGGCACCGACGGCGCGCCGCAAGTGCGCCTCACCGGCGCCCAGGGCTCCGGCATCCTGAGCTCCATGACGGAGGCGAACTGCATCGTCGTGCTGCACGAGGCGCAGGCGGACATCGCCGCCGGCGAGATGGTCGAGGTGCTGCTGTTCGATGGCTTGATCTGAGCAGATGATCCAGCCCGACGGAGCCGCCTCCCCGCGCCTGCGCATCCGCAACCTGCAGTCGCCGCTGGCCGGTCCGTTTTCCTTCGACCTGCAAGCGGGCCAATGCCTGACCATCTCCGGCCCATCTGGCGCGGGTAAAAGCCTGTTGCTGCGCATGCTGTGCGATCTCGATCCCAACACCGGCGAGGCCATGCTGGACGGCCTGCCGCGCTCCGGCATGAGCGCGCCCGAGTGGCGCGCCGGCGTGGTCTACCAACCCGCCGAAGCCGCATGGTGGCTGCCGACCGCAGGCGACCATTTCAAGCCCGCGCAGATGGCGCGGGTGCGCGAGCTGCTGCCGCAGCTGAACCTGTCGCCAGCGCTGCTGGAAGCCGACATCAGCCGCCTGTCCACCGGTGAGCGCCAGCGCATGGCCCTGGTGCGCTCGCTGGCCTGCAAGCCGCAGGTGCTGCTGCTGGACGAACCCACCGCCGCGCTGGACCCGGCCGCAGTCGCCGCCACCGAACAGCTGCTGCAAAAAGAGCTGGATGCGGGATTGGCCATCATCCTGGTCACGCACTCGGAAGCGCAGGCGCAAACGCTGGGCCATCGCAGCATGACGATGTGCGAGCGCCGCCTCACCGAAAACCAGGCCGCGCCATGAGCACTGGCGTGACCCCGATCCAGCCGGGCGCCATCGACCTGGCCATCGCCTCCTCGCTGGTGCTGCTCAATGCCGGCATCTCCGCTTACCTGGGCTTGCGCATGCAGCGCAAGATACTGTGGTCCGCCACCCGCATGGTGGTGCAGCTGCTGCTGGTCGGGCTGGTGCTGCGCTGGGTGTTCGCGCTGGCGTCTCCGGCGGCCACGCTGGCCGTGGCGATGCTGATGATCGTCGCCGCCGCGCGCGAGGTGGCGATGCGGCCCGCGCACGGCCTGCGCGGCTGGCCCGGCGTGTGGCTGGCCACCGCCAGCGTCGGCCTGTCCAGTGTCGCCACCGCGGTGCTGGCGCTGCTGACGGTGCTGCATCCGACGCCTTGGTACGAGCCGCAATACGCGATCCCGCTGATCGGCATCGTGCTGGGCAACGTGCTCAATTCGGCCAGCCTGGGATTGGACACCTTCTACGGCGGCGTGATCAACGCGCGCAACGCCATCGAAGCGCAGCTGGTGCTGGGCGCCACCCGCAACGAAGCGCTGGCGCCGCTGATCCGCGAATCGGTGCGCAAGGGACTGATCCCGCTGATCAACCAGATGTCGGCCGCCGGCATCATCACCCTGCCCGGCATCATGACCGGCCAGATCCTCGCCGGCATGGACCCGATGGACGCGGTGCGCTACCAGATCCTGCTGATGTTCCTGCTGGCCGGCGGCAGCGGACTGTCGGTCACGCTGGCGGTCTACCTGGCGGCGCGCAGCGTCACCGACGAGCGCCACCGCCTGCGGCTCGAACGCCTGGCCAGCCGCTAGCAGGACACTAGCCGGCGCGCCGCAACGAGGCCACGCCCATGCGGGCGCTGGCCGCGACCAGCAACATGCCGCAGGCGAGTCCGGCGAACGCCAGCGGCAATCCGAACGCATGCGCCACAAATCCTATCAGTCCCGGCCCGGCCAAAATACCTGCGTAGCCGATGGTGGTGATGGCGCTGATGGCCAGGCTGGCCGGCATGTCCTGCTGGCTGCCCGCGGCGCTGAACAGCACCGGCACGATGTTCGATGCGCCGGTGCCGATCAAGGCAAAACCGGCCAACGCTATCCATGGCGACGGCGCCAACACCACGCTCAGGAATCCCAATGCCGCGCACAAGCCGCCCAACAGCAGCAGTCGCGCGCCGCCCCAGCGCTGCACCAGCTTGTCGCCATTGAGCCGCCCGACCGTCATCGCAACGGCGAAGGCCGCATAACCAAGTCCGCCCTGCCCGGCCGTGAAGCCGCCGCCGCTGGTCAGGAACACTGCGCTCCAGTCCAGCACCGCGCCTTCGGCCAGGAACACCAGCGAGCATAAGGCGCCGATCCATACCACCGCGCCGCGCGGCATGGCGAACAAGGGCGCGTCGCGTTCCGACGGTGCCGGGTCGCGCAACAGGTGCGGGCCGGCGTACACCAGCACCAGCCCAACGGCGGCAGCCAGCACCAGCGACGACGCGACCAGCTCCAGTCCCGCCCACAGCATCAGCGTCATGCCGCCGGCGCCGACGATGCCGCCCACGCTGAACAGGCCATGAAATCCCGACATCAGCGCGCCGTCGTATTCCTTCTCGACGATCACGGCCTGGATATTCATCGCCACATCCAGCGTGCCTATCGTCGCGCCGAACAGGAACAGCACCAGCGCCAGCGACCACGCCGTCGGCGCCATCGCAAGAAAGGGAAACACCAGGCAGCATCCGAAGCCGGACAGCAGGATGACGCGGCGGCAGCCGAAGCGCGCGGCCAGCACGCCGGTCACCGGCATCGCCAGCAGCGAACCTATGCCCAGGCAAAGCAGCAGCAAGCCAAGCTGGCCCGGCTCGACGCCGGTGCGCGCCTGCGCAAACGGCACCAGCGGCGCCCAGGCCGACATCGCCATGCCGGCGGCCAGGAAGGCCAACCGGGTTGAAACACGTTGTTGCAAGCCGGTGCTCATGGGGGCCGCTTTCATTATTCGGCGCGCAGCAGGCGGGTGCCGGCTGCGGAATAGGCATCCATCAATCGCGCATCGGTATCCTGCTCGACCACCAGATGCGTCAACTGGGCGATCGGCAGCACCAGGAAGGACGCGACCGCGCCCAGTTTCTCGGCGGTGGCGACGACGGCGGTGGCCTTGCTGTGCGCGGCCAGGCGGCGCTTGAATTCGGCCTCTTCGAAATCGACGGCGGTGATGCCGGCATGCAGATCGACGCCGCAGGCGCCGATGAAATACAGGTCCGGCCGCAGCAGCTCCACCTCGCGCAGCGCGGTCGCGCCGACGCTGCCGCCCAGGCCCTGCTTGACGCGGCCGCCGATCATGATCAGTTCTATGTGGGGACTGTCCAGCAGCCGCGCCGCGATCGAAGGCGCATTGGTCAGCACCGTCAGCGGCGATTTCGGCAAAGCCTCGGCGATGGCCAGGTTGCTGGAACCGGCGTCGAGGAAGATCACGCTGCCCGGCGTCACCAGCGTGGCGGCGGCCGCGGCCAGGCGCGATTTGCCGGACTGCTGGCGGCCAAGGCGCTGGCTCAGCGTGCCGCTTTCCGGCGCGGCGGCGATGCGCACGGCGCCGCCATACACTTTCTGGCACAAGCCGGCGGCGGCCAGGTCGCGCAGGTCGCGCCGTATCGTGTCTTCGGTGACGTTCAGGTCCAGCGCCAGCACGGCGGCAATCACGCGGCCGTCGGCCTCCAATTGCTTCAATATCAGGTCATGGCGCTCTTGCAGCAGGAGATTTTCACGTTTCATGCGCAAAAGTGTACACACTCATGCGCAAAATGTAAACAAACACGCATAAACACGTACAACTACGCAATCAAGGTTCCTGCAAACGCAGCAGCGCCTCGGCCGAATTGGCGAACAGCGCCGCGTCCTTTTCGATGCGGCGGAAGGCGCGCCCCAGGCTGGCGCGCATGAAGGTGCTGTGCGCGTAGCGCGTGACCTTGCTGTAGTAGCGCTCCGCCAGCTGGTTCACCGCCGCCACGTATTGGTCCATCAAGTCCGGCGCGATCGAGAAGTTGTCGTAGTTGATCACCGCCGGCACCTTGCGGCCCAGTGGCGCCAGGCGCTCGGCCACCATCGAGCAAATCGTGGCGATGGTCTCGGCGTCGCTGATTTCGAAGCCTTCGAAATTGACGAAGAACAGCTGCTGCTGCGCGTCGTACACCAGCCGCTGATCCAGCGGCAGCGCCAGGAAGTCGGCGCGCCAGCTCATCGCCAGCGGCGCGAAGATGCGCGCGTCCATCACCTTCAGCTGCGCGCTGATCGCCGGCTTGAAATCCATGTGCGCCAGGATGTCGCGCTCGACGTCCACGCCGGGCGCGATCTCGATCAGCTCCAGTCCGGACATGCCGCCGTCCAGCACCAGCCGCATCACGCAGCGCTCGGTGATGAACAAGGCCTCCTGCCCGCGCCGCGCCGCATACTCGCCGCTGTAGGTGCGGTGCTCCACCTCATTGATGAATTTTCGGGTCGCGCCCTTGTCCGCCATGAAGGTGCCGACAAACACCACCTTGCGGGCGTTCTGGCTGATGTTGATGAAGCCACCGGCGCCGGCCAGCTTGCTGCCGAATTTGCTGACGTTCAGATTGCCGTGGCGGTCGGCCTGCGCCAGCCCGAGCACCGCCACATCCAGCCCGCCGCCGTCGTAGAAATCGAACTGGTAGGGCTGGTCGATGACCGCGTCGGCGTTGGTGGCCGCGCCGAAGTTCAAGCCGCCGGCCGGCATGCCGCCGATCACGCCCGGCTCCGCCGTCAGCGTGACCAGGTCGAGCAGCTTCTCTTCCGCCGCCACCGCCGCCACGCCTTCCGGCATGCCGATGCCGAGGTTGACGACGTTGTTCGGCCGCAGCTCCATCAGCGCGCGGCGGGCGATGATCTTGCGCTCCGACATGGCCATCGGCGCCACCGCCGACAAGGGCACGCGCAGCTCGCCCGAGTAGGCCGGGTTGTACGGCTCGGCGAAGGTCTGCATATGGTATTCGGGCTTTTCCGCCACCACCACGCAATCGACCAGGATGCCGGGGATCTTGACCTGGCGCGGATTGAGCGTGCCGCGCTCGGCGATGCGCTCGACCTGCACGATGACGATGCCGCCCGAATTGTGCGCGGCCATCGCGATCGCCAGCGCCTCCAGCGTCAGCGCCTCGCGCTCCATGGTGATGTTGCCCAGCGCGTCCGCCGTGGTGCCGCGGATGATCCCCACGTGCACCGGCTGCGATTTGTAGAACAGGTATTCCTTGCCGCCCAGCGTCAGCAGCTCGACCAGTTCCTCGGTGGTGCGGGCGTTGATCTTGCCGCCGCCGTGGCGCGGGTCGACAAAGGTGCCGAGGCCGACGTGCGTCAGCAATCCGGGCTTGCCGGCCGCGGTGTCGCGGAACAGCTGGCTGATCACGCCCTGCGGCAGGTTGTAGGCTTCGATCTTGCCGGTCATGGCCAGTTGCTGCAGCTTGGGCACCAGGCTCCAGTGGCCGCCGATCACGCGCTTGAGCAAGCCATCGTGGCCGAAGTGATTCAGGCCGCGCTCCTTGCCGTCGCCCTGGCCGGCGGCGTAGAGCAAGGTCAGGTCGCGCGGATGGCCGCCGCTGTCGGCGGCCAGGAAGCGCCGCTCCAGCGCCACCGCGATATTCTCCGCGAAGCCGACGCCGACAAAGCCGCCGGTGGCGATGGTGTCGCCGTCGCGTATCAGGCCGACCGCATCGGCCGCGCTGACGATCTTGTTGCGCTGGACGGCTGGCGTGCCGACCGTGGAAAAATCGAGAGTACGGCTAGGCATGGTTGGCTCCTGTTTTTAACCCGCACTGCGCTCAGCAGGGGTCAGACCCCGTACGGGGTCTGACCCCGACCTGCCGGGGTGGCTATATGACTCACTCTACATCCAGATCATTCTTGTCGATTTCAGGTCCCAGCAGCAGTTGCGCCGCTTCGCTCGGCAGCGCCTCCACCGACTTCAGCTTGCGCGCCATCTGGCGGCTGCGGGTCTCGGCCGATTCGATGTTCTTGGCGGCCCGCTCCAGCGCCAGCTTGGTGGCCGACAGCACGTCGCCGAACTTGCCGAACTCCGTCTTCACCGCGCCCAGCACCTGCCACACCTCCGACGAGCGCTTCTCCAGCGCCAGCGTGCGGAAGCCCATCTGCAAGCTGTTGAGCAGCGCCGACAAGGTCGACGGCCCGGCGATGCTGATGCGGTGCACGCGTTGCAGCTCGTCGGCCAGGCCGGGACGGCGCATCACTTCCGCGTACAGGCCTTCGGTCGGCAGGAACAGGATGGCGAAATCGGTGGTGTGCGGCGGCGACACGTATTTTTCCGAGATGGTCTTGGCCTCGCCGCGCACCGCGCGTTCCAGCTCGCGGCCGGCCAGCGCCACGCCTTCCGCGTCGGCGCGGTCGGCGGCGTCCAGCAAGCGCTCGTACTGCTCCTTCGGGAACTTGGCGTCGATCGGCATCCACACCGGCGCCCCGCCCTCGACCTGGCCCGGCAGCTTGAGCGCGAACTCCACCCGCGCGCCGCTGCCGGCGATGGTCTCGACGTTTTTCGCGTACTGCTCCGGCGTCAGCACCTGCTCCAGCAGCATCTCCAGCTGCACCTCGCCCCAGGTGCCGCGCGTCTTCACATTGGTCAGCACCCGTTTCAGGTCGCCCACGCCCAGCGCCAGCTGCTGCATCTCGCCCAGCCCCTGGTGCACCCGCTCCAGCCGTTCGGACACCTGCTGGAACGAGGCGCTCAGGCGCGCCTCCAGCGTCGCGTGCAGCTTCTCGTCGACGGTCTTGCGCATCTCTTCCAGCCGCGCGCCGTTGTCCGCTTGCAGATCCTTGATCTTGGCTTCCAGCGTGGCGCGCACCTCCTGCATGCGCGCGGCATTCGATTCGGTCAGCCGCGCCAGCGTTTGATTCATGCTGTCGGCGAACTGCTTCAGGCCGCGGCCCTGCTCATCGCGGCCGACCAGTCCTTGCGCCTCCAGCTGGCGGCGCATCGCCTCGAACTGCTGCACGCTGGCCGCGTGCGTGGCCTGCGCCGTGGTCTGCAACTGCATGCGCACTTCGCGCTCGACGCGTTCGATGCGTTCGGCCAGGTCCCCGACATTGCCATTGCCCGCCTGGCCGCGCGCGCGCAGCAGCGACAGCGCCTGCAGCACCAGCACGGCCGCAAGCGCGGCCAGCAGCACATAGAATTCGATCTGGCTCATGGGGTCAATCCGGCTTGTTGCGCATCCAGTCGGCGGTTTGATAGAAGGACTCCATCAACCGCAACCGCAGCGCCTCGGCGATGCCGACATCCTCCATCGCCCACGCCATCGCGCGCAGCCACTGGTCGCGCTCCTGGGTGCCGATGGCGAACGGCATGTGCCGCATGCGCAGGCGCGGATGGCCGTGCGCTTCGATGTACAGGTCCGGCCCGCCCATCCAGCCGCTCAGGAACATGAACAGGCGCTCGCGCGCGTTGTCCAGCGTGGGCGGATGAGCGGCGCGCAGCAGCGCAAACTCCGGCTCCAGTTCCATCAGGTCATAAAAACGGTCGACCATGTCGCGCACGCGCGATTCGCCGCCGATCACTTCATAGAGAGTTTGGGATTCAGTCATAGCCTCCATGATAGCCTACCGGGCGACGAATCGAAGCCGTCACACCAGCGCAAGCCGGCGCATACGCCGGGTCGACGACCAGTTCTCCAGATCGGCCTCGTCGCGGATATCGTCGCAGGCCTGGATGATGCGCGTCAACTGCATCCGGTCCAGGCCCGAGTTCAGCGTCAGCCGCACCAGCGAGCGGTTCTTCGGCGTGGCCGGCGCGCAGAACATGGCGCCGTAGACGCCGTGCCGCTCCAGCAGCTTGCGCAGCGCCAGCGTCTTCGGCTCCGGGCCGGGCTCGAGCGCGATGATCTGCTCGCTGCCGTCGCTGACGTTGTAGCCCAGCGCGCTCAACTCCTCGCGCACTTCGAGCGCGTGCGCGCGCAGCGCGGCGCGGCGGTCGTCGGCGGCGGCGACGAAATCGATGGCGGCGTCGAACCACGCCAGCTCATGGCCCAGCAGGCAGGAACTGAAGATGGCCGGGCGCGACTCCGACAGGAAGTAGCCCTTGAACTTGCTGGAACAGGTGATGAAGCCGGCGCGCCCGGCAAACGCCTTGGCCAGCGAGGCCGTGCGGAAATGCACCCGCTCACTCAAGCCCAGGTCCGCCACCAGCCCGGCGCCGCGCGGGCCGTGCGTGCCCAGCGAATGCGATTCGTCGACGATCAGCAGGCAGCCGCTGTGCTCGGCGATCTCCACCAGCTCGCGCAACGGCGCTACGCTGCCGTTGGTGCTGTACAGCGCGTCGACCACGATCAGCCCGCGACCGTGGCGCGCCAGCTGCTTTTGCAGATGCTCCAGGTCGTTGTGCAGGAAGGGCACCGGCAGCGCGCCGGCCGACTGCACGCCCTCCCACAGCGAGGCGTGCGCCTGCATGTCGAGGTAGACCGGGATGCCGGGCGCCGCCAGCGTCTGCACCAGGCCGACGTTGGCGGCCCAGCCGGACTGCGCCAGGATGCCGTCCTGCGCCCCCATGAAGCGGGCGAACTTGCGCTCCAGCCGGTGCTGCGCGCTGCCTTCCTGCAAATAGACGGCCGACATCAGCAGCTCGCCCTGGCTGTTGGCCAGCGCCGCCATCTGCGCCTGCATCAGCGACGGCTCGCCGGCCAGGCACAGGTAGTCATTGCCGGCCAGAAACACCGCGCCGGCCGGCGTCGGTTGCCACGCGTGCGGGTGTTCACCACCCAACAGTAACTCGATACGGGTAACGTAGTGTTCATCCATGCGACGGGTGACAAAGTCGGGCATGTGCTGCTCGGCTGGCAAGGCAAAAATCCGGGCCTGGACATGATCTTGAGCAATCGCGTTGGGCATTTTTCTGGTTCCTTTCGTTGTTTCGGAATGGTTGTTTTTTTATGAATCCAATGCCAACCTTGAGGCCAAAAAAACAAGAGGTGATTGATACCGATCAATTAATGATTTGATATGCGTGAGCGCGCTGCAATTTAAGGCGATCATGGCACCTTGATAAAAGTCAATTTGCTCATGACGCCTCCCCTGCAAGAACGCTGGAAACACTGGCAGCACGGCATGCTCCAGTCGCTGTTGCTCTACCATGGCCGCGAGGACCATGCGCTGGTGCGCGTGCTGTTGCTGGCCAGCATAGGCACGGTGGGCATGCCGCTGTACTACGTGATCTGGCAGAATTTCTTCCCGCAGGAGTACGAAAGCCTGCCGCTGCGCCTGCTGGGCATCCTGCTGTGCGCGCTGGGCCTGTTCGCCCGCCAGTTCAGCCGCCGCATGCTGTACCTGTACCTGCTGGTCACGCTCAGCTACATCTTCCCGTTCTTCTTCACCTTCATGTTCCTGATGAACCACGGCTCGGGCGTGTGGAGCGAGTCGCTGCTGATCGGGCTGGTGGTGTTGTTCCACTTCGACACCAGCCTGGCCGCCAAGGCTTACCTGATCGGCACCACCGTGGCCTGCGTGGCCGCCGCTGCGCTGGGCGAAGGCGCGGCCATGCTGAGCCGGCCGGTGCTGCAGCAGTTGCCGATCCACCTGTTCACCATCGCCGCGCTGTCGGCCGCCAAGATCAGCCGCCACGTGCTGGCGCAGGAAAAGCTGGCCGGCCTGGGCGCCGGCCTGGCCACCGTGGCGCACGAACTGCGCACCCCGCTCACCAGCGTCGACGCCAATGTGCGCGGCCTGCTGCGCATGTACACCGACACCACCAACCGCTCCAAGGAAGACCGCCTCGGCGCCATCGACGCGCTGGCGCGCATCCAGTTCGAGGTGCGCCATATGAACCACATGATCGACCTGTTCCTGCTCAGCGCCACGGCGGTGCGGCAGAACCTGCGGCCGGTGGAGGAAGTGAGGATGGAGGGCGTGGTCGAGGCGGTGCTCAAGCGCTACCCCTTCTCCAACGTCACGCAGCAAAAACTGGTGACGCTGGAAATTCGCCGCGACTTCACCTTCGCCGGCCAGACCGAGTTGTCGGTGGTGATCCTGCTGAACCTGCTGCGCAACGCCCTCAAGGCCGTGCAGCGCGCCGGCAAAGGCCGCGTGCGCATCATCGTCGACGGCGCGCACCGGCCGCCGCGCCTGCTGTTCATCGACACCGCCTGCGGCATCCCGGCGCAGCAGATGCCGCTGATCTTCCGCCGCTTTTATTCCCATCCGCCGCACAACGGCGCCGGCATCGGCCTGGCCTTGTGCGAGGAGATCATGCTGGCCTGGAACGCCAGCATCCATTGTGTGTCGCGCGAGGGCGCCTACGCCATCTTTATCCTTGAATTTCCCCAGCAGCAGCCCATCCAGAGGTGACCCATGCATTTGCCAGTCTATTCCCATCCCACCCTGACCGTGCTGGTCGACGACAGCGATTCCTTCCTGCGCAGCCTGTCGTTCCAGCTCGACCCCAGGCTGGCCAGCCAAACCTTCCACGACACCACCACCGCGCTGCAGTGGCTGCGCAAGGAACCGCAATCGGGCTGCGTGCCGCTGCATGTCAACTTCGACATGCACAACCTGCCGGCCGACCAGTGCAACGTGGCGCTGGACCTGGAGCGCATCTACCGCATCGGCGAGCAGCGCCATCGCTTCGCCACGCCGTCGGTGCTGGTGGTCGATTATTCGATGCCGCAGATGAACGGGCTGGAATTCTGCGAAGCGGTGGCGCACCTGCCCTGCAAGAAGATCCTGTTCACCGGCGCGGCCGACGAGAAGATCGCCGTCAGCGCCTTCAACCGCGGCCTGATCGACCGCTACATCAAGAAGAGCGACGACCACGCGCTCGACATCCTGGAGCTGGAAATCGCGGCGCTGCAGCGCGACTACTTCGACACCCAGTCGGAAACGCTGCGCGAGCTGGTGCTGCTGCACAACTACAACTTCCTGGGCGATCCGGCGCTGGCGCGGCTGGTGCAGGAACTGAGCGCCAGCATGGGCTTCGTCGAGCACTACATCTTTCCGAATCCGACCGGCATCCTGTTCCTCGACAAGCACGGCAAGGCCAGCCTGATGATGATAGAAACCGAACAGGGCATGTATGCGCAGTACGAGATCGCGCGCGACAGCGACGCCCCGCCGTCCTTGATGGATGCGCTGCTGGAGCGGCGCGTGCTGCCGTTCTTCTCCGATCCGGACGGCGACGGCATGTACTCGCGCCGGGTCGGCGACAACTGGCACCGCTACTGCGCGGCGCCGCGCGTGTGCCAGGGCCGCGAGACCTACTACTGGGCGCTGTTCGACCTGCCGAAGCACTACTTCGACCAGCAGCCCTATGCCTACGCCGACTTCATCAAGGAGCGGGCGGCGCTGGAAAGCATCGCGGCGTAAAGATCAGGCCTCGCGCAACGTTTGCAAAGGCGGCTGGCGCAGCACGTTGCGCAGGCCCAGCCAGCCGCCGGCGATGGCGCACAGCGCGCCCGCCACCAGGCCGACCAGCCACACCACCGGGCTGAAACTCCAGGCGAACTTGAACTGGTAGGTGGCCAGCGCCCAGCCCATGCCGGCCGCGCCGGTCGCCGCCAGCACGCCGGACAAGGCGCCCACCAGCGAGAACTCGATCAGCTGCGCCTGCGACAGCTGCTTGCGCGTGGCGCCGAGCGCGCGCAACAGGCCCGATTCGCGGGTGCGCTCGTCCTGCGATCCCATCAGCGCCGCGTACAGCACCAGCACGCCGGAGGCCAGCGTGAACACGAACAGGAACTCCACCGCCGTCACCACCTGGTCCAGCACCGCCTGCACCTGGCGCAGCAAGCCGCCGACGTCGACGATGGTCAGGTTGGGATAGTCGCGCGTCAGGGCGTTCATCAGCGCGCCCTGTCCTTGCGGCAGGTGGAAGGCGGTGATCCAGCTCTGCGAGACCTCGGTCATCGCCGCCGGGTTGATGATGACGAAGAAGTTGACCCGCATCGAACCCCACTCCAGCTTGCGCAGGCTGGTGATGGTGGCGTCCACCGGCGTGCCGGCGATGTCGAAGCGCAGCTTGTCGCCCAGCTTCCACTTGAGCGTCTTGGCGATACCCTCTTCCACCGAGGCTTCCGGCGCGCCCGGCTTGTCGGCGAACCACTGGCCGGCGCTGACCTTGTTCTCGGCCTGCATCCGTGCCATCGTCGACAGGTTGAATTCGCGGTCGGCCAGGCCTTTGGCGCGGTCGTCGGTGTAGGTCTCGGCGGTGACCGGCTTGCCGTTCACGGCGGTCAGGCGGCCGCGTATCATCGGATACTGCGGCGCGTAGCTCACGCCCGCCGCCTGCAGGCGCTTGCCGATGTCGGCCGCCTGCTCCGGCTGGATGTTGATGATGAAGCGGTTGGGCGCATCCGGAGGCGTGGCGTTGCGCCAGGCCGTCATCAGGTCGCCGCGCACCACGGTCAGCACCAGCAGCGCCATCATGCCCAGCGCCAGCGAAACGATCTGCACCACCGTGGCGCCGGGCCGGCGCTGCAGCGACGTGATGGCGAAGCGCCAGCTTTGATGGTCGATCGCGCGCCGCATCGGCTTGAGCGCGGCCAGCGCGCCCCAGCCCACCAGGCCGAACAGCGCGAAGGCGCCGAGGAAGCCGACTGCCGTGTACAAGGCCAGTTGCACGTCGCCCGCTTGCCACAGCAGCAGCGCCACGAAGCCGGCCAGGCCCAGGCCGTAGGTGGCCAGCGCGGTCACCTGCGGTGGATCCTGTTCGCGGCGGATCACGCGGTTGTGCGGCACTTTGCGCAGTTGCAGTATCGGCGGCAGCGCGAAGGCGGCCAGCAGCAGCATGCCGGTGGCCACGCCTTGCAGCGCCGGGTAGATGGTCGGCGCCGGCAGGCTGGCCGAGACCAGCTTGCCCAGCACTTCCAGCAGCACGTAGTGGCCGCCGAAGCCGACCGCCACGCCCATCAGGCTGCCGGCCAGGCCCACCATCAGGAATTCGATCAGGTACATCAGCGTGACTTCGTTCTGCGTCAGGCCCAGGCAGCGCAGCATGGCGCAGGCGTCCAGGTGGCGCTGCATGAAGCGGCGCGCGGCCATCGCCACGGCCACCGCCGCCAGCATCGCCGACAGCAGGCCGACCAGCGACAGGAAGCGGTCGGCGCGGTCCAGCGTGGCGCGCATTTCGGGCCGGCCGTTTTCCAGCGACTCGACCCGCACGCCCTTGATATTGTTTTGCTTGATCTGCGCCTGCAGCCATTGTTCGTAGGCGGTGGCGACGGCCGCGCCGTTCGCCAGCGACGCCGGCGCCGCCACCAGCAGGCGGTAGGACACGCGCGAACCGGGCTGGATCAGGTTGGTGGCATCGAGGTCCTCCAGCGCGAACATCACGCGCGGCGCGAAGGCCAGGAAGTTGGCGCCACGATCGGGCTCGGAGGCGATCAGCTGCGCCACCGTAAAGCGCTTGTCGCCCAGCTTGATCTGGCCGCCGATGGAAGTCTTCAGGCTGCCCAGCAGGCCGGCGTCCAGCCACACGGTGCCTGGCACAGGCACGCTGTTGGCTGGCGCGCCGTAGCTTTGCTCGGCCTGTTCCGGATTGGTGGTGATCTTCAACTGGCCGCGCAGCGGGTAGCCGGGGCCGACCGCCTTCAACGACGCCAGCAACGACGTCGACTGCTCGCCCTCGCCCGCCTGCGCCATGCTGGGGAAGCTGATGGTGTCGGTCATCAGCAGGCCGCGTTTGGCCGCCTCCGCGCGCCAGGCCGGATTGACCGGCAAGTCGGCGCTGATGACGACATCGGCGCCCAGCAGCTGGTGGGCGTCGCGATCGAGGCCGCTGCGCAGGCGGTCGATAAAGAAGCCGGTGGCGGACAAGGCGGCCACCGCCACCGTCAGCGCGATCAGCAGAAAGCGCAACTGGCCGGCGCGCCAGTCGCGCGCCGTCATTTTCAGAGCAAGTTTGAGCATGGGTTTCCATCTCGACAGCGGGTACCGTTTACCCCGCACTGCGGCGACTGGGGTCTGACCCCGCATGGGGTCAGACCCCGACTTTTCGGGTTACAGCGCGGCGAAATACGCGTCGACTTCATCGAGGAACTTCTGCTTTTGCGCCGCCGGCAGGAAGGCCGCCGAGAAGCTGTTGCGCGCCAGGCGCTGCGCGTGGGACAGGCCCAGCGGCAAGGCCTCGAAGGTGGCGACGAAGTTGGCGTTCATGTAGCCGCCGAAGTAGGCCGGGTCGTCCGAGTTCACGGTGGCGACGATGCCGGCGTCCAGCAGCTCGAGCAGGTTGTGCTGCTCCATGCGCTCGAACACGCACAGCTTGACGTTCGACAGCGGGCACACCGTCAGCGCGATCTGTTCGCGCGCCAGGCGCTGCGTCAGCGCCGCGTCTTCCAGGCAGCGCACGCCGTGGTCGATGCGCTCGACCTTCAGCACGTCGAGCGCGGTTTCGATATACGCCGGCGGGCCTTCCTCGCCCGCGTGCGCGACCAGGTGGAAGCCCAGCTCGCGGCACTTGGCGAACACGCGCGCGAACTTCTCCGGCGGATTGCCGACCTCCGACGAATCGAGGCCGATGCCCATGTATTTGTCGCGGTAAGGCAGCGCTTCTTCCAGCGTGGCGAAGGCGTCTTCCTCCGACAGATGGCGCAGGAAGCTGAGGATCAGCGTGGCGCTGATCGGGCTGTCCTGGCAGGCGCGGTGGATGCCGTCGATCACGGTCTTGATCGGCACGCCGCGCGCGGTGTGCGTCTGCGGATCGAAGAAGATCTCGGTGTGGCGCACATTGTCTTGCTCGGCGCGCTTGAGGTAGGCGGCGGTCATGTCGTAGAAGTCCTGCTCCTGCAACAGCACGCTGGCGCCGGCGTAGTAAATATCGAGGAAGGATTGCAGGTCGGTGAACGCGTAGGCGGCGCGCAACTCCTCCACCGATCCGTAGGCCAGCTTGACCTGGTTGCGCTGCGCCAGCGCAAAGATCAGCTCAGGCTCCAACGAGCCTTCTATATGGATGTGCAGTTCGGCTTTGGGCATCTGCTGCACGACCGTGCGCAATTGTTCGTTCAACATTATTATTTTTTCCTGTGACAGTGAGCTGGATCATCGCATCTTAGCGCATGCTGCGAGAGTGCGACAGCGGCGGCCAAGTTGCGGCAAAATTTATCTGTTTGAGGCACGATCAGCACAGCGCTGACAGGCGTGATACTGTGGCATAAAGTAGCGCGAAAAAACACCCGAAAACCCACGAAAAATACACAATTTTTCTCAAGAAAAATCTTATAAATCAACAAGTTATGAAAGAGTATTAACCATATTACGACATATCTTTTGACTTCCGGCACCAATAGCGCAATAATCAATTTCATAGACGTAAGAAGCGTTACGACCAACACATAAAAGCCGCCAACCGGCCATAAAGCCAGCTCACCGGCACGGGCAATCCGTGTCACCAAAAGAAGCTGGCGACGTATAAATAATAAGAAGAAAAATAATAACGAAAAGGGTAGGCACGAACCAGGGCCAGGGCAGGCAAACTGCCGGTGACCCGTGACAAGCAGGTTTACATTAAAGGACATCCAAATGACCATTTTTGACAACTACGCCGCACGGTACGAACGGACCAAAGAAGAAGAGATGTCCATGAAGGAGTATCTCGAACTTTGCAAAAAAGATCGACTCACCTACGCCAGCGCCCCCGAGCGCATGTTGGCCGCCATCGGCGAACCGACGTTGGTCGATACCCGCAACGACACCCGGCTGTCACGCATCTTCGCGAACAAGGTCATCAAGATTTACCCGGCATTCCGCGAGTTCTACGGCACCGAGGAAGTGATCGAGCAAGTGGTCTCCTACTTCCGCCACGCCGCGCAGGGGCTGGAGGAACGCAAGCAGATCCTGTATCTGCTGGGCCCGGTGGGCGGCGGCAAATCGTCGATCGCCGAGAAGCTCAAGTCGCTGATGGAGCACGTGCCCTTCTATTGCCTGAAAGGCTCGCCGGTCAACGAATCGCCGCTCGGCCTGTTCAACGAGGAAGAGGACGGCGTGATCCTGGAAGAGGACTACGGCATTCCGCGCCGCTATCTGCGCAACATCCCGAGCCCGTGGGCGGTCAAGCGCCTGCACGAGTTCAACGGCGACATCAACCAGTTCCGCGTGGTCAAGCGCTACCCGTCGGTGCTCAAGCAGGTCGCCATCTCCAAGACCGAGCCGGGCGACGAAAACAACCAGGATATTTCCTCGCTGGTCGGCAAGGTCGATATCCGCAAGCTGGAAGATTATTCGCAGGACGATCCGGACGCCTACAGCTACTCGGGCGGCCTGTGCCTGGCCAACCAGGGCTTGATGGAATTCGTCGAGATGTTCAAGGCGCCGATCAAGGTGCTGCACCCGCTGCTGACCGCCACGCAGGAAGGCAACTACAAGGGCACCGAGGGCTTCGGCGCGATTCCGTTCGACGGCATCATCCTGGCGCACTCGAACGAATCGGAATGGAAGACCTTCAAGAACAACCGCAACAACGAAGCCTTCCTCGACCGTATCTACATCGTCAAAGTGCCGTACTGCCTGCGCGTGACCGACGAGATCAAGATCTACGACAAGCTGGTGGCCAACTCCTCGCTGTACCAGGCCCCATGCGCGCCCGGAACCTTGAAGATGATGGCGCAGTTCGCGATCCTGTCGCGGCTCAAGGATCCGGAGAACTCCAGCATCTTCAGCAAGATGCTGGTCTACGATGGCGAGAACCTCAAGGACACCGATCCGAAAGCCAAGTCCATGCACGAGTACGTCGACTACGCGGGCGTCGACGAGGGCATGAACGGGCTGTCGACGCGCTTCGCGTTCAAGATCCTGTCCAAGGTGTTCAACTTCGACAACACCGAAGTGGCGGCCAATCCGGTGCACCTGCTGTACGTGCTGGAGCAGCAGGTCGAGCGCGAGCAGTTCCCGCCTGAAACCGAACAGAAGTACTTCTCGTATATCAAGGAACACCTGGCGCAGAAGTACGTGGAGTTCATCGGCAAGGAAATCCAGACCGCCTACCTGGAATCGTATTCGGAATACGGCCAGAACATCTTCGACCGCTACGTGACCTTTGCCGACTTCTGGATCCAGGATCAGGAATACCGCGATCCGGACACCGGCGAAAGCTTCGACCGCGAGTCGCTGAACAACGAGCTGGAGAAGATCGAGAAGCCGGCCGGGATTTCCAATCCCAAGGACTTCCGCAACGAGATCGTCAACTTCGGCCTGCGCGCCCGCGCCAACAACGGCGGCAAGAATCCGGCCTGGACCAGCTACGAGAAGTTCCGCACCGTGATCGAGAAGAAGATGTTCTCCAACACCGAGGAACTGCTGCCGGTGATTTCGTTCAACGCCAAGGCCAGCGCCGAAGACGCCAACAAGCACGCCGACTTCGTCGCCCGCATGGTGGAGAAAGGCTATACGGCCAAGCAGGTCCGCTTGCTGTGCGAATGGTATTTGCGTGTGAGGAAGTCGTCGTAAGCAAGCCCGCACGCTTTGAGCGACACGCGTGCGTCACCACTTAGGGGTCGGACCCCGAGGGGTCTGACCCCGCCAGGCCGTGCGGGTATAAATAGCAGCAGGAGGCATCTTTTGACTTACCTCATCGACCGACGTTTGCAGGGCAAGAACAAGTCTGCGGTCAACCGCGAGCGCTTCTTGCGGCGCTACAAGGCCCAGATCAAGGACGCGGTGGGACGTGCCATCAAAGGCCGCTCCATCACCGACATTGAGAATGGCGAAAAAGTATCGATCCCGGTCAAGGACGTGGGCGAGCCCTCGTTCGGCCACGCCCATGGCGGCGTGTGGGAAACCATCAACCCCGGCAACCAGGAATACCTCAAGGGCGACCTGATCAATCGTCCCAAGGGCGGCGGCGGGGCCGGCCGCGGCAAGGCCGGCAATAGCGACCAGATGACCGAGGACGATTTCATCTTCGAGCTGTCGCGCGAAGAATTCATGAACTACTTCTTCGAAGACCTGGAGCTGCCCAACCTGGTCAAGACCCAGCTGACCGCCACCACCGAATTCAAGAACCAGCGCGCCGGCTACAATATGTCGGGCACGCCGTCCAACATCCATGTGCTGCGTTCGCTGCGCGGCGCATTGGGACGGCGCATCGCGGTCGGCGGCAACTCCCGCAAGCGCGTCATCGAAGCCGAGCGCGAGCTGGAGGAACTGCTGCTGGAAGGCGCGCCGCTGGACGCGCCGCGCGTTGTGGAGCTGAAAAAGCTGATCCACCATCTGCACACGCGGCTGCTGGCCATCCCCTTCATCGACCCGTTCGACCTGCGCTACAGCAACCGCGTCAAGGTGCCCAAGCCGATGACGCAGGCGGTGATGTTCTGCATCATGGACGTCTCCGGCTCGATGGACGAAACCCGCAAGGACACCGCCAAGCGCTTCTTCATCCTGCTGTACCTGTTCCTCAAGCGCGTGTACGACAAGATCGAGGTGGTGTTCATCCGCCACCACACGGCCGCGGCCGAGGTCAACGAGGAGGAATTCTTCCACTCGCGCGAGTCGGGCGGCACCGTGGTGTCGTCGGCGCTGCACCTGCTGGACAAGATCATCGACGAACGCTACGGCGCCGGCAGCTGGAACAGCTACGTCGCCCAGGCTTCCGACGGCGACAACTGGGACAACGATTCGGTGCTGTGCCGCCAGCTGCTGGTCAACACCATCATGCCCAAGGTGCAGTACTACACCTACGTCGAGATCACCGACGGCCCGCCGCAAAACCTGTGGGAGCAATACTCGCAGATCCCGGACCATCATGCGCATTTCGCCATGCAGAAAATAGTCACGCCGGCCGACATCTATCCGGTGTTCCGTGAACTGTTCAAGAAACAGCCTAAATAGGCAGCCCACATCATGAACGATATGACGCATGCCCCCGCCCCCAAGAAGCCGCGCCATCCGCGCGCCCTGCCCGAACAGTCCGAGTGGACGTTTGAACTGATCGAGCAGGCCCATCAGGAAATCCGCCGCGTCGCCGAGGCCTTCGGGCTCGATACGTATCCGAATCAACTGGAGATCATCACCGCCGAGCAGATGATGGACGCCTACACCTCGGTCGGCATGCCGGTGTCGTACAACCACTGGTCGTTCGGCAAGCATTTCCTGTCGACCGAAAAAGGCTACAAGCGCGGCCAGATGGGCCTGGCCTACGAGATCGTCATCAACTCCAATCCCTGCATCGCCTACCTGATGGAGGAGAACAGCCTGACCATGCAGGCGCTGGTGATCGCGCACGCCGCGTACGGCCACAACTCCTTCTTCAAGGGGAACTACCTGTTCCGCACCTGGACCGACGCCGACGCCATCGTCGACTACATGGTGTTCGCCAAGAACTACATCGCCGAGTGCGAGCAGCGCCACGGCATCGACGCGGTCGAGCTGCTGCTCGATTCCTGCCACGCGATCCAGAACTACGGCGTCGACCGCTACAAGCGGCCGGCCAAGCTGTCGATGATGGAAGAGCGCGCGCGGCAGAAGGAGCGCGAAGCCTATGTGCAGTCGCAGATCAACGACCTGTGGCGCACCCTGCCCCGGCGCGAGGAGGAGGAAGAGGAAAAGGCCGCGCCCCGCTTCCCGCCCGAGCCGGAAGAGAACCTGCTGTACTTCATCGAGAAGTACGCGCCGCTGCTGGAGCCGTGGCAGCGCGAGATGGTGCGCATCGTGCGCAAGATTTCGCAGTACTTCTACCCGCAGCGCCAGACCCAGGTGATGAACGAGGGCTGGGCCACCTTCTGGCACTACACCATCCTCAACCAGTTGTACGACGAGGGCGTGGTCGGCGACGGCTTCATGATGGAGTTCTTGAAGAGCCATACCAACGTGGTGTACCAGCCGCCGGTCAACAGCCCGTACTACAGCGGCATCAATCCGTACGCGCTGGGTTTCGCGATGATGACCGACATCCGCCGCATCTGCGAGCATCCGACCGACGAGGACCGCGAATGGTTCCCGGACATCGCCGGCAGCGACTGGCGCAAGACGCTGGACTTCGCGATGCGCAACTTCAAGGACGAAAGCTTCATCGCCCAGTACCTGTCGCCCAAGCTGATCCGCGAATTTCATTTCTTTGCTGTACTGGACGACGACAATAACGAAAAGCTGGCAATCTCCGCCATACACGACGATCTTGGCTACCGCTACGTCCGCCAGCAGTTGGCCGAGCAGTACAACCTGGGCAATCGTGAACCGAACATCCAGGTGTGGTCGGTCAACACCCGCGACGACCGCGCGCTGACCCTGCGGCATACGCAGTTCCAGCGGCGGCCGCTGAACCAGCAGGCCGGCGAGGTGCTCAAGCATGTGGCGCGGCTGTGGGGTTTCGACGTGCACCTGGAAACCGTGGGGCCGAACGGCGAAATCGTCAGTTCGCTGGAGGTCAAACGGGAGAAGCGGGCGCGCGGAAGCTGACTGACATATATATAGGGCTTTTGCCGAACTCGGGCATGGCTCTTGCAAGGGATGAATCGGGGTCAGAGGAGCAGCTCTGGCCCCGGTTTTTTTAGAAAAGGCATGCCGCAGGGCGGAAGTCAACAGCTTTCGTCACCGGCCGGCTAGGTGTTTCCCGCAAGAATTTCACGAAAGAAACTTTTGCGGCCAAATTATCAATTGTTCGTAGTAAAATTACGTGCATAATATTCCGTTTTTGGGCTTAAGGGAAAACTAAGTAATGTCGTGGTGCGTTCCGCCCCAAAATTGCGCCGGAGAAGCTTGCAAATTGAGCTAGAACGGTGCAAAGAGAGCGCTATCACATAGGAAAACCCTATGAAATTTAACCGGTTTTAGGGATGAAAATTCTATGTAAAATCAAGAATTCGTATGTATAATTCGCCGACGTCCCGGATGCGGCTGTTGTTTTGTGTCGCCATTTTGGGGTTTAGTAGCAACAAAAAGAGTTGGTATTGGAGAAAGCAGGCATGAATTTCACGCACAACGAGAAAAGCACCGGGAAGAACTTTACAGGCATTACCATTGTCGTTTTGTTGCACCTCCTGGTTGCTTATGGGATCGTGACGGGCTTGGGTAAACGTCTGGTGAGCAAGATGATCGCACCAGTGGAGACCAAGATCATTGAGGAGGTCAAACCTCCTCCACCGAAAGAACTCCCACCGCCACCACCTCCGCCAGAGATGAAAGCGCCACCACCGCCATTCATCCCGCCAGTCGAGGTGAATGTGCAGCAGCCACCGCCGCCGCAAAACACGATCGCGAATGCGACCAACGTCAAGCCTGCGACGAACGAACTGCAAAAAGCGCCACCAGCACCACCGGCAGCGCCACCGGGACCGGCTAAATCGGTAAACGTAGCTGCTGTAGCTGACTTCAGCACCTGCGCGAAACCGGAGTGGCCAAAATCCTCCCTGCGTAACGAAGAAACCGGTACGGTCACGTTATCGTTCTTGATTGGGGTCGACGGTCACGTTGCCGATTCCAAGATCGTCAAATCCAGTGGTTTTAGGGACTTGGACAAGGCCGCGGTTAACGGTATCGGCAAATGCCGATTCAAACCGGGTCT
The DNA here is from genome assembly GCF_040364205.1 of Duganella rhizosphaerae. NCBI lineage: Bacteria > Pseudomonadati > Pseudomonadota > Betaproteobacteria > Burkholderiales > Oxalobacteraceae > Duganella > Duganella rhizosphaerae. The sequence continues at coordinate 70,488 of NZ_BPWK01000012.1, forward strand.
GACCGACGGGAAACCGACGGAAGCGTGGATGCAGATGCAATACGTCTGGACGCTGGAGTAAAACCGAGGCGGCAGTTTAGTCTCACTTAGTAATTTTCGTTGTCATTACGTTCAGCGATCTGATTATTTTATCAATTTGGAGGAAGCATGTTTAAGAATACCCGTTTGTCCGCTGTACTGGCCGCTGTGCTGTTTTCCGTGACCGCAGCCACCGCCCTGGTAAGCGCCCCAGCTTTCGCTGACGCGCCAGCCTCGGCCGCCGCTTCGGCACCAGCAGCCGCTCCAGCAGCGGATGCGGCAGCCGCACCTGCACCAGCAGCAGAAGCTCCAGCTGCCAAGGGCGGCAAAGAAGAAGTGGACAATCCTTACGGCTTCGAAGCTGTCTGGAACGGTGGTTTCGTTTCCCGCGGCACCCTGATCATCCTGTCGCTGATGTCCATGGGTTCGTGGTACATCATCATCACCAAACTGATCGACCAGATGAAAATCTTCAAGCAGTCGAAAGAAACCTCGGCCAAGTTCTGGAAAGCATCGTCGATCGCTGCTGGTTCGGCAGCCCTGAAAGACGGCTCGCCATTCCGCTTCATCGCTGAAACCGGCACCAAGGCCACCGTGCACCACGACGGCGCCCTGCTGGAACAGATCGACCTGTCGACCTGGGTGACCATGTCGATCCAGCGCGCTGTTGACAAAGTTCAATCGCGTCTGCAAGACGGCCTGTCGTTCCTGGCAACCGTTGGTTCGACCGCACCGTTCATCGGTCTGTTCGGTACCGTTTGGGGTATTTACAATGCACTGATCGCCATCGGCATGTCGGGTAACGCATCGATCGACAAAGTTGCAGGTCCAGTGGGTGAAGCGCTGATCATGACCGCTTTCGGTCTGTTCGTTGCGGTTCCTGCCGTTCTGGGTTACAACTGGCTGGTGCGTCGTAACAAGGCCGCAATGGAAGACGTCCGTTCGTTCTCCGCCGACGTGCACTCGGTACTGATCTCGGGCGCTATGTCCACCAGCGAAGCTGGCCGTGCCGCCGGCGCTAAAAAGATTGGATAATTAATCATGTCGATGTCCGTAGGCTCCGATAGCGGAGACGAAGATCAAGTCATGTCAGAAATCAACACGACGCCCCTGGTGGACATCATGTTGGTTCTGCTGATTATCTTCCTGATCACGAGCCCGGTTGTTCTGAAGCTGATCAAGATCAAGCTGCCAGAAGAAGCCAACCAGGTTATTCAGACCAAGCCGGAAGATGTCAACATCGTTGTAAGCAAGGATGGCGACATTTACTGGAATCAGCGGAAGATGCGCGACGCGAATGAGTTGTTCGACAATCTGAAGGTGGAAGCGGTCAAATTGCCTCAGCCGGAAGTACACGTACGTGGCGACCAAGAAACTCGCTACGAAGCGATCGGCAAGGTTATTTACACTACCCAGCGCGCTGGTATTCAGAAGGTCGGCTTCATCACCGAACCGCCTGATAAGGGTTAATCCCCTCTAGTGCATCGCAGGCCCGCAGTCTGGGCCTGCCCTTCTTAAAAGGAAACACCATGAGTATGAATGTCGGCTCCCCAAGCGGTGGCGCGGATCCGGAACCAATGATGGAAATGAACATGACGCCCCTCATCGACGTGATGCTGGTGCTGATTATCATGATGATCATTACGATTCCGAAGGCCAACCACTCGGTCAACCTGAACATGCCGGTCGGCACCCCGCCTCCGCCTGTCAAGGAACCTGTGGTGATCACGATTGACGTCGACTTCGACGGTACGATTCTGTGGGATAACGCTGTCGTTCCCGACCGCGGTTCCCTGGAAGCGAAACTGACCGATGTCGCAGCGCAAGCTGACCAGCCGGAAGTGCATCTGCGTCCGAACAAGCTGGTATCGTACAAAGTCGTGGCAGGCGTGATGGCTGCGGCCCAACGTCTGGGCGTGACCAAGATTGGCCTGGTCGGCAACGAGCAGTTCCAATAATCAGTTCTATGTTCAACGATAGGCAGGACCGTTCCTGCCTATTTCGCATTTTGAAGAAAGAAAACTTACCCATGACCAAGTTTCGTCTCGCTCATCTCGGCCTGGTAATGGCCGCTATTGGTTTCACAGCAGCAGCTCCTCTGGCAGGTCTTTCCTCGGTTGCCTACGCAGCCGACGCGGTGCGCGCTGAAATCGGCAAACCATTGCAAGAAGCACAGAAACTGGCTGCGGCAGGCAAGAACAAAGAAGCACTGGCCAAACTCAAGGAAGCCGATGCTGTCGGTGGCAAATCGCCCCACGAATCCTATCTGATCGAACGCACCCGCGCTTCGGCCGCAGCTGCCGCTGGCGATAACGACGCCGCCGCCAAGGCCTTCGAAGCCGTGATCAACTCCGGCAAGCTGTCGCCTGCCGAACAACCGAAATTCACCCAGGCCCTGGCCGGCATCTACTACCGCGCCAAGGACTATCCAAAAGCCATCACCTGGATCCAGCGCGCGCTGAAAGACAATCCTAGCGACGGCCAGATGCATGAACTGCTGATCCAGACCTACTACATCAGCGGCAAATACTCGGAAGCGGCCAAGGAACTGCAATCGTCGAAAGCCGGTTCGGAAGCGTCGCTGCAAATGTTGGCCAATATCCAGCTGAAGCAGAACGACAAGGAAGGCTACGTCCAGACCCTGGAAAAACTGGCCGGTTCCTATCCCAAGACCAGCTACTGGGCCGACCTGCTGAACCGCGTGTCCGGCAAGCCTGGCTTCTCGTCGTCGCTGTCGCTGGACGTGCTGCGCCTGCGCCTGGCCAACGGCCTGCTGAGCAAGCCGGGCGAGTACATGGAAATGTCCCAGCTGGCGCTGCAAGCCGGTAACCCTGCCGAGGCGATCAAGATCATCGACCAGGGCTACAAAAAAGGCGCGCTGGGCACCGGCGCCGACGCCGCCCGCCATCAGCGCCTGAAAGACCTGGCCGCCAAGACCCAGGCCGAGTTCGACACCAAGCAAGCCGCGCTGGAAGCGGAAGCCGTCAAGAACAAGGACGCCGACGCGCTGGCCAATATGGGCTACGCGCTGGTTTCCCAAGGCAAGGCCGACAAGGGCCTGGCGCTGCTGGACCAGGCCGTGAAGCTGGGCACCGCGAAAAATCCTGACGCCGTCAAGCTGCACCAAGGTATCGCCCAGTCCATCGCCGGCAAGAAGCCTGCCGCGCTGGCCACCCTGAAAACGGTCAAGGGCAAGGACGGCACCGCCGAACTGGCCCGCTACTGGACGCTGAACATCAACCACCCGATGTAATTCGGGAGTTGCTGCGAAAAAGCGCTGCCCGGCCCCGCCGGCAGCGCTTTTTTTATGCCCGAAACCCGGTAAGGCGGGGTCTGGCCCCGTCCGGGGTCAGACCCCAGCGCCGGCCGCTTTGCGGGTTAACTGTCGGCTACCGCAAACAAACCGTATAATCCTCCATTTAGCGACAGTTTCCCCCCAGATTCCCATGAAGGTATTTCGAGGTCTACCCAATGCAGCGGCGCGCGCGCCCTGCGCGCTCACGATAGGCAACTTTGACGGTGTCCACCTCGGCCACCAGGCATTGCTGGGCCGCGTGCGCGCCGCCGCCACCGGCCTCGGGCTGGAAGCTGCCGTGATGACCTTCGAACCGCATCCGCGCGAATTCTTCGCGCAAAAGGCCGGCGACCTGTCGAAGGCGCCGCCGCGCATCGCCAACCTGCGCGACAAGCTGCAATCGCTGTCCGACAACGGCATCGACCGCGTCATCGTCGAGCACTTCTCGGCGCCGTTCGCCGCTCTGAGCCCGCAGGAATTCACCGAAAAAGTGCTGGTCGAAGGCCTGCACGTCAAATGGCTGATGGTCGGCGACGACTTCTGCTACGGCGCCCGCCGCGCCGGCAACGTCCAGATGCTGCTGGAAGCGGGCCGGCACTACGGCTTCCACGTCGAGACCCTGCCGACCGTGATGAACGGCAGCAACCGCATCTCCTCCTCCGCCGTGCGCGCCGCGCTGGCCGAGGGCGACTTCGTGCACGCCGAGGCGCTGCTGGGCCATCCCTACGCCATCTCCGGCCACGTGATCCACGGCCAGAAACTGGGCCGCACGCTGGGCTTTCCGACGCTGAACCTGCGCGTGCCGCACCGCCCCGCGCTGTCCGGCATCTTCATCGTGCAGGTGCACGGCCTGGCCGGGCAGCCGCTGCCCGCCGTCGCCAGCCTGGGCGTGCGCCCCACCGTCGACGACAGCGGCCGCGTACTGCTGGAAGTGCATGTATTTGGACTGAACGCATCGGTCTACGGCGCGCAGGTTCGCGTCGAATTCCTGCACAAGATCCGCGACGAGGAAAAGTACATCGACCTGCCGACACTGACCGCCGCCATCGAGCGCGATGCCACCATCGCCCGCGAGTACTTCAAAGAGCGCGACGGCGCCACCACGGCCACCGACCGAATTTAACCGCGCGACCAGCTACGCGCGCCGGCTACACAGAATTTCCCGAATAAAAATCACTGAAGATAACCATGTCCGATAACAAATCTGCAAAAAAGCCCGAAAGTAAATACCCGGTCAACATGACCGAAACCCCGTTCCCGATGCGCGGCGATATGGCCAAGCGCGAGCCGAACTGGGTCAAGGAATGGCAAGACAAGAAGATCTACGAACGCGTGCGCAAGGCCGCCGCCGGCCGTCCTAAATTCATCCTGCACGACGGTCCTCCGTACGCCAACGGCGACATCCACATCGGCCACGCCGTCAACAAGATCCTCAAGGACATGGTGGTCAAGGCCCGCGGCCTGGCCGGCTACGACGCGCCTTATGTACCTGGCTGGGATTGCCACGGCATGCCGATCGAGATCCAGATCGAAAAACAGTACGGCAAGAACCTGCCGACCGCCGAAGTGCTGACCAAGGCCCGCGCCTACGCGCTGGAGCAGGTCGACCGCCAGCGCAAGGACTTCATCCGCCTGGGCGTGCTGGGCGAATGGCAGAACCCTTACCTGACCATGAACTACTCGAACGAGGCCGACGAACTGCGCGCCCTCGGCCAGCTGCTGGAAAAAGGCTATGTCTACCGCGGCCTGAAGCCGGTCAACTGGTGCTTCGACTGCCAGTCCGCCCTGGCGGAAGCGGAAGTGGAATACCAGGACAAGCGCGACCCGGCCATCGACGTCGGCTTCAAGTTCGCCGAATTCGACAAGCTGGCCACCGCCTTCAGCCTGGACAAGCTGCCGACCGAGAACGGCTTCATCGTCATCTGGACCACCACCCCGTGGACCATCCCGTCCAACCAGGCGCTGAACGTCAACGCCGAAGTGATCTACTCGCTGGTGCAGACCGAACGTGACGGCCAGCCTTTGCTGCTGATCCTGGCGCAGGACCAGGTCGAAGCCTGCCTGGCGCGCTACAAGCTCGAAGGCACCACCGTCGCCACCTGCAACGGCGCGGCGCTGGCCGGCATCAGCTTCCGCCACCCGCTGCACGCGTCGGACGCCTTCTTCGACCGCCTGTCGCCGATGTACCTGGCCGAATACGTGACCACCGAAAGCGGCACCGGCGTGGTCCACTCGGCGCCAGCCTACGGCCTGGACGACTTTATCTCCTGCCGCGCGCATGGCATGAAGGACGAGAACATCCTGACCCCGGTGATGAGCGACGGCAAATTCGCCTCCACCTTGCCGCTGTTCGGCGGCATGACCATCTGGGAAGCCTCCAAGCCGATCTGCAACGCGCTGAAGGAAGTGGGCGCGCTGTTCGAAGTGAAGATGTTCGACCACAGCTACATGCACTGCTGGCGCCACAAGTCGCCGATCATCTACCGCGCCACCTCGCAGTGGTTCGCCGGCATGGACTCGCACCCGAAAGACGGCGGCCCGACGCTGCGCCAGACCGCGCTCAAAGGCATCGACGAGACCAAGTTCTTCCCGGACTGGGGCAAGGCGCGCCTGCACGGCATGATCGCCAACCGTCCCGACTGGACCCTGTCGCGTCAACGCCAGTGGGGCGTGCCGATGGCCTTCGTGGTCCACAAGGAAACCGGCGCGCTGCATCCGCGCACCCCGGAACTGCTGGAGCAAGTGGCCAAGCTGATCGAAAAGAGCGGCATCGACGCCTGGCTGGCGCTGGACCTGAAAGACCTGATCGGCGACGAAGCGGCAAGCTACGAAAAGAACAAGGACACGCTGGACGTCTGGTTCGATTCCGGCTCGACCCACCAGACCGTGCTGCGCGGCTCGCACAAGGAGCAGTCGGCCTTCCCTGCCGACCTGTATCTGGAAGGTTCGGACCAGCACCGCGGCTGGTTCCACTCCTCGCTGCTGACCTCCTCGATGCTGAACGGCGCGCCGCCGTACAAAGCGCTCCTGACCCACGGCTTCGTGGTCGACGGCGAAGGCAAGAAGATGTCCAAGTCGATCGGCAACACCATCGCCCCGCAGGACGTCTGGAACAAGCTGGGCGCCGACATGCTGCGCCTGTGGGTCGCCACCACCGACTACACCGGCGAACTGTCGATCTCCGACGAGATCCTCAAGCGCGTCACCGAAGCCTATCGCCGCATCCGCAACACGCTGCGCTTCCTGCTGGCCAACCTGTCGGACTTCGACGCCGCCAAGGACGCGGTGGCGATCGACGACATGCTGGAGATCGACCGCTACGCCGTCGCCAACATGGCGGCCCTGCAGGCGGAAATCGCCGAGCACTACATGCAGTATGAGTTCCAGCCGATCTACTCCAAGCTGCAGAACTTCTGCTCGGAAGACCTGGGCGGCTTCTACCTGGACGTGCTGAAGGACCGTTTGTACACCACCGCCGTCACCTCGCCCGCGCGCCGCTCGGCGCAGACCGCGCTGTGGCACATCACGCAAAGCCTGCTGCGCGTGATGGCGCCGGCGCTGTCGTTCACGGCGGAAGAAGCGTGGGCGATCTTCGCCGGCGCCGAAGCCTACAAGGCCAGCGACGAAACCATCTTCACGCAAACCTGGTGGAAGCTGCCGGAAGCGGCCGACGCCGCCGCGCTGCTGACCAAGTACACGGCCCTGCGCGCGGTCCGCACCGACGTCACCAAGCAGCTGGAAGACGTGCGCACCTCGGGCGCGATCGGCTCCTCGCTGCAGGCGGAACTGACCATCAAGGCCGCCGGCGACAAGTACCAGCTGCTGGCCAGCCTGGACGACGACCTGAAGTACGTCTTCATCACCTCGGCCGCCAAAGCGGTGCAGGTGGCGAGCGAAGCGGACGAAGCGGTCGAAGTGGCGGCATCCACCGCCGCCAAGTGCGAGCGTTGCTGGCACTACCGCGCCGACGTCGGTTCGCATGCGGACCATCCGACCCTGTGCGGCCGTTGCCACAGCAACCTGTTCGGTGCGGGCGAAAAACGCAAGTTCGCTTAATATGAGGGCCGCCGCTCCCACCGGGAGCGGCGGCGCCGTCGCCACGAACCAACCTGAAATTTTATGGCCACCAAAAAAATCTTTCCGACCAAATCCTCGGCCAGCCTGACGCCATGGCTGGGCATTGCCGCCATCGTCATCCTGTTCGACCAGCTGTCCAAGATCACCATCACCAAGACCTTCCAGCTCGGTGAAGAGAAAGTCATCACCTCCTTCTTCAACCTGGTGCTGGCCTATAACAAGGGCGCGGCGTTCAGCTTCCTGCAGAACGGCGGCGGTTGGCAGCGCTACTTCTTCACCGCCATCGCGCTGGGCGCGGCGGCCTGGATCATCGTGCTGCTGAAAAAGCACGGCAGCCAGCGCATGTTTTCGTGGGCGCTGTCGCTGATCCTGGGCGGCGCCATCGGCAATGTCATCGACCGGATACTGTACGGCCACGTGGTCGACTTCCTCGATTTCCACTGGAGCGGATTCGGCCACTTCCCGGCGTTTAACATCGCCGACTCGGCCATCTGCATCGGCGCGGCGTTGTTCATCCTCGATGAGCTGCGCCGGGTGAACAAGTAACCCCGCGCTAACTGGAGCACAGCATGATGGAATTGACCGGTAAAAAGATCGTCCTCGGCCTGTCCGGCGGCGTGGCCTGCTACAAGGCGGCGGAACTGTGCCGCGCGCTGACCAAGGCGGGCGCCTCGGTGCAGGTGGTGATGACCGACGCCGCCACCCACTTCATCACCGCCGTCACCATGCAGGCGCTGTCGGGCAACAAGGTGTTCAGCAGCCAGTGGGATCCGCGCGTCGAGAACAATATGGCCCACATCGACGTCACCCGTGACGCCGACGCCATCCTGGTCGCGCCCTGCTCGGCGGACTTCATGTACAAGCTGGCGCACGGCGTCTGCGACGACCTGCTGTCGACCATGTGCCTGGCGCGTCCGCGCCTGGTGCCGCTGCTGGTGGCGCCGGCCATGAACGTGGAGATGTGGCAGAACCCCGCCACCCAGCGCAACGCGCAGCAGCTGCGCGACGACGGCATCGTCATCTTCGGCCCCGCCGCCGGCGACCAGGCATGCGGTGAAGTCGGCATGGGCCGCATGCTGGAACCGGCGCAGCTGCTTGAGGAGCTGGTGGCCTCGTTCCAGCCCAAGGTCCTGGCGGGCAAGCGCATCCTGATCACCGCCGGTCCGACCTTCGAGCCGATCGACCCGGTGCGCGGCATCACCAATCTGTCCTCGGGCAAGATGGGTTACGCCGTGGCGCGCGCCGCGCGCGAAGCCGGCGCCGAAGTGATCCTGGTGTCCGGCCCGACGGCGCTGCCGGCGCCGTTCGGCGTGCAGCGCATCAACGTCCAGAGCGCGCTGCAGATGCACGACGCGGTGATGGCCAATGTCGACCACCAGCACATCTTCATCGCGGTGGCGGCGGTGGCCGACTGGCGCGTGTCCAACGCCAGCGAGCAGAAACTGAAGAAGAACCCGGACGGCTCAGTGCCGGACCTGAAGTTCGAACAGAACCCGGACATCCTCGCCAGCGTCGCCGCGCGCACCACGCTGGCCGGCCATCCGTACTGCGTGGGCTTCGCCGCCGAATCGGAAAACCTGGTGCAGTTCGGCGCCGACAAGCGCGAGAAAAAAGGCATCCCCCTGCTAGTAGGGAATATCGGCCACCACACCTTCGGCCAGGACGACAACACCATCATCCTGTTCGATGAAAACGGCCACACCATACTGCCGCGCGCCGACAAACTGACGCTGGCGCGCCAACTGATTTCCGAGATCTCGAAACGGATCTCCCAGCATTCGCTTTTCGCCAAATAATTAAGAAGTAATTCAATGAAAAACATCGACGTCAAAATCCTCGACCCGCGCATGAAAGACCAGATGCCGGCCTACGCCACCCCGGGTTCCGCCGGCCTCGATCTGCGCGCCTGCATCGACGCGCCGATGGTCATCGAAGCCGGACAGACCGTCCTGATTCCAACCGGCCTGGCGATCCACGTCGCCGATCCGGGCTACGCCGCCATGATCCTGCCGCGCAGCGGCATGGGCCACAAAAACGGCATCGTGCTGGGGAATCTGGTAGGCTTGATCGACTCCGACTACCAGGGCCAGCTGATGATCTCGACCTGGAACCGCGGCCACGGCGCCTTCACGCTGAACCCGATGGAACGCCTGGCGCAGCTGATCATCGTACCGGTACTGCAGGTGGGCTTCAACGTGGTCGAAGAATTCGGCGACAGCGAGCGCGGTGAAGGCGGCTTTGGCAGCACCGGCAAACACTAACAAAAACAGACGGAGACCCTGGATGGTCCAGCAGACAAACAAGATCAATCATTTCGCCTCATTGTCCCTGTTGGCGGCGGCATCGCTGCTGTCGGCCTGCTCGACCTTCCAATCCAAGCCGGCGCCCGCGCCGGCCGAACCGGTGGTGGCCCGCGTCATCCATGAAGAAGCGCCGGTGGTCACCGCCAAGATGGCGGCCGCGCGCGATTCCCTGAGCCAGATGGTGGCCCTGCAGGACCGCCTGTACCGCATCGCCGGCCCGCTGTTGATCAACAACGCGGACCTGTGCCGCACGCAGGCGCGCAACCTGCTCGGCTTCACCGCCAAGAACAAATACTCCTACACCGGCGAATTCGTCGACGCCGCGCAGGCGGTGCTGAACTACGGCGACCGCCTGGAAGTGGCCAGCGTGCTGGCCGGCAGCGGCGGCGCGCGCGCCGGCCTGCGCAAGGGCGACGGCCTGGTCGCCGCCGAGGGCAAGACCCTGCCGACCGGCCAGAACGCCGAAACCCAGGCCGCCGGCATCCTCGGCCCGCTGGTTTCCGGCCACCAGTCGCTCAACCTGATCGTCGCCCGCGATGGCCGCAACCAGGCGCTCAACGTGCCGGTCACGCGCGCCTGCGCCTTCAAGATCGACATCGGCAACTCGGACAATATCAACGCCTACTCCGACGGCCAGCGCGTGCTGATCACGCGCGGCATGGTCAACTTCGCGCAGAGCGACGAAGCCATCGCCTACGTGCTGGCCAAGGACATCGCCCACAATGTGCTGGGCCACGCGGCCACCACCCGTTCGGCCTACACGGTCGGCAGCATCATCGACAACCTGGTCTCGGTACGGCCCGACCTGACGATGTTGATCGGCACCGCCGGCGTCAAGCCCATGCCGCAGGAACTCGACGCGGCGGCCGACTACCTGTCGCTGTACATGGTGGCCCGCGCCGGCTACAGCCTGGACCACGCGCACGCCTTCTGGCAGCGCATGGCGGGCCAATATCCCGCCACCGTGTTAAACGGGTATACTGCCAACCACCCCGCCGTAAACTATCGCCTGTCGGTGATCGACAAGACCATCGCCGAGATCAAGGGCAAGCAGGCGGCCAAGAAGCCACTGGTGCCGTAACTCTGAGAGACCGCCATGAACAAGCCGGGCCTGTTAGCAATCATCTTGATACTGATGTGTAGCTGGGCCCAGGCGGCGCAGTGGGCCAAGGTCAAGGGCGACGGCGCCGGCGTGTTCTACATCGACAAGGCCAGCATCATCAAGGCCGACAAGACGCGCAAGGTCTGGTCGATGCGCAGCTTCGGCAAGCCGCAAACCACGCCAGAGGGCAAGCCTTACCGCTCGGTCAAGGCGCTGCACCTGTATTCCTGCGAAGACCGCACCACCGTGCTGCTGTCGCAGGTGTTCTACCCCGAAGCCATGGGCAAGGGCGAACCGGTCGAAAACTACAAATACGAGAAGTTCAACCCGGAAGACATCGTGCCGGACAGCCCGTTCGACAACGCGCTGGCCGTGGTGTGCAAACCCTGAATTTTAAGTTGTTTCAAAATGAGCGCAGCTAGGCGTGGCGCCGAAGACAGTGCGAATGCACGGCGAGGCGCCACAACGACGCTGCGGTCTTTTTGAAACAACTTAGTTCGGGAAGTTAGGGAACACGTTCCCCATAAGCCAGGTCAGGCCCGCGCACAGCAGCACGGCGAGTATCAGCACGATCAGCAGGCGGCCGAATTTAGGCGAGCCGTCGTCTTCCTTGGGAGTGGTCATGGCAGTTCCTGCAAGCTTTAGAGAGCCGTAGTATATTCCATCCATGGACAGCATCGACCTCGAAGTACTCAAAACCAGCGCCGCCTGGATCGCCGCCGGGCGCCGCTGCGAACTGATCACCGTCATCAAGACCTGGGGCTCCAGTCCCCGTCCGATCGGCGCCACGCTGGCCATCTGCGAGGATGGCACGGTGATCGGCTCCGTCTCCGGCGGCTGCATCGAGGACGACCTGATCGCCCGCGTGCGCGACGAAGGCATACGCCGCACCGTGCCGGAGATCGTCAGCTACGGCATCACCGCCGACGAGGCCCACCGTTTCGGCCTGCCCTGCGGCGGCACCATCGAGCTGGCGATCGAGCCGCTGTCGGCGCGCAGCCGCGTGGCCGAGCTGCTGGAGCGGCTGGAACGGCATGAACTGGTGCAGCGCCGGCTCGACCTGCACAGCGGCGAGGTCGAACTGTCCAAGGCCGCACCGGGCGCGCAGATGCAGGTCAGCGAGCGCGCCATGGTCAGCCTGCACGGCCCGCGCTGGCGGCTGCTGATCATCGGCGCCGGCCAGCTGTCGCGCTTCCTGGCCCAGATCGCCACCGCCATGGACTACCACGTCATCGTCTGCGACCCGCGCGAGGAGTACCGCGCCGGCTGGCAGGTCGACGGCGTGCAGCTGGTGCACGACATGCCGGACGATATCGTGCTGGCCATGCAGCTGGACCGCCGCAGCGCCGTCGTCGCGCTGACCCACGATCCCAAGCTGGACGACCTGGCGCTGATGGAGGCGTTGAAGTCGGACGCGTTCTACGTCGGCGCCATCGGCTCGCGCCTGAACAACGGCAAGCGCCGCGAACGGCTGTTGGAATTCGACCTGACGCCGGAACAGCTGGCGCGCCTGCACGGGCCGATCGGCCTGTACATCGGCAGCAAGACGCCTTCCGAGATCGCCATCTCCATCCTGGCCGAAATGACCGCGATTAAGAACGGCGTGCCGACCGCGATGCTGATCCCGCACGCCGCCACGCCAACCGCCCCCGGCGAGAACGTCTGCGCGGTGGACATCGGCGCGACGTAACCCCACACCCGAAGGGGTCGGACCCCGTACGGGGTCCGACCCCGGCTTTTGCGGTGCGGGTTTCAAAAGCAAGAACCGGCTAGCTTGCCGCCTGCCGATGCCGGACAATAGCGCAACCATACACCGACTGGAATCCGCATGAGCACCGCCAACCTGTTACGCCTGATCTTCCTCGCCGCCATCTGGGGCGGCTCCTTCCTGTTCATGCGCATCGCCGCGCCGGTGCTGGGCGCCGCCGTGCTGATCGAGTACCGCGTGCTGTTTGCGTCACTGTTCCTGGCGGTGATCGCGCTGGTGCTGAAAAAGCCGCTGAACCTGCGCCAGAACTGGAAGCACTACCTGATCCTCGGCCTGTTTAATTCCGCGCTGCCGTTCCTGATGTTCGCCTTCGCCGCGCGCACGCTGTCGGCCTCCCTGCTGGCGGTACTGAACGCCACCACGCCGCTGTGGGGCACGCTGATCGCCGCCATCTGGACCCGTCACATGGTCAGCGCCAAGGTGATGCTGGGCCTGCTGCTGGGCGCCTGCGGCGTGGCGCTGCTGGTCGGCTTCGACCATGTGACCACCAAGCCGGGCGCCGGCATCGCCATCGCGGCGGTGCTGTTCGCCTCCTTCAACTACGGCATCGCCAGCAACTACGCCAAGCAGGCCAAGGCGGTCGAGCCGTTCTCCAACGCGCACGGTTCGATGTGGGCGTCGACGCTGCTGGTGCTGCCGGCGCTGCCGTTCTTCCCGGCGCCTGGCGAGCCGACCATCGGCATCATGGGCGCGGTGCTGGCCCTGGGCGTGTTGTGCAGCGGCGTGGCTTACCTGATCTACTTCCGCTTGATCCAGGACGTCGGACCGTCGTCGGCGCTGACGGTGACCTTCCTCAGCCCCCTGTTCGGCATCCTGTGGGGCATGCTGTTCCTCGGCGAGAGCGTCGGCTGGTACACCTTCGTCGGCGCCGCCATCGTCATCACCGGCACCGCGCTGGTGACGGGCTTCCGTCCCGGCTTCGGCTTCCTGAACAAGGCCAAGCCGGCGTGAAGCCCTACACCCTGCCGCTGCCGGCCAACTACCGGCTGCACGATGTACTGGCCTTCCACAGCCGCGACGCCGAAAGCGTGGCCGAGGAAGTCAGCCCCGAGCGCCTGCGCAAGGGCATGTTGATCGCCGGCGTGCCGGTGGTGCTGGAGATCGTGCCCGACCACGCCGCCGCGCCCACCAGCGCCAGCTGCACCGTGCATGCCGACGGCCAGCTGTCCAGGGCCGCGCAGCAGCAGGTGAGCGAGGCGGCGCTCAGCATCCTCGGCCTGCGCATCGATCCCGAGCCGTTCAGCGCCTTCGCCGCCGGGGACAAGATGTTCGGGCCGCTGACGCGCGCGCAACCCGGCCTGCGCATCGTGCAATCGGCCACCGTGTTCGAGGCGCTGACCTGGGCCATCATCGGCCAGCAGATCAACCTGTCGTTCGCGATTGCGCTGCGCCGCACCTTCATCCTGCAGGCCGGCCGTCAGCACAGCAGCGGCTTGTGGTGCTACCCCGCCGCCGAAGACGCGGCCCGGCTGCAGATCGACGACCTGACCAGCCGCAAATTCTCGCGCGCGAAGGCGGAGACGCTGCTGCGCCTGGCCGGCATGGTCGCCGGCGGCGAACTGCCGCTGGAGCTGTCGCCGTCGAACAGTATCGAACAGGTGTCGGCGGCGCTGCTGGCGGTCAAAGGCATCGGTCCGTGGACCGTCAACTATGGTCTGCTGCGCGGCTACGGCTACGCCGACTGTTCGCTGCACGGCGACGTCGCGATCCGCGCGGCGCTGCAGCACCTGCTGGGAGAAGAGTCCAAGCCTGACATGCCGCGCACCGAAAAAATCCTGGCGCTATACAGCCCTCACCGCACCATGGCCGCCGCCCATCTGTGGGCCAGCCTGCATCCACGCGACCAAGCGTAAAAACCGCGAGTAAGTTTTGCTTGAGCCTGACGCGACGTCAGGCTTTACGCTGCGTGCATTACCGTCAAGGAGCATGCAATGAGCTGGATCGAAAAACTCCTCCCGCCGCGCATCAAGCGCGGCGCCGAACAGCGCCAGTCGATTCCCGCAGGGCTGTGGATCAAATGCGCCGCCTGCGAGGCGGTGCTGTACCGCGCCGACCTCGAAGCCAACCTGCATGTCTGCCCCAAATGCAGCCACCATATGCGCATCCGCGCCCGCACCCGCCTGGACGCGCTGCTCGATGCCGGCGGCCGGCACGAAATCGGCCAGGAAGTACTGCCGGTCGACACGCTCAAGTTCAAGGGCAGCAAGAGCTATACCGAACGCCTGACGGCGGCGATGGAAGCCACCGGCGAAACCGACGCCATGATCGTCATCAGCGGCGCCATCCTGTCGGTGCCGGTGGTGGTGGCCTGCTTCGAGTTCGATTTCATGGGTGGTTCGATGGGATCGGTGGTCGGCGAACGCTTTGTCCGCGGCGTGCAGACGGCGATCGACCAGCATGTGCCCTTCATCTGCATTACCGCCAGCGGCGGCGCGCGCATGCAGGAAGGCCTGCTGTCGCTGATGCAGATGGCGAAGACCACCGCCATGCTGGCCAAACTGGCGGAGAGGAAGCTGCCCTTCGTGTCGGTGCTGACCGATCCCACCTCGGGCGGCATCTCGGCCTCGTTCTGCTTCCTGGGCGACCTGGTGCTCGCCGAGCCGAAGGCGCTGATCGCCTTCACCGGCGCGCGCGTCATCAAGAGCACGCTGGGCGTGACGCTGCCGGAGGGCTATCAGCGGCCGGAGTTCCTGCTCGAACGCGGCGCCATCGACATGATCGTCGACCGCCGCGAGATGCGCGCCGAACTGGCCTCGCTGCTGGCCTTGCTGCTGAAGCTGCCGAAGGACGCGCTGGCCTGAGGCGGCGCGCCTGTCGTACACTGTCGCGCATGAAAGAACATCGCGACAGCACGGTCCTGAAGATCGGCGAACTGGCCGCGCGCTCCGGCCTGACGGTGCGCGCGCTGCACCACTACGACAGCATCGGCCTGTTGACGCCGTCGGCCCGCGCCGATTCCGGCTACCGCCTGTACAACCGCGACGACGTCGCGCGCCTGCATCAGATCCAGACGCTGCGGCGCTTCGGCATGTCGCTGGCCGACATCGCCACCTTCCTGGCCAGCCCGGACGCGCCGTTTGCCGACATCGTCGCGCAGCAGATCGCCGCGCTGGGCAAACAAATCGAACAGGCGGCGGCGCTGCGCGAACAACTGATGCAGCTGCAGCACGTCCTCGGCAGCGGCGGCAGTCCCGATTTGTCCGACTGGCTGGAAACGCTGGAGAAGATGGACCTGTACGACAAATATTTCACCCGCGAGGAGTTGAAGCGCCTGCCCTTCTGGCAGCACCACGCGCGCAGCCACGCCGCTTGGGCCGCGCTGGTGGGCCGGCTCGAAGAGCTGATGGCGCAAGGCGCGCCGCCGGATGACGCACGCGCGGGCGAGCTGGCCGAGCGCTGGATGCAGATACTGCAACACGACACCAACGCCAACCCCGGGTTCGCGCTGCGCCTCACCGCCATGCTGGACCAGGAAGTCACGGTGCGGCAGCAAAGCCGCATCACGCCGGCGATGAAGGAATATGTGCTGGCGGCGCTGGGCGCGCGCAAGCTGGCCATCTACGCGCGCTATCTCAACGCCGACGAAATGCGCACCATGCGCGCAAACAGCGGCAACAACCAGTACGAGTGGATGACGCTGATCGCGGAGGTGCATCGGCACCTGGAAGACGGCACCGCCCACGATGCGCCGTCGGCGCAGGCGCTGGCGCGGCGGTGGATGACGCTTTACCTGGCGCAGATCGGCGGCGACCCGGCCACGCTGGCCAAGATCCGCGCCGCGCACGAGCAGGAACCCGCGCTGCTGAGCGGCACCTGGATCACCCCGGCCATGCTCGACTACATCAGGACCGCCTACGCCACGCTGGCTTGATCAAGCGTAAGGCCGAGGTCCTTATTGCGCCCTAAGATCGCGGAGGTGCCCCCACGTCCCGGAGACCTCAATGATACGATTCAGCAAAAATTCGACCGGCCGGCGTCGTCGCCTGCCGCGCCTGGCGCTGATGCTGCTGACGCTGACGCTTGGCGCCTGCAACGGCGGGCGCGACACCGACAGCTTGATGGCTGATGCCCGGCAATATCGCGCCAAGGGCGAAACCAGGGCTGCCATCATCGAGCTGAAAAATGCGCTGCAAAAAGCGCCCGACAACGCGCCCGCCCGCCTGCTGCTGGGCGAGGTCTACATCGAAGCGGGCGACGTCGCATCGGCCGAAAAAGAAGTGCGCAAGGCCCAGACGCTGGGCATCGGCGCGGCGGAAATCATGCCCCGCCTCGGCAAGATCATGCTGATGCAAGGGCAATTCCAGAAACTGCTCGACGAAGTCAAACCCGACCCGTCCAGTCCGCACCAGACCGAGCTGCTGGTGCTGCGCGCCAACGCCTACCTGGGCCTGGGCGACACGGCGCAGGCCCAGCTGCTGTTCGACGATCTGCTGGCGAAAAAACCGGACCTGGCGGAAGCCATGCTGGGCCAGGCAAAAATCGCCGCCTTTGCGCAGCGCCTGGACCTCGCCTCGCAGCACATCGAACGCGCGCTGGCCAAGCATCCCGGCAATATCGAGTGCCTGCGTTTCAAGGGCGACCTGTTGCGCATGCAAGGAAAAACCGCGGCGGCCCAGCAGGCGTACAAGCAAATCCTGACCCTCCAGCCCAACAATGCGCAAGCCCATATCGATAGCGCCACCCTGCTGATCCAGGACAAAAAACTGGCGGAAGCCCGCTCCGAAATCGACGCCGCCCGCAAGATCTCGTCCAACAGCCTGCAGGTGATCTACACCCAGGCCTTGCTCGACTTCCAGGAGGCGAAATATCCGGCGGCGCGCGATTCGCTGCAACTGATCTTGAGGGTGTTACCCGATCACATGCCTAGCTTGCTCCTGATGGGGTCGGTGCAAATGGCCATGGGCTCGTATCTGGAAGCCGAGCTCACGCTGCGCAAATTTCTCGACGCAAATCCGCACCATGCCTACGCCAGCAAGCGCCTGGCCGGCATCCTTTTGAAGAGCGGCAAGACCGACGACGCCATCGCCGTACTGGAGCCGGTGTTGGACGCGTATCCCAAGGACGTGGAACTGCTGGCCCTGGCGGGACAGGCGCAGATACAGGGCCGGCATTTCGCCAAGGCGGCGGAATATTTCCAGGCAGCCAGCGACCTGGCGCCGCAGACCGCCAGCTTGCATACCTCGCTGGGGCTGAGCCGGCTGGGCGCCGGCGAATCGGCGCGCGCGGTGGCGGAACTGGAACAGGCGACCTCCCTGGATGACAAGAACGGCAAGGCCGGCATCCTGCTGGCGATGACCCACTTGCGCAACCAGGAATACGACAAGGCGCTGCTGGCGGTGGCGGCCATGGAGAAAAAAGACGGCAAAAATCCCCTGGTGCAAAACCTCAAAGGCGGCATCCTGCTGTCCAAGCACGACCTGGCCGGCGCGCGCGCCGGCTTCGAACAGGCGCTGGCGCTGGACCCGGCCTACCTGCCGGCCCTCGACAATCTGGCACAAATGGACCTGATGGAGAAAAAACCCGAACGGGCGCGTCAGCGTTACGAAGCGGCGCTCGCCAAGGACAAGAAAAACGTCGGCCTGGCGACTAGCCTGGCCAAACTGGCCCTGACACAAAATAACACGGCGGAAGCGTTACGCTGGCTGGAACGCGCCACCACCGACCATCCCGAGGCCTTGACCCCGGCCTTGCAGTTGGCGACGCTTTACCTGCGCACCGGCGCCAGGGAAAAATCGCTGAAGCTGGCGCAGGCCATCCAGACCAGCCATCCCGCCGATCCCGACGCGCTGGCGCTGCTGGCGCAGGTCCAGGCTGCGAACGGCAACCAGGAAGCCGCGCTGGAAAACTATACCAAGCTGGCCGCATCGCAACCGGCGTCGGCCGCGGTGCAACTGCGCATCGCCTATGCCCAGGTCGCGCTCAAGGACAATGACGGCGCCCTCGATTCAGTCAAGAAAGCCCTGCGCTTGAAGGAAGACTGGTTCGAAGCCCAGGTCCTGGCGACGACCTTGCTGGTGGATGGCAAAAACTACGCGGAAGCGCTGGCCACCGCTCAAACCGTGCAACGCCAGCGGCCCGAGCTGCCGGCGGGGCTGACGCTGGAGGGCGATATCTGGATGGCCCAGCACAAACCGCAAGAGGCGCTGCGCGCCTACGAGCGGGCATTCAAGATGAGCCAGGTGCCGCCGCTGGCGATCAAGATCCACCAGGCCCTGCTGCTGGCGGGCAAAACCAGGGAAGCGAGCCTGCATGCCGCCCAGTGGCTGCAACAACACCCAAGCGAACCCGTCTTCCGGTTCTACCAGGCCAGTGCCGATCTGGCGGCAGGGCGATACAAGCCGGCGATCAGCTCATTCGAGGCCATTGTCCGGCAAGACCCGAAAAATGCCGTGGCGCTCAACAACCTGGCCTGGGCCTACCAGCAGGACAAGGACCAACGCGCCCTGGCGACCGCCGAACGGGCTTACCAGCTGGCCGGCGCCAATTCCGGCGTCCTCGATACCCTGGGCTGGATCCTGCTGGAGAAAGGCGAAACGGGCCGCGCCCTGCCCTTGCTGCAACAAGCCAAGACCCTGACGCCAGACGTGCCCGACATCGGCTACCACCTCGGCATGGCGCTGATGAAGTCCGGCGACAAACGCGCCGCGCGGCGCCAGTTCGAACAACTGCTGGCCGCTAACAAAGACTTCCCGCAACGCGCCGAGGTGAAGGCGATGCTGGAGTCCTTGTAGGCGTGAGCCGCGTCGCAAGACTGTCGATTTTCTTTACATGCTTTCTCATCGCGCCGGGATATTTTTAAAAAATACTTTAAAAACAATCACTTGGAAGGACCTTCAAGCATGGCTTGGCATTTGCTTAGTAGTGGGTAGCCGACTGACTCCAACTGGTCGGCAAGGTATTGAAACCCCACCCTAGCGTAGCGATACTCCAATCATCAAGGAAGGAAACAAAATGAAAAAATCAAGCATACTAGGCGCTCTGCTGGGAGCGCTATTTGCTGCCGGCGCAGCCCAGGCGACCACGCTGAACACCACCAGCGCCGCCAACGTGATCTTTGCAGGCAACCCAGGTGAACCGGCCGCCCCTTCGGCCTTGGGCGGCGACGGCATCCTCCAGAACTTCACCGGCATCGACTGGCACCAGAACGGCGCGGGCCTGGTTCAGGGCTTTAACCTGACCCCCGCCAACAACACCGGCGATTTCGTCGATTTCACCCTGACGTATCAAGCCTTCGCCGCCGTCATCAACACCACGTCGCCAACGCCGGACCTGCGTGTCGCCCCACCCGGCCCCGCAGTCGGCACCTACGAGCTGACGACGGTCGCCACCCTGCACGAACGGGGAACTTGCCTCAACGCAGGTTGCTCCACGGTGGCGATCACCTTCACGCCCGCCACCAGCAGCAGCTGGTCGATTTATTTCGATAAAGCGCCCAATGCCAATCAAGCGGCCGGCACCGGCTTCACCGATGGTGCGCTGATGCTTTCCGGCAGCTGGGATTCGGAACTGTCGACCTTCCTGGCTACCGGCACCTCCGGCACGCCCGGCGCCACCGGTGTAGGCTCGGCGACCTTGATCGGCACCGTGTTGTTCACCAACGCGGCCTTCGTCTCGCCGGCCCTGGCCGGTACCCGGTTCGACACCACGCTCAACTTCCCCGGCCCCGCCGCGCCTGACTTCACGCGCCCGCTGCTGGTCAATGGCATCGCCACCGGTCCCAACACGGACACGCAATTCGTGTTGAATATCGATGGCGCCCAGCAGTTCACCCCCGTACCTGAGCCAGCCACCCTGGCGCTGGTTGCCGCAGGCATCTTCGGGATGGGTTCGCTGGGCCGTCGCCGCGAGCAGAAGAAATAGTCGGTCGTCAGGGCTAGCAATCGATACAGGCCGGCGCTTCAGGGCGCCGGCCTTTTTTCATTGCCCGGTTTTATTTCAAGCGGCGTGCCGGGCTGCCGCCCCACACTTCGCCGCTGCCGATGCGCGTGCCTTTGGCCACCAGCGAATTGGCCGCCACGATCGCGTTATCGCCTATCGTCACGCCGGACAACACCACCGCATGGGCGCCTATCGTCACATGGTCGCCTATCGTGATGAAATAGTGGCCCAAGGTGTCGCCCTCGATCACATGCGGCACCAGCAAGGCCGTTTCGCCGACCACGCTGTTGGCGCCTATCGTCACGAACGATGGATCGTAAATAATGCCCGAGCTGTAGGTATTGGCGCCCAGGCGGGCGCCCAGCGCAAGATAGATCAAGCGCATGACGGGGATCGGAATGATTCCGCCGCGTATCAAGGAATTGAACAGTATCAGGTAGAACAGGACATACACCTGATAGATGAACTCCTGCCTGGAGCCGAATTCGATATTTCCGTCATGCAGGGGCCGCACCCACAGGAAAATACGAAATATGAGCAAGCCGTACAGGTAGACCAGCAGCACCGCCGCCGCGCTGACGGCCACGCCCCTGAAATCGCCCAGGCCGGGAATGTTGCCCACGCCGCAGTAGGCGCTCAGCACGGCAAGCAGCAGCACCAGCGCCAGCATGGATAAGAAGACAACAATGGAGGTCGGTCGGATTTTTCGCATGAAAACACTCCCCGCAAGAACATCGATTATAGGGAAAGGGAGGTTTTGTAGTCGCGGAAACGAAAAAGCCGCTGATACCTGACGGTATCAACGGCTTCAAATTTGGTTGCGGGGACAGGATTTGAACCTGTGACCTTCGGGTTATGAGCCCGACGAGCTGCCAGACTGCTCCACCCCGCGTCTGTATGTAGTTATTATAGGGCAGATCGTTGGTTTAGGCAATATTAATCCTGAAATCGGCTGCGATAGTCCGGATATATGCAGTTACCTATAGGCATAGGCCATGCCGCACCGGCTTCAATCGGTGTAAAGTAGCCAAAATGAGCCTACTTACCGACTGAGCTATCCCCTATGAAATTCTGTTCCGAATGCGCCTCCCCCGTCAGCCTGGCCGTCCCGGCCGGCGACAACCGTCCGCGCTATGTGTGCGGCAACTGCGCCACCATCCACTACCAGAACCCGAAAATGGTGCTGGGCTCTATACCCGTATGGGAACGCGACGGCGAACTGAAAGTATTGCTGTGCAAACGCGCGATCGAACCGCGCCACGGCTTTTGGACGCTGCCGGCCGGCTTCATGGAAAACAATGAAACCACCGCCGAAGGCGCCATCCGCGAAACCCAGGAAGAAGCGGGCGCCAACATTGAGCTGGGTCAGCTGTTCTCGCTGCTGAACGTGGCGCGCGTGCACCAGGTGCACCTGTTCTACCTGGCCACGCTGCTGGACCTGGAGTTCGCCCCCGGCGAGGAAAGCCTGGAAGTGCAGCTGTTCAGCGAAGCGGAGATCCCGTGGGACGAGCTGGCCTTCCCCACCATCCGTACCACGCTGGAACTGTTCTTCGCCGACCGCGCCAGAATGCGCGAGGGCGGCGATTACGGCTTCCACACCCAGGACATCACCCGCAACATGCGTTCGGACCTCTGATTAGATGACGCTGTCCCTATGATCCCGTGGTTAGAAACCGATAGCCCCTTCCCCGACGTCGCCCAGGCGCTGACCACCGACGCGCCCGGCCTGCTGGCGGCCGGCGCCGACCTGTCGCCGCAGCGGCTGCTGATGGCTTACCGTAACGGCATCTTCCCCTGGTTTTCCGAAGGCCAGCCCATCCTGTGGTGGAGCACCGATCCGCGCATGGTGCTGATGACCGAGCAGTTCCGCATCTCGGACAGCCTGAAGAAGACCCTGCGCAAGGTCGAGCGCGAGATGGCCGCCGGCGGACGCTGGCAGGTGCGCTTCGACAGCGCCTTCGAGCAGGTGATGCGGGCCTGCGCCGCGCCGCGCCGGGACGGCCCCGGCACCTGGATCTCGGAAGATATCATCGCCGGCTATACCGGCCTGCACCGGCTGGGCTACGCCCACTCGTCCGAACTGTGGCTGGACGGCCAGCTGGTCGGCGGCGCCTACGGCGTGTCGATCGGCCGCATGTTCTACGGCGAATCGATGTTCGCCCGCGTCACCGACGGTTCCAAGATCGCGCTGGCCTACCTGGTGCGCTTCCTGCGCCAGCACGGTGTAAAGATGGTCGATTGCCAACAGGAAACCGGCCACCTGGCCTCGCTGGGCGCGGCGCCGATTCCCCGGGCGCAATTCCTGGCGCATCTGCGCAACAGTATTGAATTGCCTCAGATCACCTTGTGGGAACCCATTGCACCACTGGCTGCGGACAGTTAAGCTAAAGGTGACAAGCGCCTTGCGAAACTTGGCGCTATCATAGGTCTAAACCACCCGCCCTCGATAGGACGTGCATGACGCACCTGAACGATCTGCCTTTCGCGACGCTGCAGTTTTACACCACGGCGCCCTACCCTTGCAGCTATCTGGACGCGCGCCAGGCGCGTTCGCAGGTGGCTACCCCTTCGCACCTGATCAACGCAGACGTCTACTCCGAGCTGGTGAAAAACGGCTTCCGCCGCAGCGGCATCTTCACCTACCGCCCGTATTGCGACGGCTGCCAGGCCTGCATCCCGGTGCGCGTGGTGGCCGACCAGTTCAGCCCCAGCCGCGGCCAGCGGCGCGCCCGGGCCAGGCATGGCGATCTGACGGCGGGCGTCGCCACGCTGTCGTTCTCGGACGAGCACTACGACCTCTACCTGCGTTACCAGAGCAAGCGCCACGCCGGCGGCGGCATGGACCAGGACAGCCGCGACCAGTACGCGCAATTCCTGCTGCAAAGCCGGGTCAACACACGGCTGGTGGAGTTCCGCGAGCCCGACGGCACGCTGCGCATGGTCAGCATCATCGACGTGCTGTCGGACGGCCTGTCGTCGGTCTACACCTTCTTCGATCCCGATGTCGAGGGCGCTTCCTACGGCACCTTCAACGTCTTATGGCAGATCGCCCAGGCGCGCGAACTGAAGCTGCCCTATGTCTACCTGGGCTACTGGATCAAGGAAAGTCCGAAGATGTCCTACAAAACCAACTTCAAGCCGCTGGAGGCGCGCATCAAGGGCGTGTGGAGCGTGCTGGACGCCTGATAAAATACGGGGAACTACAACAAGAGCTCCCCCATGTCCGAAAAATTCCTGTACTCGCTGGCCCGTCCGCTGCTGTTTTCGATGGACGCCGAAGCCGCCCACCATTTCACCCTTCCCGCGCTCAAGCGCGCCGCCGCCCTGGGCCTGACCAAGCTGGTCAAGCAGCCCAAGGCCGATCCGCGCACCGTGATGGGCATTACGTTCAAGAACCCGGTCGGCCTGGCCGCCGGCCTGGACAAGGACGGCGCCTACATCGACGCGCTGGCCGACCTGGGCTTCGGCTCGATCGAAGTGGGCACCGTCACGCCGCGCGCACAGCCGGGCAATCCCAAGCCGCGCATGTTCCGCCTGCCGGAAGCGAACGCCATCATCAACCGCATGGGCTTCAACAACGGCGGCGTCGACGCCTTCGTCGCCAACGTACAGTCGTCGCGCTTCTACCAGGACAAGGCCGGCGTGCTGGGCCTGAACATCGGCAAGAACGCCGACACCCCGATCGAACGCGCCACCGACGACTACCTGCACTGCCTGGAAAAAGTCTACCCCTACGCCAGCTATGTGACGGTCAACATCTCGTCGCCCAACACCAAGAACCTGCGCCAGCTGCAGGGCGGCTCGGAGCTGGACGGCCTGCTCGGCACGCTCAAGGAGGCCCAGCTGCGCCTGGCCGACCGGCACAAGCGCTACGTGCCGCTGGCGCTGAAGATCGCGCCGGACATGGACGGCGACCAGGTCAAGAACATCGCCGACGCGCTGCTGCGCCACAAGATCGACGGCGTGATCGCCACCAACACCACGCTCAGCCGCGACGCCGTCACCGGCATGCTGCACGGCGCCGAGGCGGGCGGCCTGTCGGGCGCGCCGGTGTTCGAGCTGTCCAACACGGTGATCCGCCTGCTCAAGGCCGAGCTGGGCGACGCCCTGCCGATCATCGGCGTCGGCGGCATCATGCGCGGGGCCGATGCCCGCGTCAAAATGGAGTGCGGCGCGCAGCTGGTGCAGCTGTACAGTGGACTGATCTACGCCGGCCCGGCGCTGGTGCGCGATTGCGCGGACGCCGTACGCGGCAAATAAAAGGAGGCGGCATGCAGCAGACACAACTTGGCACGAGCGACCTGAGCGTCAGCAAGATCTGCCTGGGCACGATGACCTTCGGCGAGCAGAACACCGAAGCCGACGCGCACAGCCAGCTGGACTATGCGCTGGAGCGCGGCGTCAACTTCATCGACACGGCGGAAATGTATCCGGTGATGCCGCGCGCGGAAACCCAGGGCTCGACCGAGCGCTACATCGGCAGCTGGCTGAAGAAGAGCGGCGCGCGCAGCAAGGTGGTGCTGGCTACCAAGGCCGCCGGCCCCAGCCCGTACGTCACCTGGGTGCGCGAAGGCAAGCAGAACTTCGACGCCGCCAATCTGCGCGCGGCGGTCGAGACCAGCTTGCAGCGGCTGCAAACCGACCATATCGATTTATACCAATTGCACTGGCCCAGCCGCAACGTGCCGGTGTTCGGCTCCAACGCCTTCAATCCCAAGCTGGAGCGCGAGTGCGTGGCGATCGAGGAAACGCTGGCCGCGCTGGGCGAGCTGATCAAGGAAGGCAAGATCGGCGCGATCGGCGTGTCGAATGAATCGTGCTGGGGCGTGAACGAGTTCACCAAGCAGTCCGAGATGCAGGGCTTGCCGCGCATCGCCACCATCCAGAACCTGTACAACCTGACCGCGCGTCATTTCGAGACCAGCCTGCTGGACGAGACCTGCTTCCGCGAGAACGTCAGCCTGCTGGCCTACAGCCCGCTGGCCTTTGGCCAACTGACGGCCAAGTACCACGACGACCCGAAGACCAAGGGCCGCCTGACGCTGTTCCCGGTGACCTGGAGCCCGCGCTACCTGCGTCCGACGGTGGTGTCGGCCGTGGCGCAATACGCCGAGCTGGCGCGCGCCAACGGCATCACGCCGACCCAGCTGGCGTTGGCGTGGTGCTACTCGCGCTGGTTCGTCGCCTCGACCATCATCGGCGCCACCAATCTGGCGCAGCTGAAGGAAAACATCGACGCCTACGGCCTGCAACTGCCGGCCGAAGTACTGGCGCAAGTGGACGCCATCCACGCCGCGATCCCCAATCCCGGCCAATAAACCCCTGGGGGTCAAGTCTGACATTCGGACACGAGTTCTGCCGTAATACATGCTTACGGCAGAGCTCGTGTCCGAATGTCAGACTTGACCCCCGGCGCTTTTAAACAACACTCTTCCATCGCTCATGCGCAAAAAGCCCGGCGCGCCTGCACGTTATCCAAATCTTGAATATCATTAGACGTAACCATTCGTGTGCAGCAACTTTGCGCACTGGTAAGCTTTCCTCATCACTAACGTAGAAAGACCGTCACATGAGCACACGCCGAATCGCCCGCCCCCTCCTGCTCAGCAGCCTGATCGCCACCGTCGTCATTCCCGCCTTCGCCCAGCAAGCCGTGGCCGACGGTGAATTGCAGTCCGTGGTCGTCACCGGCACCTATGCCAAGAACCGCCGCACCATCGATTCCGAATCGCCGGTCGATGTCATCGGCGCCAAGGAGTTACAGGCGAGCGGCTCGTCCGAACTGGCCACCGTGCTGGGCCGTCTGCTGCCGTCGATGAATTTCCCGCGCCCGTCCGGCGCCGACGCCAGCGACGCCGTGCGCCCCGCGCAACTGCGCGGCCTGTCGCCGGACCAGACGCTGGTGCTGGTCAATGGCAAGCGCCGCCACACCACGGCCGTGGTCAATGTCAACGGCACCCAGGGCCGCGGCTCGGCGCCGGTGGACCTGAACGCGATTCCGCTGGCGGCCATCGACCACATCGAGGTGTTGCGCGACGGCGCGGCGGCCCAGTACGGCTCGGACGCGATTGCCGGCGTGATCAACATCATCCTGAAAAAAGGCGCGGCCGGCGGCGAGGCCGAAGTGGGCTGGGGCGAATACCAGAAGCGCGACGGCAAGGCGCTCACCGTGCGCGGCTCGACCGGCTTCAACCTGGGTGACCAGGGCTGGGTGCGCGTGGCGCTGGAAGCGTCCGACCGCGATCCGACCAACCGCGCTGGTCCCGACCTGCGCAACCCGGCCGAGCCGCGCTACGGCAAGGTCAACCAGCGCTTCGGCGATCCGGAAACCCGTCCGCGCACCGTGTTCGTCAACAGCCAGTACCGCGTCAACGACGATATCGACTGGTACGCCTTCGCCAACTACGGCCAGCGCAACACCTCGGCCGCCGCCACCTGGCGCACTGCGCTCAACGGCACGGCCCAGCGCACGCCACTGTTCCCGGAAGGCTTCCTGCCGCTGGAGAACAGCGAATCGACCGATACCTCGCTGGTCACCGGCCTGCGCGGCGAAGCGGGCGGCTGGCGCTGGGACACCAGCCTGAACTACGGCAGCAATGAATTCCAGCTGGACCTCGACCACACCGTCAACCAGACGCTGGGCGCGAACAGCCCGACCCACTTCTACGCCGGCAAGCTGAAGAATACGCAGCAGCTGTTCAACTTCGACGTCGCCAAGGAATATCCGGTGGCGGCCTTCAGCGGTCCGCTGACGGTGGCGCTGGGCGTCGAGGCGCGGCACGAGAAATACGAGATCGGCGCCGGCGATGAAGCGTCCTACACCGGCACCGGCGCGCAGGGCTTCTCCGGCTTCCGTCCGGTCAACGCCGGCAGCAACAGCCGCCACAACGAATCGATCTACGCCAACCTGGAAGCGGAAATCACCAAGCAGTTCTCCGCCTCGGGCGCGCTGCGCCATGAGCGCTACAGCGATTTCGGCAGCACCACTTCGGCCAAGGGCTCGGCGCGCTATGCGTTCACGCCGGACTTCTCGCTGCGCGGCACCGCCTCGTCGGGCTTCCGCGCGCCGTCGCTGGCGCAACAGTTCTACACCATCACCACCACCAACTTCTCGGTGGTGAACAATGTCAACACGCCGATCGAAACCGGCACCTTCGCGGTCGGCAGCGCCGCCGCCTCGGCGCTGGGCGCGACCCCGCTGAAGGCCGAGAAGGCCCGCAACTACAGCCTCGGCGTGCAATGGTCGCCGACCCGCAACTGGAACACTTCGGTCGACGCCTACCGCATCGACATCGACGACCGCGTGGCGCTGTCGGCCAACATGACCTTGTCGCCGGCGCTGCAGGCGGCGCTGGCCAAG
Source organism: Duganella rhizosphaerae (assembly GCF_040364205.1). NCBI lineage: Bacteria > Pseudomonadati > Pseudomonadota > Betaproteobacteria > Burkholderiales > Oxalobacteraceae > Duganella > Duganella rhizosphaerae. The sequence continues at coordinate 98,289 of NZ_BPWK01000012.1, forward strand.
CAAGGCATCCTGGTCGGCGCGGGCCGCTACTTCACCAACGCCATCGATACGCGCACCACCGGCGTCGACGTGGTCAGCACCTACCGTTGGGAGACCACGGGCGCGGGCCGCTACGACTTCACCGCGGCCTACAACCACAACAAGAACTCGCTGGAGCACGTGAACGCCAACCCGGCCATCCTGACCACCAACGGCCTGACCTTGATCGACCGCCAGACCATCAACCGCCTGACCGTCGGTTCGCCGAAGGACAAACTCAGCCTGGCCACCGACTGGTCGCTGGGCGCCTGGGGCGCGCGCGGCGTGGTAACGCGCTACGGCAGCTTCACCGTGCCGCAGAATAACGCCACGCTGGACCAGGTCTACGATCCGCAATGGGTGCTGGATTTGTCGGGCAGCGTCAAGCTGAACAAGAACTGGCGCCTGAGCGCGGGCATCGACAACGTGACCAATCGTTATCCCGACCAGGTCACGTCGGCGGGCAACCTCAACAACAACGGCATCAATCCGTACAGCGGCTTCGCGCCGAACGGCTTCAACGGCCGCTACTACTACGCCAAGGCGGGTTACAGCTGGTGATCGGCAGCCACCCCGCACGGCAAAGGGGTCGGACCCGCAGGGTCCGACCCCGGTTTGTCCGGGTTCAGGCAGCGGTCAATTGCCGCATGTGTTGACGGGCCGCTGGCGGCTGTCCCGCCAGCTTGAACACGCTGACCGCCTGCGCCAGCAAGTCCGCCTGGTCGCGCATGCTTTGCGCGGCCGCGGCGGCCTCTTCCACCAGGGCGGCGTTCTGCTGTGTCACATCGTCGATCGAGACGATGGCCTGGTTGACCTGCTCTATCCCCGTGCTCTGCTCGCTGCTGGCGGCGCTGATTTCCGTCATGATGTCGGCCACCTGCTTGACCGCCTTGACGATGCCGTCCATCGTCGCGCCGGCCTCGTCGACCAGCAGCGATCCCGCATCCACCGTCTGCACCGAGCGCGCGATCAACTCCTTGATCTCCTTGGCGGCGCTGGCCGAACGCTGGGCCAGCGTGCGCACCTCCGAAGCCACCACCGCGAAGCCGCGTCCCTGCTCGCCGGCGCGCGCCGCTTCCACCGCCGCATTCAGCGCCAGGATATTGGTCTGGAAGGCGATGCCGTCGATCACGCTGATGATGTCGACTATCTTGCCTGAGCTTTCCTTGATCGCGCCCATCGTCGTCACCACCTGGCCGACCACCTGCCCGCCCTTGGTGGCGAAGTCCGACGCCGCCACCACCAGCTTGGTGGCCTGGCGCGCGTTCTCGGCGTTCTGCGTCACAGTCGACGTCAATTCCTCCATCGACGATGCGGTCTCCTCCAGGCTAGACGCCTGCTGCTCGGTGCGGCTGGACAAATCCAGGTTGCCGCTGGCGATCTGATTGGAGGCGGTGGCGATGGTATCCGTGCCCGAGCGCACCTGGCCGACGGTACGCGCCAGGCTGTCGTTCATGTCGATCAGCGCGCGCAGCAGCTGCCCGGTTTCATCGGTGGTGTCACACTCCATCTGCATGGTGAGATCGCCGCCCGCCACCGCCTGCGCCATGCCGACGGCGCGGTTCAGCGGCTGCGTGATGCTGCGCGTGATCCAGTACAACACCCACGATGCCAGCGCGGTGGCGATCACCGTCAACAAGACCATCATGTTGCGTGAGCTGGCGTAGGATTGCTCGGCCACGACGCTGGCATCTTCGATCGCCGCGTTCTGGAATTTGACCAGCTCGGTCAGCGCGTTCAGGTAGGCGGTTTGCTCCTTGCGCACCGTGCTCAGCAGGTAGCTGACCGACTCTTCGCGCTTGCCGTCGTCGGCCGACATCTTGAGGAAGGCGGTCTGCACCACCGTGTATTTGTCGCGCGCTTCCAGCACGGCTTGCAGCTTGGCCTTGCTCTGCGGATCCTCATCGTCGGCGATCAGCACGCCGAGCTTGTCGAGCCGGGTGGCGTTGTCGGCCTTGCGCTGCTCCACCCGCGCCAGTTCCGCCTTGACGACTTCGGGGTCCTTGGACAGCATGGCGTTGCGCATGGCGCGTGCCACGTCGTTGAGACCGCCTATCGTTTCGTACGCCAGTATGACCTTGGGTATCTTGTCGGCCTGGAGATCCTGGGTGTTGTTATTCAACTTGCCAAGATTGCCTATGCCGATGGCCGAAATGCCGATCATGAAGACCATCGACACACCCAGTCCGGCAGCGAGCCGGACTCCTATCTTCCAGTTCCCGATACCCATTTACGTGCTCCCCAGAGTAAGACCAACGGACTTAAATTCTTGGTTGCTGCAAACTAGTTTTTGAGTTTTAGTATAGAGTCAATCAGCCGTGCCTGATGGAAAAAATTAGCAGACTGTTTGCTGGCCGCCACATCAGGTCAAATCCCCGCCGTTCAAGGCCGCGTCGATATCGGCGCGGGTCAGGTCGGGGGCGAATTCCTGGATGAAGTGGTAGGCGTAGGAACGCAGATACGCGCCGCGCCGCACCGCCAGCCGCGTGGTGTTTTGCGCAAACAGGTGCGACGCTTCCACCGCGCGCATGCCCTTGTCGCGGCCGTGGTCGAAGGCCATCGAAGCGACGATGCCCACGCCCAGCCCCAGCGCCACGTACTGCTTGATGACGTCCGAATCCATCGCCGTCAGCACGATGTCGGGCTTGACGCCGGCGCGTTCGAACGCCGCATCGATATGGCCGCGACCGGTGAAGCCGACGTCATAGGTAATCAACGGGAACTCGGCCAGGTCTTCCAGCCGGATCGGCGAGCGCGCCAGCAGCGGATGGCCGTCCGGCACCACGATCAAATGGCTCCAGCGGTAGCAAGGGAAAGACACCAGGTCGGGGAATTGCGACAGGCCTTCGGTGGCGATGCCGATGTCGGTCTTGCCGGACAAAATCCATTCGGCGATGTGCTCGGGCGCGCTCTGCTGCAAGGCGATGCGCACGTCGGGGTAAGCCGTGCGGAAGCTCTGCACCACTTTGGGCAGCGCGTAGCGCGCCTGCGTGTGGGTGGCCGCCACGCTCAGGGTGCCGCTTTGCTGGCCGGTGTATTCCAGGCTGGCCTGCTGCAGGTTTTCCGCCTCGATCAGCAGGCGCTCGATGATCTTCAGGATGCCCTTGCCCGGCTCGGTCATGCCGGTCAGGCGCTTGCCGTTGCGTTCGAAAATCACCACACCCAGCTCGTCCTCCAGCTCGCGGATCTGGCGGCTGACGCCGGGCTGCGAGGTGAACAGCGCGTTCGCCACTTCGGTCAGGTTGTAGCCACGACGGGCGGCTTCGCGGATGGACCGCAGTTGTTGGAAATTCATAAGGAGACTCCGCCATCAACAAATACACGCAGGCGCTTGGGGCGCACTACCAGGGTTTCGCCTTCTTTCAACTGCAGTTGGCTATAACGTTCATCCGACATCACCGCTTCGATCAGCTCGGAGGTATCGCTGCGCTCCAGGTCCAGCTGGGCCAGCGGGCCGATCGCATGCGCGCGGCGCAGCTTGACCACGATGCCTTCCGCGCCCGGCGTGTAGCGGTCGATCTCCAAGTCGTGCGGACGTACATAGGCGGTGCCCTTGCCGTCGGCCGACGGCTGGCCCGGCACGGTGAAGGATGCGTCGCCGCTGGCCAGGATGCCGTCCTGCACGCGGCCGTGGAACATGTTCACGTTGCCGAGGAAGCCGTAAACAAACGGCGAGGCCGGATGGTTGTAGACCTCGTCCGGCGCGCCGATCTGCTCGACGTTACCCTTGTTCATCAGCACCACCTGGTCGGCCACTTCCAGCGCCTCTTCCTGGTCGTGGGTGACGAAGATCGAGGTCACGTGCAGGTCGTCGTGCAGGCGGCGCAGCCAGCGGCGCAACTCCTTGCGCACCTTGGCGTCGAGCGCGCCGAACGGCTCGTCCAGCAACAGCACGCGCGGCTCGACTGCCAGTGCGCGCGCCAACGCGATGCGCTGACGCTGGCCGCCCGACAGCTGCGGCGGATAGCGGTCGGCCAGCCAGTCCAGCTGCACCAGCTCCAGCAGCTCCTTGACCTTGCGGCGGATCTGGTCCTCCGACGGCCGCTCGGCGCGCGGCTTGACGCGCAGGCCGAAGGCGACGTTCTCGAACACCGTCATGTGCTTGAACAGCGCGTAGTGCTGGAACACGAAGCCGACCTGGCGCTCGCGCACATGGCGATGCGAGGCGTCGTTAGCGTCCAGCAGCACCTGGCCCGAGTCCGGATGTTCGAGGCCGGCGATGATGCGCAGCAGCGTGGTCTTGCCGCAGCCGGAAGGCCCGAGCAGCGCGGTCAGTTCGCCCTGCGGAAAATCCAGCGACACGTTGTTGAGGGCGACGAAATCGCCGAAACGCTTGTTGATGTTTTTAACTTCGATGGTCATGGCATTACTCCGTTGTGCGCACGTCGTCGGCGATCGATTCGTTGAGGCGCCAGGCGATAAAGGATTTCAGGGCCAGCGTCACCAGCGCCAGCAGGGCCAGCAGCGAGGCCACGGCAAAGGCGGCGGCAAAGTTGTATTCGTTGTAGAGGATCTCGACCTGCAAGGGCACGGTGTTGGTCTCGCCGCGGATGTGGCCGGACACCACCGACACCGCGCCGAACTCGCCCATCGCGCGGGCGTTACACAGGATCACGCCGTACAGCAGGCCCCATTTGATGTTGGGCAGCGTGACGCGGCGGAAGGTGTCCCAGCCGGACGCGCCCAGCACGATGGCGGCCTCCTCTTCCTCGTTGCCCTGCGCCTGCATCAACGGGATCAGCTCACGCGCGACAAACGGGAAGGTGACGAAGATGGTGGCCAGCACGATGCCCGGCACCGCGAATAGGATCTTGATGTCGTGCTCCTGCAACCACGGGCCGAACCAGCCCTGCGCGCCGAACAGCAGCACGTAGATCAGGCCGGAGATCACCGGCGACACCGAGAACGGCAGGTCGATCAAGGTCAGCAGGATGCTCTTGCCACGGAACTCGAACTTGGCGATGCACCACGACGCGGCCACGCCGAACACCAGGTTCAGCGGCACGGCGATGACCGCCGTGATCAAGGTCAGCTTGATGGCCGAGATCGCATCGTCCTCGATGATGGCGGCCACATAGGCTTGCCAGCCCTTGCGGAAAGCTTCGACGAACACCGCCACCAGCGGCACGAACAGGAACAGCGTGAGGAAGGTCAGCGCGATGGCGATCAGCGCGATGCGCACCCAGCGCGGTTCCAGCGTTTGCGGAGCGGATGGCAACTCGCCACGACGCACAGGTGTAGTTGGAGTGCCGCTCATTATTTCCCCGACTTTCCGCGAGCCCAGGCTTGCAACAGGTTGATGGTCAACAGCATGATGAAAGACACCACCAGCATCACCACCGCAATCGCGGTGGCGCCGGCGTAGTCGTACTGCTCCAGCTTGGTGATGATGAACAGCGGCGTGATTTCCGACACCATAGGCATATTGCCGGCGATGAAAATCACCGAGCCGTACTCGCCGGTGGCGCGCGCGAAGGCCAGCGCGAAGCCGGTCATCAGCGACGGCAGGATGGTCGGGAACACCACGCGGGTAAAGGTTTGCAAGGCGTTGGCGCCCAGGCTGGCGGCGGCTTCTTCCAGTTCGCGCTCGGCATCTTCCAGCACCGGTTGCACGGTGCGCACCACGAACGGCAGGCCGATGAAGGTCAGCGCCACCACCACGCCGACCGGCGTGAACGCCACCTTGAAACCCAGCGTGCCTTCGAGGAAGCGGCCGAACCAGCCGTTAGCCGAATACAGCGCCGTCAAGGTGATGCCGGCCACGGCGGTCGGCAGCGCGAACGGCAGGTCGACCAGGGCGTCGATGATGCGCTTGCCGGGAAACTCGTAGCGCACCAGCACCCAGGCGACGATGCCGCCGAAGATGACGTTGACCAAGGCGCCCAGCAGCGAGGCGCCGAAGGTCAGCTTATAAGAGGCCATGACGCGGGCCGATGTCACCGCGTTCCAGAAGCCTTCCCAGCTGAGCGTGAAGGTCTTCAGGAATACGGCCGACAGCGGGATCAGGACGATCAGCGTCAGGTAGAAAATGGTGAATCCCAGCGACAGCCGGAACCCCGGCATGACGCGGAAAGGCGCGCCCCGGACGGCGCTGGACGCCGTGGCGGGCGCAGCGAGAACTGCTGACATGGATGCTCCCTTATTACAAATTCTTCTATAAGGGCTGCATAATCTCATCTGCGCTTCATATTACAAACGAAGCATTTTTCATTTGGTTAGACGGTAAAGCTATATGGTTTTTAAGAAACCAGCTTGGCGGCGACCGCGACCAGGGTGAAGGCCAGCAAGCCGCGCAGCAGTCGTTCCGGCACGGCGCGGGCGGCATAAGCGCCGATGGTGATGCCGGGCAGCGAACCGACGAGCAAGGTCAGCAGCAGGCTCCAGTTGATCGAGCCCAGCCACCAGTGGCCGACGGCGGCGATCGCCGTCAGCGGCACCGCATAGGCGATATCGGTGCCGGCCACTTCGGCGGCGGTCAGGCGCGGATACAGCATCACCAGCAAGGTGGCGCCGATGGCGCCGGCGCCGATCGAAGAAATGGTCACCAGCGTGCCCAGCACGGCGCCGGAGACGATGGTGGCGATGCTCAGCGCCCTGCCCTGCAATTGGCGCTCGGGACGGGCCATGACCCATTCGAGCATCTTGCGTTTGAATAGCAAGGCGACCACGGTCAGCATCACCGAACCGGCGATCATATAGCGTATGACCTGGCCGATTTCCTTGTTGAGCGTACCGAAATATTTGAGGGAGATGCTGGCTAACAAGGCCGCCGGCAAAGCGCCGAGGCAGAGGCGGCGCACGATTTCCCAGTGCACCGTGCCGCGCATGCGGTGGGTGAAGGTGCCGACGCCCTTGGTCAACGAGGCGAAAGCCAGGTCGGTGCCGACCGCCACCGCGGGCGAAACACCGAACAACAGCGTCAACAGCGGCGTCATCAGCGAGCCGCCGCCCACGCCAGTCATGCCGACCAGCAGGCCGACCGCGAAACCAGATGCGACAAATGACAAATCCATGCAAATCCCCAAGAGTAGACTGCAGAGTAACTACTCTAGGGGAATATCCAAACAACGCAATCCTTATTTGCTTATGCGTTATTTATTTGGCTGGGGTGTGACGCGCAAGTAAGGTCGTGCAGCCGTATAACCCTTCGGATACTTTTGCTTCAACACGTCCGGGTCCTGCACGGTCAGCGGGATGATGACGTCGTCGCCGTCTTTCCAGTTGCCCGGCGTGGCCACGGTGTAGCCGTCGGTCAGTTGCAGGGCGTCGATTACGCGCAACACTTCGTCGAAGTTGCGGCCGGTGCTCATCGGGTAGGTCAGGCTCAGGCGCACTTTTTTGTTCGGATCGATGACGAACAGCGTGCGCACGGTGGCCGTGGTCGACGCGTTCGGATGGATCATGTCGTACAGCGTGGAGACTTTGCGGTCGGCGTCGGCGATGATCGGGAAACCGACCACGGTGCCCTGGGTTTCCTCGATGTCGGCGATCCACGACTTGTGCGATTCGGCCGGGTCGACCGACAGCGCGATCGCCTTGACGTTGCGCTTGTCAAATTCCGGTTTCAGCTTGGCAGTCAGGCCCAGCTCGGTCGTGCAGACCGGCGTGAAATCGGCCGGGTGCGAGAACAGCACCACCCAGGAATTACCAGCCCACTCATGAAAGTGCAGCTTGCCGATGGAAGAATCTTGTTCAAAATCAGGGGCGGTATCGCCCAGTCGTATCGTCATAGTCAGCTCCAGATGGGAAAAAGAACACCGGCTTTTAGTTCGCCGTCAGCCTGCTATTCTGCGCCTTTTCTGCTAAAAAATACAATGTTTCGAGGCCCTCGGGCCAATCGCCCAAGCCCGACTCGGCATTGATGTGGCCCAGCGGTCCGCCGTTGATGAAGCGGCTGTGCCAGCGCTGCGCCCACAGCTGCGCGCGCGGCGCCGCCATCCATGGATCGTTGGTGCTGCCGACCATGATAGACGGCACCGGCAGCGCCTGCTGCGGTAGCTGGGCCGCGACATTGAATTTGTCGGGATCGGCCGGCGCCACCAGCAGCACGCCCGCCACGCCGGACGGATCGCGCGCCAGGCTGTGCACCGTGGCCAGGCTGCCGAAGCTGTGGGCGACGATCAGCGTCGGCCGCCGGTCGTCGCCCGCCGCACGGCGCGCCTGGTCGATCCGGGCCGACCACTGCGGCAAGTCCGGCACGTCCCAATCGTCCTGCTGCACCCGCTCGAAAGCGGGAAACAGCTTTTGCCAGCGGCTTTGCCAGTGCTCCGGTCCGCTGTTATGCAGACCGGGCGCAATCAACACGCGAAACTGGGCCAGCGCGCCGTTCATGATTACTTGGGCTGGTAGATCTGGTCGAACAGGCCGCCGTCGGCGAAGTGGGTCTTCTGCGCCTTGGTCCAGTCGCCGGCCACGTCGGACAGCTTGAACAGTTTCACGTTCGGGAATTGGGCGGCGTATTTCTTCGCCTCTTTTTCCACTGCCGGACGGTAGTAGTTCTTGGCGATGATTTCCTGCGCTTCATCGGTGTACAGGAAGTTCAGGTAAGCCTCGGCCACCTTGCGGGTGCCGCGCTTGTCGACCACTTTGTCGACCACGGCCACCGGCGGCTCGGCCAGGATGGAGACCGACGGCGCGATGATGTCGAACTTGGCCGGGCCCAGTTCCTTGACCGCCAGCAGCGCCTCGTTTTCCCAGGCGATCAGCACGTCGCCGATGCCGCGCTCGACGAAGGTGGTGGTGGCGCCGCGCGCGCCGGAATCGAGCACCGGCACGTTCTTGTACAGCTTGCTCAAGAAATCCTTGGCCGAGGCTTCGGTGCCGCCCGGCAGGCGCAGCGCGTAGCCGTAGGCGGCCAGGTGGTTCCAGCGGGCGCCGCCGGAGGTTTTCGGATTCGGGGTGATGACGGCAACGCCCGGCTTGACCAGGTCGTTCCAGTCCTTGATGCCTTTAGGGTTGCCCTTGCGCACCAGGAACACGATGGTCGAGGTGTACGGGGTGCTGTTGTGCGCCAGCTTCTTCTGCCAGTCCGGCGACAGCAGCTTGTGCTCGGCGATGGCGTCGATGTCGTAGGCCAGCGCCAGCGAGACCACGTCCGCCTCCAGGCCGTCGATCACGGCGCGGCCCTGCTTGCCGGAGCCGCCGTGCGATTGTTTGATCTTCAGCGTGTCGCCGGTCTTGGCTTGCCAGCTTTTGGCGAAGGCGGCGTTGACGTCCTGGTACAGCTCACGGGTCGGATCGTAGGACACGTTCAGCAACGAGATTTCTGCCGCCAAGGCTGGAGCGACGGCTGTGACGGCGAGAATAGCAGCAGCAATAATTTTCCTGGACAGCATTTTGTGGTTCCCCTTGTAGTGAAGGTCTCCAGATTACGGCTGTCCTTTATAAATGAGAACTAAGCTTTTAGCAGTTCCTTATACCGAAACTTTATATACCTTCAATAGAAACGGTTGAACAGCACCACGCCCCAGGCTCCGGCCGCCAGCAGACAGGTCAGCAACACGGCGGCGCTGCCGAAGTCCTTGGCGTTCTTGGACAGCGGGTGGCGCTCCAGCGAAACGCGGTCCACCACGGCTTCGATGGAGGAATTGATCAGTTCCACGATCAATATCAACATCAGCACGCCGATCAGCATCAATTTCTCGAACGCCGAGATGCGCAGCACCAGCGCGATGATGGTGCCGACCACGAACAGGCTCACTTCCTGGCGGAAGGCGTGCTCATGCTTCCAAGCCGACTTGAAGCCGTCGATGGAGTATAAAAAGGCTGAAAAGATACGTTTCAGGCCGCTCTTGCTCTTGAATTCGCTCACTGGTTCCATGAATAAGCCGCAAATGATGAATGTATCATTATGCATCAATTCCTATTTTTTTCACATTATGGTATAAAGTAGCTATCGCATACTGCACCGCACCAACCACATCATGAAAATCGAAACCGTTCCAGAGCAAAAGACCACTATCCAGGTGATCGAGCGCATGGTGGCGCTACTCGATGCGCTGGCCAAATACCCCGACCCTGTGAGTTTGAAGGAATTGTCCAAGGTTTCCGGGCTACACCCGTCGACCGCCCACCGGATTCTGAACGACATGGTGCTGACGCGCTTTGTCGACCGCATCGAGCCGGGCACCTACCGGCTCGGTATGCGGCTGCTGGAACTGGGCAATGTTGTAAAGAGCCGACTGTCGGTGCGCGAGGCCGCGCTGGACTTCATGCGTGCACTGCACAAGAAAACCCAGCAGACCATCAACCTGTCGGTGCGCCAGGGCGACGAGATCGTCTACATCGACCGCGCCTTCTCGGAACGCTCGGGCATGCAGGTGGTGCGCGCCATCGGCGGCCGCGGCCCGCTGCACCTGACCTCGACCGGCAAGCTGTTCCTGTCGGTGGACGAGCCGAAAGCCATCCGCGCCTACGCCACGCGCACCGGACTGGCCGGCCACAACAAGAATTCGATCACGGACCTGGCCAAGCTGGAGCGCGAGCTGAGCCTGGTGAAGTCACGCGGCTACGCGCGCGACAATGAAGAACTGGAGCTGGGGGTGCGTTGCATGGCCGCCGGCATCCACGACGACAGCGGCAAGCTGATTGCCGGGCTGTCGATCTCGGCGCCGGCCGACCGTCTGCAGGACGAGTGGCTGGAAGACCTGGTCATGACCGCCAACCAGATCTCCGCCACACTGGGTTACATTCCGGTCGAATAAGTCGACGGTGAGCTGAGCGGCGCGCTGAGGGCGGCCGGCTTCAGCGCCTCCAGCCATTTGCGCATGCGGCCGGCGTCGGCGATACGCGACTGCTTGCCCTTGGAATCGAGGAACACCATGATGACCGAGCGGCCTTCGATGACCGCCTGCATCATCAGGCAGCGCCCCGCTTCGTTGATGAAGCCGGTTTTCTGCAAGCCGATCGCCCAGTCCGGATTGGCCACCAGGTGATTGGTGGTGCCGAACTGCATCGGACGGCCGTTGGTTTCGACCATGGCCTTGGCGTCGGTCGAGTACTGGCGCAGGATGGGCTGCTGATACGCCGCCATAGCCAGCTTGGCCAGATCGCGCGCGCTGGCCACATTCATTTTCGACAGGCCGCTGGAATCGACGTAATGGGTGTCGACCATGCCCAGTTCGCGGGCCTTGGCGTTCATCGCCTCGACAAACGCAGGCTTGCCACCAGGATAGTTACGGCCCAGCGCCGACGACGCCCGGTTTTCCGAGCTCATCAGGGCGATGTGCAGCATGTCGGCGCGGCTCAGCTGGGTTCCCACCTTGAGGCGCGAGCTGCTGAATTTTTCGCGGTCGACATCCTCGTCGGTGATGCTCAGGATCTCGTCCATGTTCTGCTTGGCTTCGACCACGACCAAGCCGGTCATCATCTTGGTGATCGAGGCGATCGGCAGGGCGACGTTGGAATTCTTTTCAAACAGCACTTCGGAATTGGCCTGGTCCAGCACCAGCGCCACATTGGACTTCAGGTCCAGCGGATCGTGCGTCCTGTTCAGGCCGGCCAGGTCGCCCATGGTCGGCACCGCCGGTGCGGCCACGATCATGCGCTGGTAGACCACTTTGCGGCGGCCATTGACCTTGATCACGCGCTTGACCACACGTTCGCCAGGCTCGGCGGCGGCCACGCGCACCGGTCCACGGGCCTTGACCTTCTTCACATGGTGTTTTTTCGATGCGGCGCCTTCGGCAGCCTGGGCTGTCGTTGCGGTGAGGGCCGTGCTGGCGAACATCAGCGAAATGAGCGCACTTAAAGCTAGTTTATACATTCATATCCCCGAAAAAAACGCTGTAGAGAAAGCGAAAGACCTGTTGCAGTGTAGCAAAACTGCGGGCAAGCGCAAGCAAATTTAACATTGAGCGCATCGATGGTTGCATCGATACAATAAGGCGCCGTAGGTTTTAAACAAGCTAGTTCTAATCAACAAATTTAACAAATTCCTCAAGCGCCATACGGTCCGTGATCAAGGTATTCTCAACTTTCGACCAGTCGGCGTAACCGAGCGCCATGCCGCACACCACGGTTTCATTGTCCGGTAGGCCCAACTGGCTGCCGATGATTTTATGATACTGGGTAAAAGCCGCCTGCGGGCAAGTATCGAGGCCCCGCGCCCGCGCCGCCACCATGATGTTTTGGAGGAACATGCCGTAGTCCAGCCACGAGCCCTGCTCCATGATGCGATCGATGGTAAAGATGAGACCTACCGGAGCGCCAAAAAATTCATAATTGCGGCCGTGTTGTGCAGCCATGCCGGCCTTATTGTCGCGCGTCAAACCCAGTAACGCATACAAATCCCAGCCGACCTTGCGACGGCGCTCAATAAAAGGCGAAACCCACTCGCGCGGATAGTAGGCGTATTCCTCGGTGTGCTGTTTAGCCTGCTCTGGATCACTATGTGCGGCCAGTATCGCCGATGACAACTGCTGCTTGCGTTCGCCATCGAGCACGTAGACTTTCCACGGCTGGGTATTGGTGCCGGACGGCGCCCGCGCCGCCACCTGCAAAATCTGCGCGACATCCTCGCGCGCCACGGCTTGCGGCAGGAAGGCGCGGATCGAGCGGCGGCTGGTGATGGCGGCGTCCACCGCTTGCTGGTCGGGAGTTGAAATCATATGCACTCGCTTATCTGGTTTTCTTGACTACAAATATCACACCGGTGACCGCCAGCGCCATCCCGGCTATGCCGAGGGCGTTGAAAGCCTCGCCGAACATCAGCCAGGCCATGACGGCGGTGGTCGGCGGCGTCAGGTACATCAGGCTGGTGACCTGGGTGGCGTCGCTGCGGCGTATCAGCGCGAACAACAGGAAGATGGCGCCGATCGACAAGCCCATTACCGACCACAGCAAAGCGCCGACGAAACGCGGCGTCCACTGCACCGCAGCAAAGTCCGGCGTCAGCCCTTCGAAGATGACCGCCAGCGGCAGCACCAGGACCAGCGAGGCGGCAAACTGGATCACGGTGCCGGTGCGCAGGTCGAATTGCGGGCAATAGCGTTTTTGATACAGGGTGCCGGCGGTGATCGACAGCAGCGCCAGTACGCAGAACAGGATGGCGTCGACCGACAATCCGACCAGCTTGATCTTGGCGGCCACCACCAGCCCCACCCCGGCCAGGCCGAAGACCAGGCCCAGCCATTGTAGCGGCCGCACTTTCTCTCCGATCAGCGGCGCGGCGAAGGCGGTCAGGATCGGCTGCATGCCGACGATCAAGGCCGACAAGCCGGCCGGCATGCCCAGCTTGATGGCGCACCAGACACCGATCAGGTAGCCGGCCTGCACCAGCAGCCCGGCCAGCGCGATCTGCCAGACCTTGCCCTGCGGCCAGGGCGCCTTCAGCAGCAGCACGGCCGGCGCCAGGAACAGCAACACGCCTACAAAGCGCATCACCAGGAAGGTCAGCGGCGGCGCATATGGCAAGCCGAACTTGGCGACGATGAAGCCGCTGCTCCACAACAGCACGAAAAACAGCGGCAGCGGCGACAGGAAAGTGGCGTGTTTGACAACCGCGGCGGCGCTCGGGGTGTTGGGCATGGGAAACCGGTAAAACTTACTTGCAGCATGAAAGGAAATCGGCGCCGGAATGCGGCGCCGACTCGACAGGATGCAAGTCTATCACGGCGACCATTTTGCCACCGGCTATGCCTTGCCAAGCCGCATTTTCCCTGCGGAAATACTTTCCTTAAGCTAGATTTGGTTCTTTGGTGCAATGCACAAAAAAATCGCTTGACTTAATTTCTGAAGGCCGTAAAATCGGGTTTGTTGCGTTGCACAATTAGTTGTTCGGTCTGAAACGTGGATAGCCTGTTTCTCGCCGGCCGTAAGAAACAAGCAGTACCTCAGCAGTACTTAATCAATGACTACTTTCCTGGAGATTCAAATGTTTTCTATCCCTGAGCAATTTTCCAATGCGACCAAAGCCAATTTCGAAGCTCAATTTGCGATCTTCTCGGCCCTGACCAACAAAGCTTTTGAAGGCGTGGAGAAATTCGTCGATCTGAACCTGACCGCTGCCAAGGCATCGCTGGAAGAGTCGTCGATCACCACCAAGCAGCTGCTGTCGGCTAAAGATCCACAAGAATTCTTCTCGTTGGCTTCGGCACAAGCCCAGCCTAACGCAGAAAAAACCATCGCTTACGGCCGTCATCTGGCGACCATCGCTTCGAGCACCGGCGCTGAATTCAGCAAAGCTGCTGAAACCCAGATCGCTGAAACCAACCGTAAAGTCATCTCGCTGGTGGAAGAAGTCAGCAAGAACGCCCCAGCTGGTTCGGAAAACGCCGTCGCCATCCTGAAATCGGCCATCGGCAACGCCAACGCCGGCTACGAGCAGTTCGCCAAGACCGCCAAGCAAGCTGTTGAGTCGATCGAATCGAACATGACTTCGGCCGTGAACCAGTTCACCGCTGCTGCCGCCAAAGCTGCTCCAGCCAAGAAGTAATCAAGGAATTCCGGCGCGGTAGGGCGCCGGATCCCACAAAATAAAGCCTCGGCCACGGCCGAGGCTTTATTATTTGAGAATCAGACCGCGATCCAAAGACTCATCTACTTGCTGGTTGAACGCCAGCATTGCCAAGCTCACACGCGACGACTCGTCCGCATCCAGCACGTTTTCACCGCACACTGGACAGCTATCCCCCCCAACCGCTGTGATTAAGATCGTCCGGCCTTTGTACAGATAGGTGATATCGCGAATGCCATGTACCAATGCAGCTTCGCCACAGACGGGACATTTCATATCTATAGCTCCTTAAACGACACAATGAGCACGCCATCGATAACGGTAAGTTTCAGATAGACTCTTCCGACCTTGGTAGCGGGACGATAAACATCCTGCCAAACACGATGGTCCGCCTGAGTAGTCATGCTCTTGTAAAAGTCACGCTGGCAAAGTGCCATGACTACGCCGAGCATCTCGTCAAATCCCATGCCAAGTGCTGCGGCACCGGACAAAGCGGACAGAGTCGCCCTAACTCTTCCTGAAATGACCAAGGCTTTCACAACAGAGAGCCGATGGTGAGGCCTGTGCTTTTCCATTTCATATTAACTCATATGCCGGATTCGACGACTCAACCGCTACGTTAGGTAGTAGTGCATGAGGACGATTATCTGCATTGGGAATAGTCAGACGTAAACCAAAAAACCGGAGCAAGCTCCGGTTTTTTAAGGCAAAAAAGTCAATTATTCGCCGAGGTAGGCCGCTTTGACGCGCGGGTCGTCCAGCATGTCCTTGGCGTTGCCGGTCATGGTGATGTGGCCGGAGTCCATGACGTAGCCGCGGTGCGCCGCTTGCAACGCCAGCTTGGCGTTCTGCTCCACCAGCAGGATGGTGATGCCCTCTTTCGAGACGTTGCGGATCACTTCGAAAATCTTCTCGACCATGATAGGCGACAGACCCATCGACGGCTCGTCCAGCAGCAACAGCTCGGGATGCGACATCAGCGCGCGCGCCATCGCCAGCATCTGCTGCTCGCCGCCCGACAGCGTGCCCGCCATCTGCGCCGCGCGCTCCTTCAGGCGCGGGAATACGTCGAACCACTTGGCGATGTCGGCGTCGATGCCGGCCTTGTCGTCACGGGTGTAGGCGCCCATCATCAGGTTTTCCTGGATCGACATGCGGGTGAACACGCCGCGCCCTTCCGGCACCATCGCCAGCCGCTTCTCGACCAGGTGGAAGGACTTGCTGCCTTTCAGCGACTCACCCTTGTACGACACCGTGCCCTCGACCTTGCAAGGCGGCAGCGTGCCGGTGATGGCTTTCAAGGTGGTGGTCTTGCCGGCGCCGTTGGCGCCGATCAAGGCGACCAGCTCGCCCTTGTTCACTTCCAGATCGATACCTTTGACGGCCTTGATGCCGCCGTACGCGACTTTCAGTCCCGATACTTTAAGAACGTTGTCGCCCATTAGTGCGATCCTCCCAGGTAGGCGTCGATTACCGCCTGATTGCTTTGTATTTCCGCCGGCAGACCTTCGGCGATCGGCTTGCCGTATTCCAGCACCATCAGCCGGTCGCACAAGCCCATCATCATCTTGACGTCGTGCTCGATCAGCAGCACGGTCTTGCCTTCGTTCTTGATCTTGACCAGCAGCTCGCGCAGCGCCAGCTTCTCGGTGGCGTTCATGCCGGCCGCCGGTTCATCCAGCGCCAGCAGCTGCGGATCGGTGGCCAGGGCGCGGGCGATTTCCAGGCGGCGCTGGTCGCCGTAGGACAGGAACTTCGAGGTGCGGCTGGCGAACTGGCCGATGCCGACGAAGTCCAGCAACTCCTGCGCGCGCTTGCGGATAGCCGCCTCCTCCTCGCGCGCCGCCTTGTGGCGGAACACGGCGCCGAACACCCCCTGATGCGAGCGCACGTGGCGCCCGACCATGACGTTTTCCAGCGCGGTCATCTCGCCGAACAGACGGATGTTCTGGAAGGTGCGGGCGATGCCGGCCTTGGCCACCGCATGCGGCGCCGACGGCGAGTACGGCTTGCCGGCCAGCTCGAAGGTGCCGGTGTCCGGCTGGTACAAGCCGGTGATGACGTTGAAGAAGGTGGTCTTGCCGGCGCCGTTGGGGCCGATCAGACCGTAGATCTGGCCCTTCATGATCTTGATGCCGACATCGGTCAGCGCCTGCAAGCCGCCGAAGCGCTTGTTGACGCCGGCGATGTGGAGAATAACTTGTTCGCTCATTTCTGCTTTCCTCAGGCCGCCACGGTGCCGGACGATTGATCTTTGGTGTCGGAGTCGCCGTCGGGACGGTCTTCATGCTTGGGCGCCGGCCACAGGCCCGCCGGGCGGTTCAGCATGATCAGCACCATCGCCAGGCCGTACAACAGCTGGCGCAACACTTCCGCTTCGATCAGCACGTGGCCGAACAGTTTTTCCTGCAGCGGCTCGACCACGTGGCGCAGCACTTCCGGCAGCGCCGCCAGCAGCGCGCCGCCCATGATGACGCCGGGAATGTGGCCGATACCGCCCAGCACCACCATCGCCAGCACCGCGATCGACTCGGTCAGCGAGAACGATTCCGGCGACACAAAGCCCTGGAACGACGCGAACATGGCGCCGGCGACGCCGCCGAACGAAGCGCCCATCGTGAACGCCAGCAGCTTGACGTTGCGGGTGTTGATGCCCATCGCCTTGGCGGCGATCTCGTCTTCGCGGATCGCGACCCAGGCACGGCCCAGGCGCGAGTGCTGCAGGCGCGAGGTGACGAACACCACGGCGATGCACAGGAACAGGAACAGGAAGTAATAGGCGTTCACCGACGGCATGGAGAAGCCGCCGACGACGACGTTGGCGCGCGAACCCGCCTCCCCCGCCAGGTTGACGCCGAACACGCGGATCGGGTCGATCAGGTTGATGCCCTGCGGACCGTTGGTGAAGTTGATCGGCTCGTTCAGGTTGTTCATGAAGATGCGGATGATCTCGCCGAAGCCCAAGGTCACGATGGCCAGGTAGTCGCCGCGCAGCTTCAAGGTCGGCGCGCCCAGCAGCGCGCCGAACAGGCCGGCCAGCGCGGCCGCCAGCGGCACGATCACCCATACCGACAGGTGGATGCCATTTTGCTGGATGTCCGGCCCCAGGATGGCGACCAGCGAATTGCCGACCACCGGGTACTCGTTGATCAGCGATTCCAGCAAGGTCGCGAACTGCGGCGAGGCCAGCAGGCCGGTCATGTAGGCGCCCACCGCGTAGAAGGCGATGTAGCCCAGGTCCAGCAGGCCGGCGAAGCCGACCACGATGTTCAGGCCCAGCGCCAGCATGATGTACAGCAGCGCCATGTCGATGATGCGGACCCAGGAGTTGCCGAACTGCGAGGCGACGAATGGGAAGATCAGCAAGCCGATCAGGACCACAGCCATGCTGCTGTAGGCCTTGCGCGGGTTGCGGGTGGTGTCGAAATTCAGGATAGCCATGTGTAGTTCCTCAGCTTAGGCACGGTCCGCAACGCGCTCGCCCATGATGCCGGACGGACGCACCGTCAGCACGATGATCAGCACGACGAAGGCAAAGATGTCCTGGTAGTGGCTGCCGAGGAAGCCACCGGTCAGGTCGCCGATGTAACCGGCGCCCAGGCTCTCGATAATGCCGAGCACGATACCGCCTATCATCGCGCCGTAGATGTTGCCGATGCCGCCCAGCACCGCGGCCGAGAAGGCTTTCAGGCCGGGCACGAAGCCCATCGCGAACTGGATCGACGCGTAGTTGGCGCCCCACATCACGCCGGCCACGGCGGCCAGGCCCGCGCCCAGCGCGAAGGTGGCGACGATGACCTTGTTGGAGTCGACGCCCATCAGGCCGGCGACACGGGGATTTTCCGCCGTGGCGCGCATGGCGCGGCCCATCTTGGTTTTTTCCACCAGCAGCACCAGGCCCGTCATCGACAGCGCGGCCAGCACCAGCAGCAGGATCTGGGTCTGCGAGATCAGCGCGCCGCCGACCGTGATCGGTTCCGACGACAGCAGTTGCGGGAAGGCCAGCGGGTTGCGGGTCCAGATCATCATGGCGATGGTCTGCAGCAGGATGGACACGCCGATGGCGGTGATCAGCGGCGCCAGGCGCGGCGCATTGCGCAGGCGGCGGTAGGCGACCCGCTCGATCAGGATGTTGACCACGATGCAGACCGGGATGGCGCCGCCAATGGCGATCGCCAGCTTGACGTAGCCAGGCAAGTCCGGCGCGTACTCGTTCAGGTATTTGAGGATGGTCAGGCCGGTCATCGCGCCGATCATCAGCACGTCGCCGTGGGCGAAGTTAATCAGGTTCAGCACGCCGTAGACCATGGTATAGCCCAGCGCGACCAGTGCGTACATGCTGCCGAGCACCAGTCCGTTAATAATTTGTTGGATAAATGTATCCATGAAGAGTGCCTTTACTTTTTGTGTTTATGCCTGCACAGCGGTTCATCTAACAAAAACGGCACCCGGAGTATGTCTCCGTAGTGCCGCCGTTGACTACACGTTCATGATGCAAATTTCATGCCTGAACCAGTAGCGTCTCCTGCGAGCCGCGCCCTCCTCCGTTCCTTCGTTTATAAGCCTAAACGACAACTTTTTGAGAGCGAGGCAATGATAGCGAGATTCTGGAAAAACTAACTGCGGAATAACGGAAAGATGCAAAATTTAATTCCGTTTCATCCCGAAAGTTGTTAAACCACGCCCTCCGCTGGTGCAGCTTTCTGTCCATCCAGGCCTCTGGGCAGCGGGAAAGTGACCGCTTCCTGCACGCCATCGAGCGTGCGCACGCTGCGCGCACCCAATTCCTTCAGGCGATCGATGACCGCGTGCACCAGCACTTCGGGCGCCGACGCACCAGCGGTGACGCCCACGCGCAATTTGCCTTCCAGCCAGAGCGGATCGATCTGCGTGGCGTTGTCGACCATGTAGGCCGGCGTGCCCTTCTTCTCCGCCACTTCGCGCAGGCGGTTGGAATTGGAGCTGTTCGGACTGCCGACCACGATCACCACTTCCACTTGCGGCGCCATGAATTTCACGGCTTCCTGGCGGTTGGTGGTGGCGTAGCAGATGTCGCCCTTTTTCGGCTCGATAATCGCCGGATATTTGCGCTTCAGCGCTTCGATGATGTCGGCGGTGTCGTCTACCGACAACGTTGTCTGCGAAACATAGGCCAGTTGGTCCGGCTTGGTGACGTTCAGTTTGTCGACGTCGGCCACGGTTTCGACCAGATACATGCCCTCTTCGGTCTGGCCCATCGTGCCTTCGACTTCCGGGTGACCGTCGTGGCCGATCATGATGATCTCGCAGCCCTGCTTGCGCATCTTGGCCACTTCCACATGCACCTTGGTGACCAGCGGGCAAGTCGCGTCAAAGATGCTGAGGCCGCGCGATTCCGCCTCCGCCCGCACCGCCTTGGACACGCCGTGCGCCGAGAATACCAGCGTATTGCCGGCAGGCACGTCGTCCAGGTCTTCGATGAAGATGGCGCCCTTGTTGCGCAGGTCTTCCACCACGTAGGCGTTGTGGACGATCTCGTGACGCACATAGATGGGCGCGCCGAACTGGGTCAGCGCGCGCTCGACGATTTCAATGGCGCGGTCGACGCCGGCGCAAAAGCCGCGCGGCTGGGCCAACAGGATTTCTTTATCGCTCATGAGTTCCTCACAGCACGGAAATAAGTTTGACTTCGAATTTCAGCGGCTGGCCGGCCAGCGGGTGGTTGAAGTCGAACAGACAGGTTTCATCGCCCAGCTCGCGCAGGATGCCGGCGAAGCGGCCGCCGCCCGGCGCGGCGAAGTCGACCAGGTCGCCCACTTTGTAGTCGGCGCCCGGCACCGAGTTGTCGTCCAGCGTGGCGCGGGTGACTTCGCGCACCAGTTCCGGGTTGCGCGGGCCGAAGCCGACGCCCGGCTCCAGGTCGAAGGTCTTGTGCGTGCCTTCAGGCATGCCGATCAACAACTCTTCCAGCACCGGCGCCAGCTGGCCCTGGCCCAGCATCAGCGTGGCGGGATTTCCGCTGAAGGTTGTAACGATATCAGTACCGTCCAGCGAGGCGAGACGATAATGCAGTGTTAAGTAAGCCGATTTGGTGACAACAGCAGGTTGCGCGTTAGACATGACGTGGGATTCAGTAAGCTGGCAAAGGCTCTATTGTAAGCCACCTTGCCTGCCGCGCCCGTCGTCTGTGCTGATTTGCGGAGGATATCGATGGCAATTACCGAATGGCCGCTGGAGCGCCGCCCGCGCGAACGGCTGATACGCGAAGGCGCGGCGGCGCTGACGGACGCCGAATTGCTGGCGGTTTTCCTGCGCACCGGCGTGCCGGGCAAGGACGCCGTGCAACTGGGGCAGGAAATGCTGCACCATTTCGGCTCGCTGCAAGCCATGTTCGGCGCCAGCCTGAAGGAGTTTTCCGCCCTGCGCGGACTGGGCACGGCCAAGTTCGCCCAATTGCAGGCGGTGATGGAACTGGCGCGGCGCGCCATCCTGGAGGAAATCAAGGCCGGCAACACGCTGAGTTCGCCCCGCGCGGTGAAGGAATACCTGCGCATCACCTTCAGCGGCAAGGACTTCGAGTCGTTTTACGTGCTGTTCCTGGACGTGAAGAACCGCCTGATCGACGCCAAGGAAATGTTTCGCGGCACCTTGACGCATACCAGCGTCTACCCGCGCGAGGTGGTGAAAGCGGCGCTGGCCTGCAACGCCGCCAGCATCATGCTGGCCCACAACCACCCGTCCGGCACGCCAGACCCCAGCGAATCGGACCTGCTGCTGACGCGGGCGCTGGTGCAGGCCATGGCGCTGGTGGATATCCGCATCCTCGACCATTTTGTCGTGGCCGGCCACCAGGTCCACTCGTTTGCCGAGCACGGCCAGCTATGAGTTTACCCCTATGGGCTCAAGGGTTTACGAGTGAATTCACAATTGTTAAATATTTTCAGATATACGAGACACAATTGTTTTTCACAAGTCATTGAAAAAGCTGAGGTTTTTGGATATACTCTTGTTTTTCCAATTGTGGAATGTCTTTTAAGGAGTGCGTTATGGCACGTGTTTGCCAAGTTACTGGGAAGAAGCCGATGGTCGGCAACAATGTTTCCCACGCAAACAACAAAACCAAACGTCGTTTCCTGCCTAACCTGCAGAACCGTCGTATTTTTGTTGAATCTGAAAACCGCTGGGTCTCCCTGCGTCTGTCCAACGCTGGTCTGCGCGTAATCGACAAAGTCGGCATCGATGCCGTACTGGCCGACATGCGCGCCCGTGGCGAAAAAGTCTAATTAGGAGCTACCATGGCAAAAACTGGCCGCGACAAAATCAAACTGGAATCGACCGCAGGTACGGGTTTCTTCTACACCACTACCAAGAACAAGCGCACCACGCCTGCTAAAATGGAGATCATGAAGTTCGATCCTAAAGCACGCAAGCACGTCATGTTCAAAGAAACCAAGATCAAGTAATCCGATCTTCGCTTCTCGCAAAAAAGCCGCTCAGCATCAGCTCAGCGGCTTTTTTATTTTACAGGCAGCCTTCGATGTACTGCACTTCCTTCCAGGCGCCGGCGTAGATCGCGCCGACCTTGCCTTTGCTGGTATCGAAACGGATCGCGTACTGGCCGCCACCGGCTTTGACGGTCAGGGTCTGCTCGCTGTCGTCGTAGGCCTGCGGCGTCGAGGTCACCGCTTCGCCATAGACCTGGCGTATCTTTTCCACCGGGTCACCCAGGCCGATGCCGCGCTCGGATAGTATGCCCTCCTCCATCACGTCCACCCGCTTCAACACGTCGCCGACAAACATCAGCAGCAAGCCGGGCTGGCGCGCCGGCTCCAGCTGGAAGCAGTTCGGCGAGCCGCGCAACGCTTTCGGCGTGCGCTCCATGTGATCGCCCAGCACTTTGTTGACGGCGTCGAAACGCATACCGATCTTCAACGGACCGGCGCCGTCGAAGCGCACGGTCCAGTCAGCGGCGTGCGCGCCGCACAGCGGCAGAGCCAACGCCAGGGCCGCCAAATAAGTTCGCAATGTCATGTCACTCCCTGAAATGAAAAACGGCCCCGAATTTCGGGGCCGTTCAATTGTATCAATACTTTCTTATGCGTAGCTGCGCAGGCGGAGCGAGAAGTCTTGCAGCGACTTGATGCCCGACGCTTCCGCGCGGTTGCACCAGTCTTGCAGCTTGTGCAGCAACTGGTCGCGGGTGAAGTGCGAACGCTCCCAGATCACGCCCAGTTCCACGCGCATCGTGTGCATGGTTTCCAGCGCTTTGCTGTGCTGGAACAGTTCCACCAGTTGCTGCTGCTGCGGCGCTTCCAGCTTGCCCGGCTCGCGCTGCAACAGCTTGCGCGACGATTTCAGGAAGCGCGCTTCCAGCTGGGCCTTGTCTTTCAGGTGTTCCAGCTCTTCTTTCCAGGCGTGCTTGACCGACTTGGCGTACTTGGCCATCACGTCGTAGCGGTTGGCGATGACCGATTGCAGCGTGTCGAAGTCGGCTTCGATCTTGCCTTTGGCGAACTTCGGCTCCGGTGCGCGTTTCTTGACCTTGGCCAGGCCCATCATTTCCAGCGCACGGATATAGCCCCAGCCGATGTCGAACTCATACCACTTCGACGACAGCTTGGCCGAGGTGGCAAAGGTGTGGTGGTTGTTGTGCAGCTCTTCGCCGCCGATCAGGATGCCGAACGGGATGATGTTGGTCGCCGCGTCGGAGCAATCGTAGTTGCGGTAGCCCCAGTAGTGGCCGATGCCGTTGATGATGCCGGCCGCCGTGACGGGGATCCACATCATCTGCACTGCCCACACGGTGATGCCGATCACGCCGAACAAGGCGACGTTAATCACCAGCAGCGCAGCCACACCCTGCCAGCTGAAGCGGGTGTACAGATTGCGCTCGATCCAGTCGTCCGGCGTGCCATGACCATATTTTTCCATGGTTTCCAGGTTCTTCGATTCAGCGCGATACAGCTCGGCACCTTCCCAGAATACTTTCTTGATGCCGCGCGTAACCGGGCTGTGCGGATCTTCCTCGGTGTCGCACTTGGCGTGGTGCTTGCGGTGGATCGACGCCCATTCCTTGGTCACCTGGCCGGTCGTCAGCCACAGCCAGAAACGGAAGAAGTGGCTAGGGATGGCGTGCAGCTCCAGCGCACGGTGCGCCTGGTGGCGGTGCAGGTAGATGGTCACACTGGCGATGGTGATGTGCGTAACTGCCAGCGTATAGAAGAACACTTGCCAGGCGGTGAGTCGGGTGACGCCGTTAGACAAAAAATCCAGTACAGCATTTAAACTAAAAATCATTACTACTCCAAAGTGGGCGTGTCTCGCTGTGCGGTCGTTCCGCCAATCTTGCGTTTTTAACAGGCGCAGGAAGTCCGTCAGTCGTACTTTTGGACGTTATTGTACGCTGATTTAAACGTGATTAGCGGAAGGATTTCCTGTAGTCACGGACGATTTCTGTGGCACGGTCGTGCTTTCCTGCGGGCCCATTTGCTCCGGCACGGGGCCGAGGATGCGCATTTCCCGCTGCGGGAACGGCACGGAAATGTTGGCGGCCTTCAGCGCGCGCCAGATCGCGCGGTTGACGTCCGAGGTCACGCCGCCGCGGCCGTTCTGCGGATCGTTGATCCAGAAGCCCAGTTGCAGATCCAGGCCGTCCGCGCCAAAGCTCAGCAGCTGCGCCGACGGCAGCTTGTCTTCCTTCAGCACGCGGTCCACTGTCAGCGCGGCCTCTTCCAGCAGCTTGAGCACCGTGTCGACATCGGTGTCATATGCCACCGAAACCTTGGTCGCAATCCACAGCGTGCTACTCGACAGCGAGGAGTTCTGCACCGCGCCCGACACCAGCATCTCGTTCGGCACGATGGACTCGACACCGTCCAATCCTTGCAGCACGGTGTAGCGGGTATTGATCTGCGTCACACGGCCGCTGTATTTATCGACGGTGATCATGTCGCCGATGGTCAGGCTGCGGTCCAGCAGGATCACGAAGCCGGACACGTAGTTGCTGGCGATCTTCTGCAGACCCAAGCCGAGGCCGACGCCGAGCGCGCCGCCGAACACCGACAGCACGGTCAGGTCGATCCCCACCAGCGACAGGCTCATCAGCACGGCCACCAGGATCAGCACCGCGCGCGCCGTGCGCGCCACCACCACCCGCAGGTTGGTGTGCATGCCCTGCACTTTCATCAGCTGCTCTTCCAGCGCCGCGCCGGCCCACATCGCCAGCATCAGCAGCACGATCACCGAGACGGTGGCTTGCAAAATGTCGGCCAGCGACACCTTGTATTTACCCAGCGGCAGGATGGTGCCGTCCATGAAGTCGAACACATCCTGGTACAGGCCGGTGATGTACAGCACGAAAGCCAGCCACACCAGCAACTGGAACACTTTCTCGAACGCCAACATGGTGGCGCTGATCTCGCCGTGGCGCGCAAACACGCGGCGCAGCAGGTAGACGGTAAAACGGATCACGACCAGCGAGCCGAAGATGGGCAAGGCCACCTTGATCAGGTTGACGTGAAAATGGTACTTGGCCAGCGCCACGCGCGACAAGGCCAGCAGGCCGACCACGGCCAGCGGCGCCATCACGCGGCCAAAACTCTCGACGCCGAAGCGCATCATGCGGCCGTGCGTATCCTGGCGGCCAAAGCGCTTCTTCAACAGCCGCGCCAGGCCCCAGCCCAGGATCACGGAACCGACGATGGCGGCGATTTGCCACAGTCGGCTGGGATCTTGCAGGTCGCCGGTCAGGTCGTCGATCAGATTGAGCAGGGGCTGTTGTTGAGTCATAGGTACCGGGTGTGATGGCTGAGGTGTGTAGATTAACGTAAAAAAGGCCGGAAGCCCGGCCTTTTGAGATGAGTCGTGCTGCCGATTACTCGTCGGCGGCTTCCTCTTCATCCTTGACGATGACTTTCTTGACCATCGGCTTGCGCTCGAACACGGCGGCGAAGAAGCCGTCGGTCTGGTGCTTGTGCGGCAACAGCTTCAGATAGTCGCCCATCTCCAGCTCGATGCGCTGTTCGGCCAGCACCTTGGTCATCGGCACCAGCTCGAAGTCCGGATGCGTGTCCAGGAATTGCTTGGCGATGAATTCGTTCTCGTCGTCCAGGAAGCTGCAGGTGGCGTAGACCAGGCGGCCGCCGCCCTTCAACAGACGCGCGGCGCCGGCCAGGATGGCGGCCTGCTTGACCTGCAGTTCGCCGATCGCGCTCGGCTGCTGGCGCCATTTGACGTCCGGATTGCGGCGCAGGGTGCCCAGGCCCGAGCATGGCGCATCGACCAGCACGCGGTCGATCTTGCCGGCCAGGCGCTTGATCTTGGCGTCGCGTTCGTGCGCGATCTGCACCGGATGCACGTTGGACAGGCCGCTGCGCGCCAGCCGCGGCTTCAGCTTGGCCAGGCGCTTCTCGGACACGTCGAAGGCGTACAGGCGGCCGGTGTTGCGCATGGTCGCGCCTATCGCCAGCGTCTTGCCGCCGGCGCCGGCGCAGAAGTCCACCACCATCTCGCCGCGCTTGGCGCCGACGATGGCCGACAGGATCTGGCTGCCCTCGTCCTGCACTTCGATATGGCCGTCCTTGAACAGCGGCAGGTTTTGCAGCGCAGGCTTTTGCAGCACGCGCAGGCCCAGCGGCGCGAACGGCGTCGGCGTGCTGCGGATCGGCGCTTCGGCCAGCTTGGCGGCCACTTCGTCGCGGGTCGCCTTCATGGCGTTGACGCGCAAATCCAGCGGCGCAGGCGAGTTCATGCCGTCGGCCAGCGCCAGCGTTTCTTCTTCACCCATCTGCTCGACCAGCTTGTCGAACAGCCACTTCGGCATGTTCGAGCGGCTCGACTTGTGCATCACCTTGCGGTCGATCTGCAGGATGCGCTCGACCCACGACACTTCATCCTCGGTCAGGCCGCCCAGCGATTCCACGCCGACCGCGTCCGCCATGCCCAGCAGGGTCAGGCGGCGCATGGTGGCGCCGCCGCCCGCTTCGGAGAAATCGGTATAAAACGATTTGTTGCGCAGCACGTTGTAGATGCACTCGGCGATGGCGCCGCGCTCACGGCCGCCCAGGCGATGGTGGTCTTTGAAATAGCGCGACAGGGTGGTGTCGGCCGGCGCGGCAAAGCGCAAAATCTCGCGCAACACTTCTTCGGCGTTGGCGAGTATCGCTGGTGGCAATCTCATGGAATTCCTTGGTTAGTTTTACTTTGTGTGGTCCACGTGGACCGCGCCCTGCGCTATCGTCAACCTGTCTTCGACAAACCAGCGTATCGCACGCGGGTAAATGACATGCTCCTGCTGCAGCACGCGGGCGGACAGGGTTTCAACCGTATCGTCGGGCAACACGGGCACGGCGGCTTGCGCCACCATCGGCCCGTGATCGAGTTCGGCCGTCACGAAATGCACCGTCGCCCCATGCTCTGCCACGCCGGCGGCCAGCGCCTGCGCATGTGTCGCCAGGCCGGGAAACAGCGGCAGCAGCGATGGATGGATGTTGAGCATGCGGCCGGCGTAATGCGCGACAAACTGCTCCGTCAAAATCCGCATGAAACCTGCCAGCACCACCAGATCGGGCTGGAAGCCGTCGATCACGGTTTGCAGCGCCGCGTCGAACTCGGCGCGGCTGGCATAGTCTTTATTGGCAACAATTGCCGTCGGGATTCCGTGTTCAGCAGCGAATACCAGCCCGGAGGCGTCGGCGCGGTTGCTGATGACGGCGGCAATACGGGCGGGCCAGCGCTCGGCTTGCGCCGCGCGGACGACCGCTTCCATGTTGCTGCCGCGACCGGAAATCAGGATGACGATGTTTTTCATAGGCCGACATTGTACCTTGTTCAGGCAGTCGGGACTACAACTGAACAAGATTTGTTGCAATGCAGCAGGGCGCCACGGGGCGCAGAACACCCGCTCCCACGCTGGCGTGGGAGACGGCTCCGGCTTACTCGAAGGAGTAAAATACCCGGAACGGGACTTTTTTGTCGGCCCAGTAATCGGCAGCGTCGCGGAAGACATCCAGCAGGGTTTCCCGTGCTTCCTTGTCAAATTTCTGGGTATTGGGCAATTGCTCCAGCACCACCAGGAAACCCTGCTGGGTGCCGGCGCCGGCCATGGTTTCGGTCAATGTTGTCCGTAAACCATCGAAATTCTTGCCTATACCCTTGGGGAACTGGAACGATTCCGCAATGATGCCCAGGACTTGCTGCTTGGTCGCGCCGGCGATGCAATGCGCGTACAGGAAGTGGTGTCCGAGGCGGGCCGCTTCTTCTTGCAGCTCGACCACGCGGAAGGCGCGGATCGATTGCACGAGGTTGGGCGGCACGGTCATTAGCAAACTCATGTTTCCCTCAATTTGACCTGGTATGTACGGTGTGTCCACTTTACTGTCGAGCGTGCCTATTTTGTGAATTAAAGAGTAAATAATTTGAGCACCTGTCCACTTTACACGGCAAACTGGTCTGCGTTCGCCATGGCTGATTCAATATGTTTCTCGAATCCCATACGCATATTAGGGTAACGTGTTGTTCCTCCTAGATCAACACGAATGTGATGGCCCACGCAATATTTGTTAAAAACAGAACATTTTGTAAGTGTTTTAGGGGTCAAATCGGCACATTTCCCACTTTTGGCCGGGCGACGCCGTTTCGTGACCACTGTTACAATTTGTTGCCACAGATACCTGTTTAGCACTAGTTGCAGCCCGCATACCGGATTACCATACAAACCATGCAATATCAGAGCCCCTGATAAGACATCCAAACTGAAACGAGGTACCAAATGAACTTGCAAGCCAAATTGATCGCATCCGTACTGTGCGTAGGCGCCCTGCCTTTCGCTGCTCAAGCTCAAGCTGCCGATTTTGAAGATTTCGGCCGTGTGGTTCGTGTAACCCCGCAAGTGGAGCAAATCAACCGTCCGCGCCAGGAATGCCGCACCGAGTACGTGCAGGTCCAGCAGCCGGCGCCCCAGCGCGGCGTGGGCGGCGCCATCATCGGCGGCCTGATCGGCGGCTTGGCCGGTAACCAGGTCGGCGGCGGCACCGGCCGCTCGGTCGCCACCGCGGCGGGCGCCATCGCCGGCGCCGTTGCAGGCGACCGCATCGACAACGCCAACACCCCGTCCAGCGGCGGCGTGCAGGAACAGCAAGTGAAACAGTGCCGCACCGTCGACCATTGGGAATCGCGTACTTCCGGCTATGAAGTCACCTACGACTACCGCGGCCGCAACTACACCAGCGTGATGTCCTACGATCCGGGCGAGCGCGTGCGCCTGCGCGTGGTCGTGGAACCGATGCAGCGTTAATCCCCCGCTACTCCCCCAGCACTGCCGGTCCAATGACCGGCAGTGTCGTTTTCAGGCTTGCTTTGCTGCAAGGCATCGCGGGATAATGCCGGTTCACCTCTGTCGCCCCCTCATGCCATGCTGATCAAACGAAAATCCATCGAACAAGTAGAGTCCTCCCGTCCCGCATCGGCCCCCACCCGCAAGCCCAGGTACGCGCCGGTGACGCTGTCGGAGCAGGATGGCGTGCGCTACCTGCATTTCGGCACGGAATGGGTGCAGGGCGCGATGCGCATCCGCAAGCCGAACTGGCCCGAGCTGGAATACGCGCAACAGATGATGGCCTGGATGCTGTGGCTGGAAAAACCGGCGCACATCGCCCAGCTGGGCCTGGGCACGGCCACGCTGACCAAATACTGCTACACCACCTTCCCCGAGGCCGCCGTCACGGCGGTCGAGCTGAACCCGTCGGTGATCGCCATCTGCGCCTCGATGTTCAAGCTGCCGGACAACGACGAGCGCCTGCGCGTGGTGGAGATGGACGCCCTCGACTACGTCAACGACGAGGCCAACGCCGGCACGCTGGACGTGCTGCAGGTCGACCTGTACGACGCCACCGCGCGCGGCCCGGTGCTCGACAGCGCCGAGTTCTACCAATCCTGCAACGCCTGCCTGGCCGACGACGGCATCATGACGGTCAACCTGTTCGGCGACCACCCCAGCTACGCGCGCAACATCAAGGCCATCAAGTTCGCGTTCGAGCAAGTCATTTGCCTGCCGCAGGTACATGATGGTAACGTGGTGGCGATCGCCTTCAAGCGCAAGCGCGCGATCGACCTGGAGGCGCTGGCGGCGCGCGCCGCGCAGATCACCGCCGACACCAAGCTGCCGGCCAAGACCTGGGTCAAAGGCATAGCAGCGAAGTAAGCAAAGCAAGCAGAGGCAATGCGGCAGCGGGCCGTTCCGCTGCCGACTTTTGAAAGTGGCACGATGTCCGCAACGTCCGCACCTAGCATCAGTCCCGCCGGCAAACCGGCGCCGCTCGATCTGCAGCAGATCTACACCTGGCTGCTGGCCGACGGCATGATACGCAAGGCCGAAGTCAAGGAACTGTACGCGCAAAGCCAGGGCATCCTGAAGAACGCGATCGGCCCCATGCACCCACTATGCGCGGTGGCGCATGGCAAGCTGCTGTCGGCGCTGCCGCCGCACAAGCTGCTGACGCTGGACGCGCTGTGCGAATGGCTGGCGGCGCGCACCGGCCTGGCCTTCACCCGCATCGATCCGCTGAAGATAGACTTCACCCGCGTGGCCGACGTGATGTCGGCCAGCTACGCGGCGCGCTTCAACATCCTGCCGCTGGAACTGAACGGCGACACGCTGGTGGTGGCCACCGCCGATCCCTACGCGGTCGAATGGGAAGCGGAGATCGCCAAGATCTCGCGCCGCACGATACGCCGCGTGATCGCCAACCCGCTCGACATCGCGCAGTACACCACGCAGTTCTTCAGCCTGGCCAAGTCGATCAAGAAGGCCAACAAGAACAACACCAACGACCTGGCGCTGCGCAACAACTTCGAGCAGCTGGTCGAGATGGGCAAGACCAACAAGCAGGTCGACGCCAACGACCAGCACGTGATCAACATCGTCGACTGGCTGTGGCAGTACGCGTTCGAGCAGCGCGCCTCGGACATCCACCTGGAACCCAAGCGCGACATGGCGGCGATCCGCTTCCGCATCGACGGCGTGCTGCACCAGGTGTACCAGGTGCCGGCGGTGGTGATGATCGCCATGACCGCGCGCATCAAGCTGCTGGGACGCATGGACGTGATCGAGAAGCGCCGCCCGCAGGACGGCCGCATCAAGACCCGCACCGCCGGCGGCCAGGAAATCGAGCTGCGCCTGTCGACGCTGCCGACCGCCTTCGGCGAAAAACTGGTGATGCGTATCTTCGATCCCGACGTGGTGGTGAAGACCTTGCCGGAACTGGGCTTCCCTGTCGACGACGCGCAGCGCTGGGACGAGCTGACCGCGCGCCCGCACGGCATCATCCTGGTGACGGGGCCGACCGGCTCCGGCAAGACCACCACGCTGTACACCACGCTCAAGGCGCTGGCGACGTCGGAGGTCAACGTCTGCACGGTGGAGGATCCGATCGAGATGGTGGAGCCGGCCTTCAACCAGATGCAGGTGCAGCCGGGCATCGACCTGTCGTTCGCCGACGGCGTGCGCGCGCTGATGCGGCAAGACCCGGACATCATCATGGTCGGCGAGATCCGCGACCTGGCCACCGCCGAGATGGCGATCCAGGCCGCGCTGACCGGCCACCTGGTGCTGTCGACCCTGCACACCAACGACGCGCCGTCGGCCGTGATGCGGCTGCTGGAACTGGGCGTGCCCTACTACCTGCTGGAGGCGACGCTGATCGGCATCATGGCGCAGCGCCTGGTGCGCACGCTGTGCGTCGAGTGCAAGAGGGACGACGGCGAACTGAGCGACGACATCTGGCACAGCATAGGCGGCGCCTGGGACTTGCCCAAGCCGACCACGGTGTATCGGGCGGTGGGTTGTCCCGAATGCCGTCAGACCGGTTACCGCGGCCGCACCGGCATCTACGAGCTGCTGACGGTGACCGAGGGCTTCAGCGAGATGGTGCGCGAACAGACCGACATCCAGGCGCTGCGCCGCCAGAGCGTGGCCGACGGCATGAAGCCGCTGCGCATCGCCGGCGCGATGAAGGTGCAGGAAGGCGTGACCACGGCCGATGAAGTGCTGAAGGTGACGGCGGCGCTGGGGATGAAATAAGAAGGGAATAAATTGTTTTCACAAAACCCTTTGCAGTTCGCGGCAGGCTGTATATAATACGGCCTCTTTCGGGGGTCGTTAGCTCAGCTGGTAGAGCAGCGGACTTTTAATCCGTTGGTCGCAGGTTCGAATCCCGCACGGCCTACCACCGAATTCAGTAGTACCAATTGAGGCTTACCCGCTCCGGCGCGTAGGCCTTTTTTGCGTCCCGGTTTTCTCCGGTGATAGCTCACTCCTCTTGCCGGCCATACGTGCGCCAATCCCGGACTCATGAGATGCATCAAAGAGCGAAGTATCGGACAGTCCATCCTAATCGCGCACCAGCCATCGCAACGTACATGTTGTTTCTCAATCTAACAGGAGAAGAAATGAATACCGTCACTGAAAAATCAAATCAACTCAGCGAGGCATCAAAGAAAATTGGCGATGCGCACGACCTTCTGATTAAAGCAGCGAAACTTGCGAGTCTTTTGGGGTCCTTATGCGGCTTTATCTATTTTTGGGCTTTTACCGCTGAGATTGGGATACCATTTCCGCTAGAACTCAACACGCTTCCTACTACGCTTCTTATCGTCGGGGTCATTTCGGTTGCCGGCACACTCATCGTAATAGGCGGCATTTTCGTCCCTGGACTCGCAGCAAACGATTCACGCAGGACCAGCAACGGCTACTTCCTCGCCCGCGATTCCAAGGGCGATATCCAGTACACCCGTCTTTTCCGATACTTCAAGTGCATATGGGTACCTATGGCGGCAGCACTTTGGGCACTCGTGTTGGGCTTGGGCGTGATCACGGATGGTATAAAGGCACAGATAACTACCGGCGTCCTTTTATTGTTTTCAATTGTGTGGATATTTTTAACGCCCTGGTTTGTCGATGCACTCAAAGAGAAGAAATGGCCATACATAACGATCACCCTCATTCACACGCTACTGGCGGTATGGGCCTACTCTTTAACGATCATGGTGACGCTTATCATCGTCCCAGAAATAGACGACTTGCCCGCCTGGGTCGGGTGTCTCGCCCTGTTTGCTTTATTTTCTTTACTGCACATGGCAGTGTGGGTACCTACCGACAAGGGACGAGGGGGAGTCATTGTTCTTCCTCCCCACTTTGAATATGAGACCACTCCTGCAGTAGCGATTGCAATAGTCCTTGCGTGCATACTAACCGCCATGACCGTAGTGATGCCTCCGGCAAACAGCAAAATCGGGAGAGCCGTGCTCAAGGCGTTCCGTGTCGGCGGAGGTATCCCCGTCACGCTCTGTCTGAAGACAGTACCCCCGGCTCAGATAGCACAGCGATTTAACTTTGACGCAGACAATTGCTCGGAGACCGTACTGATGCAACTAGACAGTGGTGACAAGGTATATGTGTCAAAATTTATTCCAGAACAAAAAAGTGCAAAGCCAACGTCAACCTTGGCAGTCGAAGCGGTCTATTTCCGACAAGACGAAATTCGGCAAAAAATCTATCTCCGCTTAGCAAAGAAAGAGCCAATCCACCAGAAATAGGGCTGAAATCAGGGGATGTCCTTTACCATTTTCATTCCACCTGATACTTGCCAACATAGCGCGCCCGGGGACGGATCATGCCACCGTCGGCGATCTGCTCCGCCGCTTGCGCGATCCAGCCGGCTGAACGTGCCAGCGCGAACAGGATTTCTCCGGCCGCCGGCGGCCATCCACAGACGATGCTCATGGCCGCCAGCGCGAAGTCGGCGTTGGCCGGCATGCCCAGCCTGGCGGCGACGCGATCGCCGATCGCCAGCACGGCATGGGCTTGCGGCCACTGCGCCATGCGCTCCAGCAGATAGGCCCCGCGCGGATCGCCTTGCGGGTACAGGGGATGCGAGAAACCGAACAGGCTGGGATCGCGGCCGTCGAACCAGCTGGCGATGCCGTCCTCTGGCCTATCCGACGCCAGCGCCGCTTCCAGCATGACGCGGATCAGCGTGCTGCCGCCGCCGTGCTGCGGGCCGGACAAGGCGGCCAGGCCGGCGCTGAGCGTTGCGGCCAGGCTGGCGCCGGTCGAGGCGACGCAGCGCACGGTGAAGGTGGATGCGTTCAATTCATGATCCGCCAGCAGCACCAGCGCCGCGCGTATCCAGTCGGCCTGCGCGGCGTCGGCCTGCCAGGCTTGCGCGACTTGCAGATGCAGCGGCTGGGTATCAGGCGGGCGCTTCAGCAGCAGTCCGGCCAGCATGCGCATCAAGGCGGCGCCGGCGACGAAGCGGCCGCGGACATCGTCCAGCTGCGCAGGGATGGCTTGCGCGTGCATAGGCAACATGCACATCGCCGCTTCCAATGGCGGCATCGATGGCAGCTGGCCGTAGGCCGTCTCGATGGCGGCGATCGACGCCAGCGCATGCGCGGGCAGCGCGGCCTGAACGGCGGCTGCGGCAAAGTAGTCTTGACCTCCGTCGTCCCACAACAGGCAGGCCACCTGCTCCAGCGTGGCGTTCGCGGCCAGCATCAGCACGTCGTGCCCGCGATAGTGCAGACGGCCGTCGGCGATGCCCGAAATGCGCGTCTCCAGCACCGGCGTGCCCCAGTTCATCGCGGCGGCGACCTTGTGCCCTCCCCGCTTGCCGTCGGCCTTGCGCGCCGCCAGCCGCAGCACCTCGTCGTGCGGATAACGTTTGCGGCGCTCGGCCTGCGCGCTGCTCGGCGTCAGCAAGCCCCGGCTGACGTAGGAGTACAGGGTGGCGAGGCTGACGCCGAGGATGCGCGCCGCCTCGGACGCGGACAGGTCTTTGTTCATGCGCGTATTGTAATGTCGATTGCAGGAATCAAGATTGACCCGCCCGGCGCCGCGCTTTTAGACTTCAGCCATGCAATCTCCTTCTGACGCCGTTTCGATCTTCCAGCCGCTGCGCCACGCGCGCTTTCGCCAGCTGTGGCTGGCCAATCTGCTGTCCAACCTGGGCAGCCGGATGCAGGCGTTTGCCGCGGCGTGGCAGATCGCCTCGCTGTCGCATTCGCCGCAGCTGACGGCGCTGGTGCAGACCGCGACCTGGGCGCCGATGCTGCTGTTCGCCCTGCCCGCCGGCGCGCTGGCCGATACGCTGCACCGGCCCACGCTGCTGTTCCGCAGCAACGCCGTGATGGCGCTGGCCGCCGTCGCCATGGCGCTGCTGGCCTACGGCGGCAGCCAGCCGGTGCCGGCCTTGCTGCTGCTGACCTTTGCCATGGGCGCCGGCCTGGCGTTCACGATGCCGGCCTGGCAGGCTTCGATGTCCTCGCTGGTGCCGTTGCAGGAAGTGGAGGCCGCCGCCACGCTGAACAATCTGAGCTACAACCTGGCGGCGCTGGCCGGCCCCGCGCTGGGCGCCGTGCTGTTCCAGCTGGCGGGAGCCGGCCCGCTGTATTTGTTCAACGCGCTGTCCTTCAGCGCGCTGCTGTGGATCTACCGGCAATGGCGATCGGCCGAACGGCCGCGCGCGACGACGCCCGCCGTCCGCCGCCACAGCGTGGGCAGCGCGCTGCGCATCAGCTGCGCCTCGCCCCGCTATCGATCGCTGCTGCTGCATGGGATGGGCATCTTCTTCGTGTCGGCGGCGTTCGCGGCGCTGTTGCCGCTGCTGCACCCCGACGCCGGCACCTACGGATCGCTGATGGGCGCACTGGGCGCCGGCGCGGTGCTGGCCGCCGTCGTGCTGCCGGCCGTGCGCCGCCATGCGGCCAGGCGCATGGTGCTGGCCGGCGGCCTGGCAGTCTATGGCGCCATGCTGACCACCATCGGCCTGGTCGCCTCACAACCGCTGAGCCTGCTACTGGTGGTGATCGGCGGCATGGCATGGTCGGCCATCGTCACCACGCTCAACGGCGCGGCGCAGAAGGCTTTTCCCGACGCGGTGCGCGCCCGCACGCTGTCGGTGCACATCCTGGCGATCGCCGCCGGCCAGACCGCCGGCAGCGCGGCGTGGGGATTGTTGGCCGCGCACTGCGGCATCGTTCCCGCGCTGACGGCGGCGGGCATGGCCACGCTGGCTTGCGCGGGCCTGGTCGCCAGCGCGAAGGATTTTTTGGAGACGACATGAACGACATCCTCATCAGAACCCTGCAACATGAAGACGCCGCGCCGCTGCTGCAATTCGAGCTGGAGAACCGCGCCTGGTTCGAGCAGCACATCGCACCGCGCGCGCAGGAGTTCTATACGCCACAAGGCGTGCGGCGACATATCGAACAATACCTGGACGGCCACGCCGCCGGCATCTGGCATCCCTGCATCATCCTGAACGGGCAAGGCCGCATCGTCGGACGCGCCAACCTGAAGGACATCGACCGCCGCGCGGTCACTGCCGAGGCCGGCTATCGCATCGCCAGCGACCAGACCGGCAAAGGGCTGGCCACGCAAGCGCTGCGCCACCTGATCGCGCTGGCGGAGCAGCGGTGGCGGCTGCGTTGCTTGCTGGCCTATGTCAGCGACGACAATCTCGCCTCGGCCCATGTGCTGCGCAAATGCGGCTTCGTGCAGGGCGAGCACCAGGACGGCATGGAAATCATCGCCGGCGCGCCGCGTGGCGGCCATCGATTTATCCGAACATCCCCATGAGACGCCAGGCCGATACTGGTGTAAGCTTGACGTCAAACAGAGCTCACTGGGATATGGAGAGAGACAGATGGCAGGACAGCAAAGCAAGTGGGGCCGGCTGCTCGTCGCGGCATGCTGCGCGCTTGTGCTTTCGGCCAGCCTGCCTGTCCATGCCATCGTGCTACGCACCGCCGCGCAAGAGGGCACGGAACCCAAGTTCATTGCAGATGGCAAGGACCACGTGGTCGGACTGTGCGTCGACATCATGCGCGCCGTCGAACAGGTCGAACCCTCGCTGCAATTCGTCGGCGACCAGCGCTGGAAGCCGCTGATACGCGCCTACTCCGAACTGGAAACCGGCCAGCAGGATGTGCAATGCGCCATGCAGCGCACCGCCGAGCGCGAACAGCGCTTTCATTTCCTCGGGCCGGCGCTGTACAGCATCGA
The DNA here is from genome assembly GCF_040364205.1 of Duganella rhizosphaerae. NCBI lineage: Bacteria > Pseudomonadati > Pseudomonadota > Betaproteobacteria > Burkholderiales > Oxalobacteraceae > Duganella > Duganella rhizosphaerae. The sequence goes on from NZ_BPWK01000012.1 coordinate 134,801, forward strand.
TTACCACTTCCTGGTGCGTGTCCAGGACACGATCAACATCATGCAGTGGGACGACGTGCGCCGCCTGGCACCCGACAATGTCGTATTGATCAACCGCGGCTTCGCCGCCGGCGATATCCTGGCCGAAATGGGCGGCATCGAAGTCGACGCCAATTCCACCAATCCGCAACTGAATCTGCAAAAGCTGATCGCCGGACGCGGACGCATGTTCTTCCATCGCGGCCCCGGCCTGCAGAGGCTGCTGCTGCGCACCGGCACCGCCGACAAGGTGCGCATCCTGCCGCAAGTGATGTACAGCGCCAAGCTGTATTTCGTGACTAGCAAAAAACTCGCCGCCTTCATCAACGAGCGGCTGGAACGCGCGCTGTTCCAACTCGAAAAAAACGGCGAGCTGGAACGGCTGATGCGCAAATGGGACTGACATGAAGCGCGCCGTCCTGGCCACGCTGGCGTTGCTGTGGTCGACGGCGGCGCGCGCGCAGGACGGTGAGCTGACGGTGCGCATGGCGCCGCAACAGGCGCAGCAAGCGATCCTGCAAGCGGTGCAGCACATCCCCGCGCAACGCGAGGAACACCGGCGCTACCGCATCGCCCTGCCCTACGGCGCGCCGCTGTTTCCGCCCGATGCCGACCTGGCCTTGCCGCCGGCCAGTCCGGCGCTGGCGGCGTGGCTGCAACTGCCGGCGCCACAGCGCCGCCACGATGTGCTGATCACGCCCGACGTCGACTACTACTGGAACGCCGAGGGCCGCCAGTACGCCTGCCAGTTCATCGTGCACCTGCGGGCGGCGGGCGACGGCCGGACGCAACTGGCCTTGCTGCAAGTGCGACCCACCGTCTACGCCGGCAAGTCCTTCAAGCTGCTGGGCCGCACCGGTCCCCACGCCTACCTGGATGTGCGGCCCGCCGCGCCCTCACCCCAGAGCGCGGCCGAACTGCGAGCCTTCCTGGCGGCGGCGCTGGCCCAGCCACAGTAGCGGCAAGCCCAACGCCAGCAGCCACAGGCTGCCCGGCAAGGGCACGCCCGTCACCGCCAGCGTGACCGAGAGCGGCGCCAGCTGCACATCGGACGCTTGCAGGAAGCTGGCGCCGCCCAGCGGGTCGCCGTTCCACCATTCGCCGGACACGCTGAAGCTGCCGATGTCGCTCATTCCCGGCAAGGCGAATGCAAAAATCTGCAAGCCGTACAAGCCGGTGTGGGCCAGCGCATCGAAGGCGACGGTGGTGCTGGCGCCCGGCGCCAGCACCGGGAAGTCGAAGTAGCTGGCGTCCGGTATGCCGATGCTGAACGACGAGGCGTTCAGCTGGGTCGGCACGAACCAGTTCAGCGGGTCGGTGTTGACCAACTGGTAGCCCCATCCCACCGTATCGCCGGGATGGCCGGTCAGCGCGCCGCCGGCAGGCAAGGTGGCGAAGGTGAACACCAGCGGCGCCGCCTGCGCGGTGGGCGTCCACAACACGGTACACAACAGCATATTCCACAACAGCGCGGCCAGCGCGCACAGGTATCGAGCTTTCATGACGGTTCCTCCGGTTTATTTCGGGATGACGGATTGGGCCTGCGAGTAGGCGTAGATCACGCCGCTCAGGTCGGTGACGCTGCCGTTTTCGATCACGCTGAAGCGCCGCACGGTGGCGGGCACGTTGAAGGTCAGGCGCACCGTGAAGAAGCTGCCGACGTCGACGTTCGGCGTCACCATCGGCAGCGCCGGCGACAAGGCAGTGTTGAGCGTGACGGTGCCGGTGCCGGCCAGCGTGCGCAGCGACAGCGAGGACAAGGTCAGGTCGCGCGCGGTGCCGACGCCGATGTTGGTGAGCCGCACATCGAGGCCGATCATGCCGGGCGCCACGTTTTCCTGGCCGACGATGGCGGCGGTAAAGTCCGGCCGTCCCGGCACCTGCACCGCGCCGGTGACGAACACCGTCAACGAGGCGCTGTTGTGGACCGTGGCGACAGCGGTGCTCTGCGCCGAGACCGTGATGCTGTCGGAACTGCCGATGCGCGCGCCGGCCGGCGGCATCAGCGTGACGGCGACGCTGGCGCTCTCGCCGCTGGCCAGGGTCAGCGTGGTCGGCGAGACCGACTGGATGTAGTGCTGGTCGTCGGTGGCGCTGACGCTGAAGGTGCCGGCCGGGCCGTCGTTGCGCACCTGGTACATCAGCGTGGTGCTGACGCCGGGGCGCAGGTCCTGGCGCGACGGCGGCGTCACCGACACCGTCTGCGGCTGCACCATCACGCTGACCAGCCGCTGATACGGGAAGCCGGAACTGTCGGTGCCGGTGGCGTAGGCGACGAAGGCTTCATTCGGTATGGTCAGCGCGCCGAAGAACTTGCCGCCGTCGGTCTGGTCCTGCTCCAGCGCCAGCGGCGACAGCAGCTCGAAGTTCTTGCGGCGCAGCTGGAATTGCGGCGCGCTGGCGATGCCGGTCAGCGAGGCCACCGCATACAGCGCCTGCCCCGGACCCGGTTCGCCGTCGATGGCCAGCAAGCCCTGGTGCGGCGGTTGCGCGCCGAAGCGGTTCAGCCGGAAGGAGTTGAAGGCCAGGTCGGCCACGCCGTTGACGTTGACATAGGTCTGGCTGGTCGAGCCGTTGATGGACAGCGTCCAGGCGCCGCGCGGCGGGCTGTCGATCGAGATGATGACGCCGCTCGACAGGCTCAGGTATTTGGTGGCGTTGGCGGCGGTCACCACCACGCCGTCCGGCCGCGTCAGCGTGACCACCGGCTGCACGCCCTGCACCGTGCCGCTGACCGACACCGTCAGCCGGCTCATGCTGCTGTCGACCGGCAGCGTGTAGCTCTTGGCGCTGGGATAGGTGTCGACCAGCGACAGCACCTGCACCACGTTGTTGCGCACCACCAGGTCGGCCAGCTGGGTGACGTTGGCGGCCTCGCTGCCGAACAGGAAGAACACCTGGCCGCCGGTCTCGGCCGCCGCCTGCAGGAAGCCCGGCGTCAATGGCGAGCAGCTGCCGAACAGCACCGGATAGATCTTGATGTCCTTGCTCTTGGCCAGGCTGATGACGGCGCCGGCCAGGCCGGCGTCCTTGGCGGTGGCGTCGGTGTACATGAACAGGTCGCCGCCGGGATCGGCCAGCGACAGGCCGTTGTACATGCCGGTCATGGCCAGCTCGGGGCAGTCGCCGCCGCCCGAGGCGCCCAGGCCGCTGATGGCGCCCTTGAACAGGCCGGCGTCGTTGGTGGCGATGGTGGGGCCGGTGAAGGGGTCGTTGAACGGCGCCAGCACGTATTGCAGCGGTTCCTCGTCGGTGCCGAGGCGGGCGTCGACGATGCTGATGGCCGAGGCGCGCACGCCGGCGATGATGCCGCCCATGCTGCCGGTGGTGTCGATGGCGAAGGCCAGCGTGGGGCCGGCGCCGAGCAGCGCCTTCAGCTGGGCCGGCGTGATCTCGGCCTTGATGTCTTCGACGAACTGTTGGGTGCCGGCGATGGCGGCGGCCGCCGCCGTGTTGTGGAAGCCGCTGTGCGGCGAGATGTCGCAGTACAGCGTGTCCTTGTTGATGCCTTCGCGGAAGTAGCCCACGATATCGCTGGACGGCGAGCTCTTGTCGAGCGGGCCGCCGTGGCTGCATTTGAAGGAACCCGGCTTGACCCGGTCCTCGCCGCCGTAATAGCCGCTGGTGAGCAGGCTGCCGATCAGGTTGGACGAGTTGGCGCAGAACAGGCCGGTGTCGGTGAAGCCCGAACAGGTCGGCGTGGCGGGGCCGGCGAAGGGCAGCGAACCGGGGCGGCCGACGCCGGGATGGGCGCCGCTGTTGCCCTGCTCGACCCAGTTGCTGTGCGAGTAAAAGTCCTGGATGGTGTGCAGCGCGCTGCCGAGATTGTCGCGCGCGCCGGTGGTATTGATCGGGTCGCTGCGCAGCGCGTCCAGCACGTTCTGCTTGAGCGTGGCCAGCCGCAGCTGGGCGCCGGCCGCGTTCTCGCCATCGAAGTGCTTGGCCGAGCTGGTCTGGTCTTCATCGACCTTGGCGTCGGCCTCGATGATCTGGTCCAGCGCCTTTTGCATCGACGCCGTCAGCTTGGGCACGGCGAAGTAGCGCTTGTCGAGCGCTTCGATGCCGCGTTGGGTAATGTCCTGGTGGGTCAGGCTGCCGGCCGACTTGGACGTGATGAAACAGACAAAGCCGTTCTTGGGACAGAAGGCCTTGCCGGGTAGGCTGGCCGCCAACAACAAGGAGGCCAGCAACAGAGAGGGAGCAATGCGCATACGATTTCCTTTCCCATGCGTGGAAACACCAGTCCGCGCCAGGCGGACACGCGGCGGTGTGACGCATTTATCGTGCCGTGCTCTGCTCCTCCTTTGTAATCAGACCATTAGCGTGCGCCGCCGGAACGGCGCGCTGGCCACTGTCAAGTTCGCCGACAGGATCACAGCGGTGCGCCCGGCAATTTCAGGTGCTGGACGGCATTGCCGTTCTTCGGATCGAGCACTGTTATACTTTCTCAAATAAGCCGCCGGAGTAGCTATGTCGCCGAGGAGGAAACTGCGCAGGATGATGGACGCCGGCATGCTGCTGATGCTGCTGGCCGCGCCATTGCCCCCGGCCGCCGCGCAGCCGGTGGCGCTGCGGGTGGCGGCGCAGGAAGGCACGGAACCCAAGTTCATCGCGGCCGGCAAGGACCGCATCGTCGGCCTGTGCGTGGATATCTTCCGCACCATCGAGCGCATCGATCCGGGCCTGATCTTCGTCGGCGACCAGCAGTGGATGCCGCTGATACGCGCCTATCACGAAGTGGCCACGCATCAGCACGACGCGCTGTGCGCGGTCCAGCGTACCGAGCAGCGCGAGCGCCAGTATGTGTATCTCGATCCGCCGCTGTTTCCCATCAACTACATGCTGCTGGTGCGCGCCAACGACGACGTGGTGATCAACAACTGGGACGACGTGCGCAAGCTGGGCAAGAACGGCGTGGTGCTGGCCAACCGCGGCTATGCCACCACCGATTTCCTGATCGCGCAGGGCGGCTTGCAGATCAACGCCAGCGCCACCAGCCCGGCCATGAATGTGCAAAAGCTGCTGGCCGGCCGGGCACGCTTTTTCCTGCACCGTTCGCCGGGTTTGGAGGGCTTCCTCGCGCGCGCAGGCGCGTCCGGCAAGGTCAAGATACTGCCGCAGGTGATGTCCACCGCGCAGCTGCACATGGTGATGGGCCGGCATGTCGACCCCGGCGTGGTGGCCCGCGTGCGGCGCGCGCTGGAGCAGATGGAAAAAACCGGCGAGCTGGCGCGCCTGCTGAAGAAGTGGGACCAGTGAACCGCGACTAGTCGCCCAGCATGCGGGCGTTGCCGGAAACGCGGATCGAACTGCCGGCCTGTTTGGAAATCTCCACCCGCAGATGGCAGGGCGCGCCCATGTCCTCGCCCTGGACGATGTCGATGGCGCCGCCGTGCGGCCAGTCGAGGTCGCGCAGATAGCCGCCCAGCGCGGCCGCCGCGGCGCCGGTGGCCGGGTCTTCGTAGACGCCGCCGGAGGCGAACGGATTGCGCGCGTGGAAGCGCTGCATGGTTTCCGCGTGCACCAGCGAAATCGTCGCCAGGCCGTGGTCGCGCATCAGGCTGCGGCCGTCCGCCAGCTGGTAGCGCATCGCCCGCAGTTGCTCGCGGCTGGCCAGCGCCAGCACCAGGTGGTTGGCGCCGCCGTTGGCGATGGCCGGCGGGATGCGGTCGTCCAGGTCGGCAAGGCGGTAGCCGAACAGCGCCAGCGCGGCCGTCACCAGGGCGGCCGGGGCCGGCGCGCTGGCGGTGGCCGGCGACTGCAGCGCGGCGCTGCCCTGCCCGCCCTTGCTCTGCGCCTCGACCGTGACGCGGGCGTGGTTGGTGGTCAGCGGGAAGATGCCGTCGCCGTTCTGCTGCGCCAGCACCGCGCCCAGCGCGATGGTGGCGTGGCCGCAGAACGGCACTTCGCCGTCCGGCGAGAAATAGCGCACCCGCCAGCCGTCGCCGGTGGGCGCGGCAAACACGGTTTCCGAATACCCCATCTCGGCGGCGATGCGCTGCATGGCCCCCTCGTCCGGCAGCGCCGAACGGATCATGACGCCGGCCGGATTACCGCCCAGTTCGCCTGCGGTGAAGGCTGCGACTTTATGGATCTTGGTGATGGTCTGCATAGATGGCTACTCCACGGGTTGGATGGATACTTGATTGACAGCAATGGGAGATTTGGTCACTATCGTCGCTTCACCGACATTACAGCGACCTCGTCATGACTATACCGCGACTTTCCATTTTTGCCATGTTGATTTCGGCCGGCCTGGCCGGCGGCGCCGCCGCATATGCAGCCCCGGCCGCCGACGCCGCCGCCAAACACGCGATCACCCACGAAGACGTGTGGCTGATGAAGCGGGTCGGGGCGCCGCTGCCCAGCCCGGACGGCAAGTGGGCCGTGTTCCCGGTCACCGATCCGGCCTACGACAGCAAGGAGCAATGGTCGGACCTGTGGATCAAATCGCTGACCGACGACACGCCGGCGCGCCGCCTGACCTTCAGCAAGGGCGGCGAGAGCGGCGCCGTCTGGTCGCCGGACGGCCGGCAGCTGGTGTTCGTGGCCAAGCGCGACGGCGACGACGCCGCCCAGCTGTATCGCATCGACGTCGCGGCCGGCGGCGAGGCGCAGCGCCTGACCACGCTGACCCTGGGCGCGCGCCAGCCGAAGTACAGCCCGGACGGACGGCAGCTGCTGTTCGTCAGCGATATCTATCCCGGCAACGCCAGCGAGGCCGACGTCAAGCAAAGCGCCAAGGAACGCAAGGACCGCAAGTACACCGCGCGCGCCTACGAAACCTTCCCGCCGCGCTTCTTCGACAAGTGGCTCGACGATAAGAAAGTGCGGCTGTTCGTGATGGACGCCGAAGTCGGCGCCAAGCCACGCGACCTGCTGTCCGGCAGCAAGCTGGCGGCGCTGCCGGGCTTTGGCGGCGGCCAGGGCGACGAGGGCCAGTCGCTGGACGCGATCTGGTCGCAGGACGGCAAGGCCGTGGTGTTCTCGGCCTCGACCAACCGCGACGAAGCGGCGCGCGCCTCCGGCTACACGCAGATCTTCAGCGTGGCGGCGGCCGGCGGCGAGCCGCAGCAACTGACCCGGGACAAGCACAGCTACCACGGCCTGAAATTCAGCGCCGACGGCAAGACGCTGTTCACGCTGACCGAGGCCGAGGAGGAAGGCAAGGTCTACGACGTCAGCCGCCTGGCCAGCTTCGCCTGGCCGCTGAGCAATCCGACGCCGAAAATATTGACGGCCACGCTGGACCGCTCGATCTCGCGCTTTGCGCTGCCGGCCGGCGGCAACCGCATCGTGTTCAGCTACGAGCACGCCGGCCTGGAACAACTGCATTCGATCAACTACGCCGGCGGCGACCTGCGCGACGAGGCGTCGCCGCCGACCGGCAGCATCGGTTCGCTGGCGGCCGGCGGCAAGGCGGTGGTGGGCGTGTGGGAATCGTCCATCAACCCGCCCGAGGTGTACGCCTTCGGCAACGGCGCGCCCAAGCGCCTGACCTCGTTCAACACCGAGCGCGCGGCCGGCATCGACTGGCAGGCGCCCGAGCATTTCTGGTTCAAGGCCAGCGACGGCCGCATGATCCACAACATGATCGTCAAGCCCGCCAATTTCGATCCGGCCAAAAAATATCCGCTGTTCGCGGTGATCCACGGCGGCGCGGCCAATATGTGGCGCGACCAGTTCGTAATCCGCTGGAACTACCACCTGCTGGCGCAGCCGGGCTATGTGGTGCTGCTGACCGACTACAAGGGGTCGACCGGCTACGGCGAAGAATTCGCGCGCGCGATCCAGGGCGATCCGCTCAAGGGTCCGGGCGACGAGCTCAACGAAGCGGTCGACGAAGCGGTCAAGAAATACAACTACGTCGACGGCAGCAGGCTGGCGGCCGGCGGCGCCAGCTACGGCGGCCACCTGGCCAACTGGCTGCAGGCGACCACCACGCGCTACAAGGCGTTCGTGTCGCACGCCGGCGAGATGGACCTGGTGATGCAGTGGGGCAGCAGCGACAGCATCCACGGCCGCGAAGTCAACAGCGGCGGCCCGGTGTGGGGCGACAAGGCGGTGTGGCGCGAGCAGAGCCCGGTGATGCAGGCGGGGAATCACGACAAGGGCACCGGCTTCACCACGCCGATCCTGATTTCGGTGGGCGAGCTCGATTACCGGGTGCCGGCCAACAACGCGCTGATGAATTACGCGACCCAGCACCGCCTGAACGTGCCGGCCAAGCTGCTGGTGTTCCCGGACGAGAATCATTGGATCCTGAAAGGCGATAACAGCCGCTACTTCTACAGCGAAGTGCACGGCTGGCTGGCCAGGTACCTGAAGTAAAACCGGCGGCCCATCAAAAAAGCCCCGCCTGCCCGAACGCGCTCTGGAGCGCGCCCGGTGCAGGCGGGGCTTTTTAACGCCTGCTAGATCAGGCTTGCTTGCGGCGGCGGGCCACGCCCACCAGCGCCAGGCCGGCCAGCATCATGGCGTAGGTTTCTGGTTCCGGCACGGCGGTCACCGAGTTGATCCAGCCGATATGCGAGTACGTCGCGGTGGAGCCGGACAGATCGCCGAAGCTGGAGTGGTTGTTGGTGGAGTTGTCGCAGCCAGCCAGACCGAAGTCAGGGCAGGCTTCGCTGCCCTGCCAGCCCCACGAGTGCACGCCCGACAGCAGCCATTCCTTGCCGTTCCAGACGAAGTCGCCACCGCCCGAATCGCCGCCGGCGATCAGCGCTTCATCGGCGCCGCGGCCGGTGCTGCTGCTCCACTGGTTGCCGGTCACGCCAGCGATACGGCCCAGCGTGTTGCGTGCTGCGGTGCCGTCGTCGAAGTCGCTCATGTAGGTCGCGCCCGGAGCGTAGTAGCTGGCGTCGTAGGCATAAACGCCTGCATCGCCGGCTGCCTTGTTGAATGTCTTGCTGTCGACGTCGAAGGTGTTGAAGCCGTAGTGGCCGTAGCCGCCATCGTTCCAGTTGGTGGCGCTGTTGGTGGTGGACTTCTGGGTGGTGCCGTAGCCGGCCATCAGGTAGTCCTTGCCGACGTCGTTGGTCGTGCTCAGGTTGTAGCCTTTGATGCCGGTGACAGCGGTGTCCAGCTTCAGGATCGCGATGTCAGCGCCGGTATCGAGCGCGCCGGTCCATGCCTTGTTCACGTAGGCGTTGCCGACGGAAACATTGCGGGTCACGGCGGCGTGGCCGTTATCCCAGCCGAACTGCACGGTCATCTTGCTGAAGTCATCGGCGCAGTGTGCGGCGGTCAGCACGTATTGGCCACCTGCCAGCAGCGAACCGGAGCAAGCCCAGTTGCCCTCGGAATTGCTGAAGCTCAGACGGGCGACGCCGTCCAGCGCGCCGACCACGCCGTTGAAGCTCTGGCCGGCGGTGAAACGCCAGTTGCTCACGGCTGAGGTATTGCCGGTCAGCGGTTCCAGCATTGCGACATCGCTGGTCTTGGCGTTCGACGCGTGAGCTGCGCCGGTGGCCATCAGGGCTGCGGCCAGGGCGACGAGTTTGAATTTTGGAGTATCGAAGATCATGAAAACTATCCTTACTATTTTGGTTTCTTGTGGAAAGATTTATAGCCCTGAATTACAACCGCCAGCCATCATCACCGAAGTGCATCCCAGATGACTGTGGTCGGAAAAGCAATATAACATTGTTCTTTTATGCACGATTGTTGTTGTTGGAATATTTATTTTTACACCACTTTCTTGATATTTGTTACGATTTGTGACAGCTATTGCAGAGCTTGTCTGAATCTAGTTGAAACTTATGCCACTGTTGTTGACGCCGCTCAACGCTTTGACTTTCAGATCGATGGCGACAAGGCGCCAAAGCCATGTAGCATGGCTTTCCATCAACAAATCAAGGGGACAGGGATGACGATTGCAAACTGGTGTGTTTTGGCGGCCTGCATGCTGCCGGCCGCGACAGTGGGGCTGGCGAAGCTCGCCTCAGCCAAGCTACCGTCCGGCGGCGGACGCTACGACAACAAGCAGCCGCGCACGTGGGCGGCCGGCCTGACCGGCTGGCAGGCGCGCGCCAATGCGGCGCAGATGAATGGATTCGAGATCTTGCCGCTGTTCATCGCGGCGGTGGTGCTGGCGCAGCAGGCTCACGCCGACCAGGCGCGCATCGACCTGCTGGCGCTGGGTTTTATCGGCCTGCGGCTGGTCTACATCGGCCTCTACCTGGCCAATGTCGACGCGCTGCGCACGCTGGCGTGGTTCGCGGGCGTGGGCGTCAGCATCGCGCTGCTGGCGATGGGCTGACGCCCTCCCCTCAGGCGGCCTCGGCCGGCGCGGCCGCGCTGGCGGCCGCGGCCACAGCCGGCTTGCGGATCAGCAGGATGATGCCGGCCGCCACCAGGCAGGCGGCGCCGGCGGCAAACAGCGCCGGGTTGTAGGTCAACATCAGGGTGCGCACGCGGCCGGCGCCATACGCGGCCACGGCGGCGCCCAGCTGGTGGCCGGCGAACACCCAGCCGAACACCATGCCGGCCTTTTCCTTGCCGAAGGTGGCGCCGGCCAGCCGCACCGTCGGCGGCACGGTGGCGATCCAGTCCAGGCCGTAGAACATGGCGAACAGCGACAGGCCGTACAGCGTGAATTCCGAATACGGCAGCCAGAACAGCGACAGCCCGCGCAAGCCGTAGTACATGAACAGCAGCTTGCGGTTGTCGTAGCGGTCCGACAGCCAGCCGGAGGCGATGGTGCCGACCAGGTCGAAGGCGCCCATCATCGCCAGCACCGAGGCGGCCGGCACCGCCGACAGGCCGGCGTCGCCGCACAGCGAGATGAAGTGGGTCTGGATCAGGCCGTTGGTGCTGAGGCCGCAGATGAAGAAGGTGCAGAACAGGATCCAGAACACGCGCTGATTGGCGACCCCGGCCAGCACCTTGAACGGCGTGGCGAAGGTGATCCGCATCGGCGGGGCCGGCGGCGCGACCGGCGTGCCGGCAGGCGCGCCATACGGCGCCAGGCCCACTTCGTTGGGACGGTTGCGCATGAACAGCAACACCAGCACCGCCACCAGCGCGCAGGCCAGCAGCACCGGGATCACCGCCGTGCGCCAGCCGTAGTGCTCGATCAACCAGGCGCCGATCGGCAGGAACACCAGCTGGCCGGTGGCCGAGGCGGCCGTCAGCATGCCCACCACCAGGCCGCGGTGGGTGTCGAACCAGCGGGTCGAGACCACGGCGCTGAGCACCAGCGCGGTCATGCCGGAACCGACGCCGAGCATGATGCCCCAGAACAGCACCAGCTGCCAGAACTGCGTCATCTGCGTGGCCAGCGCCAGGCCGCTGGCGACCAGCGTCAGCGCGGTGACGACGACATTGCGCAGGCCGAAACGTTCCATCAGGATGGCGGCGAACGGCCCCATCAACCCGAACAGCACGAAGCGCACCGCCAGCGCCGACGAGATCTGCTCGACGTCCCAGCCGAATTCCTTCGACAGCGGTTGCAGCAGCGCGCCCGGCAGGCCCAGCGCGGCCGACGAGCTGAGTCCGGTGAGGAAGGTGATGGCGACGATCACCCAGGAAAAGTGCAGGCCGCGGCGTTGCAGCCAGCGGGAAAACGGTAGGGCGAACATGACGGTCCTCGCGTGGTCGGTGCGCGCGGAAGGCACGCTTGCAAGCACTTTACATTATGATCGTAATGAATACAAGCAAAAAAAGGGACCGCAGGCCGGCGGTCCCTGGCGGCCCGGAGGCCGGCGGGGGACAACTTACTTGATGCGCAGCGAGCTCTGCACTTTGTTCACGCCCTTGACGTTGCGGGCCACGTCGACAGCCTTGTCCACCTCAGCCTGCGAGGGCACGAAGCCGCTCAGCATGACGGTGCCGTTGGTGGTTTCCACATGCACGTCCAGCGACTTCAGTGCGGGCTCGGCCAGCAGTTCGGTCTTGACCTTGGTGGTGATCACGGAATCGGCCACGGTGTCCTTGGCCATCGAGCTCTTCTGCTTGGTTTCGCAGGATGCCTTGTCGGCGCCGCTCATGGTGCTGCAATCGATGCCGGTCTGGGCCACGTCGGCCATTTTCTTGCCGGCCTTGGCGTCATTGATGGCGGCGACATGCATGGACTTGGCGCTGCCCAGGCAGCTGTCCTTGTCGGCGCCGGTCATCGGTGCGCATTTGGCCTTGGCCAGGTTGTAGTCAGCGTCCGCCACTTCGGTCAGGGCTTTCTGCACCGACCGCTTGTCGTTCTTGTACTGCATCGTGGCGTTGGCCTCGCTGTTGGCGCGGGCCACCTTGGCCTGGTCGACGCAGATATCCTTGGACGTGCCCGATTGCGCATCGCAAGCCGCCTTGGCGCTCTTGTAGTCGATCTCGGCCTGCTTGACCGTGGCCTTGTACGCCACCGTATCGTTGTTGGGAGTGGTGGCGGCGAAACTAGCGCTGGCGGCCGTGGCCATGACGAAGAGAAGTACTTTGTTCATGATGTGTCCCTTTTTGGTGGTTAGTGGACACATTAGACGCCCGCCCGCGCCCCTGCTCTGTGCGGGAACGTACACAGTTATGGAATTGGCTGCGGGGATTATTCGTCGCGCAGCAAGCCCTGGCGCCACAGGCTGGCGGCCTGCTCGAACAAGGGCTGGCCGGCGCTGAACGCGGCGCCGGTGGGCGCCAGTTGCAGCCAGGCCAGCGTGCCGTGCGAACCGGCGGCGGACGTGGCGGACGCCGGTTGACGCACCTGCCGCATCCAGGCGGCGACGGCGGCGTATTGTTGCGGATGGCGGCGCTGGGTCCAGGCCAGCGCGACCAGGTCGGCAAAGCCCTCCTCGCGGCGGGTCAGGCGCAGCGCCTGGGCTTGCTCCGGCGCCGACTGGGCGGATTCTTCAAAGCCGGCCGGCAACACATGCCACACGCCTTGCGCATAGCGCCAGCAGTGGCCGATCTCGTGCGCCACCATGGCTTCGATCATCAGCGCCTGCTGCTCGGCGGGCACGCCGGCGAGCACGTCTTCAGCGTTGGGATTGCCGCGCATCGACAGCACCAACTTGCAGCGGCCGTTCTGGAAGCCCAGCGCCAGCGGCACATCGGTGGGTCGGGCCTGCGGTTGCACGGTGATATCGATCGGCAGCTTGAGTTCCTGCTTGGCGTAGCCCAGCACGGCGGAACCGGCGGTGAGCCAGCGGGTTTCCATATCGGTCAACTGGGCGGCGGAGGCCAGGCTGGCGGACGACAGGAGCAACAGGAATAAGGTGCGCTTGATCATGGTGATCAAACTGTAGCACGCAGCGGGCAATATTAATTGCCATCAGGCAGGTTCTACAACAGATTATTTCTACGTAGAAAAAGAGGAATCATTGAGGTTTTGAAACGGCCGGGGGTCAAGTCTGACATTCGGACACGGCCTCTGCCGTAGCGGCCGCTACGACAGAGGCCGTGTCCGAATGTCAGACTTGACCCCCGTGGTTTATTTGCCCAGCAGCGTGTTGGCGGTCTTGAATTCAGGACGGATGTCGTTCGGCACCGTCTTCATCTTGTCCAGCGCCTTTTGCACGTCGGGACGGATCACCACGTACTTGGCCATCATGTCCTTGGCGCGGGCATAGTCGCCGGTCGCCTCGATGGTCAGGAACTCGCGGTCCAGGTCGATCACGGCCTGCTTGATCTTCTTGTAGTCCACCGCGAACGTGCCGTCGCCGTGCGAGATGAAGCCGCCCTTGTCGAGGATGTAGTTCATCTGGATCGCCATGCCGCGCGCGTGCGAGTCGGTCAGGCCGAAGTGCAGCGTGCGGAAGGCCGAGGCCAGGAAGGTGGTGTACAGCTTGCGCTCGGCCACGGCGCCCTGTCCCAGCGTGCCGGCCAGCTGCCCCTTGTCCATCATGTAGGCCAGCGCGTACAGGCCGGTGATGTCAGCCTTGGCTTCCTCGATGGTCGAGTAGGCTTCCTTCAGGTCCTGGCGCGGCGTCGATTCGGCGCCGTTGTTCTTGGTGATGTGCGGTCCCAGGCCGTGCGTGATTTCATGCGCCAGGATGTGGGTGAAGAAGGAGTCGAAGTCGACGTCCTTCTGGTCGGCCGGCTTCAGCACCAGCTTGGAGATCGGCGTCAGCGTGGACTTGAATTTGGCTTGCTGCACGTTCTTCAGCATCACGCGCTTGGAGCCGCGCTGGCTGATGATGCGCTCGTCGTTCGGCAGGTTGTAGGCGGCCGTCTGCACGCCCATGTTGCCGTCGCCGGCGCCGTACACCTGGTTGACCACCACCATCGGCGCCAGCGCGCCGACTTTCGGGTTGCGGTACTTGGCGTCCAGCGGCAGGTTGTCTTCCAGCTCCTGCATGTGCTTGGCGAAGAAGTCCAGCTTCTGCGTTTCCTTCTGGTCGCGGATGTTGACGTAGGCTTCGAACGCGGCCTTGTAGCCGAACAGCTCGTCGTTATAGGTTTCGTAGGGGCCGATGGTGATGTCGACCGGCGCGTCCAGATCCATCCAGGCGAAGTCGGAGGCCAGGTAGTCGTTGCTCAGGAAGGCGTCGGCGCGCAGTTGCAGGAACTTCTTCAGCGAGGCGTTGTCCGTGTCGGCGGCCGCTTGCTTCAACAGCGCGGCGGCCTTCTCCAGCTCCGGCTTGTACTCGTCCGAGTATTTGACGATGGTGAACTGGCCCGCAACGTTCTTGCGGATGGTGGTGAAGAACCATTGCGCCTGCTCTTTGTCCTTGGCAGGCAGCGCGTTCATCCAGCTTTCCAGCGCTTGCTTGGTCGCGCCTTCGGGATAGAAGTTTCCAGCTTCCGGCTTCTTGGCCGGGATCGCGATGCCGGACAGTTCGGCCGGCAGGAAGCTTTGATGGTCGTCCAGGATCGACCACGGGCCCTTGTTGAGCCAGAAGTAGTTCAGGCGCGCCTTGCCCAGCGGCGTTTGATCCTTCTGCAGCGCGGACCACAGCGCCTCGTTGCCGGACCAGCGCTGGCGCAGTTGCAGCACATCGATGATCTTGGCCGCTTCGATCAGCTTGGCGATGGCCTTCTTGTCGCCGGCCGAGAGCTGGCTGGTGTCGGCGGTCAGGGCGACCGGCGCGAAACGCTTGGTCATCTTGTCCAGATCGGTCACGCTGGCCGGTGCGGCGTAAGCGGAGGCGCAGGCAACAGCCAGGGCCAGAGGGAGCAGTATTTTTTTCATTCGAACCTCAGGGTGGAGTGAGATCCGCATTGTAGTACAACGGATACCACTCCCTCACCTCTACCAGGCCCGATATACCCGTCCCGTTTCAGCGCCGTCGACGCTGCGGGCGTAGGACAAGGCGGCGCGGCTGCCCTGGATCGGCTCGAAGCCGGTGAACAGGCTGCCGAACAAATGCACCGACTCCTGCAACACCGTCGGGCTGACGGCATTGATGCGCAAGCCGCGCGGCAGCTCGATCGCGGCGGCCCGCACAAAGCCCTGCACCGCCGCATTGGCCGT
The DNA here is from genome assembly GCF_040364205.1 of Duganella rhizosphaerae. NCBI lineage: Bacteria > Pseudomonadati > Pseudomonadota > Betaproteobacteria > Burkholderiales > Oxalobacteraceae > Duganella > Duganella rhizosphaerae. Next base: position 150,213 of record NZ_BPWK01000012.1, read on the forward strand.
CGATGCCGCCACCGCGCCGCGGATCGGATGCTCGGTGTCGACGCCGCTGGTCAGCGTGATCGAACCGCCGTCGTTGAGGAACTCCTGCGCCACCAGCGCCACGTTGACCTGCCCCATCAACTTGCCGTTCAGGCCCACGTAAAAATGCTCCGGCGTCAGCTCGGCCAGCGGCCCCACATGCAGCGCGCCCGCAGCCACCACCACCGCGTCGACGCGCCCGACCTTGGCGAACAAAGCCCGTACCTGCGCGATGTCCTCGATATCGACCTGATGCTGCCCGCCGCGCGCGCCAACCACCACGATCTCATGGCGCTGCCCCAGCTGCTCGACCACGGCGCTGCCGATGGTCCCGGTGCCACCGATCACCAGCACCTTCATGACGATGCTCCCCAGGCGCGGTAGACCTGCCCGGTCTGCGCGCCATCGACGCTGCGCGCATACGCCAGCGCCACACGGTGCGCAGGCAGCGGCTCGAAGCCGATGAAGAACGGGCCGTAACTGCCCATCGATTCCTCCAGCACGGTCGGGCTGACGGCATTGATGCGCAAGCCGCGCGGCAGCTCGATCGCGGCCGCCCTCGCAAAGCCCTCGACGGCGGAGTTGACCATGGTGGCGCTGACGCCGTTGCGGATCGGCTCATCGGCGACGATGCCGCTGGTGAGCGTGATCGAACCGCCGTCGTTCAGGTATTCCTGCGCCACCAGCGCCACGTTGACCTGCCCCATCAACTTGCTGTTCAGGCCCACATAGAAATGCTCCGGCGTGAAGCCGGCCAGCGGCGCGAAATGCAGCGAGCCGGCCGCCACCACCACCGCATCCACGCGGCCGATCTTGGCGAACAGGGCGCGCACCTGCGCGATGTCGGCGATATCCGCCTGATACTGGCCGCTGGAGGCGCCGACCGTGACGATCTCGTGCCGCTGGCCCAGTTGCTCGACGACTGCCTTGCCGACCGTGCCGGCCGCACCTATGACGACTACTTTCATGCTGCTCTCCCTGTGAGTGAAAACACCAGTATCGGCCACAACGCCCCAGGAATAAATACGCTAAGATGACGATCATTACTAACCCACGATTGGCAATCACATGGACAAGCTGCGCAGCATGGAGATCTTCGTCGCCGTCGTCGACGCCGGCAATTTCACGGCCGCCGCCAGCGCCTTCCAGCTGTCGCCGGTCATGGTCGGCAAACACATCGCCCACCTGGAGGCCACGCTGGGCGCGCGCCTGCTGACGCGCACCACGCGCCGCCAGAGCCTGACGGAGATCGGCGCCCAGTACGTCGACCAGTGCCGCGCCATCCTGGCGCAGATCGCCGCCGCCGAAACCGGCGCCGAGGCGATGCGCAGCGTGCCGCGCGGCCGGCTGCGCATCACCGCGCCGGTCTCCTTCGGCAGCGAATGGCTGGCGCCCGCGATCAGCGACTACCTGCGCCTGCATCCGGAAGTGGGCGTGGACCTGACCCTCAACGACCGTCTGGTCGACATGGTGGAGGAAGGCTACGACGCCGCCGTGCGCATCGGTCCCCTGGACGATTCCGGCATGATCGCGCGCCCGCTGTTCAACTACGCGATGTCGATCTGCGCCTCGCCGGCCTATCTGAAAAAACGCGGCACGCCGCTCACGCCGGACGACCTGGCGCGGCACGAATGCCTGGACTTCATGGTGGGGACGGTGGGGGTGAGTTGGCGCCTGCAATCGGTACACCAGGTACAGCACGGGCGCGGCAAGCGTGAACTGCCGGCCAGCCGCTTCCGCACCAACAGCGGCCAGGCGCTGCGCATGGCCGCGCTCAAGGATTTCGGGATCGTGATGCAGGCCGAGGTGCTGCTGGCGCAGGACATCGCCGCCGGACGGCTGGTGCCCGTGCTATGCGACTACCTGCCGCCGGCGCGGCCGATGCACCTGGTTTACCAGCGCGACCGCCGGGCCACGCCCAAGCTGACCACCTTCATCGACTTCATCGTGGAACGCTTCGGGCCAGCGGCAGCACTGCCGCTGGCCTCTTCCGCGTAGGGACAACGCCCGGCGTTGCACCGGGCGTTCAAAGAAAATTACTGCGCCAGCGGCTTGATCGCGCCGTTCTGCGCCACCGTCGCCAGCTGCGCCGACGGCTGCCAGCCCGCGCCCAAGGCGCGCGCCACCGACACCGCCGCCAGCAGGCGCTGGGTGTTGATCTGCACCGCCGCACGGTCGGCCGCCAGCGCGCTGCGCTGCGCATCGGTCACGTCCAGGTAGGTCGACACGCCACGCTCGTAGCGTGCACGCGCCACCAGGTAGCCGCGCGCCGCCGCCACTTGCGAGGCCGACTGCGCCTCGCCCTGCAACTGGCGCTCCTGCACATCCGACAGCGCGTCCTCCACTTCACGCAGGGCCGTCAGCAGCTTGGTCTCGTGGTTGGCGATCGCCTCTTCATAACGGGCTTTCGAAATGGCCAGGTTGGCCTTGTTGCGGCCACCGTCGAAGATCGGCAGCGACAGCGCCAAAGGACCGATGCTGAACTGGCGCGAACCGCCCTTGCCCAGTTCCTTCAAGCTCTCCGACGCGTAGCCGAAATTGCTGGTCAGCGTCAGCGAAGGATAGAACGCGCCTTCGGCCACGCCGATCTGCGCGTTGGTCGAACGCAGGTTGGCCACGCTGCCCGCCAGGTCCGGACGCTGCGCCAGCAGGCTGGCCGGCAGGCCGACCGGGATCGCCGGCGGCTGCGGCAGCACGGCGGCATTCGCTTTCGGCGCCGTCAGCAGCGCCGACGGCGAAGCGCCGACCAGCGTCGCCAAACTGTGTTCCAGCAGGTTGCGCTGACGCTGCACTTCATGCAGGTCGGCTTGCGCGTTGGCGCGTTCGATGCGGGCGCGCGATACGTCCAGCTCATTCGACAGGCCGGCGTTGAAGCGCGCCGTCACCAGCTCCTCGGTTTCGCGGCGGGTGTCCAGCGCGCCGTTCAGGATCGCCATCTCGGCGTCCAGGCCGCGCAGTTGCCAGTAGGTGGTGGCCAGTTGCGACGACAGCAGCAACAGCACGCCGTCGCGGTCGGCCTCGGCCACCAATGCCTGCGCATCGGAGGCTTCGACCAGGCGGCGCACGCGACCCAGCAGGTCGACTTCATACGACAGCGAAGCGCCCACCGCGTAGTTGTTACCCTTGATCGAACGGCCGCCCAACGCCAGACCCTGCGAAGTCTCGGCCGAGGTGCGCGAGTTCGACACCGAAGTGCTGACGCTCAGCGACGGCTGCTGGCTCGAACGCGACACGCCGGCTTGCTCCAGCGCGATCACCAGCCGCTGCGCGGCGGCCTTGATGCTCGGGTTGTCGCGCAGCGCGGTTTGCTCAAGACGGTTCAGGGTGTCGTCGTTGAACACGGTCCACCATTGCGCAGGCAGGTGCGCCTCGCTGGCGCCGGCTTGCGGCAGGTGGCGGAACGACGCGTCGGCGACGTTCTTCGGCGCGGAGAAATCGCTGCCGACGGTGGCGCAGCCGGTGACGGCCAGCGTTACGGAAACAGCGAGCGTCAGGCGCTTCAAAGCTGAATTCAACATGGTGTTACCTCACTTTTAATTTAATTGAAGGCTGGCGCTTAGTGCGCGCCGCCACCGCCACTGGAAGGGGCTTTGACTTTGTCCGAGAACCACAGCACGCCGATGCATCCGAACAGCACCATCGCGACCAGGAAGAAGCCGTCGTTGTAGGCCATCACATAAGCCTCGCGCCGCACGATGCCGTCGATCGCCTTGAGCGCCATGTCGCCGGCGCTGGTGGCGTCGAAGCCCTTGCTCATGAACGACTGCGTCAGCGCGGCCAGGCGGTCCTGCGTGGCGGCCGCGAAGCCGGTCACCGATTCGCCGATGCGCTGCGAGTGGAAATGCTCGCGCGAAGTCAGCGCGGTGGCCAGCAGCGCGATACCGATCGAACCGCCCAGGTTGCGGGTCATGTTGATCAGGCTCGATGCCGACGGCATGTCCTTCGGCGAGATGCCGTTCATCGCGAAGTTCGACAGGGTCAGCATCACGAACGGCTGGCCCAGCGCCCGCACCACCTGCGACAGCAGCAGCTGGTCGTAGCCGGTGGTAGCGTCCATGTAGGCGTTCATCAGGCAGGAGCCGCCGAACAGCAGCAGGCCGAAGGAACACAGGATACGATTGTCGATCTTGGACGACAGCTTGGCCACGAACGGCATGATGAACAGCTGCGGCAGGCCGACCCACATGATGACTTCACCGATCTGCATCGGCGAGTAGCCGGCGATCTGGCCCAGGTACAGCGGCAGCAGGAACGACGAACCGTACAGCCCCATGCCCATCGCCATCGACAGCGCGGTGGCGGCGAAGAAGTTGCGCTGACCGTACAGGCCCAGGTTGACAAAGGGTTGCTTGCGCGTCGCCCCCGTCACCATCCAGCCCAGCAGGCCGATGATCGCCATCGCCGCGAAGGTGATGATGAAGGACGAATCGAACCAGTCCTTGCTGTTGCCCTCTTCCAGGAAGATGGTCAGGCTGCCCAGGCCCAGCGCCATGAAGGCGATGCCCAGCCAGTCGGCGTTGAACAGCTGGTTGAGCTGGACCTTTTCCTTGTCCAGGCCGATCGCGATACCGCCGATCAGCAGCACGCCCGGCACCCAGTTGATGTAGAAGATCGACGGCCAGCCATACAGCTCGCTCAGGTAGCCGCCGAAGGTCGGGCCCATCGCCGGCGCCAGCGTCGCCGTCAGGCCGAAGATGGCCATGCCGGTGGCGCGCTTGGACGGCGGCAGCTTGCTCATCACCAGCGTCATCGCCATCGGGATCAGCGCGCCGCCGGTGAAGCCTTGCAGCATGCGGAACACGATCATGCTCGGCAGGTTCCAGGCGAAGCCGCACAGCGTGGAGAAGCACAGGAACAGCGCGGTGGTGCCCATCATGTAGGCGCGCATGCCGAACACGCGGGTCAGCAGCGCGGTCATCGGAATGACGATGATCTCCGCCACCAGGTAGGCGGTGGCGATCCACGAGCCCTCTTCCTGCGTGGCCGACAAGGTGCCGAGGATGTCCTTCAGCGACGAGTTGGTGATCTGGATGTCGAGCACCGCCATGAAGGCGCCCAGCATGCCGGCGGCCACCGCCATCCAGGTGCGGCCGGAGACCTTCTCGCCCGGCATGATCGGCGCGAGCGCAGGTTTCCCCACGCCGCCGGCCGGCGTATCGATTGTGGTGCTAGCCATGACAGGGCTCCTTAGTGCGCGGCTTTGGCTTCGGATTGCGCAGTCGACTGCGCAGTCGACTGATTAACCGCGACTTCGGCGATCGCCGACATGCCCGGCACCAGACGGCCGCTCAGGGCCTTGACGTCTTCCGGCTTGAAGGTGATCTTGACCGGCACGCGCTGGACGATCTTGGTGAAGTTACCGGTGGCGTTATCGGCCGGCAGCAGCGCGAACTGGGCGCCGGAGGCTGGCGCGAAGCTGTCGACTTTGCCGATCAGTTCATGGCCCGGGATCGCGTCGATGGAGACTTTGACTTCCTGGCCCGGCTTCAGGTCGGCCAGCTGGGTTTCCTTGAAGTTGGCGGTCAGCCAGACGTTTTCCTGCACGATGGCGGTCAGCTGCTGGCCGGCCGTCACGCGCTGGCCCACCTCGATGCTGCGCTTGCCGATACGGCCGCCGACCGGCGCCAGGATGCGGTTGTAGGCCAGTTGCTGCTGGGCGTCCTTCAATTGCACGCGCAGCACGTTGACCTGCGCCTTGAGCACGTCGCGCGCCGAATGGGCGGCGCTGATCTGGGCCTTGGCGGCAAGGGCGTTGTCCTTGCGGGCGGCCAGGTCGGCCACGGCGCTGGCGCGGCCGGCGACGGCGCTGTCCAGCTCCGCTTTCGAGACGGCCTTCATCTGGCTGTTATACAGCTGGCCGTAACGTTCGGCGTCCTGCTTGGCGCGCACCAGCTGCGCTTCCGACTGCGCCACCTGGGCGGCGGCGGCGCTGGCCTGGGCTTGGGTCTGGGCGATCTGCGCGTCGGACTGCGCCACCTGCTGCTCGGCGGTGGCGATCTGCGCCTGGATCTGCTCGACCTTGACGTGCTGGTCGAACGGATCCAGCTCGGCGATGACATCGCCTTCCTTGACGATCTGGTTATCGTCGATCAGCACCTTGGTGACCACGCCGGAAATGCGGGCCGAGACCGGATGCACGTGGCCGGCCACATAGGCGTTTTCCGTCTCGACGAAATAATGGCTGCGATACCACATGCGGCCGCCGGCGGCCAAGGCGGCCAGCGCGACGACGGCGGCGATCACCAGCACGCGGGTATTGGACTTGGCCGGGCCGGCCGGCGCAGCGGCGGCGGCCGGCGCCGCAGGCTGGGCAGCCGGTACGGCGCTGAGCACTTTTTGTTCTTGGTTGTGCTGAGTGGACATGTGCAGCTCCAAATAAATGAAATGGGAGAAGTGCATTATTAGCCCGATTTTCGGCAAAGTCAAGAAATGAAACGATTGCATTTCATTTTATTTTGGACTACGATGTCCGCATCCTTTAACATGTCAGCCCATGAAGATCACCGCCAACGCCGCCGCCCTGGAAGAACCGGATTGCCCGGAAGACGCCGCCAATGACTCCCCCGACTCGCCCTGCTTCGGCAAGGCGGCCGGCCGCCCGCGCGCGGCCGACAAGGAAGCCCGCCTGCAGTCGCTGCTGCACACGGCGGCCAGACTATTCCTGGAGAAGGGCTACAGCAAGGTCAGCCTGGAAATGATCGCCCGCGAGGCCCACGTCGCCGTGCGCACGATCTATGTCAAGTTTGGCGGCAAGGCCGGGCTGCTGAACGCCGTCATCACCAACGGCCGCGCGCGTTTCTTCGCCGGCATGACGGACATGCAAGCGGATCCGCGGCCGTTCCGCGAAGTGATGGATGATTTCGCGCTGCGCTTCCTTGAGCTGGTGACGGCGCCCGCCTTCGTCAGCCTGCACCGCATGGTGGTGGCCGAGGCCAGGACCACGCCGGAGCTGGCCGACACCTTTTACCAGGCCGGCCCGCTGCGCACCCGCCAGGAGTTGATGCGCTTCTTCAGCCGTCCCGACATCAGCGCCCAGCTGCGTCCGGAGATACCGGTGGAGACGCTGGCGGTGCACATGCTTGCCTGCATCATGGGCGACACCATGGTGCGCATGCTGTTCCCGACCGACCAGCCGCCCACCGTCGAAGAACTGCGCGCCCGCGCCACCCAAGGGCTGGATCTGTTCTTCCGCGCCGTGCTGCGTTAGAAGCTGTGCTTTTTTATCATTTGCTCTATACTGTTTTTTTACCCACGGAGCACACATGAGCAAATCGAATCGACTGGACTGGAGCAGGCAGGTAACGCTCATGAACGAGCGCATTAAAATGTTCCAGGCCAATCCAGGCCAGGAACAGCTCGACGCCGTCATCCAGGAAATGCAAGCCTACGCTGAAGCCGCGCGCAACGGCGGCATCGAAATCCCGACCCGCTTCACCGTCAACTGAAGCACCGCCGGCGCCGCGCGGCTGTTTATTCGGCTGCGTCGATCGCCTTGCGGGCCCAGACCAGCATCTGCTCGGGATCGTCCAGCAGGAACTCCGGCGCCGTATAGAATTTGCGGACCATCACCGTGCCCTTCTTCGTCTCGTAGGAAAACGGCGCCGCGCCTTCGGCCTCGAATTCGGCGCGGGTGACGTCGTTGACGCGCAGGTACAGCGTGCTGCCGATCACCCACGCGAACTGCAGGCCGTGATATTTGAACGCGCGGCCGCCGAAGAACGCACCGTCCGACAGGGCCGCGCCAAGCGGCGCGAATTGCTCGCGCATCCAGCCGACAAATTCGGCGCTGGCCGCCAACTTATTTGCGCGACATCGCGACCAGCGCGTCCAGCACCTGCAAGGTGGCCTGGTCCAGCTGCGGACGCGGAATGCTTCCTGGGTTGCTGGCATCCACCATCGATGGATTGGTCAGGTAGCGGCCGTTGACGATCAGCGTCGGCGTGCTGGTGACTTCATACGTGCTGGCCACGCGGCCGGCGCTTTTCAGCTTGGTGATGACCGAGAACGAGTTGTACATGGCCAGGTATTTATCCTTGTCGACGCCGTTCTTGACCGCCCAATCTACATTGTCCGCATCGCTCTTCAGGCGGCGGCGCTCGACGTGCCAGGTGGTCAGCAACTTGGCGTGCAGCGACTCTTCCAGCTTCATCGCCTCCAGCGTCAGGAACATATGCGCTTCCGGATCGTTCTCGCCGGTCAGCGGCAGGTGGATGCGGCGGAACGTGATGCTGTCGCCCTGCTTCTTCACCCACGCCAGCATGGCCGGCTCCAGCGCGTAGCACGCCGGGCAGTGGTACATGAAGAACTCGATCACTTCGACCTTCTTGCCCTCGGCCAGAACCGGCTGCGGCGTTTTCAGGGTGGTGTACTCGGCGCCGTTCTTCGGCGCGGTGGGCGAGGCGAAGGCGGAACCGGCCAGCAAAGCGGCGGCGGCGACAGCGAGTTTCAGGCGAAGCATGGTTATCCTTTATGAAAAAATCTGCACAGCGAATATAACAGCTTCCATTACTGTGCGGCGGGCGGATTAAGGCTGCATTAAGTCGGCACTAGGGCTCCACCGGCCGCGCCTCCAGACCGGCGATGTCCTTCATCAGCGCGATCAGGCGCTGCGCGCCCAGGCCCAGCGGACGGTCGTTGAGCCACACCACATCCACCCACAGGCGCACCTGGTTGCTCATGTGCGCGAAGCCTATGCCCAGCAGCTCGCCCGCGTCCAGCAGCGGCGCCGCCAGCCGGTGCGGCAGATAGGCCCAGCCGACGCCGGCGCGCACCAGGCTCAGTGTCGCCAGATGGCTGTCGGTGCGCCACAGTTTGCGCGAGATGAGCACGCGCTCGTCCTCGATGCGCGCATCGCGGCTGACGATGGCGATCTGGCGCATGTCGATCAGGTCTTCCAGCCGGAACTGGCCGTTGCGCTCGCGCGCCTGCGGATGCCGCGGCGAGATCACCGCCACCAGCACCTCGCTGCCCAGCTCCTGGAAGCTCTCGCGCTGGTCGATCTGCGGCCGCTCGTAGATCAGCGCCAGTTGCGCGGAACCGTCGTGCAGCATGCGCAGCGCGTCGTTCTGCGGCGCCGACAGCACATCCACCTCCAGCGACGGGAACTCCTCGGCCAGCCGCGCCAGCGGATCGCTCCACGGCGCAGACAGCAGTTCCGGAGCGATGGCCAGCGTCAAGCGCCGCTCCAGTCCCTGATGCAGCGACAGCGCGTGCGCCTGCAGGCGGCGCAGCTGGCCGGCCATCTGCCGCGCTTCCGCCTCCAACGCGCGCGCAGACTCGGTGGGCCGCACCTCGCGCGAGGTGCGATCAAACAGCTGCAAATCGAGTTCCGCCTCCAGGTTGGCGATCGCCATGCTGATGGCCGACGGCACCCGCCCAAGCGCCCGCGCCGCTGCGGAAAAAGAACCGTGATCTAGCACGGCGAGAAAGATGGCGATGTTATCGCTGGAGAAGGCCATGACCCCATGCTGTCAGAAAAACTGATAGCTGTCGACTTTTTCAATCAGAAATTTGCTATTAACATGGTCACCTCGTATTTAGGAGGAAGCATCATGCAAGGATTGAAACGCAAAGTCGTCTACGTATCGCTGTTTGAATTGATCGCCGTGGGTTTGACCAGCAGCGTGCTGGTGCTGCTGATGGGGCATGACGCCGGCCATGCCAGCGTCGCCGCCGTGGCCTCGTCGCTGGTCGCGGTGGTGTGGAACTTCGTCTACAACGGCATGTTCGAAGCTTGGGAAGCGCGTCAGGCGGTGCGAGGCCGCAGCTGGATGCGCCGCGCCGCGCACGCGCTGGGCTTCGAAGGCGGCCTGATAGTGATCCTGGTGCCGCTGTTCGCCTGGTGGCTGGGCATCTCGCTGTGGGAAGCCTTTGTGCTGGACTTGGGGCTGGTGTTATTCTTTATGTTTTATACCTTTCTCTTTAGCCTGGCCTTCGACCGCATCTTCGGACTGCCAGCGTCGGCGCAAGCTTGATTGATCACCCCGGAGTCCACATGGCATTGAAACCGTTCGCGTTCGCAGCACTGGTGTTGGCAATGAGTAGCGCAGGCGCAGCAACGCTGTCGCCGGTCGAGCAGAAGATCGTCGCCGAGGTCAAGGCGCATTCGGAGCAAGGCTTGCAGCTGCTGGAGCGCTCGGTGAACATCAACAGCGGCACCATGAACCACGAGGGTGTGCGCGAAGTCGGCAAAGTGTTTCGCGAGCAGTTCGACCAGCTGGGCTTCACCACCCGCTGGATCGACATGCCGCCCGCCGTCAAGCGCGCCGGCCACCTGCTCGCCACGCGCGAGGGCAAGCAGGGCAAGCGCCTGCTGCTGATCGGCCATCTGGATACCGTGTTTGAAAAGGACAGCCCGGTGCAGCTGTGGAAGCGCGATGGCGCCCGCGTGCGCGGCCAGGGCGTCAACGACATGAAGGGCGGCGACGTGATCATCATTGAAGCGCTGCGCGCCTTGCAGCGCGTGGGTGCGCTCGATAACACCACCATCACCGTCATGTTCAGCGGCGACGAGGAGAACGCCGGCGACCCGGTCGAGATCTCGCGCTCCGACATGGTCGCCGCAGCCAAGCGCAGCGACATCGCACTGGCCTTCGAAGCCACTGTGCGCGACAAGAGCGGCAAGGACACCGGCACCATCGGCCGCCGCGCCTCGTCGTCGTGGGATCTGGAAGTGAAAGGCAAACAAGGCCACTCCAGCGGCATCTTCACCGAGAGCGCCGGCTATGGCGCGGTGTACGAAGCGGCGCGCATCGTCGACGGCTTCCGCCAGCAGGTGATCGAGCCTGACCTGACCTTCAGCCCCGGTTTGATCTTGGGCGGCACCGATGTCAGCCTCGACGCCATCGGCTCGAAAGGCCAGGCCGCCGGCAAGGGTAACGTGATCGCGCGCACCGCCACCGTGCATGGCGACCTGCGCTACCTGACCTACGAACAGCGCGACCGCGCGCACGCGAAGATGAAGGCCATCGTCGCGCAGAACCTGCCGGGCACCAGCGCCAGCATCAGCTTCCATGAATCGTATCCACCGATGTCGCCGACCGCCGGCAACCTGGCCGTGCTGAAGACCTATTCGCAAGCCAGCAGCGACGCCGGTCTCGGCGAGATCCCCGCCCTGCCGCCGGGCCAGCGCGGCGCCGGCGACGTGCAGTTCGTCGCCCCGCTACTCGACAGTCTGGACGGCCTGGGCGCCACCGGCAACGGCAGCCACTCTCCGGACGAGGACCTGGAAATCGCCTCCATCGAACGGGCCACCATCCGCACCGCGATCCTACTGTACCGCCTCACACGCTAAAGATCAAACCCGGCGGCGCCACTGCCCCACCCATCAGCGTGCCTCGACGGTGCGCTTCATCGCATCCAGCCCCTGCTCTATCATGGTAGCGATGGCGGGTGCCATGCTGTCGGGCAGCAGGTCGGCGATCCACACCAGCCGGCTGCCGTGCGCACCTTCGCCGAAGACCTGCGCGGAGGCGTTGTGATGGATCAGCCGTCCACCCGCTGCCGACCAGACCACGCGGTGGTCTTCATCGCTGACGGTGACGATCACTTCCCGCACCGTCATGCCGTTGGCAAAGGTCACCATGCGCGCCGCGCCGTCCGGCTCCAATTTGCAATCGGTGACGAAGCCCTTCACCAGCCGAGTATGCAACGCGCCCACGTCGCGCAGCGCATTCCACAGCTGCTCCGGCGGGACGCCAATGTCGATTTCCTTGCGTATCGATGCCATATCACTCTCCGTCATGCGGCGAGCCTCAGACCTGCCAAGGCGACGTCATAAGTCTAGCACCCCTAAGTAGAAACTTGTCGCGAGCTTCGGGAGACTTTAGCCGACCAACGCACCCATCGCCAAGGCGGCCAGCAGGCCCAGAGCGGCGATCAATCCATAAGCGATCAGCGCCAGCATGGCGGCGCCCTTGGCCGCCAACGGCTCGCCGTCGGCCGTGCGCGCACGCGGCGCCAGGTACCACGCGCCGATGCCAACCTGGATCACCATGCCGGCGGCAATCGATACCAGCAGCGGAATTGCGTTGCCCGACAAGCGATTCAGCAGCGTGCCGGCGCCCAGCACCATCAACAGAATCAGGCTGAAGATGCAGGCGTCGCGCCAACTCAAGAGCGCACGCTTGTACAGGAAGGCCGCGAGCTTGACGAGGCTGGTGTACAGCGCGATCGACAGCAGCAGCGGAATGAACGACAGTATTGAAGACATCTTGAAAGCCTATAAAAAAACCGGGAACAAGTCCCGGTTTTGTGATGCTACGTTGCTTAGCGCTTGCGTGGCGGAGGCAGGTCGGTGCAGACGCCTTCGTACACTTCGGCGGCCATGCCGATCGACTCGCCCAAGGTCGGGTGCGGGTGGATCGTCTTGCCGATGTCGGTGCCGTCGCAACCCATCTCGATCGCCAGCGCGATCTCGCCAATCATGTCGCCGGCGTGCGTGCCGACGATGGTGCCGCCGATGATGCGGTGCGTTTCAGCGTCGAACAGCAGCTTGGTGAAGCCTTCGGCGCGGCCATTGGCCACGGCGCGACCACTGGCTGCCCAAGGGAAGTGGCCCTTCTCGACCTTGATGCCCTTGGCTTTCGCTTCGTCTTCGGTGATGCCGGCCCATGCCACTTCAGGATCGGTGTAGGCCACCGACGGAATCACCTTCACATCGAAGTGCGACTTCTGGCCCGCTGCAGCTTCCGCCGCCACGTGGCCTTCGTGCACCGCCTTGTGCGCCAGCATAGGCTGGCCCACCAGATCGCCGATGGCGAAGATGTTCGGCACGTTGGTGCGCATCTGGCTATCGACCGGGATGAAGCCGCGATCGGACACGATCACGCCAGCCTTGTCGGCGGCGATCTTCTTGCCGTTCGGGCTGCGGCCCACTGCGACCAGCACCAGATCGTAGACCTGCGGCGCTGGCGCGGTGGCGCCGGCTTCCGCCGCTTCGAAGGTGACTTTGATCCCTTCCGGCAGCGCTTCAACGCCGACCGTCTTGGTCTTGGTCATGATGTTGTCGAAGCGCTTCTCGTTGAACTTCTGCCAGACCTTGACCGCATCGCGGTCGGCGCCCTGCATCAAGCCGTCCATCATTTCGACCACGTCGATGCGCGCGCCGAAGGTCGAGTACACGGTGGCCATTTCCAGGCCGATAATGCCGCCGCCGATAACCAGCATGCGTTTCGGGATCTGGCGCAGTTCCAGCGCGCCGGTCGAATCGACGATGCGTGGATCTTCAGGCACGAACGGCAGCTTCACCACGGCCGAACCGGCAGCGATGATGGCCTGCTTGAACTGCACCACTTTCTTGGTGCCGTCGCCGGCCGTGACTTCGATGTGGTTCGCGCTCAGGAACTGGCCGACACCGGTGACGACTTGCGTCTTGCGTGCCTTGGCCATGCCGGCCAGGCCGCCGGTCATGTTCTTGATGACGCCTTCCTTGTACTTGCGTACCTGGTCGATGTCGATGGTCGGCTTGGCGAAGGTGACGCCGGTGTTGGACATGTGCGAGGTTTCGTCGATCACGGATGCCACGTGCAGCAGCGCTTTCGACGGAATGCAACCAACGTTCAGGCACACGCCGCCCAGCGTTTCGTAACGCTCGACGATCACGGTGTTCAGGCCCAGGTCCGCGGCGCGGAACGCGGCGGAGTAACCGCCAGGACCGCCGCCCAGCACCATCATGTCGCAGTCGATGTCGACCTGGCCGGCATAGCTGCCACCGGCTGGTGCGGCGATCGGCGCGGCTGGCGCAGCAGGTGCTGCGGCCGGAGCCGGAGCTGCTGCGCCAGCAGGCGCCGGCGCGGCGACCGGAGCGGCAGCTGCGGAACCGGCGGCTTCTTCAACCACCAGCATCAACGAGCCTTCCTTGACCTTGTCGCCAACCTTGACCTTGATTTCCTTGACCACGCCAGCGTGCGAGGATGGAACCTCCATGCTGGCCTTGTCCGATTCAACGGTGATCAGCGACTGGTCGGCCTTGATCGTATCGCCAACCTTGACCATCACCTCGATCACTTCAACTTCTGCGAAGTCGCCGATGTTCGGCACTTTCACTTCTGTGCTCATAGTCGCTCCTTACAGCAGAATTTTGCGCATGTCGCCGAGCACTTCGCTCAGGTACACGGAGAAGCGAGCACCCATCGCGCCGTCGACCACGCGGTGGTCGTAGGACAGCGAGGTACCCATCATCAGGCGAGGCTGGAATGCCTTGCCGTCCCACACCGGCTTGATCGATGCCTTGGAAAGGCCAAGGATCGCCACTTCCGGCGCGTTGACGATAGGCGTGAAGTGCGTGCCGCCGATGCCGCCCAGCGACGAGATGGTGAAGCTGGCGCCTTGCATGTCGGTCGGTTTCAGCTTGCCTTCGCGCGCTTGCAGCGACAACTCGGTCATTTCGCGGGCGATCTGCGAGACCGATTTCTGGTCCGCGCCTTTGATCACAGGTACCACCAGGCCGTTCGGCGTATCGGCCGCGAAGCCGATGTTGTAGTACTGCTTGAGGATCAGGTTTTCACCCTTCTCATCCAGCGACGCGTTAAACGCCGGGAATTTCTTCAGCGCTGCGACCGATGCCTTGATGACGAAGGCCAGCATGGTCAACTTGGCCGCGTCCTTGTTCTTGGCGTTGGCGTTGTTGGTCTCGACGCGGAACGCTTCCAGGTCGGTGATATCGGCATCGTCGAACTGCGTGACGTGCGGGATCATGACCCAGTTGCGGTGCAGGTTAGGACCGCTGATTTTCTTGATGCGCGACAGCGGCAGCAATTCGGTCGGACCGAATTTGCTGAAGTCGATCACCGGCCATGGCAGCACGCTCATGCCGCCGTTGCCGCCGGCTGGAGCCGAAGCGCCGGCAGGTGCGGCGGTGGTGCCAGCCATCACGCCCTTGACGTAGTTCTGCACGTCCAGCTGGGTGATGCGGCCTTTAGGACCGGAGCCCGGCACTTTGCCGAGATCCACACCCAGTTCGCGGGCGAACTTGCGGATCGACGGCGATGCGTGCGCCAGCTTGCCTGTTTGGACCGAGCCTTGCGACGCGGCCGCAACGGCGGCAGGAGCAGCAGGTGCCGGCGAAGGCGCAGCGGCGGCTGGAGCGGTAGCAGGTGCGGCAGCGGCAGCAGGTGCAGCAGCAGCAGCAGCAGCAGCAGCGCCGCCCGTAGCTTCCACCACCAGCACGACGGTACCCATGGCAACCTTGTCGCCAACCTTGATCTTCACTTCCTTCACCACACCAGCGTGCGACGAAGGGATTTCCATGCTGGCCTTGTCCGATTCAACGGTCAGCAGCGACTGATCGACCTTGATCGTGTCGCCAACCTTGACCATCACTTCGATGACTTCAACTTCCTTGAAGTCGCCGATGTCCGGCACCTTGACTTCGACCGGACCGGCCGAAGCTGCGGGAGCCGGTGCAGGTGCGGCGGCAGCGGCAGCGGCAGGCGCCGGTGCTGGAGCCGCAGCGGCTGGCGCAGGTGCGGCAGCGGCAGCAGGAGCTGCGGCGCCAGCGCCATCAGCTTCCAGCAACAGCAGCAAGGAACCCATCGCCACCTTGTCGCCGACCTTTACCTTGATTTCCTTGACCACGCCAGCGGCGGACGAAGGAATCTCCATGCTGGCCTTATCCGATTCAACGGTAATCAGCGACTGGTCTACTTTAATCGTATCGCCTACTTTGATCATCAGCTCGATGATTTCAACTTCCTTGAAATCGCCGATATCCGGGACTTTAACTTCCACAATGCTCATAGCGTTTGCTCCGTTTCTTTTCTCTTAGCGGATTATTGGGTCACCGGATTTGGCTTGTTGGCGTTCAGGCCGTACTTGACGACTGCCTGCTCCACCACCTTCGCGTCGATCTTGCCTTCTTCCGCCAGCGATTTCAGCGCAGCGACCGTGATGTAGTAACGGTTCACTTCGAAGAATTCACGCAGCGCGGCGCGGGTGTCCGAACGGCCGAAACCATCGGTGCCCAGCACGCGGTAGGTGCGGTCTTTAGGAATGAAGGCGCGGATCTGCTCAGCAAACGCACGCATGTAATCGGTCGTCGCGACGATAGGGCCGCTGGTATCCTTCAGCAGCTGCGCCACGTACGGCACGCGTTGTTCCTTGGTCGGGTTGACCAGATTCCAGCGCTCTGCGTCCTGGCCGTCGCGGGCCACCAGCGTCAGCGACGGAGCGGACCACACGTCGGCGGCGATGTTCCAGTCGTTCTTCAGCAGTTCGGCCGCGAAGATCGATTCGCGCAGGATGGTGCCGGAACCGATCAGCTGCACGCGCTGCTTGGCTTTCTCGTCGCCTTTCTGCAGCAGGTACATGCCCTTCAGGATGCCCTCTTCCTGGCCAGGCTTGATGCCTGGGTGCGGGTAGTTCTCGTTCATGATGGTGATGTAGTAGAACACATCTTCCTGATTTTCCACCATGCGGCGCAGGCCATCCTGAACGATCACGGCGATTTCGTGGCCGAAGGTCGGATCGTAAGGCATGCAGTTCGGTACAGCCGCTGCGAACAGGTGGCTATGGCCGTCTTCGTGCTGCAGGCCTTCGCCGTTCAGCGTCGTGCGGCCGGCGGTGCCGCCCATCAGGAAGCCACGGGCGCGCATGTCGGCGGCGGCCCATACCAGGTCGCCGATACGCTGCATGCCGAACATCGAGTAGTACGTGTAGAACGGGATCATCACGCGGTTGTTGGTCGAGTACGAGGTCGCTGCGGCGATCCACGAGCTCATACCACCGGCTTCGTTGATACCCTCTTGCAGGATCTGGCCGGCCTTGTCTTCGCGGTAGTACATGACCTGGTCTTTATCGACCGGCTCATACAACTGGCCCTGCTGGTTGAAGATACCAACCTGGCGGAACAGGCCTTCCATACCGAAGGTACGCGACTCGTCGACCAGCACCGGCACGATACGCTGGCCCAGGCTAGGATCTTTCAGCAGCGTGGTCAGGATACGGACGAAGGTCTGGGTGCTCGATACTTCGCGGCCTTCGGCGGTCGCATCCAGCACGTTCTGGAAGGCGCTCAGTGGCGGCACAACCAGCTTCTCGTCTGCTTTCATGCGGCGGGCCGGCAGGTAGCCGCCCAGCGCGGCGCGGCGCTCGTGCAGGTACTTGATTTCCGGCGCGTCGTCGGCAGGCTTGTAGAACGGGATGTCGGCCAGCTGGTCGTCCGGAATAGGGATCGAGTAGCGGTCGCGCATTTCGCGCACGGCTTCGTCGGTCAGCTTCTTGGTGTTGTGCGCGGTGTTGCGCGCTTCGCCGTGCTTGCCCATGCCGAAGCCCTTGATGGTTTTCACCAGCAGGACGGTCGGTTGGCCTTTGTGTTCCTGTGCGACCTTGAAGGCGGCGTAGATCTTGTGCGGATCATGGCCGCCGCGGGTCAGGCGCCAGATGTCGTCGTCGGTCATGTTGGCGACCATCTCCAGCAGCTTAGGGTGCTTGCCGAAGAAGTGCTTGCGCACGTAGGCGCCGTCTTTTGCCTTGTAGTTCTGATATTCGCCGTCGATGGTTTCCATCATCACTTTGCGCAGGATGCCGTCTTTGTCCTGCTTCAGCAGCGCGTCCCAACCCGGGCCCCAGATGACTTTGACGACGTTCCAGCCGGCGCCGCGGAAGTCCGCTTCCAGCTCTTGAATGATCTTGCCGTTGCCGCGCACCGGACCGTCCAGGCGTTGCAGGTTGCAGTTGACGACGATGACCAGGTTGTCCAGGTTCTCGCGCGCAGCCATGCCGATGGCGCCCAGCGATTCCGGTTCGTCCATCTCGCCGTCGCCGCAGAATGCCCAGACTTTACGGTCGGTGGTGTCGGCGATCGAGCGCGCGTGCAGGTACTTCAGGAAGCGTGCCTGGTAGATCGCCATCAACGGGCCCAGGCCCATCGACACGGTCGGGAACTGCCAGAAGTTCGGCATCAGTTTCGGGTGCGGATACGAGGACAGGCCCTTGCCGTCGACTTCGCGACGGTAATGGGTCAGCTGCTCTTCGCTCAGGCGGCCTTCGAGGAAGGCGCGGGCGTACACGCCCGGCGAGGAGTGGCCCTGGATGTACAGCAGGTCGCCGCCGTGGTTTTCGCTCGGCGCTTTCCAGAAGTGGTTGAAGCCGATGCCCAGCATGTTGGCCAGCGAGGCGAACGAGGACAGGTGGCCACCGAGGTCGCCGTCGACGCGGTTGGCCTTGACGACCATCGCCATGGCGTTCCAGCGCATCCACGAGCGCAGCTTCTCTTCGTATTCCAGGTTGCCTGGGCAATGGGTTTCGAGATGGGCGGGGATGGTGTTGACGTAAGCGGTATTGGCGGAGAACGGGATGTCCGAGCCGCTTTGGCGGGCCAGGTCGATCAGGCGTTCCATCAGGTAGTGAGCACGTTCAGGGCCCTCTTGTTCCAGCACTGCAGCCAGTGCGTCCAACCATTCTTTGGTTTCTTGCGAATCAGGGTCGGTGTTTGCCGTTACCTGGTCAAGTTGAGCTGACATGTATTAAGTCTCCTGAGTTTGAGTGCTGAACTAACGCTGATTATTTACCAATACTTCAATGCCGTGTGCGATTCTAACAGCACTTTTCCGCTTTTTCAAATTACGATACGTCATTTCGTATTGTGAAATCACCCCATGAGAATCTTGTGCGCCGCAGCATCACAAAACGACCGTAAACGAGGCGCGGGGCGCGCTGCGGCTTTATAATCCTGCTTTCCTCTCCAACCTGGTTAAATCATGCCTGCTCAACTGATCGACGGAATCGCCCTCTCCCAAAAACTGCGCGCGGAAATTGCTGCACGTGCTGCCGCCCTCACCGCCCAAGGCAAACAGCCCGGCTTGGCCGTGATCATCGTCGGCGACGACCCGGCCAGCCACGTGTACGTGCGCAACAAGGTCAAGGCTTGCGAGGACGCCGGTTTCTATTCGTTGAAGGACCAGTACCCTGCCGACCTGAGCGAAGCCGCGCTGCTGGAGCGTATCGCCGCGCTGAACGCCGATCCGGCCATCCACGGCATCCTGGTGCAAATGCCGCTGCCTAAGCACATCGACCCGCACAAGGTCATCGAAGCGATCTCCACCAAGAAGGACGTGGACGGTTACTCGGTGCTGAGCGCCGGCGAGCTGATGGCCGGCCTGGACGGTTTCCGTCCGTGCACGCCGTACGGCTGCATGAAGCTGATCGAAAGCACCGGCGTCGACCTGCGCGGCAAGCACGCGGTCGTCATCGGCCGCAGCAACACCGTCGGCAAGCCGATGGCGCTGCTGCTCTTGCAAGCCAACGCCACCGTCACCATCTGTCATAGTGCGACGCCGGACCTGGGCCTGTACACCCGCCAGGCCGACGTCGTTGTGGCCGCAACCGGCCGCCGCAATACTCTGACCGCTGATATGGTGAAGCCGGGCGCGATCGTGATCGACGTCGGCATCAACCGTGACGAAGCGGGCAAGCTGTGCGGCGACGTCGATTTCGCCGGCATCAAGGAAGTGGCATCGCACATCACGCCGGTACCAGGCGGCGTGGGCCCGATGACCATCACCATGCTGCTGATGAACACCGTCGAAGCGGCCGAGCGTACTTAACCCGACAAGTCGGGGTCTGACCCCGCATGGGGTCAGACCCCTGTCGCCGCCGTGCGGGGTGAACGATTCCCGCGAGCGTACGTAACCATTATTGGAACTGATATGACTACAGATAACCCGCTTCTCGACTTTTCCGGCCTGCCGCGTTTCGATGCGATCAAGCCCGAGCACGTCACCCCGGCCATCGACGAGCTGCTGGTCAAGAGCCGCGCCGTGGTCGAGCAACTGGAAGCGCCGTCCGAGCAGGTGACGTGGGATAACTTCGTCACCCCGCTGGAAAACGCCACCGAGCTGCTGGGCCGCGCATGGGGCATCGTCAGCCATCTGAACAATGTGGTCGATACGCCCGAGTTGCGCGCCACCTACAACGACAACCAGCCGAAAGTGACCGAGTTCTGGACCGCGCTGGCCCAGAACGAGGAGCTGTTCGGCAAGTACAAGGCGCTGCGCGCATCGGCCGGTTTCGACAGCCTGTCGCCGGCCCGCAAGCGCATCATCGACAACGCGATCCGCGATTTCCGCATGGGCGGCGCAGAACTGCCCGCCGATAAAAAAGAACGCTTTGCCGACATCCAGGAAGAACACGCGTCGGTCTCGACCCGCTTCTCCGAAAACGTGCTCGACGCCACCAACGACTACAAGCTGCTGGTAACCGACGAAGCCGACCTGGCCGGCCTGCCCGCCGATGTGAAAGCCGCCGCGCGCGCCGCCGCCGAAAAGGAAAACAAGCAGGGCTACGAATTCTCGCTGCACTTCCCGTCCTACTTCCCCATCCTGCAATTCGCCGACAAGCGCGAGCTGCGCGAAACCATCTACCGCGCCAACGCCACCAAGGCTTCCGAGCAGGGCGATGTGTTCAGCAAGAAGGAAGAGTGGGACAACACGCAAAACATCGTCACGCTGCTGAAGCTGCGCGACGAGGAAGCCAAGCTGCTGGGCTACAAGAACTTCGCCGAGGTATCGCTGGTGCCGAAGATGGCGCAATCGCCCGACCAGGTGATCGCCTTCCTGGAAGACCTGGCCAAGCGCGCGCGCCCGTTCGCCGAGCAGGACCTGGCCGAACTGAAAAAATTCGCACAGGAAGAACTGGGCATAGCCGAACTGAAGGCCTGGGACATTCCATACGCCTCCGAAAAACTGCAGGAGCGCCGCTACGCCTTCTCGGCGCAGGAAGTGAAGCAGTACTTCCCTGAGCACAAAGTGGTCGACGGCCTGTTCCGCCTGATCCAGAACCTGTTCACCGTCGAGATCAAGCCGGACGACGCGCCGGTCTGGCACAAGGACGTGCGCTTCTTCCGCATCGAGCGCAACGGCAAGCTGATCGGCCAGTTCTACCTCGACCTGTACGCGCGCGCCGGCAAGAGCGGCGGCGCCTGGATGGACGACGCCCGCGGCCGCCGTGCCGAGGAAGAGAAAGTCCAAACCCCGGTCGCCTACCTGACCTGCAACTTCACCGAGCCTGCGGTGGTGGACGGCGTTGCACAGCCGTCGCTGTTCACGCACGATGAAGTGATCACGCTGTTCCACGAATTCGGCCACGGCCTGCACCACATGCTGACGCAGGTGGACGAGCTGGGCGTATCCGGCATCTCCGGCGTCGAGTGGGATGCGGTGGAACTGCCGTCGCAATTCATGGAGAACTTCTGCTGGGAATGGGAAGTGCTGGAACACATGACCTCACACGTGAGCACCGGCGAAGCGCTGCCGCGCGCGCTGTACGACAAGATGCTGGCCGCGAAGAATTTCCAGTCCGGCCTGCAGACCTTGCGCCAGGTGGAATTCTCGCTGCTGGACATGCACCTGCACTACGACTACGACGCCAGCACCGGCAAGACCGTGCAGCAGTTGATCGACGAAGTGCGCGCCAAATTCGCGCTGATCATTCCGCCGGCGTTCAATCGCTTCCAGAACTCCTTCGGCCACATTTTCTCCGGCGGCTACGCGGCGGGCTACTACAGCTACAAGTGGGCCGAGGTGCTGTCGGCCGACGCCTACGCCGCGTTCGAAGAAGCCAAGGCGCTGGGCCCGGAAGCCACCACCGAAACCGGCAAGCGCTATCTGCAGGAGATCCTGTCGGTAGGCGGCTCGCGGCCTGCGCTGGAATCGTTCACGGCCTTCCGTGGCCGCGAGCCCAGCATCGACGCGCTGCTGCGTCACAGCGGCATGGCGGCCTGATCATGAAGCGGCTGGCCGTCTTCGCCACCGCGCTGCTGTGCCTCGGCACGGCCAGCGCCCAGGTGTACAAATGGGTCGACGACAAGGGCGTGACCCACTACAGCGACCAGCCGCCACCGCCGTCGGCGCCGACCAAAACAAAAGTCGAAGTGAAATCGTTTTCCACCGGTGGAGCTTCGGTGGAGTTGCCGCAGGAACTGGCCGACGCCGTGCGCAATCGCCCGGTCACGCTGTACACCACGGCCCAGTGCGATGGTTGCGACAACGCCCGCGCCATGTTGATGGCGCGCGGCATTCCTTTCAATGAAAAAACCATTACTTCGGTGGACGACCAGTTCGCACTGAAGAAGGCAGGCGGCAACGGCCAACTGCCATTGTTGCTGGTCGGCCGCAGCAAGCTGACCGGCTTCGAGCAAAACAGCTGGGACGTGTTGTTGAGCGACGCCGGCTATCCGCTGGAAAAACGCTTGCCACCGAATTATCAATATCCGGCGCCGGTTTCCGCCGCGCCGCCGCCAGCGCCGCCAGTCGAAGCGGCGCGCCCCGTCGAGGAGCTGGCCAAGCCTCTGCCACCGGTCAATGCGCCGCCCGGCTTCCAGTTCTAGAATTAGCGTTCGGTAGCAACATCGGTGCCAGCGCCAAAAATAATTTTCGAATAAACTGGAATCAGGCAGCACCTCGCTGCATGCACTTCCCCTCTACAGAACAGATCAAAACAGCTATGACACGCATCGATTTCCACACCAACGTGCCGGACAAAGTCGCCTACGCCTGCCGCCTCGTGCGCAAGGCCTGGGGGGCGAACAAACGCGTGGTGCTAATGGCAGACGATGAGGCGCAACTGGCAGAACTTAACGCGGCGATGTGGACATTTTCCGCCACCGACTTCCTGCCCCATGTGCTCGCTGGCGACGCCCTCGCCGCGCACACGCCAATCATTCTCACGGACAACGATGAGGCAGAATTACCACACAAAGAATTATTGGTAAATTTGTCGCGCCGCGAGCCTTCCGGGGTCGCGCAATTCGAGCGCATGATCGAAGTAATTTCCTCCGATGAGGATGACGCGGCCGCAGGCCGCAAGCGCTATGTCGCATACAAGCAGCAAGACTATCCACTTACCCACTTTGTCACAGGAAAATCATGAGCCAAGCCCAATCGTTTGACGCCAGTATCCCTGTATTGACGGAAGTCCTGAAGGCCGAGCCGCTGGGCGATGAACTGCTGCCCGGCGAGGCCGCTTCCGGTACCCGCTCCACCTTGTCCAAGCGCGCCGAAATGGCGGCCGAGCTGGAAGCCGACGCCATCGACAACTGGAGCGATGCCGAATGGGCGATGATGGAGCATCGCCTGTCCGAACGCATCATGCACCAGCTGCAATCGCGCGTCGATTTCGTGCTGGAGCAGCGCATCAAGGACTGCATGGCCGAAGTCCTGACCCACGCCCTGCACGGCCTGACCAACGAAATCCGCATCGGCCTGCACGACACCATCGAGAAAATCGTCGCCCGCGCCGTTTCGCAAGAGCTGACGCACTTGCAGGCCAAAAAGTAACAATCCCCCTCCCCGGTCCGCGCCCGCTTGGTGCGTGGACCGCACTCTTCCAGCGCAGGGCCGCCTCAAAACCGGGAAATGCGGACACTACGCCGTCTCAAAACCTGGAAGCGCCATTTAAAAGTGCGAAACCCAGCGAATCTCCCTTTGCGTAAAGAATAATTTGTTGTACCTTTTGGCCTTGCAGAAAAAATTCTGCGGCGTTCATGAGACACCGTCGCTTATTCAACCACTGGAGAATGCATATGCAGTTCAAGACCAAATTCATTCCACTCGCCATCGCACTGGCTTTTGCTGGCAGCGCCGGCGCGCAAGAAGTGATCAAGATCGGCCACGTCGCGCCGGTCTCCGGTCCGTCCGCGCACCTGGGCAAGGACAATGAAAACGGCGCCAAGATGGCCGTCGAAGAATTGAACGCCAAAGGCATCAAGATCGGCGGCAAGCCGGTCAAGTTCGTCCTCGTGCTGGAAGACGACGGCGGCGATCCGAAACAGGGCACGGCGGTCGCGCAGAAGCTGGTCGACGCCAAAGTCAACGGCGTGATCGGCCACCTGAACTCCGGCACCACCATCCCCGCTTCGAAGATTTACTTCGACGCCGGCATCCCGGAAATTTCGCCAGCCACCACCCAGACCAAATATACGCAGCAAGGCTTCAACTCGGTGTTCCGCGTGGTCGCCAATGACGCCAAGCTGGGCGGCACGCTGGGCGGCTATGCAGTCAACAAGATGGGCGTGAAGAAGATCGCCGTCATCGACGACCGCACCGCCTACGGCCAGGGCGTGGCGGAAGAGTTCATCAAGGGCGCCAAGAAAGCGCTGCCGGGTGTGCAAATCGTCGGCAAGGAATTCACCACCGACAAGGCCACCGACTTCAACGCCATCCTGACCACCATCAAGGGCAAGAATCCCGACCTGATCTTCTTCGGCGGCATGGACTCGGTAGGCGGCCCGCTGCTGCGCCAGATGAAGGCGCTGGGCATCCAGGCCAAGTACATGGGCGGCGACGGCCTGTGCACCGAATCGCTGCCTAAGCTGGCCGGCGCCGACGCGGTCAAGGTCGTCACCTGCGCCGAAGCCGGCGGTGTGCCGCCTGAGCTGCAAAAGAACATGGACGACTTCCATGCGCGCTACAAGAAGAAGTACAACATGGACGTGCAACTGTACGCGCCATACGTGTACGACTCGGTCATGACGATGGCTGCCGCGATGCAGGCCGCAAACTCTGCTGAGCCTGCCAAGTACCTGCCGTTCCTGCAAAAGATCAAGTATCAGGGCGTGACCGGCCTGATCGAGTTCGATGCCAAGGGCGACATCAAGGATGGTTCGCTGACCATGTACAACTACAACAACGGCACCAAGACCATTACTTCGGTCATCAAGTAAGTTTAATAAAAAAGCCCCGTCGGCCTGAACGCGCTCAAGATCGCGCTCAGTGCAGACGGGGCTTTTTTTGATTCTACTGCGGCGCTGATTACTTCTGCGCCAGCACCCATTTCACCAGGGTTTTCGCTTCAGCATCGGTCACTTGCGGATTGGCTGGCATCGGGATCGCGCCCCAGGCGCCGGAACCGCCCTTCATCACTTTGGTGACCAGCTTGGCTTCAGCGTCTTTCTGGCCGGCGTACTTGGCGGCGACATCCTTGTAGGCAGGGCCGACCAGCTTGGTGCTCACGGCGTGGCATGCCAGGCAGTTCTTGGCTTTTGCCAGGTCCATGCCCGCGTCCGCCATCGCGGCTTGCGACGCGAATGCCGATGCGACCACCATGCCAACCATCATCAAATTACGTTTCATTGTCTTCTCCAGGTAAGTGCTACTCAATTCTGCCAACAATTCTACCGTGTTTTCCCAGTGCACATTAAACGCCATACCGCATATGCCCGTTGACCAATAATAGAATATTGCTGCCCGTAAAGCCATTTTCTTTGTAAGATGACGTAACTGGAGGAACACATCATGCCTATCATCTTGGTGATCTTGGCCCTGTGCGGGCTGCGGTATTTTGAAGTGTGGAAGTTCGCCCTGCTGTCCTGGTGGTGGATTATCGGGCTGATGGTGTTCGCCTTCGTGTGGTTCGAGTTCCTGGAGCCGATGCTGGGCCTGGACAAGCGCAAGGCGCACGACGAA
This sequence comes from Duganella rhizosphaerae, assembly GCF_040364205.1. Classification (NCBI taxonomy): domain Bacteria; kingdom Pseudomonadati; phylum Pseudomonadota; class Betaproteobacteria; order Burkholderiales; family Oxalobacteraceae; genus Duganella; species Duganella rhizosphaerae. Next base: position 175,631 of record NZ_BPWK01000012.1, read on the forward strand.
GACGAAAAGCGCCGGAAGGCGCGCGTGAAGCAGAATTTCGACAAGAAATAGCAGTCACCCCGCACTGCGGCCGAAGGGGGCATCTCGCACTGCGAGATGCGGGCGCAGCCCTCCCCTGACCCCGTACGGGGTCAGACCCCAGCCTCAGGGTGAGGGGTCAGCGCTTGATCTGCGACAGATCGCGCACCGCGCCACGGTCGGCCGACGTCGTCAGCGCCGCGTATGCTTGCAGCGCCTGCGACACGTAGCGCTGGCGGTTGACCGGCTTCCACGCCGCATCGCCCTTGGCTTCCATGGCCGCGCGACGCGCCGCCAGGTCCGCATCGCTGATGCGCAGGTTGATGGTGCGGTTCGGGATATCGATATCGATCATGTCGCCCTCTTCCACCAGGCCGATCGCGCCGCCTTCCGCCGCTTCCGGCGAAGCATGACCGATCACCAGTCCCGACGAACCGCCCGAGAAGCGGCCATCCGTCAGCAGCGCGCAGGCTTTGCCCAGGCCCTTGGACTTGATGTACGAAGTCGGATACAGCATCTCCTGCATGCCAGGGCCGCCCTTCGGACCTTCGTAGCGGATGATGACCACATCGCCTTCATGCACGGTATCGCCAAGGATGCCCTCAACCGCAGCGTCCTGGCTCTCGAACACGCGCGCCTTGCCGCTGAATTTCAAAATGCTTTCATCGACGCCGGCCGTCTTCACGATGCAGCCGTTCTGCGCCAGGTTGCCGTACAAGACAGCCAGGCCGCCGTCCTGCGAATAGGCGTGCGCCTTGTCGCGGATGCAGCCGGTGCTGCGGTCGGTGTCCAGCGCGTCGTAGCGTTCCGATTGCGAGAACGCCGTCTGCGTCGGCACGCCGCCAGGCGCGGCGCGGAACAGCTGGTGCACGGCCGGATCGTCGCTGCGCTTGATGTCGTTGCGTTCGATCGCATCGCCCAAGGTTGGCGCGTGAATGGTCGGCAGCGAGGTATCGAGCAAACCGGCGCGCGCCAGTTCGCCCAGGATCGCCACGATGCCGCCGGCGCGGTGCACGTCTTCGATGTGGTACTTGTCGGTCATCGGCGCGACCTTGCACAGGCATGGCACCTTGCGCGAGATGCGGTCGATGTCCTTCATGTCGAAGTCCACTTCCGCTTCGTGCGCGGCGGCCAGCAAGTGCAGCACGGTGTTGGTGGAACCGCCCATCGACACATCCAGCGCCATCGCATTTTCAAACGCAGCCTTGCTGGCGATGGAACGCGGCAGCACCGAGTAGTCATCCTGCTCGTAGTGGCGCTTGGCCAGTTCGACGATCAAACGGCCGGCGCGCAGGAACAGCTGCTCGCGGTCGGAGTGGGTGGCGACGATGGTGCCGTTGCCCGGCAGCGCCAGGCCCAACGCCTCGGTCAGGCAGTTCATCGAGTTCGCGGTGAACATGCCGGAGCACGAACCGCAGGTAGGGCATGCCGAACGTTCGATCTCGGCGACGTCCGCATCGCTGACCGACTGGTCGCCGGCCTTGATCATGGCGTCGACCAGATCGAGCTTGATGATCTTCTGTTTGCCGTCGACCACCTTGATCACCTTGCCCGCCTCCATCGGGCCGCCGGAGATGAACACCACCGGAATGTTGAGGCGCATCGCGGCCATCAGCATGCCCGGCGTGATCTTGTCGCAGTTGGAGATGCAGACCATCGCATCGGCGCAGTGGGCGTTGACCATGTACTCGACCGAGTCGGCGATCAGGTCGCGCGACGGCAGCGAGTACAGCATGCCGCCGTGGCCCATGGCGATGCCGTCATCGACGGCGATGGTGTTGAATTCCTTGGCCACGCCGCCGGCCTTCTCGATCTCGCGCGCCACCAGCTGGCCCAGGTCCTTCAGGTGCACGTGGCCCGGCACGAACTGCGTGAACGAGTTCACCACAGCGACGATAGGTTTGTCGAAGTCGCCGTCCTTCATGCCGGTCGCGCGCCACAGGGCGCGGGCGCCGGCCATGTTGCGGCCGTGGGTGGTGGTGCGGGAACGGTATTGCGGCATGATGTTTCTCCAATGATAAAGGCGGGCTTAAGACCGCTGTCGTAGCATGACAGATTGCCTTTCCCCTGCCCCGGTGTCAAATATAGTATTTTCGACTCTGTGAGTCGTATAAAATATCACTGGTAAAAATTTCAATAGTAAACAATATGAACCTGGAACTGCGGCAACTGCGCTATTTCGTCACCGTCGCCGAGGAACTCCACTTCGGCAAGGCGGCGCTGCGCCTGCACATGACGCAGCCACCGCTGTCGCAGACGATACAGGCGCTGGAAGAGCTGCTGGGCGCCTCGCTGTTCGAGCGCAACCGCCGTGGCGTGGCGCTGACGCCCGCCGGCCTGGCGCTGCTGCCGGAAGCGCGCCGCATACTGGCGCAATCGCAGGAACTGCCGCAGCTGGTGCAGCGCGCCGCCGCCGGCGAGGTGGGCAGGCTGACGCTGGCCTTCATCTCTTCGGCCGACTACAGCGTGCTGCCGCCCTTCCTGCGCGCCTACCGCGCCGCGTATCCACAAGTGCAGATCACGCTGCAGGAAGCCACGTCGGATCTGCAACTGGACGACCTGCTCAACAACCGTATCGACGCCGGCCTGCTGATCCCACCGCTGCCGGACAAGGCCAAACTGGAGCTGGACTACCTGCCGGTGCTGAGCGAGCCTCTGGTGCTGGCCCTGCCGGCCGGCCTGCTGAAGAAGCAAGGCAAGCTGGCATTGGCCTCCCTGCCGCCGCTACCGTTGATCGTCTTCCCGCGCGCGATCTCGCCAGCCTTGTACGACGCCATCCTGTCGGTGTTCCGCGACGCCGGCATCACGCCGGAGATAGGCCAGCAGGCGATCCAGATGCAGACCATCGTCAGCCTGGTGTCGGCGGGCATGGGCATGGCGCTGGTGCCGCAGTCCGTGTCCAACCTGATGCGGACCGGGGTAGAATACCGGGCGCTGCGCGACGCCACGCCGCTGGTGGAAACCGGCCTGGCCTGGCGGCGCGACAATGCCTCGCCGGTGCTGCGCGGCTTTTTGGAATTATTAAGAAAGAACACCCTATGCTGATACACCCGATGCCCGACCCGATCGCCCTGCAACTGGGGCCGGTGGCGATCCACTGGTACGGATTGATGTACGTCCTCGCCTTCGCCATGTTCATCACGCTGGGGCGCGTGCGCATCAAGCAGCCGCACATCGCCGCGCAGGGGTGGCGCAAGGAAGACCTGGACGACATGCTGTTCTACGGCATGCTGGGCGTGGTGATCGGCGGCCGCATGGGCGAGGTGCTGTTCTACCGTCCTGGCTATTTCTTCGCCAATCCGATCGAGATCTTCAAGGTCTGGCACGGCGGCATGTCCTTCCACGGCGGCTTCCTCGGCGTGCTGATCGCGATGGCCGTGTGGGCGCGCAAGAGCGGCCGCAATCTGCTGGACGTGTACGACTTCATCGCGCCACTGGTGCCGCTGGGTTATGCCGCCGGCCGCCTGGGCAACTTCATCAACGCCGAACTGCCGGGCCGCGTGGTCAGCGATCAATCGCTGCCGTGGGCGATGCTGTGGCCGGATACGAACTATCCGCTGTCGCCGAATCCCGTGTTCCTGCAAGGCTTGCGCCATCCGTCGCCGCTCTATCAGCTGTTGATTGACGGCCTGGTGGTATTCATCATCCTGTGGCTGTACGCGCGCAAGGAGCGTCCGCGCCTGGCGGTCGGCGCGACGTACACGCTGCTGTACGGCTGCGCGCGATTCTTCACCGAATACTTCCGCACGCCGGACTGGGAGACCACCTTCCTCGGCATGCCGATCACCTCGGGCCAGGTGCTGTCGCTGCCGATGATCATCGGCGCACTGGCGATGCTGGCATGGGCCTACACGGTCAAACAGAAAGGCCGCGCCCCAGTCTTACGCTAAGGCCTTGCGCAGCATGTAGGCCGCCAGGCCGTAGAGCACGACCGCGAAGATTTTCTTGAGGGTCTGCACCGGCAGCTTATGTGCGGTGCGGGCGCCCAGCGGCGCCAGTGTTACGCTGGCCGCCGCGATCACCAGCAACGCCGGCAGGTAGATGAAGCCCAGCGAGTATTCGGGCAGGTCCGGCGTGCCCAAGCCATAGTAGATATTCGACAGCGTGCCCGCCAGCGCGATCGGAAAGCCCAGCGCGGCGCTGGTCGCCACCGCGTTCTGCATCCTGACGTTACACCAGGTCATGAACGGAATCGACAGGAAGCCACCGCCCGCACCCAGCAAGCCCGCCACCAGGCCGATGACGCCACCGGCGCCGAACATGGCTGCGTTCCCCGGCAGGCCGCGCTGCGCAACGCCTTCCACAACCACCGCCTTTTTACCGAACAGTATCTGTGTCGCGGAGAAGCCCAGGAACACGCAGAACAAAATCGCCTGCCCCGCAGGACTCATTTGCTTGGCGATCCAGGGCCCGCACCAGGCGCCGAGCAATATGCCCGGCGACAGCAGCAGCGCCACCCGCCACAACACCGCACCATGCAGATGATGCGCGCGCACCGACGACATCGACGTGAACAGGATCACGCCCAGCGATGTCGCCACCGCCATATGGATGTTCACGCTGTCGGGAAAGCCCTTGGCGCTGAAGATCATCGTGATGAACGGCACCAGTATCATGCCGCCGCCTATACCCAACAGGCCCGCCAGGAAGCCGCCCACGGCCCCCATCAGCAGCAAGACCAGTACCAGGCCGATATCCATCAAGCGCCTTTCTTGAGCAGCTTGACGATGGTGTTCCACTGCGCCGCCGTCACCGGCGTGATCGACAGACGGCTGCCTTTTTGCAGCACCACCATATCCTCCAACGCCGGTATGGTGCGCATCTCGGCCAGCGGCAGCAGCCGCGTTTTCTGCGTGCCCTGCACATCGACCGAGATCCAGCGCGGCTGCTCCGGCGTGGCCTTGGGATCGTAGTACTTGCTGTCCTTGTCGAATTGCGTGGCGTCGGGATAGGCGCCTCCCACCACCCTCGCCAGGCCGGCAATGCCGGGCTCCGGACAACTTGAATGGTAGAACAGCACGCCGTCGCCGTCCTGCATGCCATCGCGCATGAAGTTGCGCGCCTGGTAGTTGCGCACGCCGAACCACGGCGTGGTCTGATCGGGCGACGCCATGACGTCGTCGATGCTCACTTCATCAGGCTCGGATTTCATCAACCAATATTGCATGGAGCGACTCCCAATAAAAACGTCCAGACGAAAAAAAGCGGCTGCGCACTCACATGCTTGCAACCGCTTCTTAGTAATGAGGCCCCGCCTGTGCCGTCTTTGCCGGCATCCCGAACCAAACGGTTCAAGGTGGTCACAGTTAGTTCAATTTCGGGTTCATCGGACTAGCGACGCTCACGCCCATCGAACAAAATTCCGCAACCGGTGCACATAAATGGTTCAAGGAATATATGGCAATCGCGAACACCGCAGGGTGAAACGAAGTTTACTCTCTTGTCCGCCGCAAAGGAAGGAGTTTAGCGAATTAAAACAGAGTTTCTTGCGGCGTCAGCGCGCTATCGAGCACTTTGTGCATGGCGCTGATCTTCGTCTGCACTTCCAGTATAGACATGTCGGACAACGGCCCCACCGGCGATTTCACCGACAGGAACTCCGCCGCCATGCCCAGCGCCGCCATCACGGCGATGCGATCGTTGCCCTTGACTTTACCGCCGTCGCGTATCGCCGTCATCTTCTTGTCCAGGAAGGACGCGGCCTCGCGCAACGCGCGCTCCTCGCCTTCCTTGACGACCAGCCGATACGGCGAACCCATGATGGTGACATCGAGCTGTATCATCGTGCATCCTCGTTTGCAGGCTGTTCTTCCTCTTCGGCGTCGCCGTCGAGCGCGGGGATTTTTTCCAGCAAAGCCTCGACGCGGCCGGCCGCCTCGCTCAACTTGCGCTGATAGCCCATGTTCTCCACCACGAGGGCGGCATTAGCCTGACGCAATTGTGCATTTTCCCGGCGCAGCGCCTGGGTCATCTCGGCCAGCTGGTCGATTTTGTCGGATAGTTCTTGGAAATCTGAAATCATCCCGCCACTATAGGCAGCGCGCGGAACGCCGTCAACCGAATCGCACGCCCGGCCCGCATATTTGGCGGGCAAGCGCGCGATTTATTTCCTCACTGTCAACGTCGCGGCAAAAATTGCTACTTTGCCAGCAAGCGTGGCGTAATACTCACATAGCCCTCGATGCCGCTGGCCTGACCCGGCTCCGCCTCGACGATCACGTTGATCTCGCGCTTGCCCACGCCGGCCGGCAGCGGCAGCTCGAACGCCGCCAGCGCGTAGCTGTCCTTCTTGCCGACCAACTGGCCGTTCAGCCAAACCTCCGCCTTGCCACGCACGCCGGCGAAGCGGATCATGCCACTGCCGTCGGCCAGATTCTTGCGCGGCGTGAAGCTGGCGCGGTACAGGTGATATTTCGCGGCGGCCGGCGCGATCATCGGCGGCGAACCCCAGCCCCAGGTGTTCATATCGAAGCTGGCCAGCTGCTGATTCGGGTCGGGACGCTCGGCGCTGTCCGGCGCGATGCGCCAGCTGCGCACGAAGGTCAACGGCGCTTCGGCCGCCGCCACGTAGGGCCGGGCAGGAACCGCCTTGACCGGAATGCTGATGTGAGCAGGCGCCAGGCCGGGTGCCGTGGCGGTCACGCCGATCGCCTCCGCGCCGTCGTAGCTGGTCTGCACGATCAGTTGCGCCAGGCCGTTGAACAGACGGCGCGTCGCGCCCTTCTCATCCTCATGCGAGTTCGGATCGCCGTTGCCGTGGCCGATGGAGCGGCCGCCGCCCGTTACGGCAAACGTCACCTGCGCATCGGCCAGCGGGACAGCGCGGCCTTGCGCATCCAGCGCGCGCACGGTGATCGGCATCGCATCGCGGCCGTCGCCCGCCAACTGCGCGCGGTCCGGCAGCAGCTCCAGCGTGACGGCGGCGCCGGTGGTTTCGACGGCCGTGCGCGCGACTTCCTTGCCGCCGTTGTAGCCGATCGCTTCCAGCTTGCCGGGCGCGTAGGCGACGTTGAAGCTGTTCATGCGGTACGGGTCCACTTTCTGCTCGCCCAGCAGGCGGCCGTTCAGCAGCAGCAGCACGCGTTCCACGTTGGCCATCACCATCACGCGGATGTCCTTGCCCTCGCTGCCGCTCCAGTTCCAGTGCGGCGCGATGTAGATCAGCGGACGGTCCTTGATCCACTGTACCTGATGGATGTAATAGGCGTTCTTCGGGAAGCCATTCAGGTCCATGATGCCGAACACCGAGCTGACCGACGGCCATTCGTTCGGCGTCGGCTCGCCACGGTAATCGAAACCGGTCCAGACGAAGCCACCCGCCACATATGGCCGCGTGGCGATTGCCTGCCAGGCGTCGCGATGGGTGTTGCCCCACTCCGCCGCATCGTCGTCGTAGCTGGCGATCAGGTTCTTCTCGCGGACAGTCTTGAACTCGCCGCGCGTCATATAGGCCGACGTGTCTTCGGAGCTGGTGAATGGCTTGTTGGGATTGGCCTTGTGATAGCGGTCGTAATCGGGCACCTGGTAATTGGAACCCACCACGTCCACCGCATGCGAAACGTTCAAGGCAGTCAGGAAGCCGCCGTTCATCGCCGCCGTGACGGGACGGGTATCGTCCAGCGCCTTCACGGTCGCCGACATGCGGCGCACCATTTCGTAGCCCACTTCGGTGGCCTGCTCCGGCTCCTCGTTAAATACCGACCACAGGATTACGCCCGGATGATGGCGGTCGCGCTTGACCATCCACTCCAGCTGCCGCATATAGTCCGGCGATGGATTGAAGTTGCGGTTCTCGTCCATCACGACGAAACCCATGCGATCCACCAGGTCCAGCACCTCGGCCGCGGGCGCGTTATGCGAGAAGCGAATCGCGTTCACGCCAAGCTCCTTCAGCCGGCGCAGACGATACTCCCATACGGAGTCCGGCACGGCCACGCCGACACCGGCATGATCCTGGTGGATGCAAACACCCTGTAACTTCACATGCACGCCGTTGAGGAAGAAGCCCTGCGCCGCATCGAAGCGAATGGTACGGAAGCCGGTATTCAGCGATACCTCATCGAGCGGCTTGCCATCCTGCAGAACGCGCGTCGTCACGCGATACAGATTGGTTTTCTCCAGCGACCACAAAGCCGGATTGGCGATAGCCAGCGGCACCTGCACCGTATTCGTGCCCAGCGCCGTCACGCGCGCAGCCGCGCTCTGGCGTGCCACCTGCTTGCCGGCAGGGTCGAATACCGACACTTCCACCGTCACGCCGCTGGCCTGCTTGCCGCTGTTGTTCAGCGTGACCTCCACCGGAATAGTCCACTGATTGCCCTTGCCCGATGGCGGCCGGGGCGTCGCATGCACGCCATCAGTCACGACATGCACGGGATCGCGCTTGACCAGCCACGCATGGCGATACATGCCAGCCCCCTCATACCACCAGCCCTCCATGGCCTCCGCATCGGCGCGGATGGCGATGGTGTTCATCGCATCGCCATAGCGCAGGTAGGGCGTGATGTCGATATAGCTGGAGTTGTAGCCGGACCAGTTGCGATTGACCACATTGCCGTTCACCCAAACGGTGGCGTGGGTGGCGATGGCGTCAAACTGCAATTCGAAGTGGCGGCCGCGATCGGCCGCATCCACGCGCAGATAGCGCCTGTACCAGCCGATGCCGCGCGGACGATAGCCCTGCGAGACGTTCGCGTTGGGATCGAACGGACCTTCAACCGCCCAGTCATGCGGCAGGTCCAGGTGGCGCCAGTCGGAATCGTCGTATTCAGTACCGGCCGCGCCGGCGGCGTTGCCGGCCTTGGCGTTGCCGTAGGATTCGCCATGCCCCTTGATCGGCGGCTGGACGATGTCGCCCAGGTGGAACAGCCAGCCGCGATCCAGCGACAAGCGCTCACGCCCCGGCGTTGCAGCCTGCGCAGCCACGCAGGCCGTCAGCAGAAGAACGGCGGAACACAGCCGCCGCCAGTTGAATGTGGTCGATTTCAATCCGCGCCCCCTTAATAAAAAAACGGAGCAGCGCCATCACGCACCGCTCCGCTAAAACCACGATAAAAACAGATAAGCAGATTACAGCTTGAACGACAGGCCCAGGTTGAAGCGGCGGCCAAACTCGGTCACTTCCTGCTGCACAGGGATGTTCGAGCTGGTATAGACGGCCTTCTGGTTGGTCAGGTTGTCGATGCCGAAGCGCAGCTGGACATTCGGCGTCAATTGCTTGGCCAGGTTCAGCGTCACATAGGTTTCGGCTTCGTTCTCGATCAGCTGGCCGGCGCCCCAGGTTGGATTACGCACGAAGGCACTGTGGTAGTTGGCGGAGATGCGCGCCTCGTAACCGGCCTTCTCGTACCACAGCGTTACGCCGCCGTTGCTCTTCATCAGACCTTCGATCGGATAAGGATTCACGGTCGGCGTTTTTTCGCGGATGTTACTGGTGGTGTAGGCGTAGTTGCTGGCGATGCCCAGACCATCGAACGGCGCAGGCAGCGAAGTAAAGGCCTGCTGGTACACCAGCTCCACGCCGCGGATATCGCCGCCGTCACCGTTGACCGAACGGGTAATGGTGGCAGGACGGCCATTGACAGTGGTGCTGTCGCTGGTGATGGCGATGTAGCGCGAAACCTTCTTGTAGAACGCACCAGCCGACAGCAGCGAGCCTTTGCCGAAGTACCACTGGTAAGCCAGGTCGACCTGGTTGGCCATCATCGGCTTCAGTTCCGGATTACCTGCGCTGCCGCTGATCGGCTGGGTGGTATCCGCCACCACGTTCAGGTTGCGCGAGGAACGCATCTCGTCCAGCGGCGCCCGCGACATGGCGCGCGCCACGCTGAAGCGCACCTGGCGTTCCTGCGCCTCGTCCATGTTGAAGATCAGGTTAAGGCTAGGCAGGATCTCGTTGTAGGAGGTGCCGCCCTCCACCGCCGTCGGCGCCTGGTTATTCAGCGATTGCATGCCATAGCCGGTCTGCGTGGTGTGCACCAGACGCACGCCGACGTTGCCGCGATAGGTCTTGCCGAAAGCTTCGCCGTCCAGATCACCCTGCACGAAGGCCGACGTGCTGCGCTCCTTGACCTTCCAGCCGGACAGCAGGTCGTTCTGCGTTTGCGGACGGCCGTTCGGGTTGAAGGCATCCGGACCGAAAGCTGCGGAGGTCGAAGCGCCGAAGTCCTTCAGCGCGATGTATGAAGGGAAGCCGCTGACATTGACGGTCTCGTATGCCGATGCAGGAATTGTCTTCGCATCGAGCTGCCAGGTGGTCTGGCGATAGCTCTTCTCGCGGTCGGTGGCGCGCACGCCAACCTTCAGGCGGCTGATGATGCTGCCCTCGATCGGACGCGATGCACTAAGGCTCACCGCGTTCAGCAAATCCTTGATGTGGCCGTCGGTATCGACGTACAGGGTCGACGCGCCGAAGTTGGCGGGATTGCCGGTGTCCATGCCAAAGTTGTAGCTCTGGTTCTCGTTACCGGTGAAGTCCCAGGTGATCGTGGTCGGGTTGTTCGAATACTGGCGCACGTCGCGCCACTGGCTGCTGCGCATCGCGTGCGAAGTCGACAGATCGCTTTCCACCTTCCAGTCGCCGACGTTGAACTTGCCATTGATGCCGCTGGCGGCAACGCTGGTGTCCTGTATCCACAGGTAGTCGTTGGTGACCACGCCGACGTTCTTCAGCGTGCCGCCGGCGACGTAGCCGTTGCGGATATCGAGGTTGCTGAAGTTGCCCGACTCGTAGCCGTCCCAGTTACCCAGGTCGCCGGTCCAGTGCTGCAGGCCCGGCTCGCGGATCGCGGCCTTGGCGTAGTAGCTGTCGGCGGTGATCAGCACATCGTTGGACGGTTTCCATTCGACCTTGCCAAGAACGCTGGTACGCTTGTCCTTGCCGCGTTTGACTTCATCCTGGAAGCCCCACGGCGTCTTGTCTACTTTGCCGTCGCCGTTCAGGTCAGCCGAGTGGTCTTCATTGAAGCCCCAGTGGCGCACGTTCTTTTGCAGCGAAGGCTGGTCCTGGTAGCTGGCGGCCAGCGCCACACCCAGCGTCTTGTTGTTGAACTGGTCGATGTAGACACCACCCAGGCGCGGCGCGGTCTTGTCGGCGCCGCCAATGTCCTTGGCCAGCGCATAGTACAACGCGTCCGCCTTCAGCGAAACCTGGCGGCCCGAATACTTCAGCGGCGAGACGGTTTGCAGGTCGATGGTGGTGGCGATGCCGCCTTCGGCCAGTTCGGCGTTCTGCGTCTTGTAGATGGTGGCGCCGCTCAGCGACTCCGATGGGAACTGCTCGAAACGCACGGCGCGGTTAGGCTCCGACGAGGCCAGCTCGCGGCCGTTCAACGTGGCGCCGATGAAGCGCGGGCCCATGCCGCGCGCGACGATCTGGCTGGCGTTGCCGCGATCCAGGCCGGACGACATGCCCGGCAGACGCGCCAGCGATTCGGCGATGGTGGTGTCCGGCAGCTTGCCGATGTCTTCCGACGAGATCACTTCCACGATGCTGTTCGAAGCCTCCTTCGCTGCCAACGCGTTGCGCACCGAGGCACGGATGCCGGTGACGTTTACTTGTTGGATATCAGCTGCGGCTGCGGCTTCCTGGGCAAGCGCTTGTTGGACCAGCATAGGGGACGTGAAAAGCGTGGCGATGAGCCAGCTCATTTTTTTGTGCTTCATGTGCATCTCCAGTGTTGTTTTGGTTTCGTCTCTGATTAACGACTAGGACGAATAACTGGATGCTAGCGAAACGAAAGAAGCACTTCCAATAGCTTATTGAGTGCGGGCCATACCAAGTTCGTATATCAAGCCCACGAAGGCTTACGCAGGCCGGCGATAGTGAGGGTAGATGGCGGCTGCGGCATCGCGCAGCGCGAGCAGCATCGCATCGGCGCCAGGCGAGAGCTGGTGTCGTTTGCGCGTCACAATGCCGAACGAATCCATGCTGACGCCCAGGTCGAACGGCAGCACCGTCATCAGGCCTGCCTCCAGATACGGCTGCACCGCGTCCGCAGGCAGCGCGACGATCATGTCATTGCTCATGAGGAGGCTGGCAACGACGGGCAAATCGAGGGTCTCGACGGTTTCCGCGGGCTGCTCCAAACCGTGAGAAAGGAACAGCGCCGTCAAGCGGTCGCGCAGGATGCTGCCGGCGGGCGGCAGTATCCAGCACTGCTCCATCAGGTCTTCCAATTTCAGGTCGGTGCGTCCGGCCAGCGGATGACCGGCGCCCGCGATCAGCAGGTGCGGTTCATCGGTCAGCGGTTCGAAATTGAGTTCGTCGGCGGCCGCCGTGTCGAGAATGCGGCCCACCACCAGATCCAACTCGCCGCTGCGCAGGCGTTCCACCAGCGCTTTACTGGTCGACATGCTGACCGAGACATGCACCCGCGAGTGGCGCGATTTCAGCAGGTTGATCGCTTTCGGCACCAGGCCGGTGGCCGGCGCCAGCACGGTGCCTATGCCCACGCGTCCGCGCAAGCCGGACAGCAGCTCCATCACTTCCTGGTGTGCCGCGTCCATCTCCGCCAACGCCGCACCGGCGCGGCGTATCAGTACTTTCCCGTACCAGGTCGGGGCGACGCCGCGCGACAGGCGTTCGAACAACTGAACGCCGAGCGCGTGTTCAAGCTCGCCCAATAATTTGGACGCACCGGGTTGGGTCAGGTTGGCGGCTTGCGCTGCGTGTGCAATCGATCCGTGCCGGCCCAATTCGACCAACAACACCAAATGGCGGGTTTTCAGGTGGGAGCGGACGAAGCGATCGGAGCTTGAATCGGTCATAGGGGTGATTTTCTGGATCGCCCATCATAAGGGCGCGCCGATGTAGCGTCAATCACCGTGGCGCGGACGTTGGGAATCGGCGACTGCGGCGGGGCCGTCGTCGAACGGGGTGTCGACCACGCCCGGCGCCAGCCCCTCGGCCACGCCAGGCGGCAGTCCATACAGGCCGCCGCGCGCGCCCAACAACAGCAACCTCTTCAAGTCGGCGCCGCCGAAGGCCATGCTGGCCACGGGCTCGCGCGCCAGTTCGATGCGCTGGCGTGGATGGCCGTCGGCGTCGTACTGCGCCACCGCCCCGCCCTGCACGCTCCACAGCATGCCCGCGCTGTCGACGGTGGCCGCGCCCCGCTCCGGCGCCGGCGCCGGCATCGAAGCAAACGTGCGCACATCGCTTACCTTGGCGCGCTCCGCGTCGTACGTGCATTGCATGATGTCGCCCCTGATGGCGTCGGCGAAGTACATGCGCGCGCCGTCCACGCTGAAGGCGATGCTACGCGCCGTGACCACCACCGGCAAGGCCAGTCGGCGCAATCCGTGGCGCGTCGAATACTGGTAAAAGCTGCCGATAGGCCGCTGGTCGGCGCCGGTGTTAGCGGTACCAAAGACAAAATTCCCCTGCCGGTCGGTGCGTCCGTCACTGATGACGGTGCGCGCTTCGGCGGCGTCGATGGTCGCCAGCACCTGCGCCTGCAGCGGGCGGCCGGACTGGCCGGCGGCCGTCAGCTCCACCATGCCGAGGCGCTTGCCCAACCCGAGCAGCACCCGCCCGGAACGGCAGCACGCGATCAGGCCAGCGCTTTCCAGCAGGCGCACGCCGCTCGGCATGCTGTCCTGCGCTGGCCAGGCATAGAGCTGGCTGCCCTGCGGGTCCGGCCAGCGCCAGCAGGCCGCCTGGGCGTCCCAGCGCAGCGCGCATGCGGCCTGGCCGACGCGTACCAGCATAACGCCGGGCGTGGTAGCGAGGGGCGTACTGAGTTGGCTCATGCTGAGGGGCTCCAGATAGATGACGTGACCGCACCAGTCTAAGTGGACCTTTCCCCTCGCAGATATGAATAAATCGCCCGCTGGCATGCCGATATCGAATACCTGCGAAGCCCCGCCCTAGCTATGCGATATTGATATGCCTACTTACGAATTAATCATATTTCCAGTCTAACTGGCAGGCTTAGACTGGACGCTGTTCCTGAACTTACTCTCCACACCTATGAAAATCATCAAACTGACGACCTACCGTGTACCACCGCGCTGGATGCTGCTCAAGATCGAAACCGATGAAGGCGTCGTCGGCTGGGGCGAACCGGTCATCGAAGGCCGCGCACGCACCGTGGAGACGGCGGTGCAGGAAATGGAACCGTACCTGATCGGCCAGGACCCGGCCCGCATCAACGACCTGTGGCAAACCATGTACCGCGCCGGCTTCTATCGCGGCGGCGCCATCACGATGAGCGCCATCGCCGGCATCGACCAGGCGCTGTGGGACATCAAGGGCAAGGTGATGGGCAAGCCGGTCTACGAGCTGCTGGGCGGCCTGGTACGCGACCGCATGAAGATGTACAGCTGGGTGGGCGGCGACCGCCCTTCCGACATCATTGAGCACATCAGCAAGCTGCGCGAAGGCGGCTTCGACACCTTCAAGATGAACGCCACCGAGGAACTGGGCATGCTGGATACCGCCGCCGCCGTCGACAAGGCGGTCGAGCGTGTCGCTGAAATCCGCGCCGCCTTCGGCAACAGCATCGAGTTCGGCCTGGACTTCCACGGCCGCGTGGCCGCGCCGATGGCCAAGGTTCTGCTGCGCGAGCTGGAGCCATATCGCCCTCTGTTCGTCGAAGAGCCGGTACTGGCCGAGCAAGCCGAATACTATCCGCGCCTGGCCGAGACCACGTCGATTCCGCTGGCGGCCGGCGAACGCATGTACTCGCGCTTCGAATTCAAGAACGTGTTCCACGCCGGCGGCCTGTCCATCGTGCAGCCGGACCTGTCGCATGCGGGCGGCATCACCGAGTGCCTGAAGATCGCCTCGATGGCGGAAGCCTACGACATCGCACTGGCGCCGCACTGCCCTCTTGGCCCTGTCGCGCTGGCGGCCTGCCTGAGCGTGGACTTTGTGTCCTACAACGCGGTGCTGCAGGAGCAGAGCATGGGCATTCACTACAACAAGGGCGGCGAGCTGCTCGACTATGTCCTCAACAAGGAAGACTTCCGCATCACCGACGGCTACATGAAACCGCTGACCAAGCCAGGCCTGGGCGTGGAAGTCGATGAAGAACGCGTGATCGCAGCCAGCAAAAATGCGCCCGACTGGCGCAACCCGGTGTGGCGTCACGCCGACGGCAGCGTCGCCGAGTGGTAAGCATGGCAGACCACATGCCCTACATGCCCTCCATGCCCTTTTTGTTGCGCCGCCATTCGATCGCCGTGCTGATCGCGGGCGTCCTGGCAGGCGCCGCCAGCGCCGATACGATGTTGTCCATCGACGCCAGCGCAGCCACGCCCGCACCAAAAGCGGCTGCGCTGCGCATGGGCAGCTCCGTCGCGCCCAACGGAGACAGGCTGGGCGCCAACGCCCGCTACCTGACCCGCAACGGCGCGCCGTGGCTGCCGGTGATGGGCGAGTTCCACTACAGCCGCACGCCCGCCTCGCAATGGGAAGCGGAGCTGCGCAAGATGAAGGCCGCCGGCATCGACATCGTCACCAGTTACGTGATGTGGAACCACCACGAAGAAGTGGCGGGTAAATTCGACTGGCAGGGCAACCGCGACCTGCGCCGCTACGTGCAGCTGGCCGCCAAGGCCGGGCTGGACGTGGTGGTGCGCGTAGGCCCGTGGGCGCATGCGGAAGTGCGCTACGGCGGCGTACCGGATTGGGTGGTCAACGCCATGCCGACCCGCTCCAACGATCCGCAATACATGGCGCTGGTGGAGAAGCTGTACGCGCAGATCGGCGCGCAGCTCAAGGGCCAGCTGTGGAAGGATGGCGGCCCCGTGATCGGCATCCAGCTGGAAAACGAATACAACATCGATGGCCCCGGCAAGGGCGCGGCGCACATCGCCGCGTTGAAGAAGCTGGCGCTGAAGGCGGGCATGGATGTGCCCTACTACACCGTCACCGGCTGGGACGGCACCATCTATCCAAGCGGCGAAGTGACGCCGGTGTTCGGCGGCTATCCCGACGAACCCTGGGGCACCAGCACCAAAGAGCTGCCGCCGAAAGAGACTTACGCCTTCAGGTTCGACACCCGCGTCAGCGGCGACCTGGGTGCGCAGACCGCCGCCCATGCGCCCGGCACGGCGGAGACGGACAAGGACGTGACGCCTTTCCTCGGCGCCGAATATGGCGCGGGCCTGCCGTTCATGTACCGCCGCCGCACGGTGGTTTCGGCGGACGATATCGCGTCGATGCTGCCGGTGCAGCTGGGTTCCGGCGTGAACCTGATGGGCTACTACATGTTCCACGGCGGCCGCAATCCGACTGGCCTGGGCGGCACCTCGATGGAAGAGAGTACCCTCAGCGGCGGCTACAACGACACCACCATGATCAGCTACGACTTCCAGGCCCCGCTTGGGCCGGACGGCCAGCAGCGCAAGGTGCTGGAGAAGCTGCGGCCCTTCCATCTGTTCCTGCACGATTTCGGTTCCCGCCTGGCGCCGATGACGGTGCGTAAGCCGGACGCCTCTCCCGCCACGCCGGACGACCTGAAGACGGCGCGCTTTGCCGTGCGCAGCGAAGGCGATCACGGTTTCCTGTTCGTGAACAACCACGTGCGCCAATACCCGATGGCGGCGCAGCAAGCCACACAGTTCTCGGTCAAGCTGCCGGGCCAGACGATCACGCTGCCAGCCACGCCGGTCGATATCGCCGACGGCGCATACTTTATCTGGCCGCTGAACCTTGATCTCGACGGCGTCAACCTCGCCTACGCCACGGCGCAGCCATTGGCTTTGCTCGACCAGGGCAAGGCCGGGGTGGTGGCGGTGTTCGGCGCCAGCGCCGGCGTGCCGGTGGAGCTGGCGTTCGACGCCGCGCTCGCACCGCAGATCCACGCCGGCAGCGGACAGCTTGCAGTAACCGGTGGCCACGCACTGCTCAGCGGCGTGCAACCCGGCGCCAACGCAGCGCTGACGGTGCAGCGTGCCGGCAAACGGCCGCTGACCATCGTCGTGCTGACAGCCGAACAATCGCAGCAACTGAGCGTGGCGGAGCTGGGCGGCCAGCGCCGTCTGATCCTGAGCGGCCAGCAGGCCTACATCGCCGACGGCGCGTTGCAAATGCGCTCTGCAGGCAGCAACAAGTTCCGCTTCGCCGTTTATCCTGCGTTGAGTGGCCAGCCGAAGGCAAGCACCGCAGCCCAGGCATGGACCACTGCCGCAGCCGCGACCAGTGTGAGCGTCGCGCTGCGCGCTGCCGGCAACGACGGCATCTTCCAGGCATTCGAGGCTGAACTGCCTGTCCGCGATCTGAAAGCAACCGTCACGCCGACGCGCGCGGCGCAAGAAGCGGCACCTATCGTCATCGGCGGCGGCGCCAAGGCCGCCGTGCAGCCGCTGCCGGAAAACTTCAAGGCCGCAGGCGCGTGGCAGATCAACGTCCCACGCGAACAACTGCGCGGGCTGGATGACGCCCTGCTGCAAATCGACTTCGTCGGCGACATCGGCCGCCTGTACTCGGGCACCCGTATGCTGGACGACTGGTACTACAGCGGCTACCAATGGCAGTTCGGCCTGCGCCAGGCCAGCGCCCTGCTCGACCAGCCGCTGACCGTCTCCGTACTGCCGTTGCGGGCCGACGCACCAATCTACTTGCCCAAAGAGGCGAGACCCGACTTTGCAGGCCAGGCCCAAATAGCCGCCGTGCGCAGCGTCAGCGTGATACCCGTGTATCAGCTGCGCGTTACGCCATAAACAAAAAAACAAACACTGGAGACCCACCATGAAACGTACCCTACTCGCCGCCGCCACCCTGTGCCTGATGGCTGCAGCCCATGCCGCCGAACCGGTCAAGATCGGCTTCCTCGTCAAACAGGCCGAGGAGCCTTGGTTCCAGGATGAATGGCGCTACGCCGAACAGGCGGCGAAGGAAAAGGGTTTCGCACTGGTGAAGATCGGTGTGCCAAACGGCGAGAAGATGATCGCCGCGATCGACAACCTGGCCGCGCAAAAAGCGCAGGGCTTCGTCATCTGCGCGCCGGACGTCAAGCTGGGCACCGCCGTCGAACGCGCCGCCAAGCGCAATAACATGAAAGTGATCTCGGTCGACGACCGCCTGGTCGACGGCGGCGGCAAACCTATCGCATCGATCCCGCACATGGGCATCTCCGGCTACGCCATCGGCAAGCAGGTAGGCGAAGGCATCGCCGCCGAGATCAAGGCGCGCAAATGGAATATGGCCGACGTGGGCGCGATCCGCGTCGCCTACGACCAGCTGCCGACCGCCAAGGAACGCACCATGGGCGCGGTCGATGCGCTGAAGGCCGCCGGCTTCCCGGTGGCGAACATCGTCGATGCGCCGCAATCCAAGACCGATACCGAAAGCGCCTTCAACGCCGCCAACATCGCGCTGACCAAGAACGCCCGCTTCAAGCACTGGGTGGCAGTCGGCCTGAATGACGAGGCGGTGCTGGGCGCGGTGCGCGCCGCCGAAGGCCGCGGCATCAAGGCGGACAACATGGTCGGCGTAGGCATCGGCGGCGCCAAGGCCGCTGAAAACGAATTGAACAAGCCTGCGCCAACGGGCTTCTACGGCTCCGTGATGATCAGCGCCAGGGAGCATGGCTACCAGACCTCGGTCAATATGTACAACTGGATCACCGGCAAAGGCGTGCCGCCGGCCGAAGTCCTGACCAAGGGCATGCTGATGACCCGCGCAAACCAGGCCGACGTACGCAAGCAAATGGGCCAGTGACATGACCGCGTACCTGCAGTTTGACCAGGTCAGCAAAGTCTTCCCCGGCGTGAAGGCGCTCAACGGCGTCAGTTTCGCAGCGCACGCCGGCCAGGTCCATGGGCTGCTCGGTGAAAACGGCGCCGGCAAATCCACGCTGTTGAAGATTCTCGGCGGCCAGTACAAGCCGGACGGCGGCCGCCTGCTGGTCGACGGCAAGGAATGCCGCTTCACCAGCGCCAAGGACGCCATCGGAGCCGGCATCGCCGTGATCCACCAGGAACTGCAATACGTGCCCGAACTGACCGTGGCGGAGAACGTGCTGCTGGGCCGCATGCCCACCCGCTTTGGCCTGCTGGACAAACCGAAGGCCCACAAACTCGTGGCCGAAAAGCTGGCCGCCATCGGCGTCGACCTGGCGCCGGACGCCAGGCTGGCCGACCTGTCGATCGCGCAGCGCCAGATGGTAGAGATCTGCAAGGCCATCATGCAGGACGCGCAGGTCATCGCCTTCGATGAACCGACGTCCAGCCTGTCGCACCGCGAAACCGA
Organism: Duganella rhizosphaerae; assembly: GCF_040364205.1. Classification (NCBI taxonomy): domain Bacteria; kingdom Pseudomonadati; phylum Pseudomonadota; class Betaproteobacteria; order Burkholderiales; family Oxalobacteraceae; genus Duganella; species Duganella rhizosphaerae. The sequence goes on from NZ_BPWK01000012.1 coordinate 194,850, forward strand.
GATCCTGTTCCGCCTCGTGAAGGAACTGCGCGCCGACGGCCGCACGCTGATCTATATCTCGCACCGCCTGGAAGAGCTGTACGCGCTGTGCGACGCCTGCACCATCTTCCGCGACGGCCGCAAGATCGTCACCCACGACGTGATGGCCGACGTGCCGCGCGAACGCCTGATCAGCGACATGGTGGGCCGTGAACTGAGCGACATCTACGACTACCGTACCCGCCAGCTCGGCGAAGAACGCCTGAAGATACAAGGCCTGAACGGCAAACACGTAAAGGGTCCGCAGAGCTTCTCCGTGCGCGGCGGCGAGGTGCTGGGCTTCTTCGGCCTGGTCGGCGCCGGCCGCAGCGAATTGATGCGCCTCCTGTACAACGCCGATGCGCGCAGCGCCGGCAGCGTGACGCTCGACGGCGCCACCGTATCGACCTCCGGCCCGTCCGCCGCCATCGCGGCCGGCATCGTGCTGTGCCCCGAAGACCGCAAGGAGCAAGGCATCCTGGCCACCGCCTCGGTGGCGGAGAACATCAACATCAGCGTGCGCCGCCACGACCTGCTGGGCGGCCTGTTCCTGCGCCACAAACGCGAAGCGGCGCTGGCCGAGGACTTCATCGCCCGCCTGCGCATCAAGACGCCCAACCGCCAGCAGGAGATCCGCCTGCTCTCCGGCGGCAACCAGCAGAAGGTGATCCTGGCGCGCTGGCTGGCCGAACCCGGCCTCAAGGTGCTGATCCTCGACGAGCCGACGCGCGGCATCGACGTCGGCGCCAAGAACGATATCTACCGCATCATTCACGAAGTCGCGGAGCGCGGCTGCTGCGTGATCGTGGTGTCGAGCGAACTGCCGGAAGTGCTGGGCATCTCGGACCGCGTGATCGTCATGCGCGAAGGCGAAATCTGCGGCGAACTGTCGCGCGCCGACGCCAGCGAAACCGAGGTGCTGCGCCTGGCGCTGCCCGATTCGATCCCGCCCACCCTCGCCGCCATCCACATTGAAACGCCAGCACTTCCCACACGGAGCATCGCATGAACGTCTCACAATTGAATCCGGCCGCCAAGCCTGCGGTATCCCCCGCCCAGCGTCAGTGGCTGGTTGAATACAGCATGCCGCTGGCCTACGTGGTGCTGTTCGCCGTGCTGGCCGTCACCGTCGAGAACTTCTTCTCGCTGACGAACGTGGTCGGCCTGATGCTGTCGGTGGCGCAGATCGGCATGGTCGCCTGCACCATGATGCTGTGCCTGGCCTCGCGCGATTTCGATCTGTCGGTCGGCTCCACCATCGCCTTCGCCGGCGTGCTGGGCGCCATCGTGCTGGAACAAAGCGGCAGCGTGCTGCTGGCGGTGGGCGCCGGCCTGGTTGCCGGCGCGCTGATCGGCGCCCTGAACGGCGTACTGATCGCCTACCTGCGCGTGAACGCGCTGATCGCCACGCTGGCGACCATGCTGATGGTGCGCGGCCTGGCCTTCATCGTATCGAAAGGCCAGGCGGTCGGCATCAGCAACGACGCCTTCATCAACTTCGGAGACACCCGCATCTTCGGCCTGCCGCTGCCGGTGCTGGTGTGCGCCTGCTGCTTCCTGGTGTTCGGCGTACTGCTGAACCAGACCGTCTTCGGCCGCAACACCCTGGCCATCGGCGGCAATCCGGAAGCGGCGCGCCTGGCCGGCGTGCGCGTCGAGCGGCTGCGCGTGTGGATCTTCCTGCTGCAAGGCTTGGTCACGGCGATGGCGGGCCTGATCCTGGCCTCGCGCATCACCAGCGGCCAGCCGAATGCGGCGCAGGGATTTGAGCTGGATGTGATTTCGGCCTGCGTGCTGGGCGGCGTGTCGCTCCAGGGTGGCAAGGCGCGCATGTTCGGCGTGTTGATCGGGGTGCTGATCATGGGGACGGTGGAAAACGTCATGAACCTGCTGGACGTCGACGCCTTCTACCAGTATCTGATGCGCGGCGTGATCCTGCTGGCCGCCGTGCTGCTGGACCAGCTGAAAACCCGCGGCGAGCGCCGCTGATCCCCCCGTACCACTGGGGTCGGACCCCATCCGGGGTCCGACCCCGCTCTGCCGGGGTTAGCTGGCCACACCCACCAGCTGCACGCCTGCGCTGCCGCCCGTGATGGACGCGGTCAGCAAATCGGCAAAGGTGTGCATGCGGTCCACCGTCCATGTGGCGGCCATCTCGTACGGGCTGCTGCCCTGGTCCGCATGCGCCACCAGGTCGGCGAAGTTGATCGCCGCCACCTGCTTGCCGCTGGCGTCGACCAGGTCCAGCTCGCTGACGTTGACCTTGGCATAATCGGCCACCGTGAACTGCGCGTAGGATTTGCCGCCGTCGACATAGTTGATCACCAGGTCGGAACCGTCGATATTGGCCTTGACGTGATCGGCCGCGATGGTGACGCTGCTGAACAGCTTGTTGCCGGTGAACTTGAGGATGTCGTTGCCGCCAGCCACTTCGTGCACCGTATCCTTGCCGTCGCCCATGGACATCACATACGTGTCCTTGCCCGCGCCGCCGTACAGGGCGTCGTTGCCCATGCCGCTGTACAGGGTGTCGTCGCCGGCGCCGCCGAACAGGCGGTTGTTGCCCGCGTACTTGTAGCCCAGCGTGTAGGCCAGCATGCCGGCGATGAAGAAGTCGGCGCCCTGGAAGTCGCTCAGATGCAGGTTGACGCCCAGGTATTTGCCCAGCCAGTTCACGCCGTCGCCGCTGGCGTTGGAGGCCGTCTTCAGCGCGCTGCCCATCCAGTCCTTGGCATCGGCCAGGGCCGTGCCGACGTCGGCGTCGGCCACGTAGTTGACGCCGCTGCTGATGCCGTTCACCGCCGTGGTCAGGCCGCTCTTGCCGCTGTCGAGCGCGGACTTGAGCGGCGTGGCGACGTCGATGCCGGACGAGGACAGGCCGGTGGTGCTGGCGATGGCGGACAGCGCATCGTTGCCAACCGTATTGAGGCCGTCGGCCAGCTTGCCGCCGCTGGCCGTGGCCTTGGCCAGCTCCGCCTTGATGCTGTCGGCCACGCCGGCCCAGCCCTTGCTGATCTCGTCCGAGAAGGTGGTGTTCAGATACTTGGTGATGGCGTCGAAGCCCTTGCCCGCGTCGTTCCAGGCCGCGTTCAGCGCGTTGGCCTTGCCCACCAGCAGGTGATCGATCACGCCCCAGCCCAGGCCCATCATGGTGTCGTTGCCGTCGCCGCCGCCGACATAGCTGCCGGCATTGGTGGCGAAGATGGTGTCGTCGCCGGCGCCGCCCATGATCACATTGCCCACCAGGTTGAGCTTGCCCAGGTCGCCCTTGGCCAGCGCGCCGTACTGCGAGCGGATGAAGTTGGCGTTCATGGCCGCGCCGACCCAGTCGCCGGCCGACTCGTAGTCGTTCTCGACGATGGCTTCGGCCGCGTTGAACACGGTGATCTCGGCCAGGCCGATGATGGTGTCGTTGCCGGCGCCGCCCAGGGCGATGTTGTTCTGGCCGGAGGAGACGATCAGGTCGTTGCCGTTGCCGCCCATGCCGATGGTGGTGGTGCCGGCCAGGATCATGGTGTCGTTGCCGTCGCCGGCGTGCACGAAGTTCATGCCGGTGTCGAGGCTGACCTTGGTCGAGCTGGTGGTCTGCGCCTTGTCCGAGCCTTCCACCGCCTCGGTGGTCGTGCTGGAGTAGCTCAGTTTGCTGCCGCCGTTGAGCACGACCAGGAAGTCGTCGCCCGAGTCGGCCAGCACCACGTTGTGGTCGCCGTAGACCACGGCCGTGTCGTTGCCGGCGCCGGTCCAGGCCACGTTGAGCTGGGTGCTGCCCTTGGTGGTGCTGGTGGTGGTCTGGTTGCTGCCTTCGGCTTCGTTGGTGCTGGTGCTGGTGTTGCCGCCGCCGTAGCTGACCATCACCAGCGTGTCCTTGCCGCTGCCGCCGATCACGCCGTTGTCCTTGCCGACCACGGTTTCGACGTTGTTGCCGTCGCCGGCCACGATCAGGTTGCCGTTGACGTTGACGGACTTGGCAGCCGTGCCGAAGGCCAGCGCGGTCAGCACGTCGTCGCCGCTGCCGCCTTCGATCAGGTTGCCCTTGCCCAGCGCGGTCACGACGTTGTTGCCGCCGCCGGCCGACACCACGTTGTAGGTGCCGACCACGGTGACGACGTCGTTGCCGGCGCCGGTGACGATGCCGGACTTGCTGCCGATGGCGCTGACCACGTCGTTGCCGGCGCCGGTCGCCACCAGGTTGTTCACGCCCAGCGCGGTGGCCACGGTGTCGGCGCTGCCGCCGATCAGCACGTTGTTCTTGCCGAACGCCGTCATCACGTCGTGCCCGCTCTGGCTGGACGCCAGGCCCGACAGGCCGGCCTTGGCCACCAGGTCGGTGGCGGCCACGCCGGAGGCCAGCGAATCGACCAGGCCGACGGCGGTCGCGGCGATTTCCGCGTAGTTGCCGGTGGCCAGCAGGTTGTTGGCGCCGACGGCCGTGACCGTGTCCGCGCCGGCGTCGCCCCACACCACGTTGCGGGCGCCGAACACGGTGACCGTGTCGTTGCCGCTGCCGCTCCACACCACGTTGTTGGCGCCGATGCCGGTCACCACGTCGTTGCCGCCGCCGGTGTAGACCACGTTGGTGGAGCCGATGGCGCTGACCACGTCGTTGCCGTCGCCGTGAGCCACGTTGCTGCCGATGAAGGAAGCCACGGCCTTGGTGGCGCCGCCGGCCGCGCTGCCCAGCTTGGCGGTGACGTCGGCCAGGCCGTCACCCAGGCCGGTCACGATGACGTTGACCGAACCGGCCGCCGTCACCACGTTGTTGCCGGCCGTGTTGACGACGATGTTGTTGCCGCCCAGCGCGGTGGTGACGTTGTCGCCGCCGTTGGCCAGCACGATGTTGTTGCCGCCGGCCGCCGTCACCACGTCCTTGCCGGCGCCGGTGTAGATGACGTTGTTGCCGCCCACGGCCACCACGGTGTCGTTGCCGGCGCCGCTGTTGATGGCGGAAGCCAGCTTGGCGCTGGCGTTGTTGATGGCGGTGGCGGCCGCCTTGCTTGGCACGGCGTCGCTCAGTACCTTGGCCAGTCCGCCGGTGGCGGCCTTGACCATGCCGCCCAGTTCGGTCAGCACCACGTTGGCGCCGCCCAGCGCGACCACGGTGTCGCCGCCCACGGTGGTGGCCACCAGGTTGGCGCCGCCCACGCCCACCAGCGTGTTGCCGCTGCCGTTGGCCAGCAGCACGTTGTTCACGCCCACCGCCACTTCGGTGTTGCCGCCCTGGTTGCTGACCAGCGCGTTGCTGTCGCCCAGCGCCGCCACCTTGTTGCCGGCGCCGCCGGTGTAGGCGATGTTGAGCAGGCCGCCCAGCACGATGTTGCTGCCGCCGCCGTCGTCGATCACCACGTTGGCGCCGCCGCCGGCGACGATGTTGTCCTTGCCGTCGCTGGCGGTGACGCCGTTGGCGCCGCCCAGCGCGACCACCAGGTCGTTGCCGCTGCCGGCGTTGATGACGTTGGCGCCGCCCACGGCCTGCACCTTGTCGTTGCCGGCGCCGGTGCTGATGACGTTGGCGCCGCCGGCGGCGGTGACCGTGTCCCAGCCGGTGCCGGTGGTCACCACATTGGCCGCGCCGTTCACCGTGACGTTGTTGTTGCCGTTGCCGGCCTTGACTTCGTTGGCGCCGCCGTTGGCCTTGATGGTGTCGTCGCCGGCGCCGGCCGTGATGTGGTTGTTGCCGCCGTCGGCCGTCACCGTGTTGGTGCCCTCGCCGGCGTCGATCACGTTGCTGGCCGCCTTGACGGTGATGCGGTCGTCGCCGCCGCCGGTGTTGATGACGTTGCTGGCGCCGTCGGCCGTGACCACGTCCGCGTCCTTGCCGGTGTTGATGATGTTGGACGCGCCGCCGGCGTTGATGACGTTCCAGCCGTCGCCCGCGTTGACCGTGTTGGAGCCGCCGTTGACGGTGATGTTGTCGTTGCCGCCGTCGGTGCTGATGGTGTTGGCGCCACCGTTGGCCGTGATGGTGTTGTCGCCGCCGTCGACGTCGATCTTGTTCCAGCCGCCGTTGGCCGTCACGCGGTCGTTGCCGTTGCCGGCGGTGATCTCGTTGTAGGCGCTGTTGATCGACAGGCTGTTGTTGCCGTCGCCCAGGTCGACGTCGGCCGCCGCGCCGGCCGCCACGGTCACCGTGTCGTTGCCGGCGCCGCCCGTGATCTTGTTGTAGACGCCGACGTCGACGCGGATGGTGTCGTCGCCGTTGCCGCCGTCGATGCGGTTGTAGCCGCCCACGCGCACGATGATGGTGTCGTTGCCGTCGTCGCCGTACAGGTTGTTGTAGGCGCCGGCGTTGACGGTGATGGTGTCGTTGCCGCCGTCGCCGTGGATGATGTTGGCGCCCAGCGAACTGGCCGTGTAATTATTGTCGCCGTTGCCCAGGCTTTTCTTGGTGTAGCCCAGTTCGCTGATCTTCTTGGCCGCCGCGGTGATGTCGTTGCCCACCGCGTCGAACGCATCGCCGATGCCATTCAGGTCGCCGCCGATGTCCTTGACGGTGTCGCCGACCTTGTCGACCGCCTTGACGATAGGTTTCACCACGTTTTTCTTTAACCAGCTGCCGATACTCATCTTTACCCCTTGTTATGGATTGGTACACTTGCATTAAATCAAGGGAAAATGACAGGATGGCAAACAGAACGATTACAAAGCTGTAATCGAAGGCCAGGATTGACGGCGGGCGGGCCAAGCCGGACAATGCCGCCATGAAAGCGCTTTTAGTAGAAGATGAACAACGAATTGCCAGTTTTGTATGCACTGGCCTGCGCGAGCACGGTTTCCGGGTCGACCATTGCGAAGATGGCAACCTTGGCTATGATTACGCGCTGGCCCGCGACTACGACGTGGTCTTGCTGGACGTGATGGTGCCGGGCCGCGACGGCCTGTCCATCCTCAAGGCCATGCGGCGCGAGGGGCGCAACGTGCCCGTGATCCTGCTGACCGCCCGCAACGAACTGGACGACCGCCTGACCGGCCTCAACCTGGGCGCCGACGATTACCTGGCCAAGCCCTTCTATGTGGAGGAGCTGGTGGCGCGCATCCACGCCCTGCTGCGGCGCGTGAGCGGCGAACGGCAGAACGTGCTGACCCTGGGCCCGCTGCGGCTGGACCGCCTGAGCCGGGTGGCCGAGGTGGACGGCCGCGCCGTCGAGCTGACCGCGCGCGAAATCAACCTGCTGGAATACCTGATGCGTTCGCCGGGCCGGGTGTACACCCGCACCCAGATCCTAGAACATGTGTGGGGCTACGATTTCGAGCCGCAGACCAATATGGTGGACGTCTGCATCCAGCGCCTGCGCAAGAAGCTGGAACTGCCCGACAGCGTGGCCATCGAGGCCGTGCGCGGCGTCGGCTACCGGCTGCGCAAGCCGGACGGCGCGGCGTGAGGGCGCGCTGGCCGCGCCTGCGCTCGTTCCGGCTGCGCATCGCCCTCGGCTCCACCCTCACCGCGCTGGCCGCCATCATTTTGCTGTACGCCATGGCCAGCTACACCATCGTCCACCGCCGCGCCGACATCATCGACCGCATGCTGTCGGCCCACCTGGCCGGCCCCGGTTTCCAGGCCACGCCGCAAGCGCTGTGGCCAGCCACGGACGCCCAGCTCAACGCCAGCTTCAGCGGCTTCGCGCCGGCCGGCGGCAGCGCCGAAGCCTATGCGCTGCTGCTGGTGGAGGACGCCGGCCGCGGCCCGCAATACCGCAGCCCGGCGTGGCAGCGCGTATTCGGCAACGCCAGCCTGCCCTCCGGCCCGGGACTGCACACCGTGACGGGCGCCGGCCAGAGCTGGCGCATCGGCCAGGCCGTGTATGGCTCGGTCACGATCTGGGTGGCGGTCAACCGCAGCCTGTCCGACGCCCAGGTGCGCGCCAGCCTGCTGCGCTTCGCGGCCGCCATCGCGGTGCTGGCCGTGGCCATGGGCGCGCTGGCCTGGTATCTGGCCGGACGGGCGATGCGGCCGGTGGAGCACCTGACCGGCGTCATGGTGCGGCTCAACGCGAGCGAGCTGGACCAACGGGTCTCGGCCGCCGAGGAAGACCTGGAATTCGCCCAGATGGTCAGCGTGTTCAACGCCATGCTGGACCGCCTGCAGCGCAGCTTCCTGCAGGCGGCGCGCTTTTCCGGCGACGCCGCCCATGAGCTGAGGACGCCGCTGACCATCCTCCAGGGCGAGCTGGAACGCAGCTTCGCCCAGGCCGGGGCCGCAGCTGATCCGGTGCTGGAACAGGGCCTGGCCAATATGCTCGATGAGGTAAGGCGGCTGGATAGCATCGTGCGCAAGCTGCTGTTGCTGGCGCGGGCCGACGCCGGCCAGCTGGCCATCCCCATGTGCCCGCTCGACCTGCGGCCGACCCTGGACGAACTGGCCGAGGACATCGGCCTGCTCGATGACGAACGCGCGGTGCGGCTGGACCTGCCGGACCGCATCGCCGTGCGCGGCGACGCCGAGCTGCTGTGCCAGGTGTTGCAAAACCTGGTCAGCAACGCCGTCAAATATGGCTTGCCGGGCGGCTGGATCGCGCTGTCGGCCCGGCACCAGGACGAACAATGGCGCATCGACGTCGGCAATGCATCGAACGGCATCGCCGCCGAACACCGGCACCGGCTGTTCGACCGCTTCTACCGGGCCGACCAGGCCCACCAGCGCCGCGTGCCGGGGGTCGGGTTGGGTCTGTCGCTGGCGCGCGACATCGCCATCGCCCACGGCGGCAGCCTGGACCTGGCCGAGGCGGAGCCGGGCCGGGTGCGCTTCCGGTTGACACTGCCCGCGGCCTGAGCCCTGGCGGCGAACGCGGTCAGGCCGGCAGCGGCGCCTCGTTGCTGTCGGCCAGCTGAGCCCGCAAGTCCTGCCAATTGTCGTCGCCGATCATGCCGGACGCTTCCAACACGCCGTCATGGCCGACCATCAGATAGGCCGGCGAGGCCATCATGGCGTTCAGCAGCCGGTAGTCGCGCAGCGTCACCCGCAGCACCCGCGACAGCGGGAAGGCGCCGCCCAGGAACTGGCGCACGCGCCAGCCCGGCTCATGGCTGACGATCCAGATCGCCAGCCCGGCTTGCTCGGCCTGCGGCAGCATCTGGCCGATCTCGGCCAGCTTGGTTTTGCACTTGGGGCATTTGCTCGACAAGAACAGCAGCGCCGAAGCCTGGCCGCTGGCGCTCAACCCATGTGTTGCGCCGCCGGCCAAGACACGCGCCGGCACCTGCGGCACCGGCTCGCCTGGCCGCAGCGGTTCCGGCGTTTCGCGCTCGCGCCGACTCGTTTGCAGCACCGACAGCGTCAGCTTGAGGTTGAGCGCCAAGCCGCAAGCGAGCAACGCCAGGGTGAGATAGAGTATCTGGCTATCCATCGCCGGGGCTCAATAAGTGGACGATTTCATGGAAGTGGACCGCGATCACGCACACCAGCAAGCCCAGCGAGGCCGCCAGCAGCGCGGCGTGCAGCGGCAGCGCCGCGCCGGCCGGCAGCATCAGGCCGGCGCCAATCGCCGCGATGACCAGCCCATTGCGCAGCAGGTCCAGGCCGGACAGGGAACGCTCCGCCTCGCCGAAGCAGCTGCAGCGCACCACGCTTTGCGTAGAGAACTTGTACCCGACCAGCGCCGTGAACCCGCACAACATCAGCAGCGCGGCCAGCAAGCCGGTGCGCGCCAGGCCACCGAGCAGCAGCGCGGCCACCGCCAACTCCGCCACCGGAATCGCCGGCGCCACCAGCGCGCGCAACGCCGGGCCCATGCCGAACAGGCTGGCCAGATTGTCGCGGAAGCCGGCCAGGTCGCGCAGCTTGGCCGTGGCGGCGGCCAGCATCAGCAGGGCGACGAAATAGCGCAGGATCTCACTCATGAATTGGTCAACGTTCATCGCGGCCAACGCTCCACAGTCCAGTTTTGCGAGTAAGACTGTCGAAAAGTCTCTGTTTGCATCTTGGCAATAGTAGGAGTTTGCATAAACATTGTCAACTTCAATACCAAATAAGAAAACATTCCATTTAAGGCACATATCTGCGTCATTTTTGCGCTTATTTGCACACACACCAACCTTGCGTCTTGAAATACGGCAGGGTCGTCCCTATAATTGGCACTCGTTCCAAGGGAGTGCTAACAGCGCTCTCGGCCAAACTTTCCGCCTCAGCAACCTTGTTGGTGTGGCAACAAACTGTACCATTGTTAATTTAAGGAGTTTTGTATGAACCTTCGCCCTTTGAACGATCGCGTAATCGTCAAACGCCTCGACCAGGAAACCAAAACTGCGTCCGGCCTGATCATCCCTGATGCGGCTGCTGAAAAACCGGATCAAGGCGAAGTACTCGCCGTCGGCAATGGCAAGATTCTGGAAGATGGCAAAGTCCGTCCGCTGGATGTCAAGGTAGGCGACCGCGTCCTGTTCGGCAAATACGCCGGCCAAACCGTCAAAGTCGACGGCCAGGAACTGATGGTCATGCGCGAAGAAGACATCATGGCAATCGTCGTCAAGTAATTGACACGCACGTTTGCAATCGTACTCACCTAATTCTGGAGAAACAACATGGCAGCTAAAGAAGTAATTTTCGGCGACGCAGCGCGCGCCAAAATGGTTGAAGGCGTCAACATCCTGGCCAACGCGGTCAAAGTCACGCTGGGCCCTAAAGGCCGTAACGTGGTGCTGGAACGTTCGTTCGGCGCCCCTACCGTCACCAAGGACGGCGTGTCGGTCGCTAAAGAAGTCGAACTGAAAGACAAGCTGCAGAACATGGGCGCGCAAATGGTCAAGGAAGTTGCTTCCCGCACCAGCGACAACGCCGGCGACGGCACCACCACCGCCACCGTGCTGGCCCAGGCCATCGTGCGCGAAGGCATGAAGTTCGTTGCCGCCGGCATGAACCCGATGGACCTGAAGCGCGGCATCGACAAGGCAGTTGCTGCCACCGTCGAGCAGATCGCCATCATCGCCCGTCCATGCACCACCACCAAGGAAATCGCCCAGGTTGGTTCGATCTCCGCCAACTCGGATTCGTCGATCGGCGACCGCATCGCTGAAGCGATGGCAAAAGTCGGCAAGGAAGGCGTCATCACCGTGGAAGACGGCAAGTCGCTGAACGACGAGCTGGACATCGTTGAAGGTATGCAGTTCGACCGCGGCTACCTGTCGCCATACTTCATCAACAACCAAGAGAAGCAAGTCGCTATACTGGACAATCCATTCGTCCTGCTGTGCGACAAGAAAATCTCGAACATCCGCGATCTGCTGCCGGTACTGGAACAAGTCGCCAAAGCCGGCCGTCCACTGCTGATCATCGCCGAAGACATCGAAGGCGAAGCGCTGGCGACCCTGGTTGTGAACAACATCCGCGGCATCCTGAAAACCTGCGCAGTCAAAGCCCCAGGCTTCGGCGACCGTCGCAAGGCCATGCTGGAAGACATCGCGATCCTGACCGGCGGTCAAGTGGTTGCTGAAGAAGTCGGCATGACCCTGGAAAAAATCTCGCTGGAAGAGCTGGGCCAGGCCAAGCGCATCGAAATCGGCAAGGAAAACACCATCATCATCGACGGTGCCGGCCAAGCTGAAAGCATCGAAGGCCGCGTCAAGCAAATCCGCGTGCAGATCGAAGAAGCGACCTCGGACTACGACCGTGAAAAACTGCAAGAACGCGTGGCCAAGCTGGCCGGCGGCGTTGCAGTGATCAAAGTCGGTGCAGCCACCGAAGTTGAAATGAAAGAGAAAAAAGCCCGCGTTGAAGATGCACTGCACGCTACCCGCGCTGCCGTGGAAGAAGGCATCGTGCCAGGCGGCGGCGTAGCCCTGCTGCGCGCCCGCGCTTCGATCACCGTCAAAGGCGACAACCCGGACCAGGACGCAGGCATCAAGATCGTTCTGCGCGCCATGGAAGAGCCACTGCGCATGATCGTGCAAAACGCCGGCGAAGAAGCTTCGGTGGTGGTTGCTGCGGTTCTGGCTGGCAAAGGTAACTACGGTTACAACGCCGCCAACGGCACCTACGGCGACATGGTTGAAATGGGCGTTCTGGATCCAGCTAAAGTCACCCGTTCGGCACTGCAAAACGCAGCATCGATCGCCGGCCTGATGCTGACCACCGACTGCATGATCGCTGAAGTCAGCGACGACAAAGCAGCCGGCGGCATGGGCGGCATGGGTGGTATGGGCGGCATGGGCGGCATGGACGGCATGATGTAATTGCCGGCATAAGCCTCGCTGTACAGAAAAGCCAGCTTCTTCGGAAGCTGGCTTTTTTTATTTGCAGACCGCAGTCACGTTGATGAAATCGACAAAACCGGGGCCGTTGCTATTGCTGCCCTCGTTGTTCGTCAACGTGCAGGTCTGGCCTGACGGATTGCTCGCCACCGTCACCTTGTAACTGGCGCCTGGAACAACCAGCGGAGAATAGTTCTGCGCGAACACGCTCAAGCCGTTGTTGCTGACGCTCAGCTGATTGCCTTGGGCATCGGCGAAACTGACGGTGCCGCCTGTAGCCAGTCCCGACACCGTTACGCCCACCTTGTACGTCGACAATGCGACCGCAGCGATATTGCACGTCACCGTAACAGCGCGGATATCGACCGCGTCCGGCAACATCGTGCCCGTGCCGTTCGCGACGGTGCACGCCCGGCCGTTCGGGTTGGCGAGCACGGTGACGTTATACGGGGCGTTCGATGCCACCGGATTGGCGAACTGAAAATGATTATTGCCTGTCACTGCGATGATTTCAGTGCCGTTATTTACCAGCAGTACAGTGTTGTTGGGCGCCATGCCATAGGTATCGCCCGCAATAGTCGCCGATGTATGTGGCGTATAGCGGTAATCGAGTAGCCCACCGCCGCCGCCACAGCCAGCCATGCCCAACGTCAGCAGCAGCGTGATTGCCTTGAGTTTATCCATGATATCTCGCAGAAGAGTATGTCTGCTAGAAATAATATCATTTAATAAACATAAGAAATACGCCAATTGTCACGGGCAGCCGCACGATTGAACCGACAAGATTGATGAAAAAACAAACTATCCCTACAATCGACCTTCCTTCACTCTTTCGAACTGGACTGATATGCGCGCCTATCGCTTTCTTCCCTTGCTGCTGTGCGCCGGACTGGCGCAGGCCCAGATGCCGGCCCAGGACACCGTCAAGGGCGGCAAGGACCATCCGCTGCTGTCGCGCTTTGAAGGGTCGAAGATGGTCGGCTACGGTCTCAAGGAATTTGACGAGGTGATGCTGCCCGCCGGCAAACGCGTCGAGAACAAGAACGGCCAGATGGCGTTCGACAGCACGCTACTGTTGGAAGGAAAATACACCCGCATGGCCTATAACTTCCCGCGCGAACGCTCGGCGCTGGAGGTGATGCGCAACTACCAGGCGGCGCTGGAAAAGGCCGGCCTGAAAACCGTGTTCGCCTGCGCCAAGGATACTTGCGGCAACAACTTCGGCGAGTTCTTCCTCGATAAACGTGTCGGCAACCATTTCATCCAGGGTGCCGAAGCCAGCTCCGATCCGTTCAACTACGGCCGCAACGACGAGCGCTACCTTCTGGCCAAAGGCACGCGCCCGGACGGGTCGCTGGTCCACGTGGGCGTGTATTCGGTGGCGCCGGTGCAGGACAAGCTGGGCGGCATCTACGTCGAGATCGTCGAAGCCAAGGCGATGGAAGGCGGCAAGGTGTCGGTCAACCTGAACGCGGCGGACATGGCCAAGGGCATCGCGGCCGACGGCAAGGTGGCCGTGTACGGCGTCTTCTTCGACACCGACAAGACCGACGTCAAGCCGGAGTCCAAGGCCGCGCTGGCCGAGATGGCCAAGCTGCTGCAACAGGACGGCAAACTGAAGCTGTACGTGGTCGGCCATACGGACAGCCAGGGCGCGCTGGCGCACAACCTGGAGCTGTCGCAGAAACGGGCGGAGTCGGTGATCAAGGTGCTGGCGGCGGACTACAAGGTCGACGCCAAGCGGCTCAGCGCCAAGGGCGTGGCCTCCTACGCGCCGGCGGCCTCGAACGATGCTGAGGCCGGACGCGAGAAGAATCGCCGGGTCGAGCTGGTCAAACAATAAGCCAATCAGGCGTCGCGGTACTCCGCTTCCAGCTCCTCGCGGCGCGGGGTGTCGGCGATGTGCAGGATCAGCGTCTCGCGCAGCTCGTGCGCGGGATGCGCGGCGCGGTGCTTGGCGAACCAGAACGCTTCGCTCAGCTCTTCATCCTCGTGCGCGGTGGTGATCAGCAACTGTTCGTCCGGCACGTCTTCGTAGTTGACCGCTTCCAGGCTGGCGTCTTCAATCGCTTCGCGCCAGGCCTCGCACTCCTTGCCCCACGCCAGCGCCAGCGCGCAGCCGGACTCCACCAGCCAGCGGCTGGTTTCCCACATCGTCATCTCCGCCACGTCGGCCTCGACCACCAGCACGGCTTTGAAGTGCGACAGGCCTTCCAGCGCGGGAAGATCGCTGTCCGGGGAAAGGTGTAGATAACGGATGACTGGCTTCTGCATGATGGGACCATAAAAAACGAATCCCGGATTTTAACAGGGAGGAGCGCGGCCCTCCCTGCCCTCAGTACTTAAAACGGATCAAGCGCGATGGTGAACTTGCCGCTCGCATCGAGCGCGCCCATCGTATAGCCCTGCCAGCCCGGATACGCCTGCGGTTCCCAGTAGAACACGCCCAGGCCGTTCGAGCCCAAGGCCTTGGTCTTGGTCAGCAGGTCGGCCAGCATGGCTTTGCTGGTGGCGGCCTGGGTCCAGTCCAGCCCCACTTCCGTCACCATCACCGGCTTGGCGTAGCGCGACACCATGTCCCACATATTGGTCGAGATCTTGTTGTTGTAGTTGGCCCAGTCCGACGCCGGCGGATAGTGCGACATGCCGATCACGTCCCACTTGGCGCCCGCGCTCTTGACGCCGTCGAAGAACCAGCGGAACACCGCGTTGTCGTAGCCGTTGGCCAGGTGCAGGATCACCTTGGCGTCTGGGTAGACCGCCTTGGTGGCGTTGTAGCCGCTGTTGATCAGCCCGGCCAGGTTGGCGAAGCTGGTGGTCTTCCCTTCCGGCCACAGCATGCCGCTGTTGATCTCGTTGCCGACCTGTACCCACTCGACCGTGATGCCATTGGTCTTCAGGTAGCTGAGGATGCCCTGCGTGTGGCTGTAGACGTCGTTGTTGAGCTGCGCCAGCGTGTGGCCGGCCCAGGCGGCGGGCTTGGTCTGCTGGCCGGGATCGGCCCAGCCGTCGCTGTAGTGGAAGTCGATCAGGATGCGCTGGCCTTGCGCGGCGGCGCGCTTGGCTTTGTACAGCACGTCGGCGCCGTTGTTCCAGCCTCCGCTGGGATTGACCCACACGCGCAGCCGGATCGAGTTCACCTGCAAGTTCTTCAACAGCACAAACGGATCGGTCTTGACGCCGCTGCTGTTGTAGAACGAATAGCCGCTGGACTCCTGCTGGCTGACCCAGCCGACATCGGCGCCGTTGGCGAAGGTGGCGCACCGCGCACCCAGGCTGAACGCCAGGCCGCAGACTGCGAACAGCAAATGCTTGAGCTTCATGATTTTGTCTCCAGTTTTTTATAGTTTGAATGACACTCACTGCCGACCACGTGTGCGCACCTCCCCCTGCCGCGTCGCGCGGCTTCTCAAAAAAACGGATGACGATGAGTGCTGCCGCTAGCCGAAGCGCGCGGCCGGCAAGCCGGCCACGTCCAGGCGCACGGCGAACAGGCCGCCGGTCAGCGGGAACTCCTTCAGCTGCTCCGGCGTATTGCCCTCGCAGGCGGTGGTGATGTACAGCGTCTTCAGGTCGGCGCCGCCGAAGGTGCACGAGGCGGGATGGAGGGCCGGCACATGGATGGTGTCCAGCAGTACGCCATCGGCCGAGTAGCGGCAGACGCGGGCGCCGCCCCACTGCGCGATCCAGACGCAGCCTTCGCTGTCGACCGTCATGCCGTCCGGCGAACCTTCGCCGTCGCCGAACTGGCGCCACAGGCGGCGCTCGCCCAGCGTGCCGTCGGCCGCCAGCGGATAGGTGTAGGTGCGGCCTTCAAAGCTGTCGGTGTGGTACATGGTGGCGCCGTCCAGGCTGAAGGCCGGGCCGTTGCAGATGTGGTAGTCCTGGTCGGCCACCGTCAGCGACAGGTCGGTATCGAGCCGGAACAGGCGGCCGATGGTCTGCTCGTAATCGGTGTTGTGCATGGAGCCGGCCCACAGGCGGCCGGCGCTGTCGACCTTGGCGTCGTTCATGCGCTCGGCGCTGCCGGCCGCGAACGGACGCGCCAGGTACTCGATGCGCAGCTCCGGCTCCAGCCATACGCGGGCGATGCCGTCGCGCAGGCCGGCCATGAAACCGTCGCCGTCGCGGCGCGCCACCAGCCAGCAGATGTAGTCGGGCATGGTCCAGCTGCGGCGTTCGCCACTGCCCGCATCCAGCGCGTGCAGCATCCGGTTTTTCAGGTCGACGAAATACAGGCGATTTTGCTCCGCCATCCACAGCGGACCTTCGCCCAGTTCAGCGCCGGCTTCCCAGATACATTGCACGTCATGCTTGCTCATCAGTTTCACTCCGAGTGTCGAATCCGCCATCATAAAGCTTAAGCGGCTTAAGCGGCTTAAGCGTTCAAAGCAGCGCGCCACTTGCTCACATAGGCCGCTGCGCGTTGGCCCAGTTCCTCCAGGCCGACGCCCGGCGTGTACAACTGGCCGCCGATGCCGAAGCCGGTGGCGCCGGCGCGCACCCAGCCTTCCATATTGTCGGGCGTGATGCCGCCGACCGGCCACATCGGCGTGCCGGCGGGCACGACGCTGTTAAACGCCTTCAGGCCGTTGTGGCCAACCATATCGGCCGGGAACAGTTTCAGCGCATGGGCGCCGGCGTCCAGCGCGGCGAACGCCTCGGTCGGCGTGGCGACGCCGGGCGCGCAGTACATGCCCAGGTCGGCCGCGCGGCGGATCACGGCCGGATTGCAGTTCGGCGACACCAGCAGGCGTCCGCCCGCTTCGTACACGGCCTCGACGTGGCCGACGTTGAGCATGGTGCCGCCGCCGACCAGCGTATCGGGCAACTGCTCCCGGACCAGCGCGGCGATGCATTCGATGGCGCCGGGACGGTTGAGCGGCACTTCCAGCGCGCGGAAGCCGGCCTGGTGCAGCACCTTGCCGACCGCGACCGCCTCCGCAGGATTCAAGCCGCGCAGGATGGCGACCAAAGGAACGGTTGGGTGGGATGGAGTCATGTTCAAGCCTGGTGATTGAATTGGGAAATCGCGGCGCAGTACACGCGATGCGGATCGAGCACGTCGCACTGCAGACCGAAATGCGAGGCGGCCACGGCGTAGCGGGCCGCCAGCGCCGTCGAGCCGATGACGGTGATGCCGGCCGCGCCGCCCACCTCGGCCAGCGCGCGCGTGGCGGCGGCAAACTCGGCGCCGATCAGCAGGCCGCTGACCACGGCCGGCGCCTGCGCCATCGGCGCGCTGCGCGAGACCACGCCGGCACGCACGCGGAACAGGGTATTCGACAACGGCTCGTTCAGGGCGGCCTGGTTCAGGCCGACGGCGTAGCCCTCGGCATCCGAGGCGTCGCCGCCCATCATGGACGACAAGGTGCCGCGCGCCGACAACATGGCGTACAGCTCGCCGGTCATGTAGGTGGACAGCGACTGGATCACGCCGTCGCGCAGCAGCACCCATTTGCTGTGGGTGCCGGGCAGCACCAGCCAGCCGTCGCGATGGCCGAGCGCCACCGCGCCCAGCAGCTGGGTCTCCTCGCCGCGCATGACGTCGACGGCGCCGCCGTTGCGGTAGCAATAGCCGGGGACGATGCGGCAGCGGCCGGCCCAGTCGGCGTCGGTCACCGGCGCCAGGTGTTGCGGCAGGCGCTGCAAGGGCACGCTGCTGTCGAGGTAATTGACTTCCTGCCATCCGGAGGCGCTGCCGACCATGCCGGACATGATCACCGGCACATCGGGGGCGATGCCGATGGCGTCGAGCAGGCCGGCCAGCGAGTCGCCGAAGCGCTCGCGTGCGCCGACCGCCAGCATGCCCTGGTCATCCTCGTGTTCGGCCAGGCAGGCGCCATGTTGATCGATCAGATAGGCGCGACGGTTGCTCGTGCCCCAGTCTATGCCCAGTATATTTTTGTCCACTACGATATCCCTTTGACGACGCTGCCGCCATGGTACGAAAAAGACCGCCGCGGCTCCAATGAATTATCTCGCGGGAGTAATATCAAAATGGTATAGCGTAGGCCTGTTCAGGCCGGTAAAAGTTGCCCCTTGGATGCCTTTGGTTTAGTATGACCGCAACCAACAATCCAGGCATCCCCGTTTATGGAATCTCGCACCCCGTCCACCCGAAATCTGTTCATTGCAGGCGCCGTCGCCGGTGTGTTGCTGCTGGGCGGGGGTGTCTATTTCGCCAACATGACGCCGGCCGAATCGCAGGTCTTGCCGGCCCATGCCACGCTGCCGGCCAAGGCCAGCGGCCCGGCGTCGGCCCCGGCGTCCGCCAGCGCGACGGCAGCGCCGCGCGCGGCCGTCAACGTGGCGCCGTCGGCACCGGCCGAAGTCCAGCACCTGCGCAGCAAGGAACAGGCCGCGGCAGCGCTGATGGCGCTGCCGGAACTGCAAGCCTGGTCGGCCATCGTGGAAAAGAATTCGGGCGGGAAATCGCACGGGGCCTTGATCGAGTACGACCCGACCCCGCGCAAGCTGAACGGCAAGAACTACTGGCAGTTCAGCTTTGTGGAAAACAGCAGCGATGCGGCGCAGCGCTGGGAGAGCTTCCTGGTGTCGTCGAGCGACGAGGAAATCCTGGTGGAAGACGCCAGCACCGACGAAGTCATCAGCCTGGCGCGCTGGCGCCGTGAAAAACACCCCGCCAAGCGCACCAGCATCGACGGCTAAGCCGCCGCCCGCACCGGCGCGGCCTTCGCGGCTGCGCCCACCTGCCCTATCCACAGCACTGAGAACAAGGTCAGCCCGGAAGCGATCCAGCCGTTCAGGCCGTAGCCGACGATATGGCCGGCCGCGTCGGTGTGCAGCATCAAACCTCCCAGCAGCGCGCCCACGCCGCTGCCCACTTGCTGGATCGCCGAGTTGGAGCTGAGGAAGGCGCCGCGCTTGACCGGTTCCGGCACCGTCGTCATCAAGGCCTGCAGCGGGATGTTGCGGCCCGACAGAGCCATCATGAAGAACGGGAAGAACAGGATCACCGCCGCCAGCGGGATCACGGGCATGTGCGTCATGAACATCATCGGCAGGATCGAGAACAGCGCGATGGTGCGGTACACGCGCTGGGCGCCGACGCGGTCCGACCATTTGCCGATCATGCGCGCGCTGAACAGCGTGGCCACGCCGCCGGCCAGGTAGACAAAGGTGATTTCCGCCGGCTGCACGCCGATGTTCTCCACCAGCACCGGCGAGATGAAGGGGATCACCAGCATGCCCGTCAGCATGTTCACGCCCGACAGCAGGAAGGCCTTCAGATGGCCGCGCACGCGGTACAGGCCGATCAGATTGGGCAACACCTCCGACAGCGGCACGCGGCGCGTCAAATGGCCGTTCAGCGTTGGCAGCACGCGCCAGGCGGCGAACCAGATCAGCAGCGAAAACACCACCAGCAGATAGAATGGCGAGGCCCAGCCGAAGTGCGCGGCCAGCATCACGCCGGTCGGCACGCCGGCCACGGCGGCCAGGCTGAACGAGGTCATCACGATGCCGGTGGCGGCGCCGCGGCGCTCGGCCGGGATCAGGTCGCCGATGATCGCCATGATGATCGAGGCCAGCACGCCGCCGGTCAGGCCGGCAAAGGCGCGCGACAGCACCAGCACGTGGAAGGTGGGCGCCAGCGCGCAGGCCAGGTTGGACAAGGTGAACAGCGCGAACATCGCCAGCAGCAAGCGCTTGCGGTCGAAGCGGTCGATATACATCGAGGCCAGCAGGCCGGACAGGCCGGCGCACCAGGCGTAGGCCGACACCGCGCCGGACACGGCCGCCGGCTCGATGGAGAAGGCGCGCATCAGTTGCGGCGCCAGCGGCATCATCACCATGAAGTCCATGATGACGGTGAACTGGGTCAGCGCCAAGAGCCAGAGCACGATGCGCTCGCGCGCCGGCGGCAGCGGTAGGGTGATTGTTGTCATAGGATTGCCGGGGTCCGTTTGGATTAGTCCAGTTGCTTCACGTCGCTGACCGCGCGCTGCAGGATGGTGCGGATCTGGGCGGCGCGTTCGTCGCTGGCGCCGGGGCCGTGGGCTTTGTCGATCACGGCGGCCTTCAGCTCATGCATCATCATGCGCAGGTCGACACGCCCCTCGGACGGCTCGTTCAGGCGCGCCAGGATGACGTCGACGAACTGGCGGTTCTCGGCCAGGAACGCCAGGCCTTCGGGCGTAATGGTGTGCAGTTTCTTGTTGCCGTCGGTCGTGGCCGAGACATGTCCCATATCGAGCAGCAAGGACAGCAGCGGGTAAATGGCGCCGGGGCTGGGCGTGTAGCCGCCGCCGGACAGCTGTTCGAGCTCCTTGATGATCTCGTAGCCGTGACGCGGTTTGTCGGCGATCAGGTGCAGCACGACATAGCGCATGGCGCCGGCGTCGAACATCTTCGGCCCGCGGCCGCGGCCGCCGCCGCCGCCGCCGCCGCCGCCGCGATGATGGTGATGGTCGCCATGCATGGCGTGATGACGGTGTTGGTGATGTAAAAATCTAAACATTTTTGAACTCCTTACGATATAACAAGTTAAGATATAACTTATTGAGATATATCTTAACTTGTTTACAGAAGAGTTCAAGGACTTTTTTTACTATAATTTGCGCTTGACCTTCACGCCACGTCAGAGTTCAAGCTGCTCCCATGCTCACAGTAAAACAACTTTCCAAGCTGACCGGCGTCACCACCCGGACCCTGCACTATTACGACGAGATCGGCTTGTTGAAGCCTACGCGCGTCGGCGACAACGGTTATCGCTATTACGGCGAGGCCGCGCAGTTGCGGTTGCAGCAGATCCTGTTCTACCGGGAGCTGGACGTGCCGCTGGCGGAGGTCCGCAAGCTGATGGAGCGTGACGATTTCGACGTCATGGCCGCCCTGCTCAGTCACAAGGAAGCGTTGCGCAACCAGGCCGAGCGGCTGCAGGGGCTGATCGCGACTGTGGACAACACCATCCTCCACCTACAAGGGAAGCAGATCATGAGCAGCGAAGGTTTATTTTCCGGCTTGAACAAGCCGCAGCAACAGGCATACGCCGAGGAAGCGGAACAGCGCTACGACGCCGCCACGGTCAGGGCATCCACCAAGCAATGGGGCGCTTACAGCAAGGCCAGGCAGGACGCCATCATGGCGGAAGGGAATACGGTTTATACCGATATGGTCGCGGCCATGCCGCAGGGAGCGGACAGCGCGGCGGTGCAGGCGATCGTGCAGCGCTGGCGCGACCATCTGGAATATTTCTGGGTGCCGCAGGTGGAGCAGCTGACCAGCCTGGCCGCCACCTACTCCGAAGACGCCCGCTTCAAAGCCAACTTCGACAAGATCCACCCCGACTTGGCGACCTTCATGCTGCAAGCGGTGCAGCACTACGTCCGGGGTCAGGTCTGACATTCTACGTCCGGGGTCAGATACCGTCTTGAATGACAAGCCCTTTCGATAGGTAATTGGGATCGAAAGGCTTGTCATTGTGTATCACCCCATAAATTAAGTGGGCCAGTTTGTGCATAAC
>NZ_BPWK01000013.1:0-212594 GCF_040364205.1 Duganella rhizosphaerae
GGCGTGAACACGGCGCCGATCGGGGCAGGCAAGGGGGCTGCGGCCTGGGCCGGCGCGGCGTTGGCGGCGGCGGCGGGCGCGGCGGCGGCGGCAGGCGCGGCTGGCGCATCCGACTGGCTTTGCTGGAGCTGCGCGCCGAGCGCGGCGCTGTTGGCCATGGCGTAGATGTTTTGCGGCGTGGCGAGCGGAACCGCATTGACCGCCGCCGCGCCGACCGGGGCCGGAACCGCGACCGCGACCGCGATCTGGACCGGGACCTGGGCCGCGACCTGGGCCGTAACCGGGACCGCGGCCTGCGCATCCGGCAGCGGCTGCTGGACCTGGGCGCCCTGCGCGGCCCTGTTGGCCGCGGCGTAGATGGTTTGCGGCGCGCCGGCCGGGGCAGGCGCTGGCGCAGATGCGGGCACAGGCGCGGGCGCGGCGGCGGTGACGGCGACGCTGGCGGCCGCCAGGTTCAAGCGGGTGACGGCGCTGTTGAGCGTCGAGGTGGCGCCGACGGCGTCGGTGCGCACCGGGGCGGCGCTGTCGGCGCCCGCGGCCGGCGCGGCCTGCTGCGCGGCGCTGGCCTGCAGCGCGTTGAACATGGCCGGCACCAGGGTGGCGGCATTGGCGTTGGCGGCGGCGGTGACGGCGGCAGTGGCGGCCTGCGCGCCGACGTCGGCGTCGGCGGCACCGTCGGCGCCGCTGTCACCGGCGGCCGATTGCGGGTCGAGCACCAGCGGGTCGGTCAGTTGCAGCAATTGGGCAAACAGCGGCGTGCCGGCCTGGGCTTCGTCGGCGGCGGGCTCCGCCTGGTCGCGGCCCGGATAGCTGACCGGGTCGTTCTGGCTGGCCGGCGTGGCGCCGCGCGGCGCCGGACTGGGCTTGGGCGCATTGCCGGCCAGCGGCGTCTTGCCATTGCCGTTGCCGGTCAGCGGAGCGGACTTGGGTGGAACCCGGCTGCCGTTGTTGGCGGCGTTATGACCCTGCGCAGCCGTCGGCATGCTGTCGAGGCCGCCATGATTGGAGGCGACCGGAGCGGTCAGTTCGGCTTTCGCGGCTTTTGCCGAGGCGGTGGCGCTGGAGAGTGTCATGGTCATGCTTGGATTCCGGTTTCTAACTGTTCGCTGTCTAGCGCATAGGCCAGCCAGCCTTCTTTGTTGGCCTGCATTTCATGCAGGCGCCGCGCGAGGTCTTCGGCGGCGGCGTTGCATGCGCGCACTGTTTCTTCATGTACCTGACGCAGGGCCGACAGGGCGGCCCGTTCGCTGCTGCTCCACTGGCCCTGGGCCGCCATCTGCGGCAAGGCGGTCGTCATCAGGGAGTTCATCGCCGCCAGCATCTTCCAATCCTCGGCGGCGAGGGCGGCGCTCATCTTTTGCGCCATCTGCAGCAGCGTGCGTTGCCTATCCATTTTTGGCCTGTACGCCCAGCCAGCCCTTTTTGATGGTGGTCAGCAACGTCGTCACTTCGTCGATGATGGTCGGGTCCAGGCTGACGCCGGCGGTGTAGAGGCGGCCGGCGCAGTAGTCGTACAGGCGGCCGAGGTTTTCCACCACTTCGCCGCCGTTGTCGAAGTCCAGCGAACTGGCCAGGCCGTTGATGATGTCGGTGCACTTGTTCAGGCTGTTGGCCTTGAGCTCGTAGCGCTTGCCGACGATGTGGCCGCGCGCGCGGGCCAGCTCTTCGAGCAAGCCGTCGGTCAGCACCAGCACCAGCTCGATCGGCGACGCCCGGGTCACCTGGGCGTCCAGATTGGTGGAGTGATAACTGCTGTAGGCTTCGTGGTTCAACATGGGGTTCACCGTACTGGTTGTAGTCGTTAAATGCTTAGTTGTTGCTGTTGGAGAACATCGCCGTGAACATGTCGGAGGTGCTGGTCATCGACGATTGCAGCTGCTGCAGCGCGCTGAACTGCGCCAGATAGCGTTTGTAGGCGTTGTCGAACTGGCTTTGCACGGCCACCTGGCGCTTGGCGATGTCATCCTGCACGCGGGTGATGGCGGTCTTGCGGCTGCCGATCAGGCCGGTGGCCGAGTTGGTCCAGGTGGTCACCAGCTTGTTCATCGAACCCAGCACGCCGCTGTCGACACCCAGGCCGGCGCGGCCGAACAGGGTGTCGATCTTGCCGGGGTCGGCGGCGATGGTTTTCTGCAGGCGGGTGCTGTCGAGCGTCAGCGTGCCGTCGCGGGCGGCGGTGATGCCAAAGCTGATCAGCGAGCGGCCGCCGGTGGCGTTGCGCAGCGCGGCGCCCAGGGTGGCGCGCAGCGCGGCCACGCCGGAATCGTTGTACAGCGCGGCGTCCGGCGACTGCGGCGTGCTGTCGGTGGTCGAGGTGGCGCTGTGGTTGCCCGCCGCGGTCACCGTGTTGAACACCGCCAGCAGCTTGTTGTAGGCGTCGACAAAGCTCTGCACGTTGGCGGTGGTGGCGCTGCTGTCGGGGCCGACGGTCAGCTGCACCGGCGTGGCCCCTGCCAGCTGCGCCTGCTTGACGGTGAACTTGACGTTGTCGATGGTGCTGAAGGTGTTGGAGGCCTGGGTGACCTTGGTGCCGGTGCCCTGGTCGCCCATCCAGACGATCGCGTCCTTGGCGATGGTCTCGACCTTTTGCGTCGACAGGTCCGACTGCAGCGCGGGATCGCCCAGGCCGCTGACGTCGAGCGAGGCCACGGCGTTGTCGGCGCCGGTCTGGGTGGCGGTCAGCACCAGCTTGGGCTGGCCGTTGATGGTCAGGGTGGAGGCGGTGACGCGCGAATTATTGGTGGCGGCGACATTGATCGCGGCGGCGATTTCCTTGGCCGACAATTTGCCGTCCATATTGCTGTCGGCGTTGGCCAGGTCGATCTGGAAGTTGGAGCCGTCGGCCAGCATCACCTTCAGCGAGCCGGCGCTGGTGGCGGCGCTGTCGTTGACGTTGTACGACACCTGGCCGGCGGTGGCCAGCTGCTCGACGTAGAACGAGTAGGTGCCGGCCACGGCGCTGGCGGTGGCGCTGCCGGTGGCGATCGTGGTGTTGCTGCTGGTGGCGGCGTTGGCGGCCACGCCGCTGGTGCTGGTGGTCAGCGCCTGCAGCGAGGATTGGAAGGCGCTCAGCGCGCTGCCCAGCGTGCCCAGCGCGCTGACGGTGGCGGTGGCCTTGGTGGCCCGGCTATCCAGGATGGACTTGGTCGGCGCGACATATGCGTTCGCCAGTTTCTCGGCCGTGGTTTGCGGGTCGTAGACGGGACTGCTGATGACTGCCATGATCGTTGCTCCTGGAAAGGATGATTGAGTGTACCCTGATATAAGGCGACCTTAATCGTTTCCCTATGAAAATATTCTTAACTATTTTTTCGGTGTGCGCTTATTTCTGGCCGCGCATCCATAGTTGTGTTGCCAACTCATCATGTTGCTTGCGTTCCTGGACATTTTGCTGCGCCAGCACCACCTTCTGCTGCTTGACCAGCACCTTGCCCAGCACCTCGCGCTTGGCCCAGGCGGCGTTCAGTTGCTGCTGCGACAAGGCCATGTCGGCCTCGTGCATGTGGAGGTCGAGCCGGTGGCTGTCGGCCATCTGCATCACGGCCTGCTTGTAGTCGCCGCAGTTGCCGGCCAGCGCAGGATGCAGATTGCCGCTGGGGCCGCTATTCGTGTAGAGCCCGGTCAAGCGCTCCAGGTTTTTCTGATACCGTTCACGCAAACTTTCCTTTTCCGCCAGCTCGGTCTGCAGGCGCTCCACCTCGGTGTTGCGCAGGGCCACGAGCGTGGTCAGGTTACGGATGTTGTGGTGGCTCATGTCATCAGCTTTTCAAGTTGGTTGATGCACGGCGCGAAGGGCGCCTCTTCCTTGGTACCCTGGCACAGGAAATCCTCGACCCGGGGGTGCAGCAGCACCGCCTTGTCGGTGACCGGATCGGCGCCCGGCACATAGGCGCCCAGCGGGATCAGGTCGCGCACGCGGTCGTGGCGCGCCATGCTGGCTTTCAGCGCGCGGGCCGCCATCATGTGTTCGTGGGTGATGACCTGGCTCATGCAGCGGCTGATCGAGGAGGCGATGTCGATCGCCGGATAGTGGCCGCGGTCGGCCAGCTCGCGGGTCATGACGATGTGGCCGTCGAGCACGGCGCGCGCGGTGTCGACCACCGGGTCCTGCTGGTCGTCGCCCTCGGCCAGCACGGTGTAGATCGCGCTCATGCTGCCGGTCTGGTTTTCGCCGTTGCCGGCCGATTCGATCAGCTGCGGCAGCGCCGAGAACACCGACGGCGGATAGCCCTTGGTGGCCGGCGGCTCGCCCAGCGCCAGCGCCACTTCGCGCAGCGCCATCGCATAGCGGGTCAGCGAATCGACCAGCAGCAGCACGTTCTTGCCCTGGTCGCGGTAGTGGGCCGCGATCGAATGGCACAGCTCGGTGGCCATGATGCGCATCAGCGGGCTCTCGTCGGCCGGGGCGATCACCAGCACCGCCTTCGACAGGCCTTCCTTGCCGAGCGACATGTCGACGAATTCGCGCACCTCGCGCGAGCGCTCGCCGATCAGGCCGACCACCACCACGTCGGCCACGGTCTGCCGGGTCATCAGGCCCAGCAGCACGGACTTGCCGACGCCGGAGCCGGCCATCAGGCCGACCCGCTGGCCCTTGCCCAGGGTCAGCATGGCGTTGATGGCGCGCACGCCGACGTCGAGCGCCTCGGTCACCGGTTTTTTCTTCAATGGATGGATGCGCGGCGGCTGCGCCTCGAGCGGGAAGTCGCCGCCCAGCTTGCCGAGGCCGTCGATCGGCTCGCCCAGGCCGTTGACCATGCGGCCCAGCCAGCCGGAGCCGATCTGCAGGCTGACTTTTTCGGGGGAGGGCAGCACGCGGGCGCCGGTGGTCAGGCCGATGGCCTTCTTGAACGGCATCAGGAACGACAGCTTGTCGCGGAAACCGACCACCTGCGCGTCCAGCCATTCGCCGTTGACTGTCTCAATCTGGCAACGCTGGCCGGTGTGCAAAGGACAACCCACCGCCTCAAGCAGCAAACCGGACGCCCCCACCA
This sequence comes from Duganella rhizosphaerae, assembly GCF_040364205.1. Lineage (NCBI taxonomy): Bacteria > Pseudomonadati > Pseudomonadota > Betaproteobacteria > Burkholderiales > Oxalobacteraceae > Duganella > Duganella rhizosphaerae. The sequence continues at coordinate 4,995 of NZ_BPWK01000013.1, forward strand.
GGCGACCGGTCGGGGTCGCCATGGGCACGGAACCCAGTTCGAGATTGCGTAAGGCGTCAGCGATCACTCTTCGATCTCCGGTTCATCGCCGCCGTCGGCAGCTTGAAGTTGATTATCGACCTGTTCCATGACAGCCGCAAGACGTTGATGACATCCGGCATCAACTTCATTGTCGCCGGCCTTGATGCGGCACTCGCCGGCGTCGAGGCGGGCGTCCGGGATCAGGTTCCAGCGTTTGGAACGTTTCGGGTCCAGCTCGGCGATGCGCTTGAGTTCCTCCGGGTTCAGGAAGACGTCGATTTCCTCGCGGGTGGGCGGCATCGACGCCAGCGTTTCCTCGACCAGGGCCATCAGCTGCACCGGCTGCAGCGCCAGTTCGGCGCGGATCACCTGGCGCGCCACCTTGGCCACCAGGTCGACCACTTCCTTGCGCTGGGCGGCGCGGTAGTCGGAGCGCAGTTTTTTGAGGCTTTTCAGCATGGCGTCGACCGGGCGCGCCATCTGGTCGTAGGCCACCAGGGTTTCGTGGCGGCCTTCCTCGCGGCCCTGTTCCTGGCCGGAGCTGCGGCCGGCCTCGAAGCCGTCTTCCTGGCCGCGCGCCAGGCCGATCTCGTAGCCGTCGCGCTGGCCCTGTTCAAAGCCCTCGCTGACCGAGGCGGCCCACTGCGCGCCGCCGTCGCCGCTCTGGCTGTGGCTGTGCGCCACGGCGCGCTGGTGCGCCAGGTTGGTGAACTGCGCCAGCGGCGGAAAGCGGTAAGCGCGGAACTGCTTCATTCGACCACCTGTTCGGCGAACAGCTGGATCTCGATCTCGCCGACGTCGGCCAGCGCCTTGACGGTGGCCATGATTTCCTGGCGGGTTTGCTCGATGCGCGACAGCGGCATCGGGCCGGCGCGGCGCATCATGTCCTCGAAGGCCTGGGCCTGGCGTTTCGGCATGGTCTTGAGGATGGCGTCGCGGATCGACACTTCGGCGCCCTTGAGCGCGATCGCCCATTGCTCCAGCGGCACTTCCTCGATGATGCGGGTGATCGCCACCTCGGACTGGTTGCCGAGGATGAAGAAGTCGTACATCGACAGCTCGATCTTGGACACCACTTCCGGGTCGTGGGCGCGCAGCAGCTCGACCATCTGCGCGCGGTTGCTCGGCAGGCGGTTGAGGATCTCGGCGGCCTGGCGTATGCCTTCGACGCTGGTGCTTTGCGAATCGAAGGAGGACAGGCAGCGCACCACCAGCTCGTCGAGCTCGACCAGCAGGTCGCGGTCGATCTCTTCCAGGCGCGCCAGGTTCAGCAACACCAGGTCGCGGCCGTCGGCCGGCAGCGCGTCGATGATCTGGCCGGCCAGCGCGGCCGGCAGGAAGGCCAGGAACACCGCCTGCATCTGCACGTGTTCGTTGGAGATGTATTCGGCCAGCCACTTCGGCGAAGCCCATTGCAGGCGCGCCATCTTGGGCCGCAGTTCGTCGCCGTAGATGTTGTTGAGCACGGTGTTGGCGAGGTCGCCGCCCAGCGCCAGGTCCAGCGAGCGCTTCAGGTAGCTGCGCGAGGCGCCGTGCACGCCGGACTGCTGGCGGTAATCGTCGAAGAAGGTCTGCATCGCGGTCTTGACGGACTCGACCTTGATGCCGCTCATGCGCGACATCACCTGCGTCACTTCCAGCAATTCCTCGCGCGACAGGCAGCGCAGCACGGCCGCGGCCGGCTCCTCGCCTATGCTCAGCAGCACGATCGCGGCTTGCTCGACCGGCGACAGCTGGGCGTTGCGGACGGCGTTGCCGTAGTCTTCTTCGTCGGGGTTATTGAGTTCGGCCATTTTTCTGCATCCATTGTTTGACGACTTCGGCGACACGTTCCGGTTCTTTGGCGGCCAGTACTTTCAGGTGGTCGACCATGACGTCGACCGCCGAGCCTGGCGGCGGCAGATCGTAGTTTTCCAGCAGCGGCACCACCGGCATGCCCGGCTGGGCGGCGGCGCCCGGCAGCGCGGGCGCGGCGCCCGGCGTGCCCGGCGCGTGGGCGCCGGCGATGGCCGGCGTGCCGGCCGCGGCGGCGGCCGCTTCCTTGGCTTCCTTGGCCGCCACCACTGCGGCCTGTTCGGCGGCGCGGCGTTCGGCGGCGATGCGCGCCAGTTCCTGCGGCGGCGGCGTGAAGCGCACCGTGGCCAGACGCATCAGCGGACGCAGCAACAGGAAGTAGCCGAGGATGATGCCGACCCCGTACATCACGTAGGAGCTGATGTCGACCACGTTGTCGCGTTCCTGCCACCACGGCGGGGTCGCCGCTTTCGGCGGGAAGTTCATGGCCGACACCACCAGCTGGTCGCCGCGGTCGGCGTTGATGCCCAGGCCGTTGCGCAGGATCTTGTCGATGTTGGCGATTTCGTTGGCGCTCCAGCCGGTCTTGGGCGTGGGCGATGCGGCCTGCGCCAGCACCACGGCCACGCTCAGCTTTTCAAGCCGGCCGCGGCTGCGCTTGGTCTGGGTGATGCTGCGGTCGTAGGCGTACTGGCGGGTGGTGGCGTTCTTGCGCGCGGTGCCGTCGGCCGGATTGTTGGGATCGTTGGCGGCGGCCGGCTTGGCGGCGTCGGCCGGGTTGGCGTTGGCCGGCGGCGGCCGGTTCGACAGCGTGCCCGGCACGCCTTGCGCCACGCGGTTGCGGTCCAGCTCTTCGCGCATGGCTTCGCTGGTGACCTTGGGATCGGCGCCGTATTTCTCGACCGTTTCCTCGACCTTGTCGTTGTCGACCACGGCCATCACGCTCATGCGGAAATTGTCGTCGCCGATGACCGGGCCCAGCAGGTTGCGGACGTTGGCCTTGACCTCGTCCTGGTAGCGCTTGCCGTTCTCGTTGCTGGCGCTGCCGGCGTCGAAGCCGTCGGCCAGGTCGATGTGGGAGGACAGCAGGTTGCCGGTCTGGTCGACCAGGCTGACGCGCTGCGGAGTGAGGCTGGCGACGCTGCCGGCCACCATGTTCACCACGGCGGCGATCGCTTCGGGCGCCAGCGTGTGGCCGGGCTTGAGCGCCACCACCACCGAGGCCGAGGATTTCTCGCCGTCCGACGATACGAACGAGGTCGACTTGGCGATCGACAGGTGCACGCGCGCGTGGGCGATCGCGTCCAGCGTCATGATCGATTGCGCCAGCTCGCCTTCCAGGCCGCGGCGGAAGCGCACGTCCTGCACGAATTGCGACACGCCCAGCGGGTCGTTCTTGTCCATCAGCTCGAGGCCAGCCGGCAGCTGGGCGGTCACGCCCTTGGCGGCCAGCAGCATGCGCACCTTGCCCAGCATCGAGTTGGGCACCAGCACCTGGCCGCTTTCCGGGTGCAGGCGGTACGGGATGTGGTCGGCGTCGAGCACGGTCATCATGTCGGCGGCGGCGACTTTTTCGCGCGCGCCGAACACCGGTTTATAGCCGGACTGGTCGCTCCACAGGTACATCAGCACCATGGCCGTCACGCCGATCGCCAGCAGCAGCAGCGGATACAGGTTTTTCAGCAGGTTGGGCGGCATGGACAGCGCGACGGGGCTGGCGCGCCAGCGCTCGAAGGCGGACTTGATGGAATTGATCACGTTGTTGGCTTTCGCGTTGAACTGGGCCCGCTGTTACAGCGGCAATTTGATGAGCTCGTCCACGGCGCCCATCACTTTGTTGCGCACTTGCATCAACATCGAGAAGGACAGGCTGGCTTCCTGGCTGGACAGCATGGCGCCGACCAGGTCGTCGCTCTTGCCGGAGTCGACGTCGGACATCTGCTGCGCCGCGTTGGCGTCGGCGTCGTTGACTTTATGGACCGCGTCCTTCATCGACTGGGCGAAGGAGAAAGCAGGTTGGGCGTCACCTGCGCCGGCGGCAAACTGCGCGGCGGGCGCCACGCTTTGGCTGGCCAGGTTTTGCGCCGCATTGGTGAGCGACGCGAGGTCGGCCTGTATCAGGTTAGAGATTCCGTTACTCATCTTGCTATCTCCCGTTTATGCAACGTTAGTCCCATATGTCTACCATATCCAGATTGCCAGAAAGCAGCAAGCCCTGCGTTGTTTATCTGTAGGTCGCTGTGTTCAATCAAACGACACATGGCGGCGGATGTCATGGCGATGTCACAGTGTTGTAAGAAAGACATCATCTGCATGGCGCTCAAAGCCACGCCCGCGCTGTCGCGGCGGCATGCATGACGGGGAAAGGGGGGCAGGGGCGCTGACGCCAGTCCCGGTCGCCGGGAACTGTTTTCTTACGGCAAATATCGTTATAAATCATTCACTAAGCGCCATGTATTCAAGTGTGTTGCAGAGCTGCGTCAGACGACGTGAAGCAGGTTAAGCTTACTGGCTAGCAATTTTCTTGTAAAGACTTATTTGCCGTGAGGAATCACTTGGTCAAATATTGTTGGATGGCAATAATGTGAATTTTGATGTATGCTGCGCTAACGACAATGCATGACTTTAAGTTACGATAGGTAATATTCCCCAAATAGTGCGCTGGAAGTAACCAGTTTTTAGCTGGATAGTGCGATGATGGGGGAGTAGCGAAGAAATCCGACATGGCGAAAACATGACAACGACAAAACAGACCGCGCCGCCTCAAGTGCTGGATCCATGCCTGCTGGGGCGGCCGGTGCATCTGCTGCATATCTTTGCGGCCCAGTTGCGCGACGATCTGGCGCAGTCGATGCGGCTCAATATGAACCGCCGCTACTGGGGCGGCTTCCAGGTCGAGGACGTCACGTTCGAGCGGCTCGAAGACAAGGAAACCCGCGGCCGCTGGCTCAGCTTTGCCGCGCCGGCCGGGCAGATCGCCTTCTCGCTGGAACGCAAGGTGCTGCTCAGTGTGTTGAACTTCCGCTACGGCAGCGGCAAGGCCGACGCCGCCGCGCTGGACGAGAACACGGTGAAGGTCACCGCCACCGAAGAACGGCTCGCCGTGGTGCTGGGGCAACAGTTGGCCGGCATCCTGGCCGGACGCATCGAACTCAACCTGCCGGTGCTCGACAAGCCGGCCCCGGCCGAAGGCGAGCAGGAGGCGGTCGACAGCGAATTCAAGCCGGCCCCCGGCTCCCACCCGCCCAAGGGCAGCTGGATCATCACCGTCACCGTGGCCGACATCCGCAGTGGCGCCACCGGCCAGTACTGGTTCGCGCTGGACAAGACGCTGATGGCCAATGTGCTGCGCGGCCTGTTGCGCGACCGCGACGCCGGCAAGAAGGCCCAGCCGGCCGCGCCGCTGGCGCAGCGCCTGCAGGTCGGCCTGGTCGGCCGCCTGGCCAGCAAGGAAGTGCCGCTGGGCAGCCTGTACGACCTGCAGGTCGGCGACGTGATCCCGATCAGCCTGAACAGAGCGGATGTGCTGCTGGAGGACTCCCGTCTGTTCACCGCCGCCGTCACCGAACATAAAGGCAAACTCTGTTTAACCTCTTTTGAAGACGCCGAATAACATGATGAACATGAACGTAGCCAACCCTAGCGACGCCCTGCTGGAAGACCTGTCCGAAGAAATGATCATCGACCAGGTCGGCACCGAGCTGACCGACGTGCCGGCCGTGCCGACGCGGCGCGACCTGCCGGCCATGATGCGCAAGATCCCGGTGACGCTGACCTTGGAAGTGGGCTCGGCCCGCATCTCGCTGCAGGAGTTGATGGCGATCGGCCCGGACAGCGTGGTCGAGCTCGACGTGCTGGCCGGCGAGCCGCTGGTGATCAAGGTCAACGGCACCGCCATCGGCCGCGCCGAAGTGGTGGTGGCGGGCGAGAACTACGGCCTCAAAGTGATCGACCTGGACGGCCTGAATCTCGACATGATGACTCCATGACCTGGAGCCTGAACCCGCAGTGGCGCCGGCGACTGCTGCCAGCGGCCGCGGGCTTGACGTTGCTGGGCCTGCTGGCCTGCGTTCCGGCCCACGCGGTCGACCTGCTGGCCAATGTGGTGCCCGGCGCCAAAACCGAACTGACGGTCAAGACCCAGATCCTGATCGTCATGACCTTGCTGGGCTTGCTCCCGGTGATGGTCATGATGATGACCAGCTTCACCCGCTTCGTGATCGTGCTGTCGCTGCTGCGCCAGGCGCTGGGCCTGCAGCAGGGCCTGCCCAACCGCATCATCACCGGGGTGGCGCTGATTTTGACCCTGCTGGTGATGCGCCCGATCGGCGACCAGATCTGGAGCGAAGCCTTCGTGCCCTACGACCAGGACAAGATCGGCCTGGAGGCGGCGCTGCAGATCGCCGAGAAGCCGGTGTCGCGCTTCATGCTGGCGCAGACCAGCAAGGCGGCGCTGCAGCAGATCGCCCACCTGGCCGGCGAGGACAAGATCACCGAACCGTCGCAGCACGCCTTCACCGTCAAGCTGGCGGCGTTCGTGCTGTCGGAGCTGAAGACCGCTTTCCAGATCGGCTGCATGCTGTTCATTCCCTTCCTGGTGATCGACCTGGTGGTGTCGTCGGTGCTGATGGCGATGGGGATGATGATGCTGTCGCCGCTGGTGATTTCATTGCCGTTCAAGCTGCTGCTGTTTGTGCTGGTGGACGGCTGGACCCTGACCGTCAATACGCTCGTCACGAGCGTGCAGGCGTATTAAGGAGCGACCTGATGCTGACTCCCGAAGTTGCCGTCGACCTGGTGGTCGAATCGCTGCACATCGTCATGCTGCTGGTGGTGATCCTGGTCGTGCCCGGCCTGATCACCGGCCTGGTGGTGGCGCTGGTGCAGGCCGCCACGCAGATCAATGAACAAACGCTGAGCTTCCTGCCCAGGCTGCTGGTGACCTTGCTGGCGATCATCCTGATGGGGCGCTGGATGGCCGGCTACCTGATGGACTTCTGCGTCTCGATCTTCACCCGCGCGGCCACGCTGGTCGGCTAGCCGCCCCGTCATGGAACCCATCCTGAGCCAGTTGCTGCCGATGCTCACCGCGCTGTGGTGGCCGTTCTGCCGCATCCTGGCGATGTTCATCGGCGCCCCGGTGCTGGGCGAGGCGGTCACGCCGGTCACGGTGCGCATCCTGATCGCGCTGGTGCTGGCGATCCTGATGCTGCCGCTGACCACCGCCGCCGGCGCCTACGCGATCGAGCCGTTCTCGATGCACGGCGTGGTGGCCACCATCGAGCAGGCGCTGATCGGCTTCGTGCTGGGCCTGGCCTTCCACTTCGCCATGTCGGTGATCGGCGTGCTGGGCTACCTGGTGTCGTCGCAGATGGGCTTTTCGATGGCGGTGATGAACGACCCGATGAACGGCCAGTCGTCGGACGTGGTGTCGGCGCTGCTGTCGGTGCTGTCGATCATCGTCTTCTTCGCCATCGACGGCCACCTGGTGATCGCCAACGTCATCGGCCAGAGCTTCAAGGCCTGGCCGCTGGGCCACGGCTACAGCCCGCTGCTGATCAACGCCATCGCCTACAACGTCGCCTGGATTTTTTCCGCCGCCATGCTGCTGGCGATCCCGATCGTGTTTTCCACGCTGGTGGTGCAGCTGGGCTTCGGCCTGCTGAACCGGGTGGCGCCGGCGCTGAACCTGTTCGCGCTGGGTTTTTCCGTGATCACCATTTTCGGCCTGATGATGCTGGCGCAGGTGGTGCGCTTCATCCCCGAGCATTATGTGCACATGACCAATATGGTGCTGGAGCTGATACGCCAGCAGATGCAGGTGGCGGCCCATGGCTGAGCAGGACAGCGCCGATAAAACAGAAAAGGCTTCACAGCAGAAGCTCAAGAAGTCGCGCCAGGAAGGGCAGGTGGTGCGCTCGCGCGACCTGTCGACGGCGATCGGCATCCTGGTCAGCCTGAAGCTGTTCGTCTACCTGCTGCCCGACTACCTGGGCGACTTCCTCGAGATCTTCCACCAGAGCTTTGCGCCGTTCACGTCCTCGGGCGCGATCGAGAACGCCATGTCGACCGTGTTCAGCTCGGCGATGTGGTTGCTGATCAAGATGGTGCTGCCGCTGTTCGTGGTGCCGTTCTTCATCGTGCTGGGGGCGATGGTGCCGGGCGGCTGGGTGGTCAGCACCAAGCACTGGGCGCCCAAGATGGACCGCCTGAGTCCGGCGGCCAACCTGGGCCGGCTGTTCAGCGCCAAGCACGCCACGGAATTCCTGATCTCGCTGGGCAAGGCGGGCGTGCTGATCGCGGTGCTGGTGCATGTGGCGCGCTCGACGGTGCAGAGCTACACCCAGCTGCAGCACATGCCGATGGGCCAGGCCATGATGATGGGCTCGAATTTGATGCTGGACGGCTTGATGTCGCTGGTCGCAGTGTTTATCATCTTTGCCTTGGTCGACGTGCCGGCGCAGGCGTATTTCTTCGCCAAGAACCAGCGCATGTCCAAGCAGGACCAGAAGGAGGAGCACAAATCGAGCGAGGGCCGGCCGGAGGTGAAGAGCCGCATCCGCCAGCTGCAGCGGGCGATGGCGCGGCGCAGCGCGCGCAAGACGGTGCCGACCGCCGACGTGGTGATCGTCAACCCGGAGCATTACGCGGTGGCGCTCAAGTATGACCAGAACCGTGCCGAAGCACCGTATGTGATCGCCAAGGGCATCGACGAGATGGCCTTGTACATCCGCCAGCTGGCGGTCGAGTTCAAGATCGAGGTGATGCCGCTGGCGCCGCTGGCGCGCGCCATCTACAACACCAGCCAGGTCAACCAGCAGATCCCGGTCCAGCTGTACCAGGCGGTGTCGCAGGTGTTGAACTACATATTGCAGTTGAAGGCATTCCGTACCGGACGGCGCAGCGCCGAGCCGGTGTATCCAAAAGAAGTCGATGTCCCCACATCCATGAGCGAGGTTGTTAAGTCATGAATTTTTTGAACAGGCTGGTCGCAGAAGCGCGTCGCCACAAGTTCGCCACGCCGGCATTCCTGCTGGTGATTTTGGCGATGATCATCCTGCCGTTGCCGCCTATCCTGCTGGACGTGATGTTCACGTTCAACATCGTGCTGGCGCTGATCGTGATCCTGGTGTCGGTGTCGGCCCGCCGGCCGCTGGACTTCTCGGTGTTCCCGACGGTGATCCTGGCCACCACCATGATGCGGCTGACCTTGAACGTGGCGTCGACCCGGGTAGTGCTGCTGCACGGCCATGAAGGCACGGCCGCGGCCGGCCAGGTGATCGAGGCCTTCGGCAAGGTCGTCATCGGCGGCAATTACGTGGTCGGTATCGTGGTGTTCGTGATCCTGATGATCATCAACTTCATGGTGGTGACCAAGGGCGCGGAGCGGATCTCCGAAGTGTCGGCGCGCTTCACCCTGGACGCCTTGCCGGGCAAGCAGATGGCGATCGACGCCGACCTCAACGCCGGCCTGATCAACCAGGAAAAAGCCCAGGCGCGGCGCCAGGACGTCGCCGCCGAGGCCGACTTCTACGGCGCCATGGACGGCGCCTCCAAGTTCGTGCGCGGCGACGCGGTCGCCAGCATCCTGATCCTGATCATCAACATGGTCGGCGGCGTGGCGATCGGCGCGCTGATGCAGGACATGTCCTTCGGCGACGCCTTCAAGCAGTACGCGCTGCTGACCATCGGCGACGGCCTGGTGGCGCAGATCCCGGCGCTGCTGCTGTCGGCCGCGGCGGCGATCCTGGTGACCCGCATCTCCGACTCCGGCGACTTCGAGCAGCAAGTCGGCGGCCAGGTGCTGGCCTCGCCGCAGGTGATGCTGAGCGCCTCGGGCATGATGCTGATCCTGGCCATGGTGCCGGGCATGCCGTGGCAGATGTTCGGTCCGTTCGCGCTGGTGCTGGCCTATGTCGGCTACCGGCTGCTGCAGCGGGTCAAGGCGCCCGAGACCAGCAACCTCGACGCCATCGAGGCGGCGCTGCGCGAAGACCGCAACCCCGAGCTCGACTGGCACAGCCTGCCGGCCGTGCAGCAGTTGCAGGTGGCGCTGGGCTACAAGCTGGTCAGCCTGATCGACAAGGCGCACGGCGAGCCGCTGACCAAGCGCGTCAAGGGCGTGCGCCAGAGCCTGTCCGAAGCGATGGGCCTGCTGCTGCCGCCGATCATCGTGCGCGACGACCTGGGCCTGAAGCCCTCGCAGTATTCGGTGATGTTGTCGGGCAGCGTGGTGGCCCAGGCCGAGGTGTTCGCCGACCGCCTGATGGCGATCCCGTCGCCCAATATCTACGGCCAGATCGACGGCATCCCCGGCATCGAGCCGGCCTACGGCATGCCGGTGACCTGGATCGAGACCAGCGAGAAGGCCAACGCGCTGGGGCTGGGCTACCAGGTGGTGGAGGCGCCGAGCGCGATCGCCACCCATTTGTCCAAGCTGATCCGCGAATACCTGCCGGAGCTGTTCCGCCACGAGGACGTGCCGGCGTTGATGGACCGGCTGGCGGCGCTGTCGCCCAAGCTGGCCGGCTCGCTGGACAAGGCGCTGACCCACACGCAGATGCTGCGCGTGTTCCGCGTGCTGCTGGCGGAAAACGTCTCGCTCAAGGATATCGTGCCGATCGCCACCACGCTGGTCGACAGTTCCGAGACCACCAAGGATCCGATCCTGCTGGCGGCCGAGGTGCGCTGCGCGCTGCGGCGCCAGATCGTCACCGGCCTGTTCGGGCAGAAGACCGAGATGCAGGCCTTCAACCTGGGCGGCGACCTGGAGAACATGCTGCTGGGCTCGCTGAACCAGGCGCGCCAGAGCGGCAAGATCGTGCTGGACAACTATCCGATCGATCCGCACCTGCTGGCGCAGCTGCAGGTCAACATGCCGGTGGCGCGCGAACAGATGAAGCAGCAGGCCACGCCGCCGCTGCTGCTGGTGCTGCCGCAGATCCGGCCGTTGCTGGCGCGCTATGCGCGGCTGTTCGCGCCCGGCCTGCACGTGCTGTCCTACAACGAGATTCCGGAAAACCGCGAAGTCAGCATCATCGGCACGGTGGGCTGATCCACGCCGGCGCCGGCCGGATGCCGCCCAGTCCTGCGACTGGGCGGCATTTTTTTCGCCTGGACGCAGAACGTTGCTTTTTCGTCAGTAATTGCCAATAGTGCACGGATTTTTTTATAAGCATGATATCTTTTCAGCATCCCCAACCGTTGTACCTAACTGAAAGAGCCAGAAAATGAGAAATCTGAAATTTGTGCGCGCCTTGATGTTCTTTGCTGCCGTTGCCGCAGCGCTCGCCGGCGGCGCCGCCAGTGCGGCCAACAAAACGCAGGTGGTCAACGTTGCCGGCATCCAGAGTTACGATCTGTACGGCGAAGCGGGGAATACCGTCGTCGAGCTGAACCTTGGTGCGCTGGCGCAGGTCACCAGCATTGCCTGGAACTTCAACATCACCGCCTACGATCCGAGCTGGCTGGCCGACATGGAAGCGCATTTCAGCTCCAGCGCCGGCAGCGACGGCGTGGTGTTCACGCCGAGCGACACCTTCAACTCCGGCAGCGAGCACCGCGAGGGCAGCGCCAACCTGGTGGATCTTGGCCTGGATTTCAAGGTGGGCGCCGACGGTAAGCTGCGCATCGAATTCAGCGAGAACTACAAGGACCTGAACCCGGGCGAAGCCGACGGCCAGTGGGATTCGGGCAGCTTCACCATCGGCTACGTCAGCGCGGTGCCGGAACCGTCGAGCTACGGCATGCTGCTGCTGGGTCTGGCCGCCATGGGCGCGGTCGCGCGCCGCCGCCAGAACCGCTGAGCGGCATCCTGGTCAGGCCGATTCGGAAAACAGGTCGTCCGGCGGCAGCGGCTGCGACAGCAGCACGGCCAGCTCCGCCATGGCCTTGAAGATGGCCTGGCTCAGCGCCGCCGTATGGGCGCGGGTAGGGTAGTTGTGTTCGCCGCCGGCCGGCGGCAGTTCGCGCCGCAGGCGGCAGCGCAGGATCGTCAGGCCGCAACGGCTGACGGTGGCCGCCAGTTGCGGCAGCATTTCGCGCATGTGCTGCATGGCCGAGGTCTGCGCCGCGCCCACTTCCAGCGCCACGCCGTTGCCGGTGGCCGGCTCCATCTGGATCACCACCCGGCCCACGCCCGGCAGCATCAGCTCGAGCCGCAGCGCCACCCGCGAACGGCGGCGGCGGTTGCTGCGTTCCTGTTCCTCGTCGTCCTTGACGATCACCTTCAGCACCAGGCGCTCGGCGCCCCAGGCGTACACGGCGAAGCGCCACGGCTCCATCTCGGTCACCAGCGGCAGGCCGGGGCGGCCGTCGCGCATGGCCGCCGGCGTGTGGTCGGCCATGAACAGGCTGGACGGCACATGCTGGCCGTTGGCCTGCTCCAGCCAGGCGGCGCGCTGCTCGGCGTAGGTGCGCACCATGACTTGCCACGAGGCGGCCATCATTTGCGTGTCGGGCGGCTGCCAGACCAGCTGGCGCGACAGAAAGACTTGATTGGGGCGCATCGCGGCCGGATCGGCGGCGTTCGGCACCTCGGCCAGCGCGGCGGCCAGCGCTTCGACGCCCGATTGCGGCAGCGGCAGGCCGTCCGGGCCCTCGAGCAGCACGCCGACGGCGCCGGGGCCGCTGGGCGCCAGCGGCCCGACCGGATAGTCCGCGCCCAACGGCACTTCGCCCGGCGCGCGCGCAACCGGGCCTGGCGGGGTGGTCTGCCGGTCCGGGATGCCCAGCGGGCGCGAAGTTGGTCCGATGCGGTCTAAAGCCATCAAGCTCGCTCTCGAAAAAATCCGATGAAAAAAAAGCCAACCGATACTCCGGTTGGCTCCTTGTATTCCTGACCCGCGAGCAGATCAGGAAGGCGCTACGATTACTGCAGCAAGGACATAACCAGGGACGACGTGCTGTTCGACTGCTTCAGCATGGCGGTGCCAGCTTGCAGCAGCATCTGGCTGGAGGTCATGTTCGACGACTCAGCTGCGAAGTCGGTATCCATGATACGGCCCTTTGCAGCTTTGGTGTTGGTCGAAATGTTCGACAAGTTGTTGTACACGTGGTCCAGACGGTTAGCGGCTGCACCCAGCGACGAACGGATGCCGCCGACCTGGTCGAGCGCGGTGCTGATGGTGTCGATGGCCGAGTTCGCTGCGGTTTGGCCGGCAGCGTTGCTGACCGATGCAGTACCGTCGGTACCGTCGGAGATCTCGGTGCCGACTGCCGAACCGCCGGCTGCGTAGCGTGCCGACACGTTGGTCAGGGCGGTGCCGGTCAGGGCGGTCATGGCGGTCGACAGGTCGATCGACATGGTTTCGGCCTTGGTGGCGCCGATCTGGAAGGTCATCGACGAAGCGATCGTGCCGCCGTCCATCAGCTTGGCGCCGCCGAAAGTGGTGTTCTTCATGACGTTGTTCAGTTCGCTACCCAGCGCGTCGAACTCGGACTGCAGTGCAGCCTGGTCTTTTGCGGTCGAGGAGGCATCGGCTGCCTGGGTGGCCAGATCTTTCATGCGGGTCAGCATGGTGGTGACTTCGTCAAACGCGCCTTCGGCGGTTTGCAGCATCGAGATCGAGTTCTGGGTGTTACGCATAGCCATGGCCATGCCGCTGGTCTGGGCGGTCAGACGGGTTGCGATTTGCAGGCCTGCAGCGTCGTCCATGGCCGAATTGACACGGAAGCCGGTGCTCAGGCGGGTCTGCGAAGTCGACAGCGCCATCTGGGTGCGGGAGATCGAGTTCTGTGCGGAAAGGGCCGCAGCGTTAGTGTGAAGGCTCAGCATGAAATAACTCCTGGTAGGTGGATTCAGTTCGGAGCAACGGATCCTTTGTGCTCTCCCAAGTACAAGACGACCATATCTGGGAGGACATTAAATGCTTTGTGGAAATTTATAAAATATTTTTGTAACCGAGGCCGTTTCCCCATTATTTCGGCCTGTTGGTCAGCCTGTCCACCGCACGATTATGGTCCGCTTTTGCCCTGACGGCGCAATAAATCGTTCCCAGAATAAAAAAAACAGCGCGCCCCTGAGGACGCGCTGTCGAGCTTTCGTTGCTTTTTTGTCTTACATGTTCGGATAGTTCGGGCCGCCGCCGCCTTCCGGGGTAATCCAGACGATATTCTGGGTCGGATCCTTGATATCGCAGGTTTTGCAATGCACGCAGTTTTGCGCATTGATCTGCAGGCGGTCGGCGCCTTCGTCGGTCTTGATGAACTCGTACACGCCGGCAGGGCAGTAGCGCGCTTCCGGACCGGCGTACTGGGCCAGGTTGACGTCCACCGGCACGCTCGGATTCTTCAAGGTCAGGTGGATCGGCTGGTCTTCGGCGTGGTTGGTGTTGGAAATAAACACCGACGACAGGCGGTCGAAGGTCAGCTTGCCGTCCGGCTTGGGATAGCTGATCGGCGTGAACTGCGAGGCCGGCTTCAGGCATTCGTGGTCGGCGTGGCTGTGGTGCAGGGTCCACGGCGCCTTGCCGCGCAGGATGGCCTGGTCGACATAGGTCATCACCGAACCCACGTACAAGCCCTTGCTCAGCCACGGCTTGACGTTGCGCGCCACGTGCAGTTCCTCGTGCAGCCAGGACTTTTCAAAGGCGGCAGGGAAGGTGGCCAGTTCGTCGTGCTGGCGGCTGGCGCCCAGCGCTTCGAACACGGACTCGGCGGCCAGCATGCCGGACTTGATGGCGGCGTGGCTGCCCTTGATGCGGCTCATGTTGAGGAAGCCGGCGTCGCAGCCGATCAGCGCGCCGCCCGGGAACACCAGTTTCGGCAGGGATTGCAGGCCGCCGGCGGTGATCGCGCGGGCGCCGTAGGAAATGCGCTTGCCGCCTTCGAAGAAGGTCTTGATGGCCGGATGGGTCTTGTAGCGCTGGAATTCCTCGTACGGCGACAGATAAGGATTCTCGTAGTTCAGGCCGACCACGTAGCCGACCATGACCTGATTGTTTTCCAGGTGGTACAGGAAGGAGCCGCCGTAGGTCTTGCTGTCGAGCGGCCAGCCGGTGGTGTGGACCACCAGGCCGGGCTGGTGCTTGGCCGGGTCGATTTCCCACAGTTCCTTGATGCCGATGCCGTAGGATTGCGGGTCCTTGCCCTTGTTCAGGTCGTACTTGGCCATCAGCTGCTTGCCCAGGTGGCCACGCGCGCCTTCGGCGAACAAGGTGTACTTGCCGTGCAGTTCCATGCCCAGCTGGAAGTCGGAGCCGGCTTCGCCGTCGCGCTTGACGCCCATATTGCCGGTGGCTACGCCCTTGACCGAGCCGTCGTCGTTGTACAGGATTTCGGCGGCAGGGAAGCCGGGGAAGATTTCCACGCCCAGCGCCTCGGCCTGCTGGCCCAGCCAGCGCACCACGTTGCCCAGCGAGATCACGTAGTTGCCGTGGTTTTCAAAGCAGGCCGGCAGCAGGAAGTTGGGGGTCTTGATGGCCTTGGTTTCGGTCAGGAACAACACGCGGTCTTCGGTGACTTCGGTGTTGAGCGGCGCGCCTTTTTCCTTCCAGTCGGGGATCAGTTCGGTCAGGGCCTTGGGGTCCATCACGGCGCCGGACAGGATGTGGGCGCCCAGTTCGCCGCCTTTTTCCAGCACGACGACCGACACTTCCTGGCCTTTTGCGGCGGCCAGCTGCTTGATCTTGATGGCCGCCGACAAGCCCGCAGGGCCGCCGCCGACGATCACGACGTCATACTCCATCGCATCGCGCGGGCCGTACTGTTCTACTAGATTTTGTGGCTGTGTCATGGTCTGTTCTTATGGTGGTCAAAAAGGGTGGAGGAAAATTTAAGCACGAGTGTGCTTCTTTTTCGCTCGGAATGCAATGTGGGCGCCATTTTGAGGGACATTATTAGACACTGCAATCTAATACTGGCGATTTGTGTAATCATAACGATTCGACAGCCGCGCTGTCGGCAATTCATTACTTATACCAAACACTAGGAGTAGCTCGTGGGCATAGAAGTCAACTTTGAGGGAAAAATTGCGCTGATCACCGGCGCCTCCAGCGGTCTCGGAGCCCGGTTTGCCAAAGTGCTGGCCCAGGCCGGCGCCCAGGTGGTGCTGGCCTCGCGCCGCACCGAGCGGCTGAAGGAGCTGCGCGCCGAAATCGAGGCCGACGGCGGCGCCGCCCATGTGGTCAGCCTGGACGTGACCGATTTCGCCAGCATCAAGTCGGCCATCGCGCATGCCGAGACCGAGGCCGGGCCGATCGACATCCTGGTCAACAACTCGGGCGTGTCGACCACCCAGCGGCTGGTCGACGTCACGCCGGAGGACTATTCCTTTGTCATGGACACCAATCTGCGCGGCGCCTTCTTCGTGGCCCAGCAGACCGCCAAGCGCATGATCGCGCGCGCCAAGGGCGACCCCAGCAAGAAGCACCGCATCATCAACATCGCTTCGGTGGCGGGCTTGCGGGTGATGCCGCAGATCGGCGTGTATTGCATGAGCAAGGCCGGCGTGGTGCAGATGACCAAGGCCATGGCGGTGGAGTGGGGCAAGTACGGCATCAACACCAACGCCATCTGCCCCGGCTATATCGAGACCGAGATCAACGAGGAATACTTCGCCAGCGAGCAGGGCCAGAAACTGATCGAGATGCTGCCGCGCAAGCGCCCGGGCAAGCCGGAAGACCTGGACGGCCTGCTGTTGCTGCTGGCCGGCGAGGATTCCAACTTCATCAACGGCGCGATTATCTCCGCCGACGACGGCATGACCGCGATGTAGCAGCCCTTAAACGCGGCCATGGCGTCGTTGCAGCGCCTTGCCGTGCTAGCGCACTGTCTTCGTCGCTGCGCCTAGCCATGTCCACGTTGAAGGGCTGCCTATCTATAATTGGAGGCCGACCAGCTTGTGGACCAGCTCCGACGAGGTGGCGGCCGAGAATTTGCGCATCAGCTTGGCGCGGTGCATTTCCACCGTGCGCGGGCTCAGGTCGATCTGGCGGGCGATGGTCTTGCTGGTCTTGCCTTCGACCAGCAGCGCGGCGATTTCCCGCTCGCGCGGGGTCAGCTCCGCCGTCACCGGGCGTTTTTCGCTGACGTCCTCGAAGGTCCAGATGCCCGGCCCCAGCGGTTCGGACGCCTTCATCGAATGGCCGGTGACGTGGCACCAGAACAGTTCGCCGTCGGCGCGGCGCATGATGCGCTCGTCCGAATAGCGGCCCTTGGCGTTCATGATGGGGATGATGCGGTCGCCGGTGCGCAGGAACTCGTCCATGGTCGGGTATAGCACCATGAAGGACTGGCCTTGCAGCTGTCCGCGCGCATAGCCGAACATCGAGGCCAGCGCCTCGTTGCAGGACTGGATGACGCGGTTCTCCGAAATGCACATGCCGACCGGCGCGTGCAGGAAAATGGATTCGTAATCGATGACCGGGGCAGTGTTCATGTGTGGGGGCGGCAGGTAGTTCTACGGTATTGTGCTTTTGATTTGCGTATTCTATGCTGAGACGCCTCGTCGCTAGTGCATTTAATAATGTTAGCAACGGATTCAGCAACACACTATAAAGGGACACCCATGAATAAAATCTATCCTGACGCCGCCGCAGCGCTGGCCGGCGTCGTACAAGACGGGCAAACCATTGCGGTCGGCGGCTTCGGCCTGTGCGGCATCCCCGAGGCGCTGATCGCCGCGCTGCGCGATTCCGGCGTCACCGGCCTGACCGCGATCTCCAACAACGCCGGCGTCGACGGCTTCGGCCTCGGCCAGCTGCTGGAAACCCGCCAGATCAAGAAGATGATCGCCTCCTACGTGGGTGAAAACAAAGAGTTCGCGCGCCAGTACCTGGCCGGCGAGCTGGAACTGGAATTCACGCCGCAGGGCACGCTGGCCGAGAAGCTGCGCGCCGGCGGCGCCGGCATCCCGGCCTTCTTCACCAAGACCGGCGTCGGCACCATCGTCGCCGACGGCAAGGAAATCCGCGAATTCGACGGCGAGCAGTACGTGATGGAACGCAGCCTGGTGGCCGACGTGGCGCTGGTCAAGGCCTGGAAGGCCGACAAGGCCGGCAACCTGGTGTTCCGCAAGACCGCGCGCAACTTCAACCCGAACGCCGCGATGGCCGGCAAGGTCACCATCGTCGAAGTCGAGCAGCTGGTGGAAATTGGCGAGATCGACCCGGACGCCGTGCACCTGCCGAGCATCTTCGTGCACCGCATCGTGGTCAACGCCACGCCGGAAAAACGCATCGAGCAGCGCACCGTGCGCGCAAACTAAGAACATCGGAGATTACTATGGCATGGACTCGTGACGAAATGGCCGCGCGCGCGGCGAAGGAATTGCAGGACGGTTACTACGTCAACCTCGGCATCGGCTTGCCGACCCTGGTGGCGAACTACGTGCCGGCGGGCATGGAAGTGTTCCTGCAATCGGAAAACGGCTTGCTGGGCATCGGCCCGTTCCCGACCGACGATGAAGTCGACGCCGACCTGATCAACGCAGGCAAGCAGACCGTGACGGCGCTGCCGGGCGCGGCCTACTTCAGCTCGGCCGACTCCTTCGGCATGATCCGCGGCGGCAAGATCAACCTGGCGATCCTGGGCGCGATGCAGGTGTCGGAGCAGGGCGACCTGGCCAACTGGATGATACCGGGCAAAATGGTCAAGGGTATGGGCGGCGCCATGGACCTGGTGGCCGGCGTCAAGCGGGTGGTGGTGCTGATGGAGCATGTCGCCACCGCCAAGGATGGCTCGACTTCGCACAAGCTGCTGAAGAAATGCGACCTGCCGTTGACCGGCGTCGGCGTGGTCGACCTGATCGTCACCGACCTGGGCGTGATGGAAGTGACCCCTAAGGGCTTGAAGCTGACCGAGCTGGCGCCTGGCGTCACCAAGGAGCAGATCCAGGCCGCCACTGGCGTCGAGCTCGATACCTCGGCCGTGTAAGCGGATCCGGGACCCAATCAAGGCACGCTGCGGCGTGCCTTTTTTTATGCGTCAATCGCGCTGCCGGACCAGCGCTTTCCAGACGGCGTCGAGGTGCTTCTTGTAGGCGGCGTTGGCCGGTTGCAGCAGGGCCGGGTCGTACTGGCGCTTGCCTTCCAGCGCGGGCGCGTTGTCATGGAATTCCAGCTCCCCCCGTATCGCCAGCTTGGTGGCGCCCTCGCGCAGGATCACCTTGACGGTGGAGTAGTCGACACCGCCGCTGCAAAACAGTTTATACGGTATGGTGACTTCGCTGCGGCCGTCGTGGTTCAGGTCGCTGATGCGGATGGCGGAGAGCACGAAATCGGCGTAGTGGTCCAGGATGGGGCAGTCGACATGGTCGCGCACCGTCCACTCGACCAGCCAGCGGCCGTCGTTGCGGCCATAGTAGGCGGCCGCCAGTTCGATGTAGTCGTCGTCGCGGTCGGAATTTTCCATCTGCGAGCGGCCGGCCTTGCGGCTCAGCACCAGCAGGTGTTCGCCGTCGCGGTCGTCGATGCGCTTGGCGTCGACCAGTTTGCCTGTATAGCCGATGTGGCGCGCGGCCAGGTAGATGGCGTCGACCTTGGGCGCCGGTTCGGCGGCGCTGCCGACGCCGCTCGCCAGGCACAGCAGCGTGGCGGCAGTGATGCGGAAGGATGTGCTTGTCATTTCCCGAATATATATGAAAAACGCCCCGCAGGCCGTCATGCAGCGTGCGGGGCGTGGCCGGGGCAAAGGTTGATCAGTGCGCGTGGCGGGTCAGCGGTTGCAGGTCGGGGTCGGTCACGGTGGAGCCCGGATTGTTCAGCTCCTTGTGCAGCGTGTCGTGGTTCAACTCTTTTTCCCAGTGCGATACGACCACCGAGGCGACGCCGTTGCCGACGAAGTTGGTCAGCGCGCGGCATTCGCTCATGAAGCGGTCGATGCCCAGGATCAGCGCCATGCCGGCCACCGGGATGGTCGGCACCACGGCCAGCGTCGCCGCCAGTGTGATGAAGCCGGCGCCGGTAATGCCGGACGCGCCCTTGGAGGTCAGCATCGCCACGCCGAGGATGGTCAGTTCCTGCGTCAAGGTCAGGTCGGTGTTGGTGGCCTGCGCCACGAACAGCGCGGCCATGGTCATGTAGATGTTGGTCCCGTCCAGGTTGAACGAGTAGCCGGTCGGGACCACCAGGCCCACCACGGATTTGGAACAGCCCAGGCGCTCCAGCTTGGTCATCAGCGAAGGCAGCGCGCTTTCCGACGAGCTGGTGCCCAGCACGATCAACAGTTCTTCCTTGATGTAATTGATGAACTTGAAGATCGAGAAGCCGGTCAGGCGCGCCACGGTGCCCAGCACCACCACCACGAACAGGAAGCAGGTCAGATAGAAACAGCCCATCAGCGTCGCCAGCGGTTTCAGCGAAGCGATGCCGTATTTGCCGATGGTGAAGGCCATCGCGCCGAAGGCGCCGACCGGCGCGGCTTTCATGACGATGCCGACCACGCCGAAGATGGCGGACGACAGGTCGTCGATCAGCTTGGTGACCGGCTTGCCGCGCTCACCCAGCAGCGACAGCGCGAAGCCGAACAGGATGGCGATCAGCAGCACTTGCAGGATGTCGCCCTTGGCGAAGGCGTCCACCACGGTGTTCGGGATGATGTTCATCACGAAGTCGATGGTCGACTGGTGCTTGGCTTTTTCCGTGAATTCGGCGATGGACTTGGTGTCCAGCGTGGCCGGGTCGGCGTTGAAGCCGGCGCCGGGGCGGATGATGTTGGCCACGAACAGGCCGATCACCAGCGCGAAGGTGGAGATTACCTCGAAATACAACAGCGCCTTGCCGCCGACGCGACCGATCTTCTTGATGTCCTGCATGCCGGCGATGCCGGAGACCACGGTGCAGAAAATCACCGGTGCGATGATCATCTTGATCAGCTTGATGAAGCCGTCGCCGAGCGGTTTCATGCTGACCGCGTCGGATGGGTAGAAGATGCCTAACAGGATGCCGCAGGCGATGGCGAACAACACCTGCACGTATAGAATTTTATAAAACGGCTTTTTCACGGGGTCTCCTCGCGTTCTGGTGAGGAAGTCATCATCCGTCAAAATAAGAGACATCACTATTGTGGTTAACCGCATTCACAACAGTGATATCCCTTATGTAAGACTTATTGGGCCACCCAGCCGCCGTCCATGTTCCATGCGACGCCCCGTACCTGTTTCGCCGCGTCGCTGCACAGGAACACCGCCAGCGCGCCCAGCTCCTCGGGCGTGACGAACTCGCCGGACGGCTGCTTGTCGGCCAGCAGCGCCCGCTTGGCGTCCTCGTTGCTGATGCCGTCCTTGGCGGCGCGGGCGTCGACCTGCTTTTGCACCAGCGGCGTCAGCACGAAGCCGGGGCAGATCGCGTTGACGGTGACGCCGGTGGTGGCGGTCTCGAGCGCGCTGGCCTTGGTCAGGCCGAGCAGGCCGTGCTTGGCGGCGACATAGGCCGACTTGCCGGCCGACGCCACCAGCCCGTGGGTGGACGCCAGGTTGATGATGCGGCCCCAGTTGTTGGCGCGCATGCGCGGCAGCACCAGGCGCGAAGTGTGGAAGGCCGAGGTCAGGTTGATGGCGATGATGGCGTCCCATTTCTCGACCGGGAAGTCTTCGACATTGGCCACATGCTGGATGCCGGCGTTGTTGACCAGCACATCGATGCCGCCGAACTTGTCGCCGGCGAAGGCGATCATGTTCTCGATCTCGGCCGGCTTGGACATGTCGGCATTGTGGTACGCCACCTGCACGCCGAATTCCCTGGCCAGGTCGGTTTGCAGCTGGGCGATTTCGGCGACGTCGCCGAAACCGTTCAACAGCACGTTGGCGCCTTCCGCCGCCAAGGTGCGGGCGATGCCCAGGCCGATGCCGGACGTGGAACCTGTCACCAGCGCTGTTTTACCGCTCAAAGTCTTGTTTGCCATAGTGTCCTCTGGAGGGTTGGAGATTAAAGTGGTGCTGCGCTACACTTCGGTAGGATTTTAAGCGCAACGCCCGGTAAAATGGTATTTCTAAACAGCATTGCACAAATCACTATAAAAACCACCAAGGAAGTCGCATGTTCGAAGCAAAAATAAAGTCTGTTCAATGTCTGTCTCTGGCTGGTTTGCACCGCATGTCGTACAAGGAATGGGGCGACGAGAGCAACCCCAATGTGCTGCTGTGCGTGCACGGCGTGACGCGCGTCGGCGACGACTTCGACAACATGGCGCGCGCGCTGGCCAACGACTACCGCGTGATCTGCCCGGACATCGTCGGCCGCGGCCGCTCGGGCTGGCTGAAGAACCCGCAGCTGTACCGCGTTCCGCAATATGTTAGCGACATTGTCACCTTGCTGGCGCGCGTGCTGCCTGACGGCGAACAACAGCAGGTCGACTGGTTCGGCACCTCGATGGGCGGCCTGATCGGCCTGGGCCTGGCCTCGTTGCCGGACAACCCGGTTCGCAAATTGATCCTCAACGACATCGGCCCGGTGCTGGCGCCGATGGCCTTGCAGCGCATCGGCGACTACATCGGCCAGGACCTGCGTTTCGACACCTTCGCCGAAGCGGCCAAGTTCATCCGCGATGTCTCGCTGACCTTCGGCCAGCACACCGAGGAGGAATGGCATAAACTGGCGAGCGACGTACTGCGCCAGGACAAGGACGGCAAGTGGGTGCGCCATTACGATATGGGGCTGGCCCTGCCGTTCCGCTCCGCCACGCCGGAATCGGCCGCGGCCGATGAAGCGCTGCTGTGGTCCGCCTACGATGCGATCCGCTGCCCGACCTTGCTGGTGCGCGGCGCCGAGTCGGACCTGCTGTCGGCGGAGACGGCGGCGCTGATGACCCAGCGCGGCCCCAGGGCCACGCTGGTGGAAATCGCGGGCGTCGGCCACGCACCGACCTTTTTCCACGACGACCAGATCGCGATCGTCAAGCAATTCCTGTTGGGCTAAATTCAAGTAGAGTAGAGAAGAAGAGTATGGAAATCAAACGACTGCATGTAGGCAAACGCTTGTCCGAAGTGGCCATCCACAACGGCACCGTGTATCTGGCGGGCCAAATCGCCGACGACAAGACGCTGGACATCCAGGGCCAGACCCGCGAAGTGCTGGGTCATATCGACCGCCTGCTGGCCGAAGCCGGCAGCGACAAAACCTGCATCCTCAGCACCACCATCTACATCGCCGACCTGGCGGACTTCGCCGGCATGAACGAAGAGTGGGACGCCTGGGTGCCGAGCGGCCACACGCCGCCGCGCGCCACCGTGGAAGCCAAGCTGGCCGATCCGGCATGGCGGGTAGAAATCATCGTCGTCGCCGCACAGCGCTAGGGGCACCATGGTTTCCATCACCGCGCTCACGAGCGCAACGTCGGAGCAGCTGGTCCAGGGCCTGACGCCCGACGACAGCGCCCGCATGCTGTCGGCGCTGGACTTCGCCAGCGGCGCCTATGGCGACAAGCTGTGCGCCAGCGGCCAGCCGGCGATCGACTTCGCGGTCGGCGTGGCCGGCACGCTGGCCTTCATGCGCACAGACGTCGAGACCCGCATCGCCGGCCTGATGTTCGAGCTGACCTTGCTCGACACCGCGCAAGCGCCCATCATCGAACCGCGTTTCGGCCAGGAGGTCAGCGACCTGGTGGCCGGCGTGCGCCAGCTGATACGGCTGCGCGAACTGACGCAGACCCAGGGGCCGCAAGGTACCGTCGCGCGCGGCCGCAACGCCGCGCAGATGGCGGTGGCGCAGGTTGAAACGCTGCGCAAGATGCTGCTGGCGATGGCCTCCGACATGCGGGTGGTGCTGGTGCGCCTGGCGTCCTGCGTGACGACCTTGCGCTACTTCGCCGACATCAAGCTGTTCAACGACATGACCTGCGCCTACGGTCGCGAAACGCTGGACCTGTACGCGCCGCTGGCCAACCGGCTGGGGATCTGGCAGCTCAAGTGGGAGCTGGAGGACCTGTCGTTCCGCTTCATCGAGCCGGAAGCGTACAAGCGCATCGCCAAGATGCTGGAAGAGAAGCGCATGATGCGCGAAGGCTTCGTCACCTCGGCGATCGAGCGTCTGCAATCGGAAATGGCGGCGGCCGGCATCCAGGCCGAAGTGTTCGGCCGGCCCAAGCACATCTACTCCATCTGGAGCAAGATGAAGGGCAAGGAGCTGGACTTCACCGACCTGTACGATGTGCGCGCCTTCCGCGTGATCGTGGCCGACGTCAAGACCTGCTACACGGTGCTGGGCGTGGTGCACAACATCTGGACCCCGATCCCGAAGGAATTCGACGACTACATCTCGCGGCCGAAATCGAACGGCTACCAGTCGCTGCACACGGTGGTGACGGCGGAAGACGGCCGGCCGCTGGAAGTGCAGATCCGCACGCAGGAAATGCACAGCTTCGCCGAGTACGGCGTGGCGGCGCACTGGCGCTACAAGGAGGAGGGCGGCTCCAACTTCGCCGGCCAGAAGTACGATGAAAAGATCGCCTGGCTGCGCCAGCTGCTGGCCTGGAAGACTGACGTCGCCGACGCGGTGGTCGGGCAGGAAGAGCAGCAGCGCGAGTGGGTCGAGAAGCTCAAGTCCGCCGCGCTGGACGACCGCATCTTCGTGCTGACGCCGCAGGCGCGCGTGCTGGAACTGCCGGTCGGCGCCACGCCGGTCGACTTCGCGTACCACCTGCACAGCGACGTCGGCCATCGCTGCCGCGGCGCGCGCGTGGACGGCGTCATGGTGCCGCTGAACACGCCGCTGAAGAACGGCCAGACCTGCGAGATCATTACCGCCAAGGGTGCGCCCGGCACGGCGGGCCCGTCGCGCGATTGGCTCAGCGACGAGTACACGGTGGCCACGCGCACGCGCTCGAAGATCCGCGCCTGGTTCCACGCCATCGACATGCAGGAAACGCTGTCGCACGGCCGCGCGATGGTGGAGAAATCCCTGCAGCGCGAAGGCAAGACCGCGGTCAACCTGGAGGCGCTGGCCAACAAGCTGGGCTTCGCCAAGGTCGACGATCTGTTCCTGTCGGTGGGCAAGGATGAATTCAGCCTGCGCCACGTCGAGCAGGCGCTGCACGACACCGGCGAGCCGGCCGAGCCGGAAGACGCGGTGGTGCTGGGCAAGAGCAAGGCGTCCAGCGTCGACCAGGGCGCCAAGTCCGGCGTGCTGGTGGTGGGCACCGATGGCCTGATGACGCAGCTGGCCAAGTGCTGCAAGCCGGCGCCGCCGGACGGCATCGTCGGCTTCGTCACGCGCGGCAAGGGCGTGTCGATCCACCGCACCACGTGCAAGAACTTCGCCGAGATGCGCGCCAAGGCGCCGGAGCGGGTGATCGTCACGGAGTGGGGGCGGGCGGTCTCGGACACCGTCTACCCGGTCGATATCTTCATCCTGGCGGGCGACCGCCAGGGCCTGCTGCGCGACATTTCCGAGATCTTCTCGCGCGAAAAGATCAACGTCATCGGCGTCAACACGCAAAGCGCCAAGGGCTTTGCGCGCATGACCTTCACGGCGGAGATCGGCGCCACCGCGCAGCTGCAGAAAGCGCTGAACGCCATCGCCGAAGTGAGCGGCGTGCAGGAAGCCCGCCGCGCTTAAGGAGCCTCGGCTTCAGCCCGTAGCGCCGCCTGCACCGACGGGCGGGCGGCGATACGGCTTTCGTAGGCGGCGACGGCGGGCCAGTGGTTCAGGTCCATGTCGAAGAACTTGAGCCAGCCCAGCACCGTGTACAGGTAGGCGTCGGCGATGCTGAACCTGTCGCCCAGCAGATAGGCTTGCCGTTGCAGCGTGGTTTCCAGCAGCGTCACGCGCTTTGCCAGTTTGTCGCGGAAGATGGCGCCTGCTGCTTCCGGCAAGGCGCTGTTGAACAGCGGCGCCGCGCCGGCATGGATCTCGCTGCCGATGAAGCCCAGCCATTCCTGCAGCCGCACGCGCTGCCAACTGCCCGGCGGCGGCGCCAGCTCGGTCGCCGGCTTCAAGTCCGCCAGGTATTGCACGATGGCCGAGCCTTCGGTCAGCACTTCTCCATTCTCCAGTTCCAGCGCCGCGACATAGCCCTTCGGGTTGATGCTGCGGAAGTCCCTGCCGTCGGCGGTCAGCTTGGTTTGGTTGTCGACCCGTGTCAGTTCGTAGGTCAGCCCCAGTTCCTGCAACACGATGTGCGGCGAGAGCGAGCAGGTGTGCGGTGCGAAATATAGCTTCATGTCGAACTCCATAAAAACGATGAGGTCTCACTGTAGGTATCCGCTGCTTGGCTGTAAAATTAATGCTTCATAAATCAGACATCAGATTTTCTAATGATGAATTTATCTCATTGGCGCGTGCTGGTCGCGGCGGCGGACGCGGGCAACATCTCGCGGGCGGCGGAGCAGGTCGGCATCACGCAGTCCGGCGCCAGCCAGGCGATCACTCATATGGAGGCGTCGCTGGGGGCGCCGTTGCTGGTGCGCGATCGACGCGCAGTTGGCGTCACCGCGTTCGGCGAGCAGGTGGTCGGGCATGCGCGCGCGATGCTGGCGCAGTTCGACGCCATCCGTTCGCTGTCGCACGCCGCGCAAGGCTTGCATGCGGGGCGCATCCGGCTGGCCAGCTTTCCATCCGTGCTGACTACGGTGTTGCCGCCCTTGTTGAATGCTTTCAAGCGCCGCCATCCCGGCATCGAGGTCGTGGCGCTGGAAGGGACGGACGAAGAGGTCGAACAGTGGCTGGCGGCCGATACGATAGAGCTGGGCGTGGTGCTGAACCCGGCGCCGCAGCGGCAGGCGGTCGTGATCGGGCGCGATGCATGGGTGGCGGTGCTGCCGTCGCATCATGCGCTGGGGCGGCGCTCAAGCGAGCAGGGCGTTACGCTGGATGAACTGGCTGGTCAGCCTTTCGTGCTGGCGACCGGTGGCTGCGCGGTCAACGCACAGAGCCTGGCCGAGCAGGCGGGCTTGATGCTGTCGGATATCCGTGTCACGGTGCGTGACCTGGGTAGTGCGGCGGTGTTGGTGAGGGAAGGGTTGGGCCTGTCCATCATTCCCGAGTCCGCGCTGCCGGAAGACAGGCGCGGCCTGCGCGTCATGCAATTGGAGCCGCGCCGGTATCGGGAATTTGGCCTCGTCAGTTCGCAGGCGGGCCTTGCATCGGCCGCCGTGCAAGCTTTGCTTGATGGTCTTGGCCGATGATGTGAGCCACCCGCGCTGCGATGGCCTGCGCCAGCAGGTGCACGTGGTAGCCGTCGACGAAACCATGGTGGGCCAGCACCGACATGTTCACCATCAGTTTGCCGTCGCCGCGCGGATCGCTGAAGCGGCCCCAGGCCACCGATGGGATGTCGTAGCTCTTGTGGTGGTAGATCGGATGCTCGATCGCCACCAGCTTCAGCCACGGCATGCAGGTGATGTGGATGTTGCGTTTCTTTTCCAACGGGCTCAAGGCCTCGGTGGTGTTGACCAGCACGTCGCTGGCTTCGGCGAACTGCTTCGCTGCCACGCTGCGTTCAACGAATTCCTGTAGATCGGACGAGCGCGTGAAGCGCGCGAAGTTGACGTTCTTGTCCTGATTGAGCACCGTGTACGAGGCCATGAAATCGTCAATCTTGATGACTTCGCCTTCGTAGATGCGGTACATGAAGTTGTCGATCTCCTTGAGCGAGTTCAGCACGCAGTACAGGAACACGTGGAACGGCGGCAGCTGTTGCGCTTTGCAGAACGGCCGGAAGTCCGGCACCTCCAGCTCAAAGCTCAGGTTGACCAGCGGGTTTTCAAAGGAAGCAAAGGCGTTGTAGCGGTCGCGGCGTTTTTCAAAATTATGCATGTGGATGGGTCTGGTGAGTTATTGGATGTTGCCGCAATCGTCGCGCAGCCAGCGCGCGCTGATGGTGCCCATGGGGGCTTCTACCGAGTAGGCTTTATTGCCGTAAAAATGAACGTGACTTTCGATGGATGCGCCGGGTCTGCTTCCTTGCACTGCATGGTCACGACAGCGATGTCTTCACCCTGTTGCGTGATAGTGGGCGGGCAGTGTTCTTTCTGTTGTTCCTGTTCGGCAGCCATGCGCGCGGCTTCCTGGGCTGTCATGCAATGCTGCGCGTTCATGACGCCGTCGGGCTTGCTCACACAAGCCCGGGCGCGGCGCCTGCTGCGCGGAGGCGCCATAGGAGGCCAGGCATGCGGCGGTCAGGAACATTTTTTTTGCAAACACGATGTGCTCCTTTATTTGGGCTGGGTTTCGACTTCCGCTTGCAGCGTGATGTGGTCGATGCCGTGCTTTTCCAGCAGCATGGCCTTGATGGCTTGCAGGATATCGGGCCAGCGGGCCAGGTCGGTGATTTCCACGTGGCCGATCAGTGCCGGATGGCCGGGCGACATGTCCCAGACGTGCAGGTCGTGCACCGAGCGGACGCCATCGATTTTTCCCAGGTCGGCGCCGACTTGCAGATAGTCGATCTGCTCCGGCACGCCGCCCATCAGGCAGTGATAGGACTCGCGCAGCACGTCGATGGTGGATTTCAAAATCAGCA
Organism: Duganella rhizosphaerae; assembly: GCF_040364205.1. Lineage (NCBI taxonomy): Bacteria > Pseudomonadati > Pseudomonadota > Betaproteobacteria > Burkholderiales > Oxalobacteraceae > Duganella > Duganella rhizosphaerae. The sequence goes on from NZ_BPWK01000013.1 coordinate 33,207, forward strand.
GCGCGACGAAGATCGACAGCAGCGGATCGATCTGCATCCAGCCGGTGTAGTAGATGACGGCGCCGGCGATCAGCGCGGCCACCGAACCCAATAAATCGCCGATCACATTGACCAGCGCGGCGCGCGTATTCATATTGCTGTCGCCGCGCGACAGCATGTAAGCCAGCACCACATTGATCAGCAGGCCGATGGCGGCGACGATGAACACGGTGCCGCCTTGCACCTGCTCCGGTTTGGAGAAGCGCTGCGCCGCTTCAAACACGATCCAGCCGACCAGCAACAACAGCACCAGGCTGTTGACGAAAGCCGCCAGCGCCTCGGCGCGGCCGAAACCGAACGAGTGCCGTGCCGACGGCGGCCGCTTGGCGATCAGCTGCGCCAGCAGCGCCAGACCCAGCGCGGCGGCGTCGGTGACCATGTGGCCGGCGTCGGAAATCAGCGCCAGCGAGTTGGACATGAAGCCGGTAACGACCTCGACCACGGCGAATCCCAGCGTCAATAGCAGCGACCACGCCAGCACGGATGGGCTGCGGTGCACATTGAAGTGGGCATGTTCGGCATCGCCGTCGCGGTGTTCGTGCAGGTGGGCGGAAGGGGAGGGAGGCAGCTCTACGCTAGTGTTGGTGCGGGTTTCGGCTTGCATGGGCTGCTTGTTGTGGTGGGAACCGCCATAGTTTAAAGGATGTCGATGACTCGCGCATCGCGTCCTCATAGTGCATTTTGTAAATGTTTCCGATTTATGCCCTTGTTTTTCTCCGAATCGCTCTCTATAATGCTGGTCTTCGGGCGGTTAGTTCAGCTGGTTAGAATACTTGGTCGACATCCAAGGGGTCGCAGATTCGAATTCTGCACCGCCCACCAGATTACGTAGCACAGTAGTAAAAGCGCAGTAAAATAGCAGTACAGAGCAGTACCCCCGGGCGGTTAGTTCAGCTGGTTAGAATACTTGGTCGACATCCAAGGGGTCGCAGATTCGAATTCTGCACCGCCCACCAGAACATGTAAGAGCGAGAAAGGCAATCCGGTTATGACACCGCGAACTACTACCAAGCTTTGGGAGTGACGCTAGTCGATTGGGATTCTTTTGCTCAAAAAAAGAGAAAACGCGGCTAGCCCGCGTTTTTTTTTCGTCCGCATTTTTATTATTCGTGTTTCAACAGTTTTTTACCACTACCTGGCGCCTGCGCCGAAATGGAGATCGTTATGCTTTCAGTTCGCCTTCCTGATGGTTCTGCCCGTGAATTCGACGGCCCAGTCACCGTTGCACAAGTGGCGTCCAGCATCGCTACCAGCCTGGGCAAGGCCGCACTGGCCGGTAAGGTCGATGGCAAAGTGGTGGATACCTCTTTCCTGATCGAGAAAGATGCCGATCTGGCCATCATCACCGACAAAGACCCTGAAGGCCTGGACGTGATCCGCCACTCGACCGCCCACTTGCTGGCCTACGCCGTCAAGGAGCTGTTCCCCGATGCGCAAGTGACCATCGGCCCGGTCATCGAAAACGGTTTCTACTACGACTTCTCGTACAAGCGTCCGTTCACGCCTGACGATCTGGTCGCCATCGAAAAGAAAATGGCCGAGCTGGCCAAGAAGGACGAGCCGGTCACCCGCAAGGTGCTGCCGCGCGACGAAGCCGTCGCCTACTTCAAGTCCATCGGCGAAGCCTACAAGGCCGAGATCATCTCGTCGATTCCCGCCGACCAGGACGTGTCGCTGTACACCGAAGGCAGCTTCACCGACCTGTGCCGCGGCCCGCACGTGCCGTCGACCGGCAAGCTGAAAGTATTCAAGCTGATGAAGCTGGCCGGCGCCTACTGGCGCGGCGACAGCAAGAACGAAATGCTGCAGCGTGTCTACGGCACCGCCTGGGTCAAGAAGGAAGACCAGGAGCAGTACCTGTTCCAGCTGGAAGAGGCGGAAAAGCGCGACCACCGCAAGCTGGGCAAGCAGCTGGACTTCTTCCACTTCCAGGACGAGGCGCCGGGCCTGGTGTTCTGGCATCCGAAGGGCTGGACCATCTGGCAGCAGGTTGAGCAATACATGCGCAACAAGTACCAGGTCAACGGCTACCAGGAAGTGAAGGCGCCGCAGATCCTGGACTCCAGCCTGTGGGGCAAGACCGGCCACTGGGACAACTACCGCGAAAACATGTTCGTGACGGAGTCGGAAAACCGCTCCTACGCGCTGAAGCCGATGAACTGCCCGGGGCACGTGCAGATCTTCAACAGCAATATGCGTTCGTACCGCGACCTGCCGCTGCGCTACGGCGAGTTCGGCCAGTGCCACCGCAACGAGCCTTCGGGCGCGCTGCACGGCATCATGCGCGTGCGCGGCTTTACCCAGGACGACGGCCATATCTTCTGCACCGAAGAGCAGATCGAGCCGGAAGTGGTGGCTTTCCACACGCAAGCGATGGAAGTCTACAAGGACTTCGACTTCAACAACATCGAAGTCAAGCTGGCGCTGCGTCCGGACAACCGCATCGGCACCGATGAAGTGTGGGACGAGGCCGAGGACGCGCTGCGTTCGGGCCTGCGCGCCTGCGGCGTGAGCTGGACCGAATTGCCGGGCGAGGGCGCGTTCTACGGCCCGAAGATCGAGTACCACCTGAAGGATTCGCTGGGCCGTCCATGGCAGGTCGGCACGATGCAGGTCGACTTCTTCATGCCGGAGCGCCTGGGCGCCGAGTACGTGGCGGCCGACAACAGCCGTCAGGTGCCGGTCATGCTGCACCGTGCGATCGTCGGTTCGATGGAGCGCTTCATCGGCATCCTGATCGAGAACTACGCGGGCGCCTTGCCGGCGTGGCTGGCGCCGGTGCAGGTATCGGTGTTGAACATCTCCGATGCGCAGGCCGAATATGTGGCGCAAGTGGCTGAAAAGCTGCGCCGTAGCGGGTTCCGCGTGCAGACCGATTTGCGCAACGAGAAAATAACCTATAAAATACGCGAACATTCCGTCCAAAAACTGCCCTACATTCTTGTAGTCGGCGATAAAGAGCGGGATGCCAATACCGTGGCTGTGCGGGCACGGGGCAATGTCGATTTGGGCGTCATGTCCATCGATGCCCTGATCGAGCGACTTCAGCAAGACGTCGCCAACAAAGCCTGATCGCACAGTTCTTCATTAGATTTTAAAAGGAATCACCATAGCTACTGACAAGTCGCATCGCATCAATGGCGAAATCACTGCCCCTGAAATGCGTTTAAGTGGGGTCGATAACGAGGCTCTCGGTATCGTGACTTTGGCCGAAGCCTTCCGCCTGGCGGAAGAAGCAAACGTCGACCTGGTCGAGATCGCGCCTACCGCGGTCCCACCAGTGTGCCGTTTGATGGACTACGGCAAATTCAAGTATTCGGAGCAGAAAAAGGCTCACGAAGCGAAATTGAAGCAGAAAATCATCGCCGTGAAGGAAGTCAAGTTCCGTCCGGGCACCGATGACGGCGACTACAATATCAAGCTGCGCAACCTCATCAAGTTCCTCGATGAAGGCGACAAAACCAAGATCACGCTGCGTTTCCGCGGTCGTGAAATGGCGCACCAGGATATTGGCTTCCGTATGCTGGAACGCCTGAAGGCCGATCTGGAGCCGTACGGCCAGGTCGAGCAGTTCCCGAAGATGGAAGGCCGCCAGATGATCATGGTCCTTTCGCCTAAGAAAAAGAAGTAACCCCGTAACGGTCCCGAACGGGTTCGCCGTTTCGATTTTGGGGTCTGACCCCGTACGGGGTCAGACCCCGCCTCGCCGGGGTAGAAGGGCGCCATGCGGCGCCCTTTTCAATTTCTAGTGCAGAATTGCAGCATCTGGTCTATAATTGCCGGCTGTTGTAATGTAGTGGACTCGCATCTGCTGCAAAAACAAGTGAAAGCAGGCATCTAAGTGTGACGTAGTGTCGCCACCTGCAATCCTGTTTGATATGGAGCTACCCCAAAGGGTAGATTGCTATGCCAAAAATGAAAACCAAAAGCTCCGCGAAAAAACGTTTTCGCGTGCGTCCAGGTGGTACTGTTAAGAGTGGTCACGCTTTCAAGCGCCACATTCTGACCAAGAAGACCACCAAATCGAAGCGCCAACTGCGCGGTATCACGAACGTTGATGCGTCTGACGTGAAGTCCGTCATGCGCATGATGCCAACCGCTTAATCTCACAACTAAGGAGTTACTATGCCTAGAGTAAAACGTGGGGTTACAGCTCGTGCCCGTCATAAAAAAGTATTAAACATGGCCAAGGGTTACCGCGGTCGTCGCAGCAAGGTATACCGTGTTGCCAAGCAAGCAGTTATGCGCGCTGGCCAATACGCTTACCGCGACCGTCGTAACAAGAAGCGCGTCTTCCGCCGTCTGTGGATCGCTCGTATCAACGCCGCTTCCCGTGAGCATGGCGTGACGTACAGCGTCTTCATGAATGGTCTGAAGAAAGCTTCGATCGAACTGGACCGTAAAGTCCTGGCCGATATGGCAGTGATGGACAAGCCAGCGTTCGCTGCGATTGTCAACGCTGTGAAAGCAAAAATCGCTGCTTAATACGCATTGATTTGGACGCGCGATCCCGGCAACGGGTCCGCGACTGAGAACGGGGCAAAGGTTGAAACCTGTGCCCCGTTTTTGATTGAGGATAAGAAAAACGCATGGACTCCCTGGAACAACTCGTCGCCTCAGCAGTGCAGGATTTCGACGCGGTCAAAGATGACGCCGCCGCACTGGAAAACGCCAAAGCCAAATATCTGGGCAAGACCGGCCAGATCACCGAATTGATGAAGGGTCTGGGCAAGCTCGATCCTGAAGCGCGCAAGGCGCAGGGCGCCCTGATCAATGCTGCCAAAGGGCAGATTGAAGCGGCGCTGACGGCCCGGCGCGATGCGCTGGCCGACGCCCAGATGCAAACCCGTTTGAACGCCGAGGCCATCGATGTCTCGCTGCCTGGCCGCGGTCGCGCCGGCGGCGGCATCCACCCGGTGATGCGGACCTGGGAGCGGGTGGAAGAGATCTTCCGCTCGATCGGTTTCGACGTGGCCGACGGCCCCGAGATCGAAAACGACTGGACCAACTTCACGGCGCTCAACAGCCCGGAAAACCATCCCGCCCGTTCGATGCAGGACACCTTCTACATCGAAGGCAACGACAGCGAAGGCAAGCCGCTGCTGCTGCGCACGCACACCAGCCCGATGCAGGTGCGCTACGCCCGCAGCCACACGCCGCCGATCAAGGTGATCGCGCCCGGCCGCACCTACCGCGTCGACAGCGACGCCACCCACTCGCCGATGTTCCACCAGGTCGAAGGCCTGTGGATCGCCGAGAACATCAGCTTCGCCGACCTCAAGGGCGTGTACCTGAACTTCGTCAAGGCCTTCTTCGAGACCGACGACCTGCAGGTGCGCTTCCGTCCGTCGTATTTCCCGTTCACCGAGCCGTCGGCAGAGATCGATATCGCCTTCGGTTCCGGTCCGCTGAAGGGCCGCTGGCTGGAGATTTCCGGCTCGGGCCAGGTGCATCCGTCGGTGGTGCGCAACTTCGGCCTCGACCCGGAAAAGTACATTGGCTTCGCCTTCGGCTCCGGCCTGGAGCGCCTGACGATGCTGCGCTACGGCGTCAGCGACCTGCGCCTGTTCTACGAAGGCGACCTGCGCTTCCTGAAGCAGTTCAACTAACAATAACGAAACGGTCGAGCGCCGCAGTGCGTGCGCTCCCGTCGGACTATCTTTGAAGGCTTGATTATGCAATTCTCCGAAAACTGGCTCCGTACCATGGTCGATCCGAAGATGACTTCGGACGAACTGGCCCATCTGCTGACGATGTCCGGCCTGGAAGTGGAAGAAGTCGAAGCCGTGGCGCCGCCGTTCTCCAACGTGGTCGTCGGCCACGTGCGCGACATGGCCAAGCATCCGAACGCGGACCGCCTCAACGTCTGCCAGGTCGATGTCGGCACCGGCACCCTGCTCAACATCGTTTGCGGCGCGCCCAACGTGCGTCCTGGCCTGAAGGTGGTGTGCGCAATGGCTGGCGCGATCCTGCCGCCCGGCGCCGATGGCAAGCCGTTTGAAATCAAGGTTGGCCAGCTGCGCGGCGTCGAGTCGCAGGGCATGCTGTGCTCGGCCAAGGAACTGAAACTGTCGGAAGAGGGCAGCGGCCTGCTGGAACTGCCGGACGACGCGCCGGTCGGCCAGAACTTCCGCGACTACTACGCGCTCAACGACCTCAAGTTCACCATCAAGCTGACCCCGAACAAGGCGGACTGCCTGTCGGTGCTGGGCGTGGCGCGCGAAGTGTCGGCGCTGACCGGCGTCGCGCTGCATGTGCCGTCGTTCCGTCCCGCCACCGTCAACAGCGCCGAAGTGCTGCCGGTGAAGATCTCGGCACCGGACCTGTGCGGCCGTTTCTCCGGCCGCGTGATCCGCAACCTGAACGCCAAGGCCGCCACCCCGGACTGGATGAAGCAGCGCCTCGAGCGCAGCGGCCAGCGCTCGGTGTCGGCGCTGGTGGACATCTCCAACTACGTGATGCTGGAGCTGGGGCGCCCATCCCACGTGTTCGACCTGGCCAAGATCCACGGTGGCCTGAATGTGCGCTGGGGTAAAGCCGGCGAAACGCTCAAGCTCCTGAACGGCAACACCGTCACCGTCGACGAATGGGTGGGCGTGATCTCGGACGACAAGGAAATCGAATCGCTGGCCGGCATCATGGGCGGCGACGCCACGGCCGTCTCGCTGGAGACCGAATCGATCTACCTGGAAGCGGCATTCTGGTGGCCGAGCGCCATCCAGGGCCGCGCCCGCAAGTACAACTTCTCGACCGACGCCGCGCACCGTTTCGAACGCGGCGTCGACTACGCGACCACGGTCGAGCACATCGAGCGCATCACCTCGCTGCTGATCGAAATCTGCGGCACGCCGACCACGCAGGTCGGCCCGGTCGACGACCAGATCGTCAACCTGCCGAAGCGCGCGCCGGTGCAGATGCGCACCGCCCGCGCACAGAAAGTGATCGGCGTGGCGCTGGACGATAAAACCATCGCCGACATCTTCACCCGCCTGGCGCTGCCGTTCACGCTGGCCGATGGCGTATTCTCGGTCACCTCGCCGTCGTACCGCTTCGACATCGAGATCGAGGAAGACCTGATCGAGGAAGTCGCGCGCGTCTACGGCTTCGAGAACATTCCGACCGTGGCGCCGGTGGCCGCCAACACCATGATCATCGCGCCGGAAAATACCCGCTCGCTGTTCGCGGTGCGCCACCAGCTGGCCGACCTGGGCTTCCAGGAAGTGGTCAACATGAGCTTTGTGGATGCGGCCTGGGAACAGGATTTCGCCAATAATTCCAACCCGATCAGGCTGCAGAACCCGATCGCCAGCCAGATGAACGTGATGCGTTCGACGCTGATCGGCAGCCTGGTGGCCAACGTGCGCTACAACCTGAACCGCAAGACCAGCCGCGTGCGCCTGTTCGAGATCGGCGCCATCTACCTGCGCGACGACAGCATTCCGGATGGTCCGCTGACCGTGGCCGGCTATCACCAGCCTAAGCGCGTGGCCGCCATGGCCTACGGCAACGTGGCCGACGAGCAGTGGGGCCAGGACAACCGCGCGGTCGATTTCTTCGACCTCAAGGCCGACCTGGAGCACCTGTTCGCGCCGCTGTCGCTGCGCTTCGTCAAGGCCGAACATCCGGCGCTGCATCCGGGCCGCTCGGCGCATGTGCTGCTGGACGGCAAGGTCATCGGCTTCATCGGCGAGTTGCACCCGCGCTGGCTGCAAAAGTACGAGCTGCCGCACGCGCCGGTGGTGTTCGAGGTGGATGCTGTTGCTTTACAGCAACGACCTGTGCCAGAATACGCGGAAATCTCCAAGTTCCCAGGCGCCACGCGCGATCTGGCGGTGGTCGTCAAGCAAGACGTTCCGGCGCAGGATTTGCTGGACGCATTTAATGCTGCTGTGCAAATGAGTCCACAGGGCAAGATCGTGCAAGCCATTGTTTTGTTTGATGAATATCGTGGCAAAGGACTGGAGGCGGACGAAAAATCGCTTGCTTTCCGCTTTAGCTTGCAAGATACTCAAAATACGCTGCAAGACGATGTGGTGGAGGCTGTGATGGCCGCCGTCGGCGATGCCGCCAAGCAAAAACACGGCGCCCGTCTGCGTACCTGAGCTGACAGCCAAGATTGTTGTAAAATCATTATTTGTTGACCATTTGGGAGTCCGGCCTTTGCCGGACTCATTCGTTCTTAGATAAGGCAGGGCAGGAAAATTAATAATAACGACGTAGATTCCGCCGTACTCCAATCCGCATTGGCTGCCGATTTGCATCGGGCCATGCAGGTGGCCAAGGTACGCCAGGATGCAGAAAAAGATTTGCCTACGCTGACCAAGGCGGAGCTGGCCGAGCTGTTGTTCGAGCAGGTCGGCCTGAACAAGCGCGAGGCCAAGGATATGGTGGAAACCTTCTTTGACGAGATCCGCAACGCGCTCGAGCGTGGCGAGGCCGTCAAGCTGTCCGGTTTCGGCAATTTCCAGCTGCGCGACAAGCCGCAGCGCCCGGGCCGCAACCCGAAGACCGGCGAAGAAATTCCGATCACGGCGCGCCGCGTGGTGACTTTCCATGCCAGCCAAAAACTCAAGGGCATGGTCGAAGAGACTAATCCGATGGCGCGCGCCGCCTGAGTGGGACTGAGCCGTGATGAATGACCGCCTCGCCAAATCCGAACTGGTTGTGCTGCCGCCGATCCCGGCCAAGCGCTATTTCACGATCGGTGAAGTGAGCGAGCTGTGCGGCGTCAAGCCGCACGTGCTGCGCTACTGGGAGCAGGAATTCACGCAGCTCAAGCCGGTCAAACGGCGCGGCAACCGCCGCTACTACCAGCACCACGAAGTGCTGTTGATACGCCGCATCCGCGAGCTGCTGTACGAACAGGGCTTCACCATCAGCGGCGCCCGCAATAAGCTCGACAGCCGTGCGTATGATGCCGCGGCGGCGGAGTATGATGGCGGTTTGGCTGTCAACGGCGCGCCGGCGGCGGACGTTCCTGCTCCGTTGGACCGGGAAATGATACGCGGCGAATTGCTGGCAATATTGACATTGCTCAAGCAATCCTAGCTTGTACTGCTGCCGCGTGCTGCTGCTAGCCGCATGATTGCTGCTATAATTTCAACATTATTCACATCAGCTACGCTGATAGACGGTGGCGTGAAGTCCGGTGGGGCCTATGGCGCAACAGCCGGACAATACGAGGGGAAACAATGATACGCGTTGCCATTTGTGACGACCATCAGATAGTTAGAGCAGGCTTCAAACAGATTTTTTCGTCGTCGGACGATTTCGACGTGGTGGCCGAAGCGGGTACCGGGCGCGAAGCGTTGGAAATCGCGCGGCGCGAGATTTGCGACGTGCTGTTGTTGGACATCGCCATGCCCGACCAGAGCGGCATCGATACCTTGCGCACCATCCGCCAGGGCCAGCCCGATCTGCCGGTGTTGATACTGTCCGGTTATCCGGCGCAGCAGTACGCGCTGAACCTGTTCAAAATGGGCGCCAACGGCTACCTGAACAAGGAATGCGAGGCCGACGAGCTGATCTCGGCGGTGCGCACCGTGTACCAGGGCCGGCGCTATGTCAGCTCGACCGTCGGCGAACTGCTGGCGCAAAGCTTCGACCGCGATCCGAACACGGCGCTGCATACGGAATTGTCGGACCGCGAGTTCCAGGTGTTCCTGCGCCTGGCGCGCGGCGCCACCGTGTCGGACATCGGCGTGGCGCTGTCGCTGAGCATCAAGACCGTCAGCACCTACCGCACCCGCATCATGGAAAAAATGGGCATGCAGTCGAATTCCGACTTGACCTATTACGCCATGAAAAACAATTTGTTGGACTGATCCCACGGGGCGCGCACCATTGCGTGCTCCAAAAGCATCGCTTCCCTCATCGGTCTATAATTCGGCTAGTGTGGCGTATGTCCGCCCCGGATTAAACCTTGTGAAGGAAACTCATCAGGATGTATTTCACTGTCGAAACAGCGCCGCATCACCGCCTGCCGCTGTACAAGACCGTCTTGTGCGTGACCTGTGCGCTGCTGCTGATCGTCAACGGATTCAGCCTGTTCCACAATTTGCAAGCCCTGCGCGGCGCCCAGGTCCAGCTGGGCCAGACCGCGCGCGTGGCGGACCGCCTGCAATACCTGAACGTGCTGGTGCTCGATGCCGAAAGCAGCATGCGCGGCTATTTCCTGTCCGGCCGCGACGCCTATCTGGGTCCCACCAAGACCGCGCTGGCCGAAACCGAGATCGAATTCAAGGAACTGGACAAGCTGCTGGCCGATAGCCCGTCGCAGCTGAAGAACCTGGCGCAGCTGCACACGCTGGTGCGCCGCCGCCTGTCCATCATGAGCCAGGCCATCGACGTCTACCGCGAGGGCGGGCTGGAAGAGATCGTCAAGATCGCCAAGCTCAGCGATGGCCGCGCCAGCATGGACGAGATCCGCCTGCAAGTGGTGATCATGGAGCAGGAGCAGAACGAGACGCTGGTCTCGCGCAGCACCATGTTCTACCAGGAATACCAGAAGGCGGTGCTGCTGGGTATGGGCATCAACGCCCTGGCCATCATGGTGCTGGTCATGTTCTATCAATTGGTGCGCCGCAGTTTCGCCAACCGCGCCCAGGTCGAGCACGCGCTGCAAAGCGCCAATGAAAACCTGGAATCGCAGGTCGAGCAGCGTACCGAGCAGTTGTCGGTGCTGTCGCGCCACCTGATCAGCATCAGCGAGGAAGAGAAGGTCAGGTTGTCGCGCGAGCTGCACGACGAGCTGGGCGCCAACCTGACCTCGATCAGCATGGACATCGCCGCCGTCACCCAGCAATTGCAGAAGACCGATCCCGAACTGGCGGCGCAGCTCAAGCGCGCCCGCGCCACGCTGGTGGAAACGGTGGAAATGAAGCGCCGCATCGTCGAGAACCTGCGACCCAGCCTGCTCGACAACCTGGGCCTGTGCGCCGCCATCGAAAGCTATTGCAGCGAATTCAGCCGCCTGGCCAAGGTGCGCTGCGATTGCGACGTCGACGCCGATATCGAAGGCGCCGCCCGCCAGTCGGGCGACCTGTCGATCGCCTTGTTCCGCATCGTGCAGGAATCGCTGACCAATATCCGCAAGTACGCCAAGGCCAGCCGCGTCACCGTCACCATGAGTCTGAGCCCCGGTGGCCTGATGCTGCGCATTATCGACGACGGCATCGGCATTGCCTCCAATACCATCGTCAAGCCGATGTCGCATGGTCTGCTGGGGATGCGCGAGCGCGCCTTGCTGTTGGGCGGCACGCTGACGATACGCCGCGGCCGCAATGACGCCGGCACCTGCATTGAAGTTTCCATTCCCTTGCGCAATCGCGTGCCGACCGAAGAGCGCCGCGCCGACGTGGGCGCGGCGACGCTGCCGCCGGCCATCAGCGAAGTGCTTAGCTCCGTGCTACATCCACCAGCAGACGGTCGTATTCCGTCTTCGCCACCTTGTAGCATTCACCCGCATACGCCTCCAAGCCTGAGCGATCAAGCACAGTGATGTTGCCGCGGCGGTAGGTGATCAGGCCGTCGTCCTGCAATTTGCCGGCGGCGGCGGTGATGCTTTCGCGGCGCACGCCCAGCATGATGGAAATCATTTCCTGCGTGACCTTCAACTCGTTCGATGGCGAGCGGTCCAGGCGGTCCAGCAGCCAGCGGCACAGCTTTTGTTCGATCGAGCTGTGGCGGCCGCCGACGGCGTTCTGCGCCATCTGCGCGAACAGCGCGGTGTTGTAGCGCATCAGCAGCGCGGGCAGGGCGCCGCCCTGGTTGAAGGCGTCGCGCAGGTGCTGGGCTTTCATGCGGTAGCCGTAGCCGGCCGCCTGCACCACGGCGCTGCACATGGCGCGCTCGCCCTCGAACAGCGACACGCCGACCACGCCTTCGTGTCCGACCACGGCGATCTCGGTGGTGGCGCCGTCTTCCATCACGTACAGCAGCGAGACGATGGCGGTGGTCGGGAAATGCACGTAGTCCATCGCGCCGCCGAATTCAAACAATTCTTTGCCGAAGGGCAGGGTCACCAATTCCAGGTGTTCAAACAGCGATTCCAGCACGTCGCGTGGGAGTGCGGCCAGCAATTCGTTCTGCAGGGTGCCGCTGTAGCTGACAACAGGCCGGGACGCAACCTTGAATTCTTTCGCCTTCATCGCCATGCGTGGCGCTGGGGTTTTGTCGGTTGCGTTAAGTTGGGTGTTGTTCATTTTGTTCCTCACAATCTGGCTATACAAGAGCACCGAAGGCTTGCTTCAGTGTTGCCATCACTTTAGGGGCTTTGTTAGATTGCGAACATAAGAGGAGGGGACGCACAAATGTAGGCTTGCAACATGGCACTTTGTAGGTCTGGTCCTACACGGGCTCTATTTTTCTGTGGAGGGCGCGTGCATAATGCACAAATCGAATTCGAACGGCGCACAGAACATGCATGTACTTGTGGTGGAAGATGACGCCGTCCTGGCCGATGGCCTGAGCCGGGTGTTGAGCGGCCACGGCATGGCGGTCGAGGTGGTCGGCAACGGCACCCAGGCCGACGCGCTGCTGCAGCGCGCCGAGCACACCGAGGTGGTGGTGCTCGATATCGGCCTGCCCGGCATCGACGGCTTCGAGGTGGTGCGGCGCCTGCGCGCGCGCGGCAGCCAGGTGCCGGTGCTGCTGCTGACGGCGCGCGACGCCATCGAGGACCGGGTGCGCGGCCTCGAGCTGGGCGCCGACGATTACCTGGTCAAGCCCTTCGCCACCGCCGAGCTGGTGGCGCGGCTGCGCGCGCTGGCGCGCCGCAACACGCCCAAGCCGACCGTGCTGGCGCTGGGCGACCTGGCGCTGGACATGTCGGCCAAGCGCGCCCGCGTGCGCGACAAGACCATCGAGCTGTCGGTGCGCGAATGGGCGGTGCTGGAATACCTGTTGCAACACGGCGCGCGCGTGGTGTCCAAGCAGCAGATCATCGACGCCATCCTGCCCTGGGGCGACGACCTGACCCTGAACGCGGTGGAAGTCTACATCTCGCGCCTGCGGCTGAAGATCGCCGACGCCGGCGTCTCGATCCGCACCATCCGCGGCTTCGGCTACATGCTGGAGCAAACCCCGCCGGCGCATGAATAGCATCCGGCTGCGGCTGCTGAAGTGGCTGATCGTCCCGATCCTGCTGATCAACCTGGCCGGCGGCGCGCTGACCTATATGCTGGCCTGGCTGCCGGCCCAGCTGGCGTTCGACCAGGGCTTGTCCGGCGCCGCCGCCGCGCTGGGCGCGCGCCTGAGCGCGGACGGCGGCCAGCTGCGCATCGACTTGCCGCGCCAGGCCGAGCAAGTGCTGCGCAGCGACGACACCGACGCCGTCTACTTCGTGGTGCGCGACGCGGCCGGCCGCACCATCGCCGGCGACGCCGATTTTCCAGCGCTGCCGCGCGCGGCGGCCGACGGCGCGACGTCGGACTACAAGCCGGCCGCGGCCTTCGACAGCAGCTTGCGCGACGAGGCGGTGCGCGGCGTGGTCTTGCGCTTGAGCTTGCCGGTGGCCTCGGGCGCGCCCGTGCAGGCCGCCATCGGCGTCGCCAAGACGCTGCGCAAGCGCAACCAGGTCCGCCTGGCCGTGGTGCGCGCGCTGGTGTTGCTCGAATCGCTGTTCGCGCTGACCTGCGTCGGCCTGATCTGGTTCTCGGTCGGCAACGGCCTGCTGCCGTTGAACCGCCTGCGCGCCGGCCTGAACGCGCGCGACGGCGACGACCTCGAGCCGATCGCGGCGGCGCAGGTGCCGTACGAACTGGAGCCGGTGGTGTCCGCCTTCAACGGCCTGCTGGACAAGGTCAGCCAGGGCGCCCACGCGCGCCAGGAATTCCTGGCCAATGTGGCGCACCAGCTGCGCACGCCGCTGGCCGGCCTGAAGACCCAGCTCGAATGGCTGGGCGCGCGCCACGCCGAGCCGGAGACCGCGCACTCGCTCAAGCTGATGTTGTCGGCCACCGAGCGCATGATACGCAAGACCAACCAGCTGCTGGCGCTGGCCCGCGCCGAGCCCGGCCACTTTGAAAAAACCCGGCTCGAGCCGGTGGCGCTGGACGCGCTGGTGGAAGTGGCGATCCAGTCCTTCGTCGACCAGGCCACGCTCAAGGCGATCGACCTCGGCTTCGATCTGCAGCCGGTCACCATCGTCGGCGACCGCTTCCTGCTGCGCGACCTGATCGACAACCTGATCGACAACGCGATCCGCTACACGCCGCCGCGCGGCACGGTGACGGTGGCCTGCCGGCCGGACGGCGAGGGCGGCTGGCTGAGCGTCGAGGACAACGGCCCCGGCATTCCGCTGGCCAGGCGCGAGCAGGTGTTCAGCCGCTACGTGCGGCTGGACGACCGCACCACCGGCAGCGGCCTGGGCCTGGCCATCGTGCGCGACATCGCCACCGTGCACGGCGCCAGCCTCACCGTCGCCGAGGGCGCCGGCGGCCGCGGCGCGCTGTTTTCCGTGCACTTCCGCTAGTTAATTGCGCCTTTTCGCCGCTGTCAGGAATTTGTCAGCATTTCCTCAGGGAAATGCAAGCTTGGCCCGCTACACTCCAGTCATCAGAAAACCAACCGGGAGCGGGCCATGCAGCGTGTCCAAAAAGGCTTTACCTTGATCGAGATTATGGTCACGGTGGCCATCGTCGGCATCTTGATGGCGGTGGCGATCCCGGCCTACAGCGATTACGTGATCCGCGGCCGCCTCAGCGAGGCGTTCACCGCGCTGGGCGGGGCGCAGCCGGCGGCCGAGCAGTTCTGGTCGAACAACCGCACCTATGCCGGCTTCGACGCCGCCAGCACCTTCCCGCGCAACACCGGCTACTTCACCTACGCGCTGGGCGGGGCCGGCGCCTCCAGCTACACGCTGACGGCCACCGGCATCGGCAAGATGAACGGCTTCATCTACACCATCGACCAGAGCGGCACCCACGCCACCACCGGCAGCCCGACCGGCTGGGGCGTCAGCGCTTCGTGCTGGGTGGACCACAAGGGTGGCGCATGTTCCAATTAACGCCGCCGGCCCGGCGCCGCCAGCGTGGCCTCACGCTGCTGGAGCTGCTGCTGACGCTGTCCATCTTCGGTTTCATGCTGGCGATCGGCATCCCGAACGCCAGCAAATGGCTGCTGAGCAACCGCGCCCGCAGCGCCAGCGAATTCTATGCCGACGGCTTCAGCCTGGCGCGCCGCCAGGCCGTGATGCACAACAGCTTCAGCCGGATCTCGCTGACCCCCAACGTCAACAGCGGGCAGATGGACTGGCAGGTCGACATCTGCTTCGTCTCGCCGGCCACCCAGTGCGGCGCGGCCGAAGCGGGCTGGTCGAGCGTCGCCGCGCCGGCCGCCAACGATCCCGAAGGCGCGGCCGGCTACAAATCCGTGTACCGGGCGGCCGATGCGCTGCCGAAATCGGAAGTCCTGCTGCCGAGCACCCTGCCGGAAGGCAGTTCGCAGGTCTACTACACGCCGATCGGCTGGGTCGACACCCGCTTCGCCCAGCGCCTGACCAGCTTGCGCCTCGACCCGGCCGCCCAATATGCCGGCGAGGTGCCGGTGGTGGCGCTGGTGATCACGCTGGCCGGCATGGCCAGCAAGTGCGATCCGCGCCTCCCCGTCACCGACAGCAGGGCTTGTCCTCCATGAAACCCGCCATCCACACCACCCACGCCGGCATCCGCCGCCGGCCCGCGCGCCGCCAGGGCGGCGTCGCGCTGCTGGAAGCGCTGCTGGCCATCGTCATTCTCGGCATCGGCCTGCTCGGCACCATCGGCTTGCAGGCGCGCGCGTATTCGGCGCTGTCGGACGCCAGCCTGCGGGCCGAGGCCACGCTGGCCGGGGAAAAACTGCTGGGCACGATGAACGCCGACAGCAACAACCTGCTGAACTACGGCGCCGTCGAGGGCGGGGCGGCCACCGCCGCCACCCAGCCGTGGGTGGACGAGACCAAGGCGGCGATCCCCGGCGCCATCGTCGGCGTGGTGGTGGTGCCGCAGCAGCTGCGCATCCGGGTCGACATTTCCATCAAGTGGAAGCGCAAGGCCGGCGACGCCCAAAACCAGCATCTGGTCACCTCCTATATTGCGCTCTGATATGAAACCCCATACCTCACGCCGCCGCGGCGGCTTCTCGTTGGTGGAACTGATGGTCAGCGTGGTGATCGGCCTGCTGGCGCTGCTGTTCGCCACCCGCCTGATCGTCAGCGGCGAACAGAACAAGGACGCCGCCGTCGGCGGCTCGGACAGCATGCAGAACGGCATGCTGGCGCTGTTCTCGCTCAGCAGCGACGCCACCGAGGCCGGCTGGGGCCTGAACGACCCGATGCTGGCCGGCTGCGACACCGTGTTCTCCGACGCCAGCGGCTACGCGCTGCCGACCGCGCAGCGCGGCGGCGCCAACTTTACGCCGCTGGCGGCGGCGGTGATCCAGTCCAACGGCGCCGACCCGGACGTGATTTCCTTCAACAGCGGCACCTCGCAGGCCGGCGCCGGCTCGGTCAAGCTGACCGCCGACTACACCGTCGGCAACCTGATCGGCATCGACAGCAGGAATCCCTACGCCTTCAACAACGGCGACGTGCTGGTGGTGGCGCCGATGACGCCGGGCAGCGGCCGCTGCACCCTGTTCCAGGTGTCGGGCTTTACCGTTCCGCCCGCCGCCAGCGCCATCCTGGTCGGCACCGGTGGCCCCTACCGTTTCAATCCGCTGGCCGGCCTGGCCACGCCCTACAAGCAGAACCTGGCCTACATCTACAACCTCGGTGCGCCGACGCAGCTGCATTTCCACACCTGGAGCGTGGCCAACGGTGTGCTGCTGCTGCGCGCCACCGAGCTGGCCGGCGCCGAGGCGGCCGGCGTCGCGGTGACCGACAACGTGGTCAGCATCAAGGCCCAGTACGGCTTTGACGCGCGTCTGCCCGGCCCCAAGCCCTACGACCCCAACCCCGGCGCCGACGGCATGCAGATCACCACCTGGAGCAGCACCATGATCGACGCCGACCACGACACCGTCATCGGCAGCCCCGGCGATTTCCAGCGGGTGGCCGCGGTGCGGATCGCCGTGGTGGCGCGCAGCAAGAACACCGAGAAGCCGAACTCGGCCGGGCTGTGCAGCGCCACCACCGTGCGGCCCACCGTGTTTGCCGGCGCCGCCCCGGCCGGTGTGGCGGCGGCGCCGGTGCAGGTCAACGTGGCGGTGGCCGGCGACACGGTGGCGTGGCAGTGCTATCGCTACCGCGTGTTCGAGACCATCGTGCCGATCCGTAACGCCCAATGGAGGCCGTGATGCGCCTGCCCAACCGACAACGCGGCATCGCGCTGCCCATCATGCTGATCATGCTGACGGTGATGCTGGTCAGCAGCATCTACCTGCTCAAGTCCAGCACCTCGACCACGCTGACCACCTCCAACCTGGCCTACGACGCGTCGCTCAGCAAGGCGGCCGACCTGGGCGTGCACACGGCGTTCGCCTACCTGCGCTCGATGACCAACGCTTCGCTGCTGGAGGTCAACCAGCCGGCCAGCGGCTATGTCGCCACCCTGACGCCGACCTGGACCGCCAGCACCCCGGCCTTCTGGCAGGGCTCGGTCACCCTGGCGGCCGACCCTTCCGGCAACCAGGTCGAGTATGTGATCCACCGGCTGTGCGACTTTGCCGGCGCCTTCAACGCGCCCGGCAACCACTGCCTGCTGACCTCGGCGCGGCCGAATTCCAAGACCCCTCAGCCCTACGGCAAGAGCGGCCGCGCCGACAGCCCGAACTATCAGGACCAGCCGCAGCTGCATTACGTGGTGACGGCGCGCATCGTCGGCGCCCGCGGCGGCAATGTGATCACGCAAGCGGTCGTCATGAAAGGGCCGTGAGGCCGTCGTCTTTTTGAATGGAACCATCATGAACAAGCTTACTTCCACGCTGGCCGGGCTGGCCCTTGCCACGGCGCTGTGCGCAACGGCGCTGGCCGGGACCACCCAGATCGCCCAGGTGCCGCTGCTCAACATCACCGGCACCGGCACCGTCAAGCCCAATCTGATGCTGCTGTTCGATAACTCCGGCTCGATGGACCAGACCTACACGCCGGACTACGTCAACGACAACCTGTGCCGCAGCGCCGCCACGCTGCAGGCCGGCATCACCGCCTGCGCGGTCGGCCACCCGCCGTTCATGAGTCCCGATTTCAACAAGCAGTACTACAATCCGGCGATCCGCTACCTGGTGCCGATCAAGTCCGACGGCAGCTACTACCCGGAGCAGAACGCCGCCAACACCACCAACTGGACCTCGGTCAGCGGCGACGGCTTCGGCGCCCACAAGGCCGACATGGCCGGCAACACGGTGACGGCCAACATCAACCTGGTGACCGGCTTCCCGGACCTGAAGTGGTGCTCGGGCAGCACCTGCCAGTTCAACACCGCCAGCTACACCTACCCGGACGCCACCTACCAGACCGCCACCGCGATCACCACCGGCCCGTACTACTACACCATCGGCGTCGGCCAGTACTGCACCGACGACACCATGAAGACCTGCGTCTCGACCGCGGTCGGCGCCACCGCGCCGTCCGGCTATCCGGTGCCGGTCAAGGTGCGCTGGTGCAGCGACAAGCTGCTGACCCAGTGCCAGGGCAAGCGCGTGGGCGCCTTCATCTACCCCGGCTATTCCAAGCCGGCCGGCGCCACCGCGTCCTACGGCACCATCGCCATCGGCGCCTCGGCCACGGCCAGCTCGCTGGGCATCAGCAGCGTGGTGGTCAACGCCACCACCACCGTCACCAACGCCACCGTCACCGCCGCCACCGGCACCAACAGCCTGATCAAGCAGCAGACGCTGGCCAGCGCGCTGGCCGCCAACATCATGGCCACCACGGCCGCCAAGGCCGCCAATTCCACCAGCTTGTATTTCGCCTGCGTCAAGACCCCGACCGGCCAGCCCACCGTGTCGGCCTGCAGCGTGTTCGGCATCACGCTCAGCGCCGACAACCTGGTGGCGGTGCTGCCGGTCAGCTGCTCCGGCAGCATCAGCCTCGCCACCTGCGTCACCTTCACCGACAACAGCCGCGCCGGCTGGGGCATCGCGGTGACCGCGCCGACCGTGGTGGTGACGGCCGCCGCGCCGGCCAGGGCGGTGGTCAGCTTCACCGGCTCCAGCACCTCGTCGTCGCAGACCGCCATCCTGAAAAACCTCAGCTATGCCGGCACCACGCTGGTCGGCGGCGCCTCCAACAGCAGCCCGACCTACCTGAGCCTGGGCAAGGGCCAGACGCCGACCCAGATCGCCGCCGCGCTGGTCGCCAAGATCGGCACCGCCAACCCGATCAAGGCCTACCTGGGCAACAACAGCAACTGCCCGACCGGCTACACGGTCACCAGCGTCTGCCTGGTGAACTCGGCGGCGACCGACAACAGCGCCACCATCAGCACCTTCACCATGGACAACCAGGGCACGGTCAGCTGGACCACCACCGGCTCCAGCGGCTACGCGGCCGCCGTCAACGACGCCATCCCGGCCAGCACCACGGCGCTGACGGCCGGGTCCGGCGCGCCCAATCCCTTCGTGCGGGTCAACCTCGTCAGCGGCCAGACCTATCCGAAAGGCGCCGACCGCACCGACTGCGCCGGCGCCACCTGCACCTATGCCGAAGAGATGAACAACTTCGCCAACTGGTATGTGTACTACAAGAGCCGGCTGCAAATGATGAAGACCTCGATCGGCATCGCGTTCGCCGCCATCACCGCCAACTACAAGGTCGGCTACGTCAAGCTGTCGAACGCCGGCTCCGGCGCCGCCATCGACCTCAAGCCGGCCGATTTCACCGGCAGCGCCCGCGCCAGCTGGTACACCACGCTGTACAACACCACCACCTCGGGCTCGACGCCGATCCGCACCGCGATGGACAACGTCGGCCGCATGTTCGGCAACCTGACGCCGTACAACTACGCGGCCGGGCAGGAAGTGGTGCAGTACCCGTGCCAGCAGAATTTCATGATACTGACCACCGACGGCTACTGGAACGGCAGCTCCACCGCCAACGTGGTCAACAACGACAACGTCGAGAGCGCCGCGCGCTTCTGCACCCAGGCGCGCGGCTGCGTCGACGCGCGGGCGCAGACGCAGCCGTCGATCTCGGACGTGGCGCTGCACTGGTACAACGGCGGCTCCAGCACCACCACGGTGTCGCTGCGGCCGGCGCTGGAGCCGGACATGAGCAAGCCCGGCTCGGTGCCGGCGGCCGGCGGCGAGAACACCCACCTGCACATGAACACCTACACGCTGGGCCTGGGCGTGGACGGCGTGATGACCTATGAGCCGAACTACGACAGCGCGCCCAAGACCGGCGGCGACTTCTACAACCTGATCACGGCGGCCACCAGCGGCTGTCCGTGGAACGGCGGCGGCGCCTATGTCTGGCCCGATCCGGACGTGACCAACACCGCCAGCACCGTGCAGGAGCGGGTCGACGACCTGTGGCACGCCGCCATCAACGGCCACGGCAAATATTTCAGCGCCCAGGACCCGAAAGACGTGGTGGGCGGCCTGAGCGAGGCGCTGTCGAACATGCAGGTGCACATCGGCGCGGCCGCCGCGGCCGCCACGTCGACGCCCAACATCACGCTGACCGACAACGACATCTTCTCCGACACCTTCACCACCGTGAAGTGGTACGGCGAGCTGTCGGACAAGAAGATCGACAGCACCGACGGCAGCGTCGGCACCGCCAGCACCTGGACCACCAGCGACACGCTGGGCAAAAAGGTCGGCAACAGCAGCGACACCCGCACCATCTACATGTACAACACCAGCGGCGCGCTCGCCAGCGTGCCGGATCTCTTCCTGTTCAGCAACATGAAGGGGCCGGCCGCCGGCTGGTTCGCCAACAAGTGCGCGTCGCTGTCGCAATGCGTGCTGTTGTCGGCCTCGGACAAAGCCCTGGTCAACGACGGCAGCAACCTGGTCAACTACCTGCGCGGCCAGCAGCAGTACGCCGACGACAGCCTGTTCCGCGCCTACACGCTGACGCTCAACACCCCGGCCGGCGCGGCCGGGCCCATCCCCATCGTGCTGGGCGACATCGCTTCGTCCAAGCCGGCCTTCGTGCGCGACCCGCGCAACGATTACTCGGACCCGTCCTATGCCACCTTCAAGGATAAGTACGGCAACCCGACCAGTCCCGACTACCGCAGCGGCGCGGTGTTCACCGCCGCCAACGACGGCATGCTGCACGCCTTCGCCTCGGCCACCGGCAACGAGCTGTGGGCCTACGTGCCGCGCATCACGATGAAGAAGCTGTACGCGCTGGCCGGCACCACCTACGGCACCAACCACCAGTTCACCACCGACGGCTCGCCGGAAGTGGCCGACGTCAAGGCCGCGGACGGCTGGCACACCGTGCTGGTGGCCGGCCTGAACGGCGGCGGCCGCGGCTACTATGCGCTCGACATCACCGACACCAGCCATCCCAGGCAGCTGTGGGAATTCTGCGCCGACGCCGCCGTCTGCCCGCTCAGCGACGGCGACCTCGGCCTGACCTTCGGCAATCCGCAGTTCGGCACGCTGGCCGACGGCCGCTGGGCGGTGTTCCTGACCTCCGGCTACAACAACGTGCCCGGCACCGACGGCGTCGGCACCGGCACCGGCAAGGGCTTCCTGTACGTGCTGGACGCCTACACCGGCGCGCTGATCGCCAAGATCGGCAACAACTCGGGCGACACCACCACGCCGTCCGGCCTGGCCAAGATTTCCGCCATCAGCGACGATCCGGGCGCCGATCCGCGCGTCCAGTACATCTACGGCGGCGACAACCAGGGCCAGATGTGGCGCTTCGACCTGAGCGCGGCCTCGGGCGCGATCACGGTCACCATGCTGGGCGACGCCGGCGTCAACAAGCCGATCACCACCCGCCCGGACGTGACCATGTGCGCGGTGCAGGTGACCACCAGCGTCGGCGGCGTGCCCATCACCACCACCAGCGGCAGGCGGGTGGTGTTGTTCGGCACCGGCCGCCTGCTGGACGTGCCCGACACCTCCGACACCTCGGTGCAGAGCCTGTACCTGCTGAAGGACAGCGCCACGCCGATCGCCGACATCCGCGGCTCGACCATGGTGAAGCAGACGCTGAGCCTGCTCGGCTCCAGCAGCAACACCAACACCTACCAGGTCACCAGCAACCCGGTCGACCTGACGCAGAAGGACGGCTGGTATTTCGACTGGACGGTCAACGCCGGCGAGCGCATGAACCTCGATCCGCAGATCGTCAGCGGGGTGGCCAACGTGGTGACCAATATGCCGTCCTCGTCGTCGGCCTGCTCGGTGGGCGGCTCGAGCAATCTGTACCAGGTCAACGTCTGCAACGGCCAGGCGATCGGCGGCCACCCGGTCGGGGCGACGCTGTCGAACACCTCGGCGGCGGTCGGTTTCATCATCATCCGCCTGCCGAACGGCCAGCTGAAGATGATCACCACGCTGGCCGACGGCACCAACAAGACCTCGCCGCTGTCCGAGCAGATCTCGGCCGACGCCCACCGCACGGGCTGGCGCCGGGTGAAAGGGGAGTAAAAGCGGAGCAAAAGCGGGGCCGGCCCGGGGCAACCCGGGCAAACAGTTCACACGGCGGGGCCAAGTATCGGTAAAATCGAGGGTTTTGCAGCCCCGCCTCAGATCGCGAACAAATGGTCAACGATATCGAAAACGCAACACCCGAGAATAACGACGACGCCGGCGCCACGGCCAACGCCAGGACCCCGGCCCTGATCGCACGTGAAGTCCAGCGCCGCCGCACCTTCGGCATCATTTCCCACCCGGATGCCGGCAAGACCACGCTGACGGAAAAACTGCTGCTGTTCTCGGGCGCGATCCAGATGGCCGGCACGGTCAAGGCGCGCAAGAGCGGCCGCCACGCCACCTCCGACTGGATGGAGATCGAGAAGCAGCGCGGCATTTCCGTCGCTTCGTCGGTGATGCAGTTCGAGTTCCGCGACCACGTGGTCAACCTGCTCGACACCCCCGGCCACCAGGACTTTTCGGAAGACACCTACCGCGTGCTGACGGCGGTCGACTCGGCGCTGATGGTGATCGACGCCGCCAAGGGCGTGGAAGCGCAGACCATCAAGCTGCTCGACGTCTGCCGCATGCGCAACACGCCGATCGTCACCTTCATGAACAAGATGGACCGCGAGACCCGCGATCCGCTGGAGCTGCTCGACGAGCTCGAATCGGTGCTGAAGATCCAGTGCGCGCCGGTGACCTGGCCTATCGGCATGGGCAAGAACTTCCGCGGCGTGTACCACCTGCTCAACGACACCATCATGCTGTTCAAGGCCGGCGAGGAAAAGGCCGACGGCGCCTTCGAGATCATCAAGGGCATCGACAATCCGCGCCTGACGGAGATGTTCCCGCTGGAGATGGACCAGCTGAAGATGGAAGTGGAGCTGGTGCACGGCGCCTCGCATCCGTTCGACCTGGAGCAGTTCCTGGCCGGCGTGCAGACGCCGGTGTTCTTCGGCTCGGCGATCAACAACTTCGGCGTGCGCGAGATCCTGTCGGCGCTGGTCGACTGGGCCCCGGCCCCGCGCGAGCGCGACGCCACCGTGCGTTCGGTCGATCCGAAGGAGGAGCCGTTCACCGGCTTCGTGTTCAAGATCCAGGCCAATATGGACCCGGCCCACCGCGACCGCATCGCCTTCCTGCGCGTGTGCTCCGGCCGTTTCGAGCGCGGCATGAAGGTCAAGCACCTGCGCCTGGGGCGCGAGATCAAGGTGTCGTCGGTGGTGACGTTCATGGCGTCCTCGCGCGAGCAGGTGGAGGAGGCGTATGCCGGCGACATCATCGGCCTGCCGAACCACGGCAATATGCAGATCGGCGACTCCTTCTCCGAGGGCGAGCTGCTGACCTTCACCGGCATTCCGTACTTCGCGCCGGACTTCTTCCGCTCGGTGCGCATCCGTAATCCGCTGAAGATCAAGCAGCTGCACAAGGGCTTGCAGCAGCTGGGCGAGGAGGGCGCGGTGCAGGTCTTCAAGCCGGTGCAGGGCGGCGAGCTGGTACTGGGCGCGGTCGGCGTGCTGCAGTTCGAAGTGGTCGCCAGCCGCTTGATGAACGAATACGGCGTCGACGCCGTGTTCGAAGGCACCAGCATCAGCAGCGCGCGCTGGGTTTCCAGCGACGACAAGAAGGCGCTGTCGGACTTCGAGGACGCACTGGGCCACAACGTCGCCTACGACGCCGCCGGCAACCTGGCCTACCTGGCCACCTCCGGCGTCAACCTGCGCCTGACGCAGGAACGCTGGCCCAAGCTGCAATTCCACGCCACCCGCGAACACTCGGCCAAGCTGGTGTAAGCACCCGACCGGGCCGGCGTTACAGGGCCAGTTCGATCCACACCGGCGCGTGGTCGCTGGGCTTGTCGCGGCCGCGCGCGTCGCGGTCGACGTCGGCCGCGATCAGCGCCGGCGCCAGCGAAGGGCTCAGCAGCAAGTGGTCGATGCGCAGGCCGGCGTTGCGCCCGTAGGCGTTGCGGAAGTAATCCCAAAAGGTATAAATCGTTTCGCCCGGATGCTTGCTGCGCAGCGCGTCGCACCAGCCCTGCGCCAGCAGGCGCTGGAAGGCGGTGCGCACCTCGGGCCGGAACAGCGCGTCGTCCACCCAGCGTTCCGGCTTGTAGACGTCGAGTTCGGTCGGTATCACGTTGAAGTCGCCCGCCAGCACCACGTCGGCGCCGCTGTCGATCAGGCCGGCCGCGTGGCCGATCAGCCGCTCCAACCATCTGAGCTTGTAGTCGAACTTGGGGCCGGGCGCCGGGTTGCCGTTGGGTAGATACAGGCCGGCCACCAGCACGCCGTCCACCACCGCCTCGATGTAGCGGCTTTGCTGGTCGTCCGGTTCGCCCGGCAGGCCGCGTCCCACTTCGATCGGCAACTGGCCGCGCGCCAGGATGGCGACCCCGTTCCAGCTTTTCTGGCCGTGCCAGATGGCCTGGTAGCCGGCCGCGTTGAGCGCCGCTTCGGGAAATTTTTCCTGCGGCGCCTTCAGCTCCTGCAGGCAGACCACGTCCGGCCGCGTTTGCTCCAGCCACTGGAGCAGGGCCGGCAGGCGGCTGTTGATGCCGTTGACATTGAAGGTGGCGATGCGCATGCGTCCAGTATGCCGGCCCCGCTGCGGCCGACTGTACGGCCCCGCACATACCGGCCCGGCGCCGCGCCATTTCCCTCCGAATCGTTATTTTGTTTGACAAGGCCGGTTTTTCGGACTAATGTATTAGTCAACTAATACACTGATACAAAACGATGACCTCCCACACAGCCTCCCTCTACTCGATTGCGACCGGTTCGTCCGAACCGATCTATCGCCAGCTGATCGAGCAGACCCGCCGCCTGCTGGCCGCCCGCGTGCTGGCCCCGGGCGACGTGCTGCCCTCGGTGCGCGAAGTGGCGCTGGCGCTGGCCGTCAATCCGATGACCGTGTCCAAGGCCTACAACATGATGGAGACCGAAGGCCTGCTGTCGCGCAGCCGCGGCATCGGCATGCTGGTGGCCGAGCGCAGGGCGCACGCGCACAGCGCCCACGAACGCGAGGCCCTGCTGCGGCCCACGCTGGAACGGGCCGCCGAGGAGGCGCGCCAGCTGGAACTCGATCCCGACGCCGTACTTGCACTGTTCAATAAAATCCTCAAGGAAGAACCATGAAACCATCGATCGTCAATGTCGCCAACCTGCACAAATCGTTCGGCGGCCAGCAGGTGTTGCAGGGCGTGAGCTGGGACATCGCGCCCGGCAAGGTGATCGGCCTGCTGGGCCGCAACGGCGCCGGCAAATCGACGCTGCTCGAATGCCTGCTCGGCCTGCGCGAAGCCGATGCCGGCGCCAGCACGCTGTTCGGCCAGCCCGCCACGCAGCTGGGCGACGAGGCGCGCGCCTGGATCGGCTATGTGCCGCAGAAGTCGGAGCTGTTCGAGTGGCTGACGCCGTTGCAGATGCTGGACTACTTCAAGGCCCTGTACCCGCACTGGAACGCGGCCAAGGTGGCCGGCCTGCTGGAGCGCTGGGGCTTCGCCGGCGAGGCGCGCCACAAGCAGATCGGCCGTTTGTCGGGCGGCGAGAAGCAGCGCCTGTCCATCATCCGCGCGCTGGCGCACGATCCCCGGCTGCTGGTGCTGGACGAACCGGTGGCCAGCCTCGATCCGGTCGGACGCCGCGATTTCCTGCACGAGCTGGTGGACGGCGTGATCGAACGCGATACGACGGTGATCTTCTCCACCCACATCCTGTCGGACCTGGAGCGGGTGGCGCTGGACGTGGCCTTCCTGCAGGGCGGCAAGATCACCCTGCAGGCGCCGCTGGACGAGCTGCTGGAAAGCGCGCACCGCATCACCGGCACGGCGGCGGCGCTGGCGCGCCTGCACTTCCGCGACGAGATCCGCCGCCAGCAGGACCGCAGCGGCGGCGTCAGCATCCTGGCGCGCCTGAACGGGCAGGAGGCCGCCGAGCTGCGGGCCGGCCCGGACCTGCGGGTGGAAACCCTGAGCCTGGAAGACCTGTTCGTCGAGGTGACCAAATGAACGGCGCCTATACGCAACTGCTGTTGCAGGTGGTGCGCGACCGCTGCGCCAACCGCATGATGGTGCGCATCAGCGCCTTGCTGGCGCTGGGCGCTCTGGTGGTGGCGGTGATGGTGTGGAGCCTGCGCTCGCATATGGAGCTGGCGTGGCAGGCGCCGCTCGGCATGTCGGCGATGCTGATCGTGATGTGGTGTGGGGCTTACCTGAAAAGCGCCGTGCAGCAAAATCACCCGGCCAACGCCTGCCTGGTGCCGCAGCTGCGGCGGCGCCTGATCGTGCTGACCGTGGCGCTGTTCACGGCATGCGGGTTGGCGGTGGCGGTGATGGCGGCGGCGGTGTTCGGGCATTTCGGTTATGCGCTGGTCGGCGCCGGGGCGTTTTTCTGCTACATGCTGTACGCGCAGCGCTACACGGTGCTGGCGTTCCTGCCCACGCTGATCATCTTCGGCTCGTTGTCGCTGAAGGCCTGGCTGGCGGCGCTATGGCAAAGCCTGGCCGCGATGGGCGAGCCGGCGCTGGCGGGCGTCGGGCTGATCGCCGTCGCCGCGCTGGGCGCCGCCGGCATCCAGCTGGTCTTTCCACGCGGCGGCGACCGTCATTGGGCCTGGTATGCGCGCAACGCAGCGCTGATACGCCGCGTCCAGGGGGGACTGCTGAAGCCCGAGGACGTCGGCGCCCGCAACCGCCTCAGCATGTTGCTGCGCTTCGGTTACAGCGCCACGCTGCGTCGCGACAGCCAGCCCGGCGCCACGCCGGCGCGCATGCTGATGCACACCATGGGCCCGACCGCCTATGAGGGCGGCTACCTGGCCTATCTGCTGCTGGTGACGGCGGTGGCCGCCGGCGTGGTGCTGTATGCCGGCGGCGATACGTCCGCAGTGCGGGAGATGATGCGCACCTTCGTCATGCAGATTTGCCTGCTGGTGGCGGTGGTGTTGTATGCGGCCGATCTGCTCAAGAGCGCAAGCCGGCACGGCGCGGAGCAGACGCTGTTCTTCCTGGCGCCGCGCGCGCCCGTCGCGGCACAGGTCAATCGGATGCTGGGCGCCGCCTTGCTGGCGCGTTTCCTGCGCGTGTGGCTGCTGGCGGCCGCCGTCGCCTTCCTGGTCGACATGCTGCTGATCGGCGCGCCGAGGATTTACGGCTCCACCTTTTTGCTGGCGGCGCTGCTGCTGCCGTTTTCTTGCGTATTGCTGCGTGATTACGCGGTCACGCCGGCATCGCATCGCCAGATGACGACGTTGACCTGGACGTTTGTATCGATGCTGGCCTACCTGGTCGCGCTGGCGGCCGAGAACAATCTGCCGGAGCTGTCCTTGTTCTGGGTCGGCGGCGCCGTCATGCTGGTGACTTTGCTGGTGTTGCGTTGGCGCTGGCTGCGCCTGATGGCGCTGCCGGCGGTGCTGCCCGCAGGGCGCTTGCTGACCTGAATGTCCTGAATGTCCTGAAGCCGGGCCTTAGTGGGACTGGAACACCAGTCCCACTGTGACCACCGGTTCGCCGCCGCCGCGCGCCAGCCGCCGGCCCCAGGTGGCGTCGATCTGCAGGCGGTCCGGGATCAGCGCGCGGGCGAGGCCGAACTGGTAGCGCGAGCCGCTGTGCTGGCGGCCGAACACTTCGGCCGTCAAGGCGTGGCGCTGGTCCAGCCTGAACTGGGCGCCGCCGCCCCAGGTGGCGTGGTGACGGCGGCTGCTCTCTCCATGCATCACGCCGGCGTTCAAATGCAGCAGCACGGCGTCGTCGCGCAACGACAGGCTGAGCGGGACGTTGAGCGACAAGTCGCCGTCGCCACTGCTGCCGGCGCGGAACTGGTCGGCCAGCACCAAGCCCAGGCCCCAGCCGTTGGTCTCCAGCGGTTTGAACACGGTCTTGGCCTGCAGCCGGAAGTGATGCGTGGTCTGGCTGCGCGGGCCGGACGTGTCGTCGGCCCAGGCGCCGCCGATCGCCAGCTCCCAATCGCCGCCGACGTTGCAGGCAGGGGTGGCCCAGTATTCGGACAGGTGGTCGGCGCGCAGCGCGTAGGTCTCCAGCTGGCATAATCCGGGAGCGGCAATGGCGGCGTCGTCGACCGTCATCGGACGGCCGGCGTGGGCGGCGGGGCAGGCCAGCAGGCCGGCCAGCAGGCAAGCGGCTGCGCGGGCCGGGAGTGGCGCAAAAGTCATCGGTGCTCAGTTTTCAACGAGGGCGTAGATGGCCACTCTAACGCCCGCAGATGAAATCGTGATGACACTACTTGGCCGGCGTGGCCAGCGGCTTGCCTTTCTCGACCACGTACACGCCGACCAGCTTGAGCTGGCCCTTGCCGACGTTGATGGCGTCGTGGATGGTGCCGGCCGGGATCACGAAGGCTTCGCCGGCCTTGACCCGGCGCGGGTCTTCGCCGTCGATGCGCAATTCGCCTTCGCCTTCCATCACGTAGCTGATTTCGTCGCCGGGATGCGAGTGGCGGCCGGCGGTGGCGCCGGCGTCCAGTTCGACCCTGGCGACGACCGCCTCGCGGCCCGGCACGGAAACGTCGGCTTTCTGGACCACGGTGCGGCGGATGGCGGAGGCTTGAGCGTGGACCGCGCCGGCGCTGACGGCAAGCAGCAGGGCGGCGATGGCGGGCAGGGTGTGGCGGGCGAACGAGACAGGTGGCATGGCGCATCCTTTCTGGTAAGTGGCTGCGCCGGGAGGGCGCCAGCCGATTGTACGCCCACGCGTAGCGCTAGCGGTGGCGTCCCAGCCACAGCGCATCGGCCACCGAACCGATCCAGCAGACGATGCAGACCAGCGCCGCCAGGTTGGTGGCCGGATTGTCGATGCCGGAGCTGTGCACGCGCTCGATGATCAGCAGCGGATCGAGTGGCAGCTTGCCGCTGTTGATTTCGGTGACCAGCGTATCGGCCAGAACCAGCGTGGAGCGCAGCAGGTAGCCGGCCGCCAGCAGCGTCGGCACGATGAACAGCAGGCCGCGTGTACCGCGGCGCAGGGCCAGGTGGCCCAGGCCGGGAAATACCAGCGCCGAGATGAGTGCGGCCTTGATCGATGCTTTCATGAACTTCCTGTGGTTGGCCTTGACTAAGCGCAAGATTGCGCCGCTGCATGCGGCGTAGATTACAACATCTTACCTGCCGGAGTGAATCATGCGCGCTTTATTCTGTATCGCCCTGTTGATGTGCTCTGTGTGCGTGCACGCCGCCTCCAATGAGAAAGATGCGGTCGCGCTGGCCGAGAAGGGGGCGCAGTTCTTGCGCGCGCACGGCAAGGCCGAGATGATCGCCCGCATCAACCGCAAGGACCCGGAATTCAACCAGGGCGCCTTGTACCTGGCCATGCGCGACCTGGACGGCATCACGGTGGCCCACCCGACCACCGCGCTGATCGGCAAGAACCTGCTGGATGTGCCGGACGCCGACGGCAAGCCGTTCCGCCAGGAGATGCTGGCGCTGGCCAAGGGCAAGGGCTCCGGCTGGGTCGACTACAAGTTCCGCAATCCGCAAACGGGCAAGGTGGAAGCCAAGAGCACCTACGTGTTGCGGGTCGGGGACGTATCGCTGGAAGCCGGCATCTACAAGCACTAAACCGTGGACATGCTCAGCAAACTGCGAATAGGACCCAAGCTGCTGCTGGCGCCTGGAGTGGTGCTGATCCTGCTGATCGCGCTGTCGGCGGGCGCCTTCGTCGGATTGGTGCGGCAAAACCACCGCCTGGACGACATGGTGCAGCAGCGCGCCGTGCGGCTCAAGGCGGCGGCCGACCTGGTGGCGGGCGCCAACCGCGCGCACACCGAGATCTACCAGCTGCTCACCTGGATCAACGCCAGCTTCTCGCCGGCGCGCATCGACGCGCTGGTGCGCGACATCCACGCCCGCCACGCCACGCTGGACCGCCAGTTCGCGCAGCTGGAGATGACGACCCAGGGCGATCCGGCCGAGCGCCGCTTCGTCGCCCAATCGCAGGCGGCGCATACCTTGTACGTGAAGGCGATCGGCGACGTCATCGAGTTGAGCATGGCCGATCAATCGATGGCGACCAACGCGATGTCCAAGGCCGAGCGGGCGTTCGACGTGGTGGCGCGGCGGCTGGAGGAGTTGTCGCGGCTGGAGCAGGCGCTCAGCGCGCGCGCCTACAACGACGCCGAGGCCGAGTTCAAAACGCTGTCGACCGTGATGCCGGCGGTGGTGGTGCTGTCGATCACGCTGTCGCTGCTGGTGACGATGGCGGTGCGGCGGGCGATGCTGAAGGAGGTGAGCGAAATCGGCGCGGCCGCCATCGACCTGGCCGAGGGTAACCTGACGGTGAAGAACCGGGTCTACGGCAAGGACGAAATCGCCGAGACCTCGCGCGCGCTGGACACCAGCATCCGCAACCTGAACACCACGCTGAAGACCATCCTGGCGTCGGCGCAGTCGATCGACACCGCCTCGCGCGAGATCGCGCAGGGCAACGTCGACCTGACCCAGCGCACCGAGGCGCAGGCCAGCACGCTGGAGGAGGCCAGCAGCTCGATGCAGGAGCTCAGCGCCACCGTCACCCAGACCGCCAACAACGCGCAGCTGGCCAACCAGCTGGCGCGCTGCGCCACCAACTTCGCGGTGCGCGGCGGCAGCGTGGTGCAGCGGCTGGTGGTGACGATGGCGGCGATACGCGGCAGTTCGCGCAAGGTGGTGGAGATCGTCGGCGTCATCGACGGCATCGCCTTCCAGACCAATCTGCTGGCCTTGAACGCCGCGGTGGAGGCGGCGCGCGCGGGCGAGCATGGCGAGGGTTTCGCGCAGGTGGCGGGCGAGGTGCGCACGCTGGCGCAGCGTTCGGCCACGGCGGCGCAGGAGATCAAGGCCTTGATCGCCGAGTCGGTGGCGGAGATCGAAGGCGGCAGCCGCTCGGTGGAGGAAGCCGGCAGCAGCATGGCGGAGATCGTGGCGTCGGTGCAGCAGGTGGGTGATATCATCGACCAGGTCAGCGCCGCCAGCGCGGTGCAGGCGCAGGGCTTGCAGGGCATGCACCAGGCCATCGTCGAGATGGACCAGGTGACGCAGCAGAAGCTGGCGCTGGTGGAACAAGCCGCCAGCGCGGCATCGAGCTTGCAGCGGCAGGCGGTCAATCTATCGGAGGCGGTGGCGATGTTCAAACTGGATGAAGGCATGGAGCCGCCCCCCAAACTTCCCGACGGCTCCCCCCGCGTCGTGCGCCTGCGACTGGCGTCGGTGCGTAATTGAGCGGCAGGCGAAAGCTCGCAGCGGCCTTCGTTGTTGCGGTAAGCCTGCTGGTCTGCTTTTGGCTCGGCGAGCACAATACAGATCTGCTACCAGTCCACCACTTGCTGGCTGCGGTGCCTGCCGCGGTGATCCTGCCGTTCCTGCTATGGCGGCGGAGTCGATTGGCGGGGATGCTTGCGTCGCCTGCGATCATCGCCGCAGCCGTCGCTGTGTGGATGGGAGGTGCGGCAGAGGGGGCTCGCGCTTTTAACGAATGTGTTGTCCATGGCGAAGAGGTGCGTGTGTTGCTGACCCAGTACCGTGCCGCACATGGGCGCTATCCTGCCAGGCTTTCGGAGTTGCATGCTCGCTTGCCCGGTGAGCTATTCTTTCCACCTCATGTCCTGCATTACGAGCTCACCGCCAGCGGCTACCGCCTTGGGTTCGGCGATTGGCTGGTAAGCCATGAGGCGACCGAATCAGACGCGTTCATGGCTCACAAATAAACTTAGGCTCCCTGACGGCTGGCCGGATTGGCGCTGGACCAGCGGTCGCCGGATTGGCGCAGGTATTTCTTGAAGACGTAACCCCACGGCATGGCGATCGGGATGATGATCACGACCAGGCATTGCATGAAGACTTCCATCGTGTCCGCGTCCATCGTACCGGAGCGCCACGCCGGCACGACGACTACCAGCGTCCAGATGGTCTTCCACAACAGTTCCCACAGCAGCACCGGCAGCATCTGCAGCGGATAGCGCACGCCCAACGCACACAAGGCACCGAACGCCGCCATCATGCAATTGACCACGCCTCCCATCAGGCTCCACGGCTTGTCATGGTGAAGCACGCCAGGCCAGATCACCAGACCCAGACCCACGGCGATAATCAGATATACAGCTCGCAGCATATACAGACGTACTAATGAAACTTCGTTCATTTTGCGGCTCCTGGTAGTGGCAAGGGATTACTCGACTTCCTTCAAAATCCTTTCGATTGCCGTAACGCGCGATTTCAACTCCGACAAGGTGGCATCCATGGATGCCAGCGAGGCGGCAGCTTCGGTGTGCGCCGCCACGGCCTTCTC
Source organism: Duganella rhizosphaerae (assembly GCF_040364205.1). Classification (NCBI taxonomy): domain Bacteria; kingdom Pseudomonadati; phylum Pseudomonadota; class Betaproteobacteria; order Burkholderiales; family Oxalobacteraceae; genus Duganella; species Duganella rhizosphaerae. Next base: position 66,049 of record NZ_BPWK01000013.1, read on the forward strand.
GGCGATCACGCGATAAGCCTCTTCGTGGGAAAACCGCAGTTTGGCCTGCTGGATGGCCGAAAAGTGGCGCATCGCCGCAACCACCACGATCGCCAGCAACGGCAGACCGATCGTCAAAAGATATACGTGTTCGTCCATAATTGTCTCGATTATTCAGGGTTGGTGGACAGCGACTTGGCCGCTTCGGCGATCGCCGCCGGAGTCAGTTCGAAGTCGAAGTTGGTTACGTCAAAATAGTTCAGCGCCTTGCCGTCCGCCGACAGTTCCATCACGCTGGCGACCAGGCCGGCATCCTCCAGCTTCTGCAAGTGCAGATGCAGCAAAGGGCGACTGATGCCCAGCTCGCGCGCCAACTGGCTCACATAATTGCGTCCGCCGGACTTCAGCATCGCGATGATGCGCAGGCGGTGCGGGTTGGACAGCGCCGCAAGCATGCTCAACAATTGATCTCCACTGGGAGTTGGCTTTTTCGATTTCATGTGTAAAGAATATCTGACATGTGAAATGAAGTCAACCACATAGGATTAAAATTTATCCGGCATAAAAAAACGCAGGCCGAACCGGGTGGTTCGCCTGCGTTCTTCAGATAGCGCGGCGAACCGCGCGTCCCTCAGTTACTTATACGCTTACTCGTAGTCGCTCATCGGCGCGCAGCCGCAGAACAGGTTACGGTCGCCGTAGACGTTGTCGGCGCGGCCGACCGGCGGCCAGTACTTCTGCTTGCGCAGCGACGGCACTGGATAGGCCGCCACTTCGCGGCTGTACTTGCGCTCCCACTTGTCGGCGGTCAGCACCTCGGCGGTGTGCGGCGCGAACTTGAGCGGGTTGTCCAGCTTGTCGAACTCGCCGCTTTCCACCTTGGCGATCTCGCCGCGGATGGCGATCATCGCATCGATGAAGCGGTCCATCTCGACCTTCGATTCGCTTTCGGTCGGCTCGATCATCAGCGTGCCCGGTACCGGGAAGCTCATGGTCGGCGCGTGGAAGCCGAAGTCCATCAAGCGCTTGGCCACGTCTTCGTTGCTGATGCCGGTGGCATCCTGCAGCGGACGCAGGTCGATGATGCACTCGTGCGCCACCAGGCCGTCGTGGCCCGAGTACAGCACAGGGAAGTGCGGCGACAGGCGGCGCGCGATGTAGTTGGCGTTCAGGATCGCGGTTTCGGTCGCGGCGGTCAGGCCTTCCGCGCCCATCATCGCGATGTACATCCACGAAATCGGCAGGATGCTGGCCGAACCGTACGGCGCGGCGCTGACCGAACCGATGCCGGCGTTGTCGCGGATGTAGCCGTTCGAACGCTGGTTAGGCAGGAACTTCGCCAGGTGAGCGCCGACGCCGATAGGACCGACGCCAGGACCGCCACCACCGTGAGGAATGCAGAAGGTCTTGTGCAGGTTCAGGTGCGAGACGTCGCCGCCGAACGAGCCAGGAGCCGCCACGCCGACCAGCGCGTTCATGTTGGCGCCGTCGATGTAGACCTGGCCGCCGTGGCCGTGGACGATTTCGCACAGTTCCTGGATGCCTTCTTCGAACACGCCGTGGGTCGATGGGTAGGTCACCATCACGCAGGCCAGGTTCTTCGAGTGCTGTTCGGCTTTCGCCTTCAGGTCGGCCAGGTCGACGTTGCCGCTGGCGTCGCAGGCGGTCACCACCACCTGCATGCCGACCATATTGGCCGATGCCGGGTTGGTGCCGTGCGCCGACGATGGGATCAGGCAGATGTTGCGATGGCCTTCGCCGCGCGACTGGTGGTAAGCCTGGATCACCAGCAGACCGGCGTACTCGCCCTGCGAACCGGCGTTAGGCTGCAGCGAGACAGCGGCGTAGCCGGTCAGCGCGCACAGCATTTCTTCCAGCTGCGAGATCATTTCGCGGTAGCCGACGGTTTGCGCGTCCGGCGCGAACGGGTGGATGTTGGAGAACTCGGGCCAGGTGACCGGGATCATCTCGGACGTCGCGTTCAGCTTCATGGTGCACGAACCCAGCGGGATCATGGTGCGGTCCAGCGCCAGGTCCTTGTCCGCCAGGCTGCGCAGGTAGCGCAGCATTTCGGTTTCGGAGTGGTAGCGGTTGAAGACCGGGTGGCTCAGGTACTCGCTGGTACGCGACAGCGCGGCCGGGAAGGCCTCTGCAACGGCAGCTTCCACGCCATCGAAGTCCGGGCCGTGGGCCGGGCCGCCGACCGGGTGCGCGAACACGGTCCACAGCAGCGCGATGTCTTCGCGGCTGGTGGTTTCGTCCAGCGATACGCCGACGTGGGTGGCGTCGATCACGCGCAGGTTGACGCCGTGCGAGTGAGCCGACGCATGCAGCTGCTCGGCGTTCTTGACGGCGACGGTCAGCGTGTCGAAGAAGGTCTCGTTGGTGACGGTGTAGCCCAGCGATTTCAGGTTGGTTGCCAGCACGCCGGTGTAGCGGTGCACGCGCTGGGCGATCTGCAGCAGGCCTTTCGGACCGTGGTAGACGGCGTACATCGACGCCATCACCGCCAGCAGCACCTGTGCGGTGCAGATGTTGGAGGTGGCTTTTTCGCGGCGGATGTGCTGCTCGCGGGTTTGCAGCGCCAGGCGGTAGGCCTTGTTGCCCTGGGCGTCGATGGTGACGCCGACCAGGCGGCCGGACATGCTGCGCTTGAATTCGTCGCGGGTCGACAGGTAGCCTGCGTGCGGGCCGCCAAAGCCCAGCGGTACGCCGAAGCGCTGGCTGTTACCAACCACCACGTCCGCGCCCCATTCGCCCGGAGGCGTCAGCATGGTCAGCGCCAGCAGGTCGGCGGCGACCACCACCATCGCGCCCTTGGCCTTGACGGCTTCAACGCCGGCCTTGTAGTCGCGCACCACGCCGTTCACGCCCGGGTACTGCAGCAGCACGCCGAAGCATTCGCCGACGGCGGACAGTTCGGCCGGGTGGAAGGTCTTCACTTCGATGCCCAGCGGCTTGGCGCGGGTCTCGACCACTTCGCGGGTTTGCGGCAGCACGTCGTCGGCCACGTAGAACACCATCGATTTCGATTTGCCCACGCGCTGGATCAGCGTCATCGCTTCGGCGGCGGCCGTGCCTTCGTCCAGCATCGACGCGTTGGCGATGCCCATGCCGGTCAGGTCGGTGATGGTTTGCTGGAAGTTCAGGATCGCTTCCAGGCGGCCTTGCGAAATCTCCGGCTGGTACGGGGTGTAGGCGGTGTACCAGGCCGGGTTTTCGAAGATGTTACGCAGCACCACGCCAGGCGTGACGGTGTTGTAGTAGCCCTGGCCGATCAGCGACTTGAGCACCTTGTTCTTCGAGGCGATCTTTTTCAGCTTGGACAGCGCTTCCTGTTCCGGCATCGGCTGCGAGTACGCGCCCAGCGGCAGTGCGCCTTTGTTGCGGATGTTGGATGGGACCAGGGCGTCGATCAGGGCTGCGCGCGAGGCGTAGCCGAGTACCGACAGCATGGCTTCCTGTTCTGCGGCGTCAGGGCCGATGTGGCGGGCGATGAAGGCGTCGCGGGCTTCGAGTTGGGTCAGGCTGGAGCGGGTCATGATTTGTCAGGGCCGAAAAGAGAGTACGGACGGGGCGCGCGCACCCCGTGCTTTTGGGGTCTGACCCCGTGGGGTCAGACCCCGGCGTGCGGGGTGCTTACGCTTCGGTGGTTTTACCGTAGGCGGCGGCGTCCAGCAGGCCGTTGATCGCGGCGGCGTCGGCCGGCTTGATCTTGAACAGCCAGTTGGCGTAGGCGTCGGCGTTGATCGACTCAGGCGTGTTGACCACGTCGTCGTTGACGGCAACCACTTCGCCGGCGATCGGCGCGTAGATGTCGCTGGCCGCTTTGACCGATTCCACCACTGCGGCGTCGTCGCCGGCGCCGTAGGTCGTGCCGACTTTTGGCAGTTCGACGAAGACGATATCGCCCAGCGCATCCTGTGCGAACTCGGTGATGCCGACGGTGACGGTGCCGTCAGCTTCAGCGCGTACCCATTCGTGGGATTCGGTGTACTTCAGGTCGGCAGGAATGTTCATGTAAGGCTCCAGAAGGGTGATGGGGTGATATGAATATAAACAGCGATTAAACAGCCAGGATTTTACCGTTGCGCACGAACGGCAGCTTGACCACCGACGCGGCCAGTTTCTTGTCGCGGATCTCGACGTGCACGGTGTCGCCGACGGCCACGCCGTTGGGCACGCGCGCCAGCGCGATCGCCTGCTGCATCGACGGGCTAAAGGTGCCGCTGGTGATCTCGCCGGTGGCGTCGGTGCCGGCCACGACCACCTTCTGGTGGGCGCGCAGCACGCCGCCTTTTTCGCGCAGGATCAGGCCGACGAACTGGGCGTTCTGGCCCATCGCCTGCAGCGCCGCCTTGCCGATGAAATCGCGCTCGGACACCAGGTCGATGGTCCAGGCCAGGCCGGCGTCCAGTGGATTGACGGTTTCGTCCATGTCCTGGCCGTACAGGTTCATGCCGGCTTCCAGGCGCAGCGTGTCGCGCGCGCCAAGGCCGGCCGGCTTGACGCCCGCTGCGACCAGCGCGTTCCACAGGTTCTCGGCCTGCTCGGCGGCGACGCCGATTTCAAAGCCGTCCTCGCCGGTGTAGCCGGTGCGGGCGATCATCGCCTCGCCAAAGGTCGGGCTCTGCGCGAAGGCGACGTTGAATGGCTTCATGTCGGCCGTGCCTTCTTTCGATTCCGGAATGACTTGCCACACCTTGGCGCGGGCGTTCGGGCCCTGCACGGCGATCAAGGCCATAGCGTTGGCGCCATCGCGGCGCTGGGTGATGGTCAGGCCGGCGTTGGTGGCGGCGTTGTGCTGCTGCATCCAGGCCACGTCTTTTTCGGCGGTGCCGGCGTTGACCACCAGGCGGAACCAGCTCTCGTTGATGAAGTAGACGATCAGGTCGTCGATCACGAAGCCCTGCGGGTTCAGCATGCAGGAGTACAGCGCCTTGCCCGATACCTGCAGCTTGTCGACGTTGTTGGCCAGCAGGCCGCGCAGGAAGCCGCGCACGTTGTCGCCCTTGATGTCGACCACGCACATGTGGGCGACGTCGAACATGCCGACGTCGGTGCGCACGGCGTTGTGTTCTTCGATCTGGGAGCCGTAGTTGACCGGCATGTCCCAGCCGCCGAAATCGACCATCTTGGCGCCGGCTGCGCGGTGGGCATTATTGAGTGGGGTGGCTTTAAGCGTCATAATTCCTCGGTCCAAATCGAATAGGGGTTAACAGAACATACAAGGAAACGCTCAACAAAAGCTGATTCCACAATGATCGCAGACCCCTCTGTCCTTGGTACCTGAGAGATTACGGGAGGAGGCTGGCTCCTGGTTCCCGTGCGCCCCTTCGGTGGGCCGCCAGCTTGCGCCGCGGCCGCTCTCCAGAGTTGGTCCAGTTGGCATCCCGTCGAATGATTCCATCCGACGGCCGCGCTGGTCCCTTGATCGGTCCTTTTGCCTGAGAGTTTTTGGGTAGTGCCCCTTCGGCGGCAAAGCTGGTTTGCCCTCTCCCGATCAAGACTCGGGAATATATGTCAGAAGTACCTTGTTGTCAATCTGCAGTCCCATTTCAGAGGGACGCGACCGTCGCACGAATGAAATGCAATAATAAGGCCCGAAAGACAACTATTTGCTAGAATAAATCACACTTATTCAAGAGCCCAGCCATGAGCCAAGATTCCACCACTTACGAGGGCCACGCGTGGTTCACCCTGTCCGGCGATGTCAACAGCGACATGGTGCGCCGCGTCTTTGACGCGGTCGCCGATATGACCGAGGACCGCATCACCACCGCCCACATCCTGATCCAGTCCAACGGCGGTTACGTCAGCGACGGCATTTGCCTGTACAACTACCTGAGCAAGCTGCCGATCAAGATCATCACCTACAACGCCGGCGCAGTGGCATCGATCGCGGTGATCCTGTTCCTGGCCGGCGCCGAACGCTACGCCAGCGACACGGCGCGCTTCATGGTGCACAAGTCGCACGCCAGCGCGCCGCACGGCGCCCGTCCGGACGCGCTGCGCATCATCGTCGAAGGCTTGCAGGCCGACGACGCCCGCACCGAACAGATCCTGCGCGACCATGTGCAGTTCAGCGACGAGCACTGGCGCATCCATGAGTACTCGGACCTGCACCTGACGGCGGCCGAAGGCTTGAAAGTGGGGATGGTCAATGCGGTGAAGGATTTCGTGCCGCCGCGCGGACAGAGGGTGACGAACATTTGACAAGGTTGCGGCGCCCGGTGACGGCGCCGCAAGGACCGCGCTGGCCTACTTAGCGGTCTTTATTGCCGGATTGCTTGTTGGCGTCGTTTTTGTGGCTTTGACGGCCGGCCTCCACGTGCTGCTCATGAGTGCCGCCCTGGGTGCCGCTGCCGCTGCTGCTGCCGCGCGAGCCGCCGGACGAGCCCTGGCCTCCCGATTGCTTGCTGCTGCCCTGATCCGAGCCTTGCTTGCTACTGCCACCTTTTTGATTCGTGCTCATGTCGATTCCTTTACGAAAGTGAAAGAACGTACTTGCCAGAACCGTGCCGGCGCTTGCATTCCGGCGCGTTTTTGGTATCGCAATGATGCGGGCTCGATCCGGTGATCGCTATCGGAATTTCTCTTGGTGGCGTGTAGGAGTACGCCTTGCCGGCCCCTTAAAATTCCTCCCATTCCACTTCCTTGCTGCGGTGGCCGCCCTGTGGCGCACGAGCGGCGGGCGCGGCTGCTTTGGCTTTGCTGCACGCCGCTGGCCGCCGTCCGCCGACAGCGTCCGCTTGTGCCATGCGCGTCGCCGGCGCAGCGAGCCCGGCAACGGCCACCAGGGCAGGGGCCGGCGCCGCCTCGCCCTGGGCGGAAAATACGCCGATCGCCTCGTTCAGCTTGCCGGTCTCGGCCTGCATCGCCGCCGTTGCCGAGGCCGCCTGCTCGACCAGCGCGGCGTTCTGCTGGGTGGCCTGGTCCATCTCCGCCACCGCCTGGTTGACCTGCTCCAGTCCGGCGGTCTGCTCGGCGCTGGCGTCGGCGATCTCGCCGATCAGACCGGTCACGCGCTTGACGCTGCCGACCACCTCGTCCATCGTGTTGCGCGCCTGGTCGGCCAATTGGGTGCCGCGCGCCACCTTGTCGACCGAATCGGCGATCAGTTCCTTGATCTCCTTGGCGGCCGCCGCGCTGCGCTGCGCCAGGTTGCGCACTTCCGACGCCACCACCGCGAAGCCGCGCCCCTGTTCGCCGGCGCGGGCAGCCTCCACCGCGGCATTCAAGGCCAGGATATTGGTCTGGAAGGCGATGCCATCGATGACGCCGATAATCTCGGCGATCTTGCGCGAGCTGTCGTTGATGGACGCCATCGTCCCCACTACCTGCTCGACGTCGGCGCCGCCGCGCAGCGCCACGGCGGACGCCGACAGCGCCAGCTGGTTGGCCTGCATCGCGTGCTCGGCGTTTTGCTTGACGGTGGCCGTCAGCTGCTCCATCGACGACGCGGTTTCCTCCAGCGACGCGGCCTGTTGCTCGGTGCGGGTCGACAGGTTCAGATTGCCCTCGGCGATCTCGCGCGCGGCGCCGTCGATGGCGCGGGCGCCTTGCTGCACCTGGCCGATGATGCCCAGCAAGCTGTCGTTCATATGCTGCATCGCTTGCAGCAGCTTGCCGGTCTCGTTGTTGCCGGTAGCGCCGATGTGTGTGCTGAGGTCGCCATCGGAGATGCGCTGGGCCGCCTGCATCGCCCGCTGCAACGGCGCCGAGATCGAACGAGCCAACCACAGCGCCAGCAGCGCGCCGCCGAAGACCGCCATGCCCAGCGTGCTCAGCGTGATCAAGCGGGCGCCGTCGTACAGTTCGTCGGCCGCGCGCGCCGCCTGCTGGCTGCCGGCCATCTGCGCCGCCAGCAGCTTGTCGAGCTGGCCGTTGACGGCGTCCAGCGTCTGTTGCGAGCGGCCCTTGAGCAGGGCTGCGGCCTCGTCCTTCTTGCCACCGGCGGCGAGGGCGATCATGCGCTCGTGCTCGGTGGCGTAGTCGGCTGCCAGGCGCAGCAGTTCCGTGCCTTGCGGCGGTTGCTGCGGCCCCGCCAGCAGGCGCGCCACCTGGCCGGCATGGTCGCGCACGGCGGCGTGGGCCACGGCCAGCTTGCGCTCGGCATCGGCGATGCTGTCCTTGTCGCCGATCACCACATGTTCCAGCTTGCGCTCCTCCAGCAAATCGTTGCGCAACGACAGCACTGCTATAGTCTGTGGCAGCCATTTGTCGGACAATTCCGAGGACGCGTCGTCGATGTGGCCCATGCGGGCCAGGGCGCTCAGGCCCAGCAGGGTAGTCAGGCCCAGCAGGGCGGCGAAGGCGGCCAGCAGCTTGCTGGAGGTTTCCAGGTTATGCAGGAATTTCATGGCGGAGACTCGCTGGCGACGGAGGGAAATTGTTATGTTAGAGAAACTTCAATCTTGTCCTTTGCGCCCCGTCAACACTGGGTTTCATGCCATAAAAGTTGTGGGGAAACAGAAAATACCCGGAAAAATACGCGAAATATTGCACAGTCTTTCCTTTCCGGTATTGCCTTGTGGAAAGAATGTGTAAGAATGTCGTAAACGGACTCCCTTATCAAAAGCAGGCCACATCATGGTTGCAACTTCCACAACACCCGCATCGCCGAAAAAGACGGTCTCGCCGCGGCATGCCTTGTTGGAAGAGTTGATCGGCATCGCCACCAAGCATGCCAGCGACCAGTACCTGGACCTGGCGACCCGCTTGGCCGGGGCGCTGATCGACGCCACCGGCGGCGATCCGCGCACCATGCAGCAGCGCATCCGCGCCGGCAACCAGCTGCGCAACCGCAACTTCGCCTTCCTGCATCTGGCCTCGAGCACCTTGGAGAAGGCGCTGCGGCGCGAGCTCGCCGAGTTGTCGCCGACGGTCAAGGGCAAGCCGCGCGAAGCCGAGCAGCCGCTGTCGCTGGTGCCGTTCGAGGAGATGGACAACAAGGTCGCGCTCAGCGGCGTCAGCAAGCCGTTCGAGAGCTTGTACTCCGACCAGTTGCAAACGCTGAACGTGCGCCTGGCGTTCCTGTTGGATCGCGATATTTTGCGCGTCAGCCAGAACCCGTTCCGGCCCGACGTGTTCCTGGTCGCCTTGCAGCAGGCCTGGACCGAATTCGATACCGAGGCCGAAGCCGCGTCGCTGTTGCAGCCGCTAATCAAGCCGGGCATGTTCATCGAACTGGGCCCGATGCTGGACGCCTTGAACCTGGCCTTGCAGAGCAAGGGCGTGTTGCCCGGTTCGGTGGACGGCCATAAGGGACGCAAGGCGGACAAAGCCAAGGCCGCGGCGCCGTCGCGCGTGCGCGGCAATCAGGCGGCGCTGGCCCAGCAGTTGCGGCAGTTCTTTGCCTCCAGCGATGTGGAGGGTTCCGCTGCGGGCGCCATCGTCGACAACATCGCCGATGGCTTGATGTATGGCGTAGACCTGAGCATTCCCGACCTGCCGATGTCGGCGCTGAACGCCGGCGCGGCCTGGGTGCCGAATGCCGGCGACGGCGCGCATGGCGCGGCGCCAGCCGCTGCGCACGGCGTCATGGCGGTTGCGCAAGGCGCTCCGGGTGCGATGACGATGGCTCCGGGTTTTGCGGCCGCGGTTGCTGGTGCGCCAGCCGTCGTTGCAGGCGGATTCGCTCCCGCCGGCGGCGTCTGGGTGCAAGGCGCCGCGCAAGGCGTGCTGCCTGGCGCACTGAGCAACGAAGACGCGCAGCGCCTGTCGCAGATCGGCGCCAAGCAGCCGCTGCTGGCGTATCTGGCGCAGCTGCAAAAAGCCGTGCCATACGAATCCATCGGCACGCTGGGCACGGTGGCCGGCATCGCTACCGGACCGGTGAGCGCCGGCCAGGCCGCCGTCGATGCCGCACCGGCGGCGGGCGGCAACGTCTTCTACCTGCCGAACATCAAAGCCAGCATGCCGCAGGGCAGCCTGTCGCGTACCGACGAAAGCACCATCGATTTGCTGTCGGCGATCTTCGACACCGTTTTCCACGACCAGAACATCTCGCAGGAAATCCGCGACCTGATTCGCTTCCTGCAAATCCCGGTGCTGAAAGCCGCGCTGGTCGACAAGAATTTCTTCTTCCAGGAAGCCCATCCGGCGCGCCGCCTGATCGACCTGCTGTCGCGCATGGGCTGGGAGCAGCGCAAGGGGCCGGAAGATCCGTTGTTCCAGGCGATGCAGCGCAGCGTGGACCGTGTGGGCCGCGATTACGATCATGAGTTGTCGGTCTTCACCGAAGCGGTCAACGAGCTGGAAGCGTCGATCCAGGCCGAGGAGCGCGCCGCCGCCACCGCCATCGCCGAGCCCATCGCCGCCGCGCTGAAGCAGGAACGCATGGCCGAATCGAGCAAGCTGGCCAAGAACGCCGTGGCGCTGCGCATCGGCACCGGCGAAGTGATCGCCGTGGTGGAAGCCTTCCTCGAACAGCGCTGGGTGTCGGTGCTGACCATCGCCTACAGCATCGAGGACGACAAGCCGGGCGCCGTCAACAACGCCACCAAGACCATGGACGACCTGATCTGGAGCGTGCGCCCCAAGCTCAACGCCGATGAGCGCAAGCAGCTGATCGCCAAGCTGCCGGTGCTGTTGACCACGCTGAACAAATGGCTGGACATCATCAAGTGGCAGGATGCCGACCGTCTGCAATTCTTTGCCGAGCTGGCCGAGTGCCACGCCTCCATCGTGCGCGCGCCGCTGGAGATGTCGGCGGAACGCCAGCTGGAAATTTCGATGCAGGTGGCGCAGCAGGCGGCCGAGCGGCGCCTGGAGCTGCAAGCCAAAGCCGACGCGGCCGCCAGGGCGGAAGCCGAAGCGCGCGCCCAACAGCAGCCCGATCCCGAAGAGGAAGACGCCGCCATCGAAGTCGACAGCCTGACGCGCGGCATGTGGCTGGAGTTCGAGCAGGAGGGCGGCGGCAGCCGCAAGGTCAAGCTGGCGTGGATCAGTCCGCTGCGCACGCTGTACATCTTCTCGACGGCGGCGCGGCAGGAAGCGTTCTCGATGTCCGGCGAACAGCTGGCCAAGCGCTTCCTCGAACAGACCGTGCAAGTGGTGCGCAGCGAAGGCGTGGTCGCCGTCGCGCTGTCGCAGGCGCTGGCCCGCAGCGCCGACAACGACGCCTCCATCGACCCGCCAGCCTCGGCGTTCGGTTAAGTCCTTTCGCCGTTTTACTTCGAGTTCGTCAAGGTCAGCAGGGCACCGCCCATGCCGACGAAGATCACGCCGGTGGTGCGCTTCGCCAGGCGGGTGCGGGCGACGCTTTGTTTGACGCTGCGCTTCAGCCACGACGCGCAGGCCACGTAGAAGAAGTGCGACAACAAGGTGCAGCTGGTGAAGGTCGACGTCAGCAGCAGGAAGCGCACCGGGTCCACATGATCCGGCGGCATGAACTGCGGGAACACGGCGGTGAAAAACAAAATCGCCTTCGGATTGCTCACCGCCACCAGCAGGCCGGCGCGGAAGGTGCTCAGGCGGCTGGCTTCGGCCGCGTCCGGCGCCGCGGCCGTCGAGGCGGCGGTCTCCGCCGTTTCAGTCACCAGGCTGGCGTGGCGCCAGGCCTTGATGCCCAGGTAAATCAGGTAGGCCGCGCCGGCCACCTTCAGCGCGCCGAACGCCAGCGCCGACGTCTTCAGCAACAAGCCCAGGCCGGCCACCGCCGTGGTCGCCACGATGAACACGCCCAGCGCATTGCCGGCGGAACTGTAGAGCGCGCGCCGCGGGCCCATGGTGGTCGCGGTCGAGATCGCCATCAGCACGCCCGGTCCGGGGCTGAACGCCGCCGCCAGGGAAACCGATAAGAACAACAGCCAGGTCGATACAGTCATTGCTAACTCCAAAAGTAAGTGTCAGGGGAGGCCGTTGCAGCCGTGGGTGCGAAAGCCGTCGCGCTCGCTCAAGCGGGCAAACCAGGCGTCGACGGCTGCCAGGCTGGGCCGCGCCATCGGCATCGCGCGCCAGCGGTTGGCCGACAGTCCGAGCACGATGTCGGCCAGGGTCATCACTTCGCCGCAGACGAACGGCCCGGAGGCCACCAGCTGCGCGTCCAGCATGCCCATCAGGCGGTTCCATTCCGCCACGCTGGCCACCAGCGCCGCCGCATCGCCATGCGCGGGACTCTGCCGTATCATCGCCATGAAGGCGTAGCGCCAGGCGTTGTTCAGTTCGGTGGCCTGCCAGTCCATCCATTTTTCCACCTGGGCGCGCGCCATCGGCTCTGCCGGCAACAGGTCGGTGCGTCCATGTTTGCCCGCCAGGTAGCGGCAGATGGTGTTCGATTCCCACAGGCTCTGGCCGTCGTCGATGATGACCGGCACCATGCCGTTCGGATTCATGCGCAGGAATTCCGGCGTGGTGGTCGGCTGGAAGCCGCTGCCGTATTCTTCCAGGCGGTAATCGAGACCGATTTCCGCGCACGTCCACAAGACCTTGCGGACGTTGATGGAGGAGGATTTGCCGAGTATGGTGAGCATGACAACAGTATGCCACGCCCCGCCGGAACGCGTCGGGCACCCTCCGATTTTGCTCCAGATCTATTGTTGCATGGCAATTTTCGATAGAATGCGCCTGCATGTGTTTTAATGACGCGGTGCAAAACAACGATGGGGCGCTTTTAGATGATGATGTGGTGGCACGGTTTGAGTGTGACGGGGAGTCTGGCGGTAACCGGGCCAATTGGAATCGCGATCGCCGTCTGGCTGCTGGCGGGTAAGTCCTGGCGTCTGACGGCGGCTTGGTGCGTGCTGTTCGGCATCGGCATGGCGCTGGTCGTGGCCACCAAGATGGCCTTCGTCGGTTGGGGGCTGGGCGTGGAGTCGGTGGAATTCGCCGGCTTCAGCGGCCATGCGATGCGCGCCGCCGCCGTGTTCCCAGTCGCCTTTTACCTGGCCTTCCGCTCGTCGCCGCCGCAATGGCGCGTGCTGGGCACTTTGCTGGGCGTGCTGCTGGCGGTGCTCATCGCCATCTCCCGCGTCTACGTGCAGGCCCATTCGGTGTCCGAGTCGGTGACCGGCTGCCTGCTCGGCCTGGCCGTGGCGGCGGTGTTCATCTGGTACGCCAGCACCGAGCACCACATGGCGCTGAGCCGGCTGCTGGTGGTGCTGTGCATTCCCGTCGTGCTGATCGCGCCGCGCGTGGAGCCGGTGCCGGCCGAAATGTGGATCACCAAGGCGGCGCTCTGGATGTCCGGCCACGACAAACCTTATACCCGTGCCATTTGGCGTGAACCCAAATCCCCGTTACGATAGGCGCATACCCGGTCCATGACGCGTTTTCGGCCAGATTTGATGCGCAAAATGGTATTATTGTGAACTTTTCCAGCCCACACTCCAGATAACAACGTGCGTCTATCTTCCATCAAATTGTCGGGATTTAAGTCTTTCGTTGATCCCACCAATTTCCAGGTGCCGGGTCAGTTGGTGGGCGTGGTGGGTCCCAACGGTTGCGGCAAGTCGAACATCATCGATGCCGTGCGCTGGGTGCTGGGCGAGTCCAAGGCTTCCGAGCTGCGCGGCGAGTCCATGCAGGACGTCATTTTCAATGGTTCGACCCACCGCAAGCCGGCCGGGCGCGCCTCGGTCGAGCTGGTGTTCGACAACAACGACGGCAAGGCTTCCGGCCAGTGGGGGCAGTATGCCGAGATCGCCGTCAAGCGCACGCTGACGCGCGACGGCACCTCGACCTACTACATCAACGGCCAGCCGGTGCGCCGGCGCGACATCCAGGACATTTTCCTCGGCACCGGCCTCGGCCCGCGCGCCTACGCCATCATCGGTCAAGGCATGATCAGCCGCATCATCGAATCGCGCCCGGAGGAACTGCGCGTGTTCCTGGAGGAAGCGGCAGGAGTCTCCAAGTACAAGGAACGCCGCCGCGAGACGGAAAACCGCCTGCACGACACCCGCGAGAACCTGCTGCGGGTGGACGATATCCTGCGCGAGCTGAACTCGAACCTGGAAAAGCTGGAAGGGCAGGCCGCCGTCGCCACCAAGTTCCACCAGCTGCAATCGGACCAGGAAGAAAAGCAAAAGCTGCTGTGGCTGCTGCGCAAGATCGAAGCCGAGAACGAGCAGAAGAAATACTTCCGCGAGATGGAACAGGCGCAGAACGACCTCGAAGAACAGACCGCCAAGCTGCGCAACGTCGAGCTGTCGCTGGAGCAGATGCGCCAGGGCCACTTCGCCGCCGGCGACCGCCTGCACACGGCGCAGGGCAGCCTGTACCAGACCAACGCCGAAATCGGCAGCCTGGAAGCGCAGATCAAGTTCGTCATCGAATCGCGCAGCCGTCTGCAGGCGCAGCTGGCCGCGCTGACCGCGCAGCGCGACCAATGGCAGCAGCAGGCCACCGAATACGGCGGCCAGATCGAGGAAGGCGAGTTCACGCTGGAAGAACTGTCGGCCAAGGTCGAGCAGTCGCAGATGATGGCCGAACAAAAGGCCGAGTCGCTGCCGATGCTGGAGCAGGTGTGGCGCGAGGCGCAGACCAGGAGCACCGAATCGCGCGCCCGCATCATGCAGGCGCAGCAGCAGCTCGAACTGGAATCGGCGCACCAGCGCAACGCCAACAACATCCTCAACGGCCTGGCCGTGCGGCGCGAGCGCCTGCAGCAGGAAAAGAGCGGCCTCAATCTGCCGGACAGCGCGCATCTGAGCAACCTGCGCCTGCAGCTGGAAGAAAAGCAGCAGGCGCTGGAGGAACAGGGCTACCTGCTGGACGAAGCGCTGGAACAGCAGCCCAAGCTGGACGAGGAACGCCAGGCCGCGCAGCACCAGGTCAACGCCGAAACCGCCGCCAACGCCCAGCTGGAAGCGCGCCTGAACGCGCTGCGCCAGTTGCAGGAGCGCGTGCAGACGCAGGGCAAGGTCACGCCGTGGCTGCAAAAGCACGAACTCGACACGCTGCCGCGCCTGTGGCAAAAACTGAACATCGAATCCGGCTGGGAGACCGCGCTGGAATCCGTGCTGCGCGAGCGCACCTCGGCCTTGCAGATGTCGAACATCGAATGGGCCAAGGCCTTCTTCAACGACGCGCCGCCGGCCAAGCTGGCGCTGTTTGCGCCGTCGCACGCGGTGCCTCCGGCGCCGGTGGAAGTGGCGGGCCTGAAGCCGTTCCTGAATCTGCTCAAACTCAACGATCCGGGCCTGCGCGGCCTGCTGCAGGACTGGCTGCACAACGTCTACATCGCCGAGGACACGGCCGAAGCCTTCGCCGACCGCGCCAAGCTGCCGGCCGGCGCCTGCTTCGTCACGCGCCAGGGCCACGCCGTCACCCAAAACAGCGTGCGTTTCTACGCCGCCGACTCGGAGCAGGACGGCATGCTGGGGCGCCAGCAGGAAATCGACAACATCACCAAGCAGCTGCGCGCGCAGCAGATGCTGGCCGACGAAGCGCGCGCCCGTTCGGTGCGCGCCGATGCCGCCGTCTCCGAACTGACGCGCCGCCTGACCGAGTACCGCGCCAAGCTGCAAAGCCTGCAGCAGTCGGTGCATACCTTGCAGCTGGACGTGGTCAAGCTGTCGGAGATCGAGGCGCGCTTCAACCAGCGCAGCAACCAGATCGAAACCGACCTGGCCGAAATCGCCGCGCAGGAAGAGGAGCAAACCCAGGTCAAGATGGAGTCCGAGGAAAAGTTCGAGCAGCTCGACATGGAACTCGGCAATCTGCAGGGCGACCACGAGGAAGGCCAGACCCTGTTCCTCGAAAAAGAACAGCGCCTGTCCGACGCCCGCGAAGCCTTGCGCGACCTGGAACGCGCCGCGCAGGAAGCGCAGTTCGCCGAGAAGTCCCAGCGCAGCAAGATCGAGGAATTCCGCCGCTCGATCGCCACCGCGACCGCGCAGGTGGCGCAGGTCACGCAAAGCCTGGAAGCGGGACAGGCCGAACTGGCCAACCTCGAATCCGGCCAGGCCAACGAGGGCCTGCAGGAACTGCTGGACCGCCGCACCGGCCAGGAAAAAGCGCTGTCCGACGCCCGCCATGAACTCGATCAGATCACGCAGCAGCTGCGCATGTTCGAGGAAGGCCGCATGTCGACCGAACGCGCCCTGCAGCCGCAGCGCGACAAGATCATGGAAATGCAGCTGAAGGAACAGGCCGCGCGCCTGAACCAGGAGCAGTTCGCCGCGCAGCTGGCCGAAGTGCAGGCCGACGAGGCGGCGCTGGCCGAGAAGCTGCATCCCGACATGAAGGCCTCGTACCTGCAAGGCGAGGTGACGCGCCTGACCAATGCGATCTCGATGCTGGGCGCAGTCAACCTGGCGGCGCTGGACGAACTGGCGACGGCCTCCGAACGCAAGAACTTCCTCGACGCGCAGAACGCCGACTTGAACGAGGCGATCAACACGCTGGAAGACGCGATCGCGCGCATCGACAAAGAGACCCGCGATCTGCTGCAAGACACCTTCGACCGCGTCAACGGCCACTTCTCCGAACTGTTCCCGATCCTGTTCGGCGGCGGCCAGGCCAAGCTGATCATGACCGGCGATGAAATCCTCGATTCCGGCGTGCAGGTCATGGCCCAGCCGCCGGGTAAAAAGAACGCCACCATCCACCTGCTGTCCGGCGGTGAAAAAGCGCTGACCGCAACGGCGCTGGTGTTCTCGATGTTCCGACTTAACCCGGCGCCGTTCTGCCTGCTCGACGAAGTCGATGCACCGCTGGACGACGCCAATACCGAACGATTCTGCCGGATGGTCAAACGCATGTCTGACCACACCCAATTCCTCTTCATCTCGCACAACAAAATTGCGATGGAGATGGCCAATCAACTGATCGGTGTGACGATGCAAGAGCAGGGCGTATCGCGCATCGTGGCGGTGGATATGGAATCCGCCGCAAACTTCGCTTCCGAGGCACAAGCAGCATGACAGACCTACAAATGAGTTTGATCGGAATCGCCGGCGTATTCGTCGCCGGCGTTTTCACGTATAACAAAATCCAGGAATACAAGGCCAAGAAGAGTGTCGAACGCGCCTTCTCGAGCGATCATGACGATGTGCTGATGCGCACCGGCGATGCTCCGCCATCGTCCACTGCGCGCCATGAGCCGAGCTTTTCTCTTGATAGCGCCGCTCCCGGCCTGGCCGGAGGCGAAGCCTCCGCCGCAGCCGCTGCGCTGGGCGCTGTGGCCACCGAATTCGAGCCCGATCCAACGGCGCCGCCGGCCGCACCGCGCGTCAACGCCGTGACGCCGGCGGCCGAACAGGCCACCGCGCTGGTGGACCCGCTGATCGATTGCCTGCTGCCGCTGGCGCTGGAAGGCGCGGCGCGCGGCGACAAGCTGCTGCCGGTGCTGCAAACGCTGCGCATGGTCGGCAACAAGCCGGTGCACTACATCGGCCTGGCCGTCAGCGGCGACTGGGAGCCTATCGTCCACGGCGGCGTCTACACCAAGCTGCAAGGCGGCGTGCAGCTGGCCAGCCGCAGCACCGCGCTGAACGAACTGGAATACTCGGAACTGGTCACGCGCCTGCGCGCGATGGCCGACGAAATCGGCGCCGAACCGGAAATCCCGGACATGATCGAAGTGATGGCCGAAGCGCGCAACCTGCACCGCTTCGTCGCCGGCCACGACGCGCAGCTGGGCGTCAACCTGCAAACCAACGGCGCGCCATGGGCCATCTCCACCTTGCTGGGCGCGCTGGAAAAGCAGGGCTTCGACGTGCGTCCCGACGGCCGCTACGTGATGCCGGACGGCGAGGGCGGTCATCTGTTCTCGTTGTCGACCAACGTCACGCTGGCCGAGGAAACCACGCCGCGCCTGACGCTGCTGCTGGACGTGCCATGCGTGGCGCCTTCCCGCGACGGCTTCGGCGCGATGGTGGCCTGCGCCAAATCGCTGGTGGGCCGCCTGGACGCGACCATCGTCGACGACTACAACCAGCCGTTGTCGGACGCCGCGTTGGCGGAGATCGCCGGCCAGGTACAGGATTTCTACGCCGAGATGAACGACGCCGATATTCCGGCCGGTTCGACCCGCGCGTTGCGTTTGTTTAGCTAGGAAGTAGCATGACCGAAGTGGATTACAAGGCGCGTATCGAGTCGTTGAGCGCTGAACTCAACAAGCACCTGCACGCCTATCACGTAGAAGACGCGCCCACCATCCCGGACGCAGAGTACGACAAGCTGTTCGTCGAGCTGCAAAAGCTGGAAGAAGCACACCCGCAATTCGCGCTGCCCGATTCGCCCACCAAGCGCGTGGGCGCGGCGCCGCTGCCGCAGTTCGACCAGGTCACCCATACGGTGCCGATGCTGTCGCTGAATAACGGCTTCACCGACGAGGATATCGAAAACTTCGATCGCCGCGTGCGCGAGGGCCTGGATGCGGCGGCCGCCGTCGAATACGCGGCCGAAGTCAAGTACGACGGCCTGGCCATCAACCTGCGCTACGTCGACGGCCTGCTGGTGCAGGCGGCAACGCGCGGCGATGGTTACACCGGCGAGGACGTCACCACCAATATCCGCACCATCCGCTCGATCCCGCTGCGCCTGAACACCCCGACGCCGCCTGCCATCCTCGACGTGCGCGGCGAAGTGTTGATGTTCAAGAGCGATTTCGAAGCGATGAATGCGCGCCAGCGCGAAGCTGGCCTGAAGGAGTTCGTCAATCCGCGCAACGCGGCGGCGGGTAGCCTGCGCCAGCTCGATTCGCGCATCACCGCGTCGCGCAAGCTGAGTTTCTTCGCCTACGGCGTCGGCGCGTTGGAAGGCGCCGAAATGCCGCTGTCGCACTCCGCGCTGCTGGACTGGTATCGCGGCATGGGCCTGCCTGTGGCGAAAGAAGCCGCCGTGGTGCGCGGCTACGACGGCCTGATGGCCTACTACAAACAGATCGGCGATGCGCGTCCGACCATGCCATACGAGATCGACGGCGTGGTCTACAAAGCCAACCTGCTGCAAGACCAGCGCACGCTGGGCTTCGTCTCGCGCGCGCCGCGTTTCGCGCTGGCGCACAAGTTCCCCGCTGAAGAAGCGTTGACCACCGTATTGGCGATTGAAGTGCAGGTAGGCCGCACCGGCGCCATCACGCCGGTGGCGCGGCTGGCGTCCGTGTTCGTCGGTGGCGTCAACGTCACCAACGCCACGCTGCACAACGAAGATGAAGTGCGCCGCAAGGACGTGCGCATCGGCGACACGGTGATCGTGCGCCGCGCCGGCGACGTCATTCCCGAAGTGCTGTCCGTGGTGCTGGAACGCCGGCCGTCGCCGGAGCCGGAAGCCTATGTGCTGCCGAAGACCTGCCCGGTGTGCGGCTCGCATGTGGTGCGCGAAGAGGGCGAGGCGATCGCCCGCTGCTCCGGCGGTTTGTTCTGCTCGGCCCAGCGCAAGGAGGCGATCCGCCACTTCGCCGGCCGCCGCATGATGGACATCGAAGGCCTGGGCGACCGCTATATCGACAATCTGGTCGAGCACGGCCAGGTGCAGCGCGTGGCAGACCTTTACGCGCTGAAGCTGGAAGACCTGCTGGAAATGAAGCGCCTGGCCGACGAACGCGAAGGCACGACACCGGAGACTGTGGCCCAGGGCAAGATCGCCACCAAGTGGGCGGACAATCTGCTGGAAGCCATCGCCGCCAGCAAGAACCCGCCGCTGGAGCGCCTGCTGTTCGCGCTTGGCATCCGCCACGTCGGCGAATCCACCGCCAAGACGCTGGCCGAATGGCTGGGCCGTTTCGACCTGGTGCGCCGGGTGCCGGCGCCGTTGCTGCGCGTGCTGCCCGATATCGGCGGCATCGTCGCCGATTCGATCGCCGACTTCTTCGCCGAACCGAAGAACCAGGAAGCCATCGACGCCTTGCTGGCCGCCGGCGTGGCGCCGACCGGCGAGCATCCGCCGAGCGCCAAGCTGCGCGAGAAGCTCGACACCGTCAAGCTGATGGCCGCGCTGGGCATCCCCAAGTTGACGGAACCACGCAGCAAACAGCTGGTCGAACAGGAGGTGACGCTGGAAGTGCTGGCGCACCTGCCGGTGTTCACCGTGTTCGGCCTGCCTGCCGGCGTGGCCGAGGCGCTGGAAGCGTGGATGGCGGAGCCGGGACATCGCGAACAGCTGCTGGCACTGCACCAGCTGCGCGACGACCTGCTGGCGCAACTGCCGGAGCAGGCGGCCGAAGGTCCGCTGACCGGCAAGACCTTTGTGTTGACGGGCACGCTGCCCAACCTGAGCCGCGACCAGGCCGCTGCCATGATCGAAGCGCAGGGCGGCAAGGTATCCGGTTCGGTATCGAAGAAAACGCATTATCTGGTCGCAGGGGCCGACGCCGGCAGCAAGCTGGCCAAGGCCCAGGAACTTGAAGTGACAATACTGGACGAGGCGGGCCTGCTGGCGCTGCTGGAAGCCAGATAAAACAAAGTAGATGATCATGTCCAAAATCAGAAAAGCAGTATTCCCGGTGGCCGGCCTTGGCAGCCGGTTCCTTCCGGCGACCAAAGCGCAGCCGAAGGAAATGCTGCCCATCGTCGACAAGCCGCTGATCCAGTACGCCGTGGAAGAGGCGGTCGCCGCCGGCATCACGGAAATGGTGTTCATCACCGGCCGTAACAAACGCGCCATCGAAGACCACTTCGACAAGGCCTACGAACTGGAAGCGGAACTGGAAGCGGCCGACAAGAAGGGCTTGCTGGAACTGGTGCAGAACGTCATTCCGAAGCACGTCAACTGCATCTACATCCGCCAGTCCGAACCACTGGGCCTGGGCCACGCGGTGCTGTGCGCGCGCCCGGTGATCGGCGACGAGCCGTTCGCCGTGCTGCTGGCGGACGACTTCATGGACACTGCCGACGGCATCAAGCCGGTGCTGGCGCAGATGACCGAGCTGCATGCCTATGAGCGTTGCAGCATCCTGGCGGTGCAGGAAGTGGCGCGCGAAGCCACGCGCCAATACGGCATCGTCAGTGCCTCGCCTTACCAGCCGAAGCTGGAAGTGGTGCACGGCATCGTCGAGAAACCGTTGCCGGATGTGGCGCCGTCCACGCTGGCGGTGGTGGGCCGTTACGTACTGTCGGGCCGGATTTTCCAGTACCTGGAAAACCTCGGCACCGGCACCGGCGGCGAGATCCAGCTGACCGACGGCATCGCCGCGCTGCTGAAGGATGAACGCGTGCTGGCCTACCGCTACGACGGCCAGCGCTACGATTGCGGCTCCAAGCTGGGCTACCTGAAGGCGATGACGGCGATGGGCCTCAAGCATCCGGAAACCGGCGCCGAGTACTGCCAGTTCCTGCGCGATATGCAGTGCGAAATCAACGGAGGCGGCAAATGACGGTGCGTGAAATCCTGAAGATGGGCGATCCGCGCCTGCTGCGCGTGGCCGAACCGGTGACCGAGTTCGATACCCCGGCCATGCGCGAGCTGATCGCCGACATGTTCGACACCATGCACGCCGCCAATGGCGCCGGCCTGGCGGCGCCGCAGATCGGCGTCAACCTGCAGCTGGTGATCTTCGGCTTCAAACAGAACGCGCGCTATCCCGATGCGCCGCAAGTGCCGGAAACGGTATTAATCAATCCCATCCTCACGCCCTTGTCGGATGAAATGGAAGAGGGCTTCGAAGGCTGCCTGTCGGTGCCTGGCCTGCGCGGCAGCGTGCCGCGCTTCACCAGCCTGCGCTACGAAGGCGTGGACCAGTTCCAGCAGCCCATCCTGCGCGATGTCGCCGGCTTCCATGCTCGCGTGGTGCAGCATGAAGTGGATCACCTGCTCGGTGTGTTGTACCCGATGCGCATCACCGACTTCTCCCGGTTCGGCTTTACCGAGGTGATGTTCCCCGACCTCGATCCCAACGACGACGATTGAGGCGGCCTGGCGATGAGTGAAGGTCCGGTGCGCAAGCCTGCGCAAAAGGTCATCCGTCCACGGGTGGGCAATGAGCGCGGCGTATTCCAGATGGGGACCTCGCAGATCAAGCGGGTAGGCCTTGGGCGCCGTTATTGGGGCGACGTCTATCACTGGATGCTGACCCTGAGCTGGCCGCGTTTCTTCCTGCTGGTCGGCGGCCTGTACATGGCCACCAACCTGGCGTTCGCGCTGGCGTTCTTCCTGGTTCCCGGTTCGGTTTCCAATGCGCGGCCGGGCTCCTTCCTCGACACCTTCTTCTTTTCGATCGAAACGCTGGCCACCGTCGGCTATGGCTACATGAATCCCGGTTCGACCTATGGCCACATCGTCGCCTCGACCGAGATCCTGCTCGGCATGGTGGAAGTGGCGACCGTGACGGGGCTGTTGTTCGCGCGCTTCTCGCGACCGACCTCGCGCATCATGTTTTCCGACGTCGCGGTGATCACGCCGTTCAACGGCGTGCCGACGCTGATGCTGAGGACCGGCAATGAGCGCGGCAACCTGATACTGGAAGCCTCGGTGCGGGCCACGCTGATCCGCCGCGAGATGACGCTGGAAGGGCAGATCTTCACGCGCTTCTACGATCTGCAGCTGGAGCGCGAGCGTTCCGGCGTGTTCGCGCTGACGTGGACGATACTGCACAAGATCGACGAATCCAGCCCGTTCTGGGGCAAGTCGCAGGAAGACCTGCACAACGAGGGCGCCACGCTGTCGGTGGCCGTCTCCGGCACCGACGACACGCTCAACGATTTCGTCCACGCGCGCCAGACCTACGCGGCGGAGCACATCTTCTTCAACCACCACTTCGCCGACATCATGTCGGACAAGCAGGATGGCAATGTGCGGATCCTGGACTACAGCAAATTCCACGACATCTACCCGGACGGCACGACCGGCGGCAGCATGCCCGGCGCGGCGCTGGCCCATCCCGGCTGATGTGGGAGGGCGCTACTCGGCGCCCAGCAGGTCGCGTGCATTCAGCAGCGCGTAGACGATATCGGGATGTTTGTTGAAGCAGCGGCGCACGGCGGCAGGCACGTTCTCGCGCGTCTTGCGGCACAGGCCCGGCTGCTCCACCAGGCGTATCTGCAGGCCCATGACGGTGCGCACGCCGTTCAGGCTGGGTGTGATGGTCAGGCGGATGCCCAGCTGCTCCAGCATGCGTTGCTCGATGCGGCCCAGCTCCTCGAAGCTGGCGATGTTTTCGATCTTTTCGATCAGCGCCTTTTCCTGCTCACGCGTGAGGCGCAGGATACGGATGTCGGTGTCGTCCGGTGTGCTGTCCCATTGTTCCAGCAGCTCGTCGCGCCCGCACTCGCAGGCGCCGGGCGGGCATTCTTTTCGAATCTGGAAGGGCAGTGCTTGAGGCATGGCGAAACGACCCGACGGCAGTGGCAAAGTTAAATTCTACTCCGAACACCACACTGTGCGGCGCTTGATTGTTATCATGTATATAATATTATTTTTTAATTCAAGCGTACGCTGCATGAAAAACAAATACTCGACTCTGCCGTTACTGGCAGCGCTGTGGGTGGCATTGCCCGCCGCAGCAGGCCCGGAAACACTGGAACGCTGCCCGCCGGCGGCCAAACCATGGTTACCCGCCGGCGCCAGCCAGAACGTGTGTTCGCAGTTTTCGTCCAACGCCGGCGTCGGCGCGACCAACTACGGTGGCTCGTACAAAATGGCGGCGTTTAGCAAGGACGGCAAGCTGGCGGGACTTCGCAATCCCGACCTGGGCCGCGAAGATCCGGCGCCGAAGGACACCTACGACCCCGCAGCGTGGGAGCAGTCCGGCAGCACCGGGCCGGTCGGTGAATTGTGGTGGGGCCGACGCGACAATATGCATTTGTTTGTCGGCCAGGAGTCGAAGGTACGGCTGACTGTGGAAGCCAGCCGCGGGCCGATGCCCGGACCGGCGGAGCGACAGGCGCGCATGCTGGCGATCTTGGCCCAGGCCCAGGCTATGGCGGCCAACAAACCGATTCCGCAATCGGCCTACGACAATCTGCTGTTCATACATCGCAGCATGGAGTACCGCCAGATCGGCGGCACCGACGCGACCTTCCGCGGCGGCCTTGGCGGCGACGGCTTTATCCCGCCCGGTAAAATATCGGACGCCAAGCTGAAACTAGACAATCTGCCGGCCTACAAGGGCGTGCTCAGTTTCGAGATGAAGGTGGACGGGGTTGCGCGTCGCTTCAGTTTTCCGGTGATGCTGGACCAGGCCACCGACCATCTGATCGCCGCCGCCGTCAACGGCGACAGCTACGTCAAATGCGAGAAACGGCCGAATCGCGGGTCGAATGAATCGTTGTCGTGCCCACTGAACAAGGAGAACTTCCCGGAGCGCTACGACGCCGAGGGAGCGTTTTTCGGCGACCACGCTACGCTGGCGGCGGTGAAAATCTACATGACGGTCAACTCGCCGGCGCGCAATCGTCACGAGGACATCGCCACCGCCGTGATCATCCTGCGCGCCGAGGCTTCACCGCCGGTTGCCGCCGGCCGATGAGTGTTGCAGGCGGTGCTGCAATAGCGCCAGTAGCGCCGCCTCCTCGGGCCCCAGCGCATGCATATCCCGCCGCAGCTGTTCGGGGGCGCGTTGGCGCAGCGCCTTCAGCATGCTGCCGTCCAGGTAGGATTCGATCAAGCTGGGATGCACATAGCACTTGCGGCAGATGGTGGGGGTATTGCCCAGTTTTTTCGCGACCGATTCGATGGCCCGCACCACATTCCTTTTGGCCTGGGCCTCGGAATCGAATTTTTCGTACTCGCGCAGCGCCACCGCCGCCAGCACCGTGCCGGACCAGGTGCGGAAGTCCTTGGCGGTGTAGTCCTCGCCGGCGATGGCTTGCAGGTATTCGTTCACGTCGGCCGAACCGATGGCATGCGGCTTGCCGTCGTCGTCGATGTATTGGAACAGCTCCTGGCCGGGCAGGTCGCGCGTGCGGCGGATGATGTTGGCCAGCCGCCGGTCTTCCACCTCGACGGTGTGCTGCACACCGCTCTTGCCGCGAAAGTGGAATTCGACCTTGCGGCCGTCGAGCCGCACATGGCGGCCGCGCAGCGTGGTCAGGCCGAAGGATTTGTTTTCGCGCGCGTACTCCTCGTTCCCGATCCGCATCATGGTCGCTTCCAGCAGGTAGACGATGGTGGCCAGGATCTTCTCGCGCGGCAGGCCTGGCAGCTGGAGCGCAGTGTCGACCGCGCGGCGTATCGCCGGCAGCGACTTGCCGAAGCCGAGCATGCGGTCGTACTTGGATTCGTCGCGGTGGCTGCGCCAGAGCGCGTGATAGCGGTACTGCTTGCGGCCGCGCGCATCGCGCCCCGTGGCTTGCAGGTGGCCGCGCGGATGGCTGCAAATCCAGACGTCGGTCCAGGCGGGAGGGATCACCAGCGCTTTGATGCGGCCCAGCGTGTCGGCGTCCTTGACGACGTCGCCGTTGGCGTCGACGTAGTGAAAGTGCTTGCCGCGCTTGCGGCGGGCGATGCCGGGCTGGTAGTCGTGCACGTAGCGCAGGCCGGCCGACCGGGCGGCGGCGGCGGTGGCGTCGGTGGCGTTGTGCGAGGCAGCTTCGCCGGTGGCTGCGGGCGTATCGCGTTTCATCGCTATCCTTGGAGGGCAGATTATCGGAAATCGTACCCGGCCGGACCGCGCGATGTTGTGCGTTAGCGCACGCTTTAGTCCATGCGTTTGAGGCGCTGGCCGACGATGCTCCATTTGCAGGCCTCGCCGTCGACGGTGCCGGTCAGCACCCAGCCGGTGCCGAGCTTTTCGACGCCGATTTCGCATTCCAGTTCCTTCGCCAGTTTTTCGGCCCAGCCGCGCGCGGCGCCCTGGCCCTTGAAGAGTTCATTGCCTTCGTAGATAACGGTGGCGT
This sequence comes from Duganella rhizosphaerae, assembly GCF_040364205.1. NCBI lineage: Bacteria > Pseudomonadati > Pseudomonadota > Betaproteobacteria > Burkholderiales > Oxalobacteraceae > Duganella > Duganella rhizosphaerae. The sequence continues at coordinate 91,752 of NZ_BPWK01000013.1, forward strand.
CGAAAACCGAAGCGGCAAAAATGGTCATGATGGTGCTCCAAAAAAGTAAGCCGGTATTGTGCCACTAATTTAAAGTCGCCGGCGGCGCATTCTCCTGTCCCTCCGATACCACTACGTCATTCGACGTATTCCTCGCGGCTTGTCTGCTGGCTAATCTTGCAGCATCCAAAACCGAAAAGGGGAACAAGATGGGTGTGAAACGGGGAATGCTGCTGGCCGCAGCAGCGGCAGTGGTAGTGGTAGCAAGCGATGCGCACGCCGGCGCCACGGTCAACTTTGGCGAAGACAAGTCGGTCAGCGTCGGCTTCGGCATGCGCGAGAGCTACACCAGCGCCAAGGACGGGGCGCCCAATGGCACCGACCGCTCCAGCGATTTCAACCTGGATTCGGCGCGCTTGTTCCTGGGCGCCTCGCTCAACAAAAATATCAAGGGCATGTTGAACACCGAGTGGGACGGCGACAAGATCCGCATCCTGGACGCGGCCGGCCAGTTCGCCATATCGCCCGAGTTGAACATCTGGGCCGGCCGCCTGCTGTCGCCGAGCGACCGCGCCAACATGGCCGGGCCGTACTACTCGCTGGGCGGCGGTTACTGGGCCGGTGTGGCTTCGCGCTACGGCTACAACGGCGGCATCTTCCGCGGCCGCGACGACGGCGTGGTGGTCTGGGGCGATGTCGCCGAGGGCAAGCTGGGTTACTCGTTCGGCGTGTTCGAAGGCCATACCTTCGGCATCGGCTCGATGACGCAATCGCAGGCCAAGGCGGCAGGCGTCAAGGCAGACGACTCGCTGATGTACGCAGGCCGCCTGCAGTACGATTTCTGGGACGCGGAACCGGGCTACTACGGCACCGGCAATTATCTGGGCGGCGCCGACATCCTTTCCATCGGCGTGGCGGGGCGCTACCAGAAGGACGGTATCCTGACCGTAGCCAAGAGCGGTAAATACAGCTCCTACAACGTCGACTTCCTGATGGAGAAACGAGTCAAGGGCTCCGGCGCCTTCGCGCTGGAAGCAGCCTGGTACGACTACAACACCGACGACATCATCAAGTCCGAACAGGGCAAGGCCTATTCGGCCGGCGCTTCCTGGATCTTCGAAGAGAAGGCCGGCTGGGGCAAGTTCCAGCCCTTCGTGCGCTGGCAGAAGTTCGCCGCCGACACCGACATCGACACCAAACAGTACGACGCGGGCGTGAACTACATCATCGACGGCTACAACGCGCAGGCCAGCGCCGTGTACTCGAAGACCAAGATGACCAAGGCCGCCGATACGGACAAGTTCTCGGTCACCTTGCAGCTGCAATTCTAATTCCACCACACGGAGCTATCTCATGCAAAATCGTCGCAATTTCATCGCATCCCTGAGCCGTATCGCCGCCGCCACCGCCATGCTGGCCGCCGGCGCTTCATGGTCCACCTACGCCTACGCCGCCGACACCATCAAGGTTGGCATCCTGCATTCGCTGTCGGGCACGATGGCGATTTCCGAAACGTCGCTGAAAGACGTGGCGTTGATGACCATCGACGAAATCAACGCCAAGGGCGGTGTGTTGGGCAAGAAGCTGGAGGCGGTGGTGGTCGATCCGGCCTCCAACTGGCCGCTGTTCGCCGAAAAGGCCCGCGGCCTGATCGCGCAGGACAAGGTGTCCGTGGTGTTTGGCTGCTGGACGTCGGTGTCGCGCAAGTCGGTGCTGCCGGTGTTCAAGGAGCTCAATAGCCTGCTGTTCTACCCGGTGCAGTACGAGGGCGAGGAACTGGAGAAGAACGTGTTCTACACCGGCGCCGCGCCCAACCAGCAGGCGATACCCGCGGTGGAATACCTGATGAGCAAGGAGGGCGGCGGCGCCAAGCGCTTCGTGCTGCTGGGGACCGACTACGTTTATCCGCGCACCACCAACAAGATCCTGCGCGCCTACCTGAAGAGCAAGGGCGTGAAGGATAGCGATATCGACGAGGTGTACACCCCGTTCGGCCACTCGGACTACCAGACCATCGTCGCCAACATCAAGAAGTTCTCGGCCGGCGGCAAGACGGCGGTGATCTCCACCATCAACGGCGATTCCAACGTGCCGTTCTACAAAGAGCTGGGCAACGCCGGCTTGAAGGCGACCGACGTGCCGGTGGTGGCGTTCTCGGTGGGAGAGGAGGAACTGCGCGGTGTGGATACCAAGCCGCTGCTGGGCCACCTGGCGGCGTGGAACTACTTCGAGTCGGTGAAGAATCCGGTGAATACGGAGTTCATCAAGAAGTGGAAGGCCTACGCCGTCGCCAAGAAGCTGCCGAACGCGAACACCGTCGTGACCAACGATCCGATGGAAGCGACCTATGTCGGCATCCATATGTGGGCGCAGGCGGTGGAGAAGGCCAAGTCGACCGACACCGACAAGGTGATCGCGGCGATGGCGGGACAGAGCTTCAAGGCGCCGTCGGGCTTTACGTTGACGATGGATCCGACCAACCATCACCTGCACAAGCCGGTGTTCATCGGCGAGATCCGCCCGGACGGTCAGTTCAGCGTCGTGTGGAAGACGCCAGGCCCGGTGCGCGCGAATCCGTGGAGCCCGTACATTCCGGGTAACGAGGGTAAGCAGAAGCTGTAACCCGATAAGGCTGGGGTCTGACCCGACTGGGTCAGACCCCTGTGCGCCGCTGTGCGGGGTAAACGGTATCACCTGAGGAATCCATTTTGAAAAAACTCCTGCTCCTGGCCTGCCTGCTGCTGTCCTGCGCGGCGCATGCCGCCATCGACAGCGCATTGCTGGCGCCCCTGGCCGGCGGCGATCCCGACGCCCGCGTCGACGCCATCGTCAAGATTGGCGCGCTGGCCAACGACGACGCCATCCGCCTGCTGACGGCGCTCAAAAGCGACGCCCTGTATGCCACGCCGGACGGCGGCATCTACATCGTCACCGACGATAAAGCCTACAACCCGGCCACCGGCGCAACCGGCCCACTGCCCGAGGGCCTGGACGGCGTGATGGTCAACAACCGCCTGCGCGGCGCCGTCGACGATGCGCTCTCGGCGCTCAAACTGTTCTCCCCAGACCGCGCGCAGCGGCTGGCGGCGGCCACCGAGCTGCAAAAAAGCGTCACCCTCGCGCAAGCCCCGTTGATCGAGAAGGCACTGGCGAACGAACAGGACGCCGAGATCCGCCCCATGCTGCAACTGGTTGCCGCCACCGCCAACCTGCAATCGCCTGGCGCCGCCAAGCGCAAGGCCGCCGTCGAAGCGCTGGCTGACAGCAGCAACGCCAATCTGCGCCCGCTGCTGCAAGCGATGCAGAGCGATAAAGAACCCGACCAGGCGGTGCGCGTGGCCGCCGCCCATACCTTGCAAGCGCTGGACAGCCGCCTGGCCCGCACCGAATTTATCGGCAACGTCTTCTACGGTATCTCGCTGGCCAGCGTGCTGCTGCTGACGGCACTCGGCCTGGCCATCACCTTCGGCCTGATGGGCATCATCAATATGGCCCACGGCGAGCTGCTGATGATAGGCGCCTACACCACCTATCTGTGCCAGCTCGGCTTCCGCAACTACTTCCCATCGGCGGTGGACTGCTACCTGATCGCCGCGCTGCCGGCCGCCTTCCTGGTGACGGCGGCCGTCGGCATCGCGCTCGAGCGCACGGTGATCCGCTGGCTCTACGGCCGTCCGCTGGAAACGCTGCTGGCCACCTGGGGCATCAGCCTGATACTGATGCAGGCGGTGCGCACCATCTTCGGCGCGCAGAACGTCGAGGTGGCGAATCCATCTTGGATGTCCGGCGGCGTAACGGTGCTAGGCTCGCTGGTGCTGGCCTATAACCGCATCGTCATCATCGTGTTCGCGCTGTTCGTGGTGGCAGGTGTCTGGCTGATACTGAACAAGACCCGGCTTGGCCTGTTCGTCCGCGCCGTGATGCAGAACCGTCGCATGGCCGGCTGCGTCGGCGTCTCCACCGCCAGGATCGACATGATGACCTTCGGCCTCGGCTCCGGCATCGCGGGACTGGGCGGCGTGGCCCTGTCGCAGCTGGGTAACGTGGGGCCGGACCTGGGCCAGAGCTACATCGTCGATTCCTTCATGGTGGTGGTGCTGGGCGGCGTCGGCCAACTGGCGGGCACCATCATCGCCGCGTTGGGACTGGGCGAAGCGAACAAATTCCTGGAGCCGTTGGCGGGCGCGGTGCTGGCCAAGATCGCCATCTTGGTCTTCATCATCATGTTTATCCAGAAGCGGCCGCAGGGCCTGTTCGCCATGAAAGGCAGGAGCGCAGAATGAATCATCCCTCTCTCTTTTCACGCCGGGCGTGGAGCGGCATCGTCGCCTGCTGCGTGGTGCTGGCCGCGCTGCCTTTGCTGAACCTGGCCTTTACGGACGGCCATCCGCTGCATGTGCCGAGCTACATGGTCAGCCTGGTCGGCAAATTCATGTGCTACGCGCTGGCGGCGCTGGCGCTCGATATGGTGTGGGGCTATGCCGGCATCCTGTCGCTGGGCCACGGCGTGTTCTTCGCGCTGGGCGCCTACGCGCACGGCATGTACCTGATGCGCGCCATCGGCAGGGAAGGCGTGTACCAGAGCGACCTGCCGGACTTCATGGTCTTCCTCGACTGGAAAACTTATCCGTGGTTCTGGTCCGCCACCGACAGCTTCTGGTACTGCCTGGCGTTGGTGGTGCTGGTGCCGGGCGTGCTGGCGTTCGTGTTCGGCTTCTTCGCCTTCCGTTCGCGCATCAAAGGCGTGTACTTCTCGATCATTACGCAAGCCATGACCTACGCCTTCATGCTGCTGTTCTTCCGTAATAACACCGGCTTTGGCGGTAACAACGGCTTCACTGACTTCAAGCGGATACTGGGTTATTCGATCAGCGCTCCCGCCACCAAGGCCACGCTGTACCTGGTCACGCTGGCGATGCTGGCCGGCTCGCTGCTGCTGTGCCGCTGGATCGTCAAATCCAAGCTGGGACGGGTGCTGCAAGCGGTGCGCGATTCGGAATCGCGGCTGATGTTCATCGGCTATAACCCGCTGTGGTTCAAGTTGTTCGTGTGGACCTTGTCCGCCGTGTTGTGCGGGATAGCGGGCGCGCTGTATGTGCCGCAGGTCGGCATCATCAACCCGTCCGAGATGTCGCCGGCGAACTCGATCGAGATGGTGATCTGGGCGGCGGTGGGAGGCCGCGGCACGCTGCTGGGGCCTATCATCGGCGCGTTCTCGGTCAACGGTTTGAAAAGCTGGTTCACCGGCGCCTTCCCGAATCTGTGGTTGTTCGCACTGGGTCTGATCTTCATCCTGGTGACGCGCTATCTGCCGCAGGGCATAGCGGGACTGGCGGCGCGCTGGCGCAAGGAGCAGGCATGAGCGCCAACGAACATTTGAACATTTCGTCGGGCCGCGTGGCGGAACCCGGACTGGACACCACGCACGGCGCCATCCTGTACCTGGAAGAGATCACGGTATCGTTCGACGGCTTCCGCGCGCTGAATAAACTGAGCCTGGATATTTCGGTCGGCGAGCTGCGGTGCATCATCGGCCCTAACGGCGCGGGCAAGACTACGATGATGGACGTCATCACCGGCAAGACGCGGCCGACTTCCGGCACCGCCTTCTTCGGCCAGACCATGGACCTGAGCCGCATGACGGAATACCAGATCGCCCACGCCGGCATAGGCCGCAAGTTCCAGCGGCCGACCATCTTCGAGCAGCACACCGTATTTGAAAATCTCGAACTGGCGATGAAGACCGACAAGCGCGTGCGGCCCACCTTGTTCGCGCGGCTGTCGTCGGAACAGCGGGACAAGATCGACGAGATCCTCAAGCTGATACGCCTGAACGGCGGCGAGCAGCGCCTGGCCGGGCTGCTGTCGCACGGGCAGAAGCAGTGGCTGGAGATCGGCATGCTGCTGATGCAGGAGCCGCAGCTGATCCTGCTGGACGAGCCGGTGGCCGGCATGTCCGACGCCGAGACGGCGCGCACCGCGGAGCTGCTCAACGAATTGCGCGGCAAGCACTCGATCATGGTGGTGGAGCACGACATGGCGTTCGTCACGGAGATCGCGCAGCAGGGCGTGGTGACGGTGCTGCACGAAGGCTCGGTGCTGGCACAGGGCACGATGTCGCAAGTGCAGTCCGACGAGCGGGTGATTGAAGTTTATCTGGGGCGCTGACGAATATGCTGCAAGTCGAAAAAATCAACCAGTACTACGGCTCCTCGCACACGCTGCGCGGCGTTTCGCTGGAGCTGGAGCGGGGCAAGTGCATGGCGCTGTTGGGCCGCAACGGCGTCGGCAAGACCACGCTGCTCAAATGCCTGATGGGCGTGTTGCCTGTGTCGGCCGGCGCGGTGCGGCTGGAAGGGCGCGATATCACGCGCATGGCGCCGCACCAGCGCGCGCGGGCCGGCATCGCCTACGTGCCGCAGGGCCGCGAGATCTTCGCGCGGCTGACGGTGGAGGAGAACCTGCTGATGGGCCTCGCCACGCATAGCGGCAAGAAGGCGTCCACCATCAAGGGCGAGGTGTATGAGCTGTTCCCGGTGCTGAAGGACATGCTGCACCGGCGTGGCGGCGACCTGTCCGGCGGCCAGCAACAGCAGCTGGCGATTGCGCGCGCGTTGCTGGCCGAGCCCAAACTGATCATCCTCGATGAGCCGACCGAAGGCATCCAGCCGTCCATCATCAAGGACATCGGCAACGTGATCCGTCTGCTGCGCCAGCGCGGCGACATGGCGATCCTGCTGTGCGAGCAGTACTTCGACTTCGCCCACGAACTGGCCGACCAGTTCATCGTGCTGTCGCGTGGTGAGGTGGTGGCCGCCGGCGCGCAGGTGGCGATGAACGAGCCTGACGTCAAGCGTCACCTGGCGGTATAGGCGGGCGCGCCGTAATTGTTAATTATGCTACATTCCGGTTTTTTTGACGGGGATGTGGCAAACATGGCCAGACTTAAGCGCGCGGTTTTTTCATTGTTGGTAGTGATTGCCGTGCTGTAGGCATGGGCGTGGTCCTTTACATTTTCGGAGCATGTGCCGAACGGTGTCGCCGGGCGAGACCAGGTACCGATATCGGACAAGGAAAAGGATAAGGTAGCGCTTGATGAATTGCGCGCGGCGTTGCCACCACCGACCTCCGGCGCCGTCTTTTCGGTTGAGGAGTCCGGGGCCTCATCACCGATGACGCAGGCATGCATTGCCTTCGCGATCATGCAGGACCCGCCACTGCATAATGCGCCGGATGCACGGGGGCCGGGCAAGCTCAAGGCCAAGGAACGTACTGCGTTCCAGCATGTCTGCAGCCCACCCAAGGCGGAGACCAAGGCCGAACGTCTGCGCAACCTCGCCACTCTCGCTCAAGCCGGCGTGCATGGCGCAGATGCCGCCCTGTTGCAAGAAGGGCCGCCTGTGGGCGTCAATGAGCAGGAGTGGAAGCGGGAATTGGAGGCGCGGTTGCAGGCGCACGCGGTGCTGGGGGATACGGAGAGCATCGCCGCGCTGGCGCACAACTACAGCGTGGCCAGTTCCCTGCTGGGTAAGAATCCTGTGCTGGCGCTACGCTATGAGTACGCCAACGCCTTGATATTCAACCGCGTGGCGGCGACTGCAGGACAAGCGCTACCGGCGTTTTCCGTCGAGGTGTTGAAGAACGCCAAGGCAGCAGGCGTGTCGGAGCAGCAGCGGGATGCCGCCATTGCCGCCGCCGAGGCGATGGCTGCCAATGCGCGTACGCGCCGGTATCAATGACGGAGGTGACAAAGCACGCATTTTTCGATTGAATTTCCTGCTACATTGTCTTTTTTGTCACTTTGTAGTCATCATGAAACCGCAACACTCGCTTTATGTCGTTCTGCTGTTGCCGCTTGTGTTGGTGGGGCTGTACTGGTCGTCGAGCCGTCCTAACGGAGAGTCCGAGGTGGCCCGGCAGCAGGCGACCACCCGCGCCGCCTTCGCGGAGACCAGCCGGGCCAAGCCGCCAACCCAGTTGCCCAAACACGACCCGCGCTACACGCTGGCGCAGCAGGTGGACCGACTGGCCGCCACCGGCAGGCCGGCTGATGCCTACGATGCGTACTGGCTGGTGCAAAACTGTATCGACTTCCAGCGCACCGGCGATCTGGCGGTGGCGGACGGGGACTTCATGCGGCCGGCGAACGTCGCCGAGAAGTCCGCGGAAAAACTGCTGTGTGCGGACATGACCGAGCGGATGAAGACTGCGCGATTGGAGTACCTGACCCTGGCGGCCAAGGCGGGCATCGATGGCGCGGACCTGACCTTCCTGCAAACCGGCCCGTTCGGCGATCCTTCGGCGTTGGAGTCCCGGCCCGACGACCCGCTGGTACGGGCGTGGAAGGCGGAGGCGCTGGGCTATCTGGAGGCGCAGGCGCAGCAGGGCGACATCCCCAGCATCATTACGCTGCTGGGCGAGTACAACGAGGACAGTGAGCTGTTGAAGCAGCATCAGGTAGAGGCGCTGCGCTATGCGACCGTCGTGCACGACAACTATGAAATGGTGCTGCGTGGTGCTTCAACGGCTATTCCCAATCCGCTGCCGGATGAATTCATGCAGAAGATGTCGCAAGGGCTGTCGCCGGATCAGGTCAGACTTGCGACCGCCGAGGGCAAGCAGCTGCTGGCGCGCGCCATGGAAAGGCGGCAGTGAGTCATTCCGCATAATTTGGCCGCATTGCCGATTGCTGATAAAGTAACGGTCCTTTTTTATTTGTCAGGTTTGCCGTGGAGTTGCGTTTGCTTTTTTATATCCTCGATCTGATCGGCGTGGCCGTATTTGCCGCCAGCGGCACGCTGGCGGCGATGGCTTCCCATCTGGATCTGCTGGGGATCATGGTGCTGGCCGCGATGACCGCCATCGGCGGCGGCACGGTGCGCGACCTGCTGCTGAACCGCCATCCGGTGTTCTGGATCGAAGATCCCAAGCCGCTGCTGGTGATCGTCGCGTCGGCCGTCTTCACCATCGTCTGGGTGCAGGTGCTGCCGGTGCCGACCGACGCCTTGCTGATCGCCGACGCGCTGGGGTTGGCGCTGTTCGCCATGTCCGGCGCCAAGGTGGCGGAGGCGCAGGGCTGCCGCGCGCTGATCGTCATCCTGATGGGCACATTGACCGGCGTCGGCGGAGGCCTGGTGCGCGACATCCTCGCCGCCAAGGTGCCGCTGATACTGCGCCAGGATATCTACGCCACCGCCGCCATCGCCGGCATCCTGCTGTACATCCTGCTGAAGAAGGCCGGCATGCCGCCACGCTGGGCCTTTGGCGTCGGCCTGGTTGCTATCGTGGTGGTGCGTCTGCTGGCGATTCAACTGGGCTTGCGGCTTCCTTCGTTCTGAGTCGCAGCTTGCCCATCGCGACCGCGGCGGCGGAGGTGCGGGTTTCCACGCCCAGTTTGACGAACACGTGTTCCAGGTGTTTGTTCACGGTGCGGGGGCTGGTGCCGAGTATTTCGCCGATGTCGCGGTTGGTCTTGCCCTTGATGACCCAGTTCAGTACCTCCGATTCGCGCTGCGTCAGTTTGAAGGACGCCATCAGTTTCTCTATCTGCGCGCTGTCCGATTCCTCGCGCAGCACGATCATCCACTGTTCGTTTTCGCTGAACTCCGCCGCCGAGAAGATCAGGCGACGGCTGGCCCGCTGCAGCGTCAGCGGCGGATGCGACTGGCCCTGGCTGTGCGCCAGCTGCGTCGCCGCCAGCCACGCCGTCAATTCCGTATCGACCGCATAGCCCTGCATCAGCGTGCGCGCCAGCGGCGTTTGCCAGACGATTTTGCCGTCGCGCGGCGTCATCGCGATCACCGCGTTGCCGAAGGCGTCCAGCGCGCTGCGGGCCTGGTCCACCAGCCGCGCCGTCTGCATGTGGGAGGTGATCCGCGCCAGTACTTCGCTGGTGCGCAGCGGCTTGGTGACGTAATCGTTGCCGCCGGCGGCGAAGGCCGCCACCACGTGCTCCGCTTCCGTCAGTCCGGTCATGAACACCACCGGGATATGGCGTGTGGCCAGGCTGGCTTTCAGTTGGCGGCAGGTTTCAAAGCCGTCCATGCCGGGCATGACGGCGTCCAGCAGGATGATGTCCGGCTGCGCCTCGGCGGCGCGCTGCAACGCCGTGGCGCCGTTGTTCGCCACCAGCACTGTGTAGCCCGATTCGTCCAATGCATCGTGCAGCACGGCCAGGTTTTCCGGCACGTCGTCCACCACCAGCACGACGTCGCCGCGCGCGGGGTCAATGTTGAAGTTCATTGTTCTGGTTCTTTCGGAGGAAGTCGGCCATCGCGTCCAGCTGGAAGCGGGCGGCGAAATTGCGCATGGTTTGCGTGAAGTGCAGGTAGCGCGCATCGAGCGCGCTGATTTCATCGAGCTTGTTCTGGATGCCGCGCACATAGCCGATGCGGATCAGCTCATTCAACGCCGCCAGCTGCGCGGCGGGCGGCAGCACCAGCTGCGCCAGTTCCGGCGCGGCCGCCGCCACCTCGATGCTGATGGCCGGCTGCGTGATCCATTCCAGCGCCAGGCGCTGGCCTATCCAGTCCAGCAGCTCGACCACGTTGACGGGCTTGACGATGAAGTCCGCCGCCGTGATGCCGGCGGCATTTTCCATGCCCTTGTCGAAGGCGTTGGCGGAGACGATGGCGATCGGCACCTGCGACAGCTGGCGGCGGCGCAGGATGTAGCTGGCCTCCCAGCCGTCCATGGCCGGCATGGCCAGGTCCATCAGGATCAGGTCCGGCTTGAAGGAGGCGTGCAGGTCCAGGCATTCGAGGCCGGATTCGGCCAGCGCCACGTCGAAGCCCAGCGGCGTCAGGATGTTGAGCAGCATCTCGCGGTCGACCCGCTCGTTGTCCACCACCAGAATGCGGCGCCGCGTGCCGCGATAGCCGCTGCGCTGCGCCGCCGGCTGTTCCAGCTCCTTCAGCTCCCGCGCCGAGGCGTGCACGCTGGGCAGGAACAGGCGAATGTGGAATACGCTGCCTTGCTGCGGCGTGCTGCGGATATTCAGTTCGCCGCCCATCAGCTGCGTCAGCATCTTGGAGATCGGCAGGCCGAGGCCCGTGCCGCTGGCGTTGGCGTGCGCGCTGGCGCTGCCGCGTGAGAACGGTTCGAAGATGTGGTCGATCTCCTCTTGAAGGATGCCGGGGCCGCTATCCTCGATCTCGAACGAGGCCATTTCGCGCGCGTACTGCAGGCGCAGCACGATGCCGCCGATGCTGGTGAACTTGACCGCGTTGCCAAGGATGTTGATGAGGATCTGCCCTAGGCGCTTGCGGTCGGCGCGCACGATGCGCGGCAATGCGCCGGTCAGCTCGTAGCGGAAGGCCAGTCCCTTGTTGGCTGCCTGCAGTTCGAACATGCGCACGATCTGGCCGATGAAGTCGGGGAAGTTCAACTCCTTCATGTCGAAGTTGAACTTGCCGCCTTCGATGCGGGCGATGTCCAGCGTGCCTTCGATCAGCGACAGCAGATGCTCGCCGCTGCTGCGGATCACGCGGATGGCTTGCTGGCGGTGCTCCGGTATCGACGGATCGTTGTCGAGCAGCTGGGCGTAGCCGAGGATGGAGTTCAGCGGCGTCCTGATCTCGTGGCTGATGCCGGCGATGTAGCGGCTCTTGGCCTGATTGGCCAGGTCGGCGGTCTTCTTGGCTTGCTGCAGCTGGGCGTCGGTCTGGCTGTGCAGTTCGATCTCGCGCGTCAGCAGGCCGGTCTGGCGGTTCGATTCTTCCTGCGCCACGCGGCGGCTTTCGCTGGTCAGCACCAGCCACCATGCGACGATGCCGCTGGTGAGCAGCAGCGCCGCGAAGATCTTGAAGAACACCAGTTGCAGCTGCGGCAGCAGCGCGGCGTCGCCGGCCGGCAGCACCGACTGTTCGTGGTAGTAGATCAGTCCCAGCAGCGCGCCCAGGAACAGCACCGTGACGATCATCAGCAGCAGGTAGTGTCCCAGTCCGCTGCTCAGGTAGCGCCACAGCGATTTGGGCAGCAGCGCCTGCATCGCGGCCTGCCATTGCGATGACACTTTTGCGTGCGGTTTGCAGACGTCGTTGCAGCGCGCGTCCAGGCAGCAGCACAGGGAACAGATCGAACCCTGATAGGCCGGGCAGTGCGCCATGTCCTCGGACTCGTATTCCTTTTCGCAGATCACGCAGGTCTTGCTGTGCACCTGCGCCGGCTTGCGGGCGATGTAGTACTTGCCCTTGGTGGCGATGGCGATCAGCGGCGACGCCACGAACGCCGTCAGCAGCGCGATGAAGGCGGAGAAGGCCTGCGCCTGGTGGCCGAACAATCCCATGAAGGCCGCCACCGACAGCGCCGACGCCAGCAGCATGGCGCCGACGCCGACCGGATTGATGTCGTACAAATAGGCGCGACGGAACTCGATGCCTTTCGGGCTCAGGCCCAGCGGCTTGTTGACCACCAGGTCCGCCACCACGGCCGTGATCCACGAGATGGCGATGTTGGAGTACAGGCCGAGCACCTGGTCCAGCGCCTGGAACACGTCCAGCTCCATCAGCAGCACGGCGATCAGCGCGTTGAACACGGCCCACACCACGCGCCCCGGATGGCTGTGCGTGAGCCGCGCGAAGAAGTTGGACCAGGCCAGCGAGCCCGCATAGGCATTGGTCATGTTGATCTTGACCTGCGAGATCACCACCAGCAGCGCCGTCGCCAGCAATGCGATTGACGGATTCGCGAACACCTGGCCGAAGCCGGCCAGGTACATCTGCGTCGGGTTGACCGCCTGCGCCAGCGGCACCGCGCTGCTGATCGCCAGGAAGGCCAGCAGCGCGCCGCCCAGCATCTTGGCGATGCCGAGCAGGATCCAGCCCGGCCCCGCGATCAGCACGCCCAGATGCCAGCGCAGGCGGTTGGCGGCGGTCTTCTGCGGCATGAAGCGCAGGAAGTCGACCTGCTCGCCGATCTGCGTGATCAGCGCTACGCCGACCGCCGTGGCGGCGCCGAACATCAGCACGTTGAACTGGCCGTTCTCGCCGGAGCGGCCGGCGTAGTGCAGCAACTGCGGCAGCAGCTCCGGCTGTTTTTGCAGGATGGCGATGAAGGGCAGGGCCATCAGCACCAGCCACACCGGCTGCGTCAGCATCTGGATGCGGCTGATCAGCGTGACGCCGTGCGTCACCAGCGGGATCACGACCAGCGCGCTGACCATGTAGCCCAGATAGAGCGGCAGGTGGAAGTACAGCTCCAGCGCATAGGCCATGATGGCCGCTTCCAGCGCGAACAGGATGAAGGTGAACGAGGCGTAGACGAAGGACGAGATCGTCGAGCCGATGTAGCCGAAGCCGGCGCCGCGCGTCAGCAGGTCCATGTCGACGCCGTATTTGGCGGCGTAGTAGCTGATCGGCAGGCCGGTCATGAAGATGATCAGGCCGACCGCCATGATGGCCCACAGCGCGTTGATGAAGCCGTAGTTGACGGTGATGGTGCCGCCGATCGCCTCCAGCACCAGGAACGAGATCGCGCCGAAGGCCGTGTTCGACACACGGAACACCGACCATTTGCGAAACGCGCGCGGCGTGTAGCGCAGCGCGTAGTCCTCGATGGTTTCGTTGGCCACCCAGGTGTTGTAGTCGCGACGGATCTTGACGATGCGTTGCGCCGGTTCGGTCTCTATTTTTGTCATGCCGGGCCCATAAAAAAAGCAGCTGTCTAAGCTGCTTTTCTAAGCAAGTTGCATGCCCGGCAAGGTTGTCGCGTGAGGTTTAGCGCTGCTTGCTGAGGTTGAGCTTGTCCAGCAAACGCGCCAGCTCTTCCTGCATCGACGGCGACAGGTTGACGAATTGGCAGCCGATCTGCACCTGCTCGCCCAGCAGGAAGGAGCGGAAGGTGCGCGACAGACGGATGTCGAGGTCGGCGATCATCACCGAATCCGGACCCAGCTCCAGCCGCACGCGTTGCAGCTTGCGGCCGACGTACAGGCCGACGCAGTCGCGCGGCGGCGCCCGCATGCCGACGCCACCGGCCGAGAAGTCGTACAGCTGCAGCTCGTAAGGCTTACCGTTCAGGACAAACGAGGCCATGTAGTAGATGCCCAGCGGGGTTTCCAGCCGGGTCGAAGCGCGGCGGTTCAGCACCTGGCACTTGGTCGGGAAATCCAGCGGGATCAGGGTCGGCTCGCCGGGCGTGCAAGCCCAGTCAGGCGAGCTGAGCTTGAACTGCACCTTGGCCGCGCGCAGCCAGGCGACAAACACGGCGTCGCCGGGTGGCAGGAACTCACCTTCGTTCAGTTCCAGCACAAAAAACGGATTTTCGGGATCGACCGATTTGATGCGCGCCATCACCACGTTGGTGGTGCTGGCCGGATAAATGGAGATCGGATCGCCGTTGTCGGCGAGCAGGGTGAGAGAATCGCCGATGTCATGCTCATCGGTCATCTCGTGCGGCTTGGAACCCGCCGGAATTGGTTCCACAGCATCTTTTAGGCTGGGAGGACCGCGGCGGAATTCATTCGGTATGGGATCGTTCACGACGGCATATCTCTTTGGTAATGACTCTACGATGCGAGGTCGATCTACACAGTTTACAGTTTATTCGCGCTCTTGGCTTGCAAAAGAGCAAGAATATTTAGAGATTGTGTCAGAACTGCTCTTCCGGCCGCAGGTAGCGCCATTGGCCCACCGGCAAGTCGCCCAGTTTGACTTTGCCGATGCGAACTCGTTTCAAACCGACAACCTTGAGGCCGACCATGTCGCACATGCGGCGGATCTGGCGCTTCTTGCCTTCGCGCAGCGTGATGCTGAGCTGGTCCTCGTTTTGCCAGCGCACCTTGGCCGGCAGCAGCGGCTTGCCATCCATCCACAGGCCATGGCAGAGCTTTTTCAGGTCGCTGTCCGGCAGCTTGCCGGGCTTGGTGTACTCGACGCGCACCAGGTATTCCTTGTCGACGTCGGTGGTTTCGCCGATCAGGTGCTTGGCCACGCGGCCGTCCTGGGTCAGCACCAGCAGGCCGACCGAGTCGATGTCCAGGCGGCCGGCCGGCACCAGCGAGCGCAGTTGGGTAGGGTGGAAGATTTCCGGCGACGGATCGTCTGGCCAGCGGTTCTCCGGCTTGATCAGCACCACGGCCGGCTGGTAGCCGTCTTCGGCCTGGCCGCTGACGTAGCCCATCGGCTTGTTGATCAGCACGGTCACGCGCTTGGACTGCTCGGCGGCGGCCTGGCGCTCGACGGTGACGCGCTGGCTCGGGTAGATCTTGGTGCCGAGTTCGGAGACGACCTGGCCGTCTACCCGTACCCAGCCGCGCGCTATCCACTCGTCGGCCTCACGGCGCGAGCACAGGCCCAGTTCGGACATGCGTTTGGACAGGCGTAATAATTCTTCGGACATGATGCGTTTTTCTGTATTAAAAGGTCAATGCGGGATCCGTCATTCCCGCGCACGCGGGAATGACGCGGTTGGTGTTCAGTTTATACCTTGATCGCGTCCAGCAGGTCGGTTTCAAGCTGGATCTGGCTGCGGGCGTTGTTGAGCGTGGCGCCGTCGATCAGGAACACGTCCTCGACGCGCTCGCCCAGGGTCATGACCTTGGCGGTGTGCAGGTTGATCTTGTACTTGGTGAGCACGTTGGCGATCGAGTACAGCAGGCCGGTGCGGTCGTTGGCGGCCACCGACAGCAGGTAGTACTGGCCGCGCTCGTCCGGGCGCAGGTCCACCGTCGGCTGGATCGGGAAGGTGCGCGACAGGCGCGACAGCCGGCCCTTGCCCGGCGCCGGCAGCGGCTCCGGGTTGGTCAGCAGCGCGCACAGTTCGTGCTCGATCAGGCTGATGATGTCGCGGTAGCTCTTGGCGAAGCTTTGCTCGGTGACCAGGAAGGTGTCGAGCGCGTAGCCGTGGCGCGTGGTGTGGATCTTGGCGTCCAGGATGCTGAAGTTCTTGCGGTCGAAATAGCTGCAGATGCGCGCGAACAGGTCCGGCTGGTCCTTGATATAGACGGCGATCTGCAAGCCTTCGCCGATCGGCGCCAGCCGGCACTTGACCACCGGCTTGTCGCTGGTGAAGCGGTCGTACAGCGCGCGGGTCTGCCAGGCGATGTCGGAGGCGTCGTGGCGCAGGAAGTAGGCGACGTCGAGCTGCTTCCAGAATGCTTCGTGCGCGTCCGGTGGCAGGCCGTACAGGCGCAGCGTGGCCAGCGCTTCCTGCTGGCGGTGCTTCAGTTCGTGGTCGGCGCTGTGCGGCTCGCCGCCCAGCACGCGCAAGGTGATGCGGTACAGGTCTTCGAGCAGCTTGGCCTTCCAGGCGTTCCACACTTTCGGGCTGGTGCCGCGGATGTCGGCCACCGTCAGCAGGTACAGCGCCGTCAGGTGGCGCTCGTCCTTGGCCACCTTGGCGAAGGCGGCGATGACGTCCGGGTCCGACAAGTCCTGCTTCTGCGCGACCTGCGACATGGTCAGGTGGTTTTCGACCAGGAACACCACCAGCTCGGTATCCTCGGCGCTGACGCCGTGTTCGAGGCAGAACTGCTCGGCGTCGACCGTGCCCAGCTTGGAGTGATCGCCGCCGCGGCCCTTGGCGATGTCGTGGAACAGCGCGCCCAGGTACAGCAGCCACGGTTGCGGGAAGTTGGCCATCAGCTGGCTGCAGAACGGGTATTCGTGCGCGTGCTCGGCCATCGTGAAGCGGCGCATATTGCGCACCACCATCAGGATGTGCTGGTCCACCGTGTAGACGTGGAACAGGTCGTGCTGCATCTGGCCGACGATCTTGCGGAAGTTGGGCAGGTAGCGGCCCAGGATGGACAGGTCGTTCATGCGGCGCAGCGCGTGGATGATGCCCACCGGCGCCTGCATGATGCGCAGGAACAGCGCGCGGTTGACCGGATCGGCGCGGAAGGCGGCGTCGATCTTGAAGCGCTCGTGCCACAGCGCGCGCATGGTGCGCGAGGTCATGCCTTGCAGCGAAGGACGCTCCGTCATCAGCACGAAGATCTCCAGCATCGCCGACGGCGTGGTGGCGAAGGTGTCGTCGTCGCTGATGTCGATCAGGCCGTTGACGTCGTTGAAGCGCTCGTTGATGCGCACCGGCACGCCCGCTTTCGGGAACAGCCGTTCCTCGATATTCTGCAGCAGGATGGTGTTGAGCTGGGTGACGGTCTTGGCGGCCCAGTAGTAGCGCTGCATCAGGTATTCGCTGGCGCGGCGCATGTTGACGCCGCTGCCGGTGGCGGTCAGGCCCAGCGATTCGGCGATCGCGGTCTGGACGTCGAACACCAGCCGGTCCTCGCGCCGGCCGGCGTGCAGGTGCAGGCGCACGCGGATGTCCTTGAAGGCGCGTTCCTTTTCCATCAGCTGCTTGGCTTCGGTCTGCGTGATCAGGCCGCTGGTGGCCAGCGTGCGCCAGGAGTTGGCCAGGCCGGCGGCTTTGACCATCCACAGGATCACCTGCAGGTCGCGCAGGCCGCCCGGGCTTTCCTTGCAGTTCGGCTCCAGGCTGAAGGCGGTGTCTTCGTACTTGGCGTGGCGCTGGCGCATCTCCAGCACCTTGGCGTGGTAGAAGGCGCGCGGGTCCATCGCCGCCTGGTAGCGCTGTTGCAGTTGCTGGAACAGCGGCTCGTCGCCGCAGATCAGGCGCGCTTCGAGCAGGCTGGTTTGCACCGTGATGTCGGCCGCCGATTCGCTCAGGCACTCGTCCACCGTGCGGATGCTGTGGCCGATTTCCAGGCCCAGGTCCCACAGCAGCTGCACCAGTTCTTCCAGCTTGCCGGTGGTGGCGGCGTCCGGCGCTTTTTCCAGCAGGATCAAGAGGTCGACGTCGGAATAGGGGAACAGCTCGCCGCGGCCGTAGCCGCCGACGCCGACCAGCGCGGTGTTGGCCGGCAGCCGGGCTTCGTGCCAGGCCGTGGTCAGCACCGCGTCGACGCTCTGGCGCAGGCTGCGCAGCAGCTTTTCCGGCATGCCGTCGGCCTGGAAGCCGGCGATGACGACCTGGCGGTCGGCCTTCAGCTGGCGCTTCAGTTGTTCGCGCAGTTCCTTCTTCATCGCCGCCGTCGTCATGCCGGGCTTAGGCGGCTACGGCGCTGGCGTTGGTGATGAAGGCCGGCGGCGGCGGGCTGCCGGCCGACAGCGTCAGCACTTCGTAGCCGGTCTCGGTGACCAGGATGGTGTGTTCCCACTGGGCCGACAGGCTGCGGTCCTTGGTTTTGATGGTCCAGCCGTCGCCCATTTCGCGGATCTCGCGCTTGCCGGCGTTGATCATCGGCTCGATGGTGAAGATCATGCCCGCCTGCAGCTCGTCCAGCGTGCCGGGACGGCCGTAGTGCAGCACCTGTGGCTCTTCGTGGAAGATCTTGCCGATGCCGTGGCCGCAGAATTCGCGCACCACGCTGTAGCCGGCTTTCTCCGCGTGCTGCTGAATCACGTGGCCGATGTCGCCCAGGTGCGCGCCGGCCTTGACCTTGGCGATGCCCAGCCACATGCATTCGTAGGTGATGTCGGACAGGCGCTTGGCCAGGATCGACGGTTCGCCGATGAAGAACATGCGGCTGTTGTCGCCGTGGTAGCCGTCCTTGATGACGGTGATGTCGAGGTTGACCACGTCGCCGTTTTTCAGCACCTTGTCGCCCGGGATGCCGTGGCAGATGACGTCGTTGACCGAGGTGCAGATGGCTTTGGGGTAGGGCGTGTAGCCCGGCGGGCAGTAGTTCAGCGGCGCCGGGATGGTGCCCTGCACGTTGACCATGTATTCGTGGCAGAGGCGATCCAGTTCGCCCGTGGTCACGCCCGGCTTGACGAAGGGCGTGATGTAGTCCAGCACCTCGGAGCCCAGGCGGCCGGCCACACGCATGCCGGCGATATCTTCGGCGGATTTAATGGAAATAGACATAATGGATCGCAATCAGCAAAGTAAACGGTAAAAACGCAGGCGGCGAGCGGATGGAATCGGCTCGCGGCGTGCAAATATGTCGAAATTATAAACGACGCGGGGCGGCCCCGCTCGGGAATGCAAGGATGGTGCCCGGTGTGGCGCGTGGGCGCCACGCTCGGGCCGGCGCGCCGGGCGTTCTAGCCCTGGCCGGAGCCGGCGCGCCGGCGGCGCGCCACCACGCCGAGCAGGCCCAGGCCGGCCAGCAACATGGCCCAGGTGCCGGCTTCAGGCACCGGGGTGGCCGCAGGCAAGGGTCGGTCGTCGTCGTCGGGGAGGCGTCCCGGGAGTGGGTGCAAGCGTCCGTCCGCCAGCAGGCCGGTGGTGTCGTCGTCGCCGAGGTCGAACACTTCCACGCCTTCCGGTTGTCCGTTGAGCTGGGCTGCCTTGTCGGCGGCCTGGCGCTGTTGACGCTCTCGCAGGTCGCGCTCGGCCAATTCCTGTTCGGTCAACTCCTCAGGCTCTTGCTTGTCGGCGTCGGCCAGGCCCAGGTCCTTGGCGCCCAGTTTGTCAGCCAGTTTGGCGGCGACGGGCGGCGGTGCGGCGGGCGTCTTGGCGACGGCGGCGGGCAGCCGGTTGATCCGGCTGACGTTGCCGCAAATCTTGGGCACCAGGATGCAGTGCCGGTCGACGCAGTAGACGGCGCCCGGTTCCTGGCGCTTCTCGTCCCATTTGCTGCGGGTGACGGTGGCGCACACCGAGGCGGCGCCGAAGTGCATGTCGCGGATGGCCGGGTCGTACTGGTTCTTGCCGCTGATGCCGTCGCGGGTGATGGTGACCTTGTCGTCGGACTGGCCTTCTTCCATGCGGCGCTTGAGGGTCCTGCGCACGGCCTCCGGGATGTCGGTGTAGCGGTCGATGGCCGCAGCGGTCTTGCCGGTGTACGGATTGGCGCCAGGGCGATCCCAGGAGCAGCTAGGCTGAACAGTGGAGGCTGCGGCAAGCGTTACCGCTAACAGGATGGACATGGCGTTGTACCTTTATCAAGGATTTGTGTATTGCAAATCAATATTTATTATTCAGATGTAATTTTAATTTTCGCAATGATATTACAACTCCGATACTGATGCTTAAAAACTTACACTTTTAGTTGATATGTAACAAGAAGGTGCAAAGCCGGGAGCGGCGCACCAATTTGAGGCGCGGGGTGGCGGTGGGCGTGTGATGCTTGCCTAAGTGGCTGTTTTCAGGGTAGAATCTCGGGTTGCTTGAATTCGGTTTTGAGCAATGTTGCAAAAATCCCGTGGAAATCCACATTAATAAACGCGAATCCGGTCGACAAGGGTGCCTATATGGTGACTGATCGGATTCCAGACCCAACCCTGGAGTTTAATATGTCCGTAACTATGCGCGAAATGCTGGAAGCCGGTGTCCACTTCGGTCACCAAACCCGTTTCTGGAACCCAAAGATGGCTCCGTTCATCTTCGGTCACCGCAACAAGATCCATATCATCAACTTGGAAAAGACGATGGGTATGTATCAAGAAGCGATGAAGCACGTGAAACAGGTCGCTTCGAACCGTGGCACCATCCTGATGGTCGGCACCAAGCGTCAAGCGCGCGAAATCATTGCTGCTGAAGCAGCACGCGCAGGCGTTCCTTTCGTCGACCAACGCTGGTTGGGCGGCATGCTGACCAACTTCAAGACCATCAAGACCTCGATCAAGCGCCTGAAAGACATGGAAGCTACCATCGAAGACGGTTCGGTTGAGAAGCTGTCGAAAAAAGAAGCGCTGATGTTCCAACGCGAAATGATCAAGCTGCAAAAATCGATCGGCGGCATCAAGGACATGGGCGGCGTTCCTGACGCAATCTTCGTCGTTGACGTTGGCTACCATAAAGGCGCCATCACCGAAGCCGCAAAACTGGGCATCCCAGTTATCGGCGTGGTCGATACCAACCACTCGCCAGAAGGCGTTCAGTTCGTCATTCCAGGCAACGATGACTCGTCGAAAGCCATCACTCTGTACGCCCGCGGCGTGGCAGATGCCATCCTGGAAGGCCGTGCTGCTGCCGGTAACGAAGTAGTTGAAATGGTTAAAGCCGCAGCTGGCGACGAATTCGTCGAAGTTAACGAACAGGCTTAATCGTTCGTAACAAGCTGTAAGGAAAAGGGGTGGCCAACAGCTCCCCCTTTTTTTTAACATAAGTGGTTTGAGCAGCGCTCACCACCCCACCCGAACACCGAATACAGGAGAATCACATGGCAGCTATTACTGCAGCAATGGTAGGCGAACTGCGCGCGAAGACTGACGCGCCTATGATGGAATGCAAAAAAGCACTGACCGAAGCTGAAGGCGACATGGGTCGTGCTGAAGAGATCCTGCGCGTCAAACTGGGCGGCAAGGCATCGAAAGCATCGGCACGCATCACCGCCGAAGGCGTTGTAGCAACCTTCATCGCCGGCGGCGTAGGCGCGCTGGTTGAAGTCAACTCCGAAACCGACTTCGTCGCGAAAAACGACGACTTCCTGGCCCTGGCAAACAACGCCGCACGCCTGGTTGTCGAGCACAACCCGGCCGACGTCGCCGCGCTGCTGGCACTGCCGCTGGACGGCAAGACCCTGGACGAAGTGCGCGCAGCACTGATCGGTAAAATCGGCGAAAACATGTCGATCCGCCGCTTCCAGCGTTTCGAAACCACCGGCAAGCTGGCATCGTACCTGCACGGCGCGCGCATCGGCGTGATCGTCGACTTCGACGGCGCCGACGAGCAAGTTGGTAAAGACGTGGCCATGCACATCGCTGCAATGAAGCCAGTGTCGCTGTCGTCCGAGCAGGTTCCAGCGGAACTGATCGAAAAAGAGCGTTCGGTTGCAAAACTGAAAGCTGAAGAAGATGCAGCCAAAGCTGTTGCCGAAGGCAAACCAGCGCAATCGCCGGAAATCCTGGCCAAGCGCCTGGAAGGCTCGGTACAGAAGTACCTGAAA
This sequence comes from Duganella rhizosphaerae, assembly GCF_040364205.1. Classification (NCBI taxonomy): domain Bacteria; kingdom Pseudomonadati; phylum Pseudomonadota; class Betaproteobacteria; order Burkholderiales; family Oxalobacteraceae; genus Duganella; species Duganella rhizosphaerae. The sequence goes on from NZ_BPWK01000013.1 coordinate 113,530, forward strand.
GAAGTATCGCTGCTGAACCAGGCTTTCGTGAAAAACGACAAGCAATCGATCGAGCAGATGCTGAAAGAAAAATCGACCACCGTTAAAGCCTTTGCCATGTACGTGGTAGGCGAGGGCATCGAGAAGAAGGTTGACGACTTCGCCGCAGAAGTAGCCGCACAGATGGCTGCTTCCCAGGGAGCGTAATACCAAAGAAAACGGGCCGAGAGGCCCGTTTTTTTAGCCCGACCAAAGTTTTACCCGTAGCACAGCAAGTCATTCAGTCGTTCCCGGCGCCGACCAAGGTATCATAGGCGCCGGCAGCCTTACCCGAATCAACCCAACTTAGGAGCCTCGTCTCATGTCAAAACCAGCCTACAAGCGCGTCCTCCTCAAATTGTCCGGCGAAGCCCTGATGGGCGATGATCCTTACGGCATCAACCGCGGCACGATCGAACGGATGGTCGCCGACGTGGCAGAGGTCGCGAAACTGGGCGTGGAACTGGCGATCGTTATCGGCGGCGGCAACATCTTCCGTGGCGTCGCCCCCGGGGCGCAAGGCATGGACCGCGCCACCGCCGACTACATGGGCATGCTGGCCACCGTCATGAACGCGCTGGCCCTGGCCGACGCGATGCGCCATGTCGGTATCACCGCCCGCGTGATGTCGGCGATCGGCATCGAGCAGGTGGTCGAGCCGTATGTGCGCCCGAAGGCCCTGCAGTATCTGGAAGAAGGCAAGGTCGTGGTGTTTGCGGCCGGCACCGGCAACCCGTTCTTCACCACCGACACCGCAGCGGCGCTGCGCGGTTCGGAGATGAGCGCGGAGATCGTGCTCAAGGCCACCAAGGTCGACGGTGTCTACACCGCCGATCCGAAGAAGGATGCCAACGCCACGCTGTACAGCTCCATTACTTTCGACGAAGCCATCGCCAAGCATTTGCAGGTCATGGACGCCACCGCCTTCGCGCTGTGCCGTGACCAGAAACTGCCGATCAAAGTGTTCTCCATTACCAAGCCGGGCGCGCTGATGCGCGTCATCATGGGCGAGGATGAGGGTACACTGGTTCACGTTTAAACAATATTTCGATTACAGGAGAGCAGCAATGTCCGTAGCTGACGTTAAAAAGAATGCGCAAGAACGCATGACCAAATCGCTGGAAACCTTGCGCGCCGATCTGGCCAAGGTTCGTACCGGCCGCGCCCACACCGGCATCCTGGACCACGTGCAGGTCGAGTACTACGGTTCGCCGACCGCGCTGACCCAGGTCGCCAACGTGACCCTGATCGACGCCCGCACCATCGGTGTGCAGCCGTTCGAGAAGAAGATGGCCGCCACCATCGAGAAAGCCATCCGCGATGCGGACCTGGGCTTGAACCCGTCGGCGCAGGGCGACATGATCCGCGTGCCGACCCCGCCGCTGACCGAAGAACGCCGCAAGGAAATGGTCAAGCTGGTCAAGAGCGAAGCGGAAGACGCGAAAATCGCCGTCCGCAACATCCGCCGCGATGCTAATGAAGGCATGAAGAAGCTGGTCAAGGACAAGGCGATCTCGGAAGACGACGAGCGCCGCGGCACCGACGAGGTGCAGAAGCTGACCGACAAGTTCATCGTCGACATCGACAAGATGGTCGCAGAGAAAGAAAAAGAAGTTCTGACGGTTTAAAACCCATAGGCGCCAGCAGCTGATCTCCTTCCGTGGTCGAGGGGGCAGACCCCATGCGGGGTCTGACCCCGCCGATGTGCCGGGGTTCGGGTTAGCGCTGGCGCCTTGTCTTTTTGCGTCACACCTGCAATACTTTATACTTTGGCACCAAAGTTTTCATGAAATATACGAGTTCGACTACTGAGGTTCCAGACGCACCGTCCGTGCCGCGCCATGTCGCGATCATCATGGATGGCAATGGGCGCTGGGCCACCAAGCGCTACCTGCCGCGCGTGGCCGGCCACGTCAAGGGCGTGGACGCCGTGCGCACCTCGGTCGAGGCCTGCGCCCGCCGCGGCGTCGAGTACCTGACCCTGTTCGCCTTCAGCTCCGAAAACTGGCGCCGCCCGGAAGAGGAAGTGTCCCTGCTGATGCGCCTGTTCGTGACGGCGCTCGAGCGCGAAGTCTCCAAGCTGCACGCCAATAACATCCGCCTGCGCGTGGTTGGCGAGCTCGGCCGCGCCGACGAAAAGCTGCGCGGCATGATCGCCGCCGCCGAGCGCAAGACCGCCGGCAACACCCGCATGACCTTGACGGTCTGCTTCAACTACGGCGGCCGCTGGGACATCATGCAGGCGGTCGGCCAGATGGTGCAAGCCCATCCCGGCGCCACCAACTTCACCGAGGAGCAGCTGGCGCCGCACCTGGCGATGGCCTACGCGCCCGAGCCCGACCTGTTCATCCGCACCGGCGGCGAGCAGCGCATCTCCAATTTCCTGTTGTGGCAGCTCGCCTACACCGAACTGTTCTTCACCGATACCTACTGGCCCGATTTCTCGATCGAGAGCCTCGACGAGGCGATTGCCTCCTACCAGCATCGGGAACGCCGCTTCGGCCGCACCGGCGCGCAACTGGCGGAAAAGAAAAGCTGATGCTGAAAACTAGGATTATTACCGCTGTGGTCTTGCTGGCGGTGTTGCTGCCGGTCCTGTTCTTCAACTATTTCCCAGCGTTTGCCGTCGTCGTCACGCTGTTCCTGGGCGCCGCGATGTGGGAGGGCGCCCGCCTGTTCGGCCTGTCCGCCATGCGCGCGCGCGTGGTCGGCGTGGCCGGCGCCGTGCTGTTCGTGTTCCTGCTGCAGCATTCGGGCAAGCCGGGCGCGCTGACCGCGCTGTACGGCGCGGCCTGCCTGCTGTGGCTGATCCGCTATGCGCCGTCGCTGGGCCTGGGCCTGCCGCCGCTGGCCGGCGCGGCCAACTGGTCGCTGGCCATCACCTTCAGCTTCGCCATCTTCGCCTGCTTCTTCGCCATCGTCAGCCTGTACCAGCACTCGGCGGTCTACCTGCTGTCGGTGATGGTGCTGGTGTGGATCGCCGACATCGGCGCCTACTTCTCCGGCAAGGCCTTCGGCAAGCGCAAGCTGGCGCCGTCCATCTCGCCGGGCAAATCCTGGGAAGGCGCCATCGGCGGCGGCGTCGCCGTGCTGGTGATCGCCTCCGCCAGCGTGCTGCTGGCCGCCGGCCAGCCGTGGCTGCAGGACACCTTCGCGGTCCAATTGCAGGCGCGCTTCGGCTGGGCACTGGCCCTGCTGGTGCTGCTGCTGATCGTCGCCGCGTCGGTGATCGGCGACCTGTTCGAATCCCAACTCAAGCGCCGCGCCGCCATCAAGGACAGCAGCAACCTGCTGCCGGGCCACGGCGGCGTGCTTGACCGTATCGACGCCTTGATCCCGGTCCTGCCGCTGGCCGCGCTGATCGGCTCCTGGTTCTGAAAGAATAACTATGCAACGCATCACCATCCTTGGCGCCACCGGTTCGATCGGCGTGTCCACGCTGGACGTGCTCGCCCGTCATCCCGAGCGCTATGCCGTCTACGCCCTGTCGGCGCATAGCCGCGTCGACGAGCTGGCGGCCCAGTGCATCGCGTTCCGTCCCGCGCGCGCGGTGGTCGGCACGGCGGCCGGCGCCAGCGCGCTGACGGCGCTGCTGCGCGCCGCCGGCGTCAACACCGAAGTGGAATATGGCGAGGCGGCGCTGTGCAGCATCGCCAGCGCGCCCGAAGTCGACAGCGTGATGGCGGCCATCGTCGGCGCCGCCGGCCTGGCGCCGACGCTGGCCGCGGCCCGCGCCGGCAAGAAGGTCCTGCTGGCCAACAAGGAAGCGCTGGTGATGTCCGGCCAGCTGTTCATCGACGCCGCCCACGCGGCGGGCGCGGTGCTGCTGCCGATCGACAGCGAACACAATGCGATCTTCCAGGGCATGCCGCAGTTCGGCGGCCGCGTGCCGGCGGTGCGCGACCAGAAGGCCGGCATCGCCAAGATCCTGCTGACCGCTTCCGGCGGCCCGTTCCTGACGCGCGACGTCGCCACGCTGGACGCGGTGACGCCGGAGCAGGCCTGCAAGCACCCCAACTGGTCGATGGGCCGCAAGATCTCGGTCGATTCGGCCACCATGATGAACAAGGGCCTGGAGGTGATCGAGGCGCACTGGCTGTTCGGCGCCCCGGCGGAACAGATCGAGGTGGTCATCCATCCGCAGTCGGTGATCCATTCGATGGTGTCGTATGTCGACGGTTCGGTGCTGGCGCAGCTGGGCAACCCGGACATGCGCACCCCGATCGCGCATGCGCTGGCCTACCCGGAGCGCATCGAATCGGGCGTGGCGCAGCTGGACCTGACGCAGATCGCCACGCTGCAATTCGAACGTCCCGACTTCAACCGCTTCCCCTGCCTGGCGCTGGCCTTCGAGGCGCTCAAGGCCGGCGGCACCGCCCCGGCGCTGCTGAACGCGGCCAACGAGATCGCCGTTCAGGCCTTCCTCGACCTGCGGATCGGCTTCCGCCAGATCGACCGCGTGAGCGCGCATGTGATGGAGGCGCTGCCGCATGGCGCCGCCGACAGCATCGCCGCCGTGATGGCGCAGGACGCGCTGGCGCGCGCCGCCGCCGAAACCTATATCGCCGGACTGGCAAAATGAACTTCCTGCAAACCGTGCTGGCATTTGTCGTCTGCCTGGGCTCCCTGGTCATCTTCCACGAACTGGGGCACTACCTGGTGGCGCGCTGGTGCGGGGTGAAGGTGCTGCGTTTCTCGGTCGGCATGGGCAAGGTGGTGTGGTCGCGCCGTTTCGGGCCTGACCAGACCGAGTGGGCGGTGTCGGCGCTGCCGCTGGGCGGCTACGTCAAGATGCTCGACTCGCGCGAGGGCGATCTGGGCGATCTGCCGCCAGAGGATCTGAAACGCGAATTCACCCGCCAGAACGTGTGGAAGCGCATCGCCATCGTGGCCGCCGGCCCGTTGGCCAATTTCCTGATTGCGATCGTGCTGTTTGCAGGCTTGTACATGCATGGCGTGGAAGAGCCGACCAGCAAGATCAGCGTGCGCGCCAGCGAGGCTGCAACTGCGGGCGCCGCGCCTACCGCCGCCTGGCGCGCGGGCCTGCGCAGCGGCGACGTGGTCACCGCCGTCAACGAGCAGCCGGTGGCCGTGTGGTCCGAACTGCGCTGGAACCTGATACAGGCCGCCATCGATAAAAAAGAAGCGCGCATCGCCGTCGAGCGCGTGGGGCAGGGCCGCTTCAGCTTCGTGCTGCCGGCCGAGGTGCTGGCGACGCTGGACCTGGAAGGCGACGTGCCGGGCAAGCTCGGTGTGGGCGTGGGCCGCCCGGCGCCGGTGGTGCAGGAAGTGCTGGCCGGCGGTCCCGCCGCGCGCGCCGGCCTGCTCAAGGGCGACCTGCTGCTGTCGGTGGACGGCACGCCTGTCGGCGACGGCATCGCCTTCATCGACATCATCCGCGCCTCGGCCGGCAAGACGGTGCAGGTGGCGGTGCGCCGCGCCGGCCAGCAGCTGGTGCTGCCGATGGTGCCGCAGGCCGAATTGGCACAGGGCGAGAGGGGCGAGGCAAAAACCGGTAAGGGAACTGTAACAGTCGGTAAGATCAGCGCTTACGTCGCACAGCAGCCGGATATGATCACCGTGCCATCATCCCCGATCGCGGCCGTCGGCAAGGCGCTGGCGCGGGTATGGGATACCTGCACCATGACGCTCAAAATGATCGGCAAGATGATCACCGGCGAGGTCTCGCTGAAGAACGTCACCGGCCCGATCACCATCGCCGATTATGCCGGGCAGACCGCACGAATGGGCGCGGCCAGCTATTTGAGCTTCATCGCCTTCATCAGCATCAGTTTGGGGGTAATGAATTTGCTACCAATTCCCGTTCTAGATGGGGGGCATTTGCTGTATTATTCGCTGGAAGTTTTAACTGGGCGTTCTGTGCCGGAGCGTTTTGGTGAGATTGCGCAGCGCCTGGGCATGGGCTTGTTACTGACGTTGATGCTGCTGGCGGTGTTTAACGACGTCGCGCGGCTGCTGTAGCAGGCTCGCTTTGTATATAAAAGTAGTTCGTTGATTTAGCCATTGAATAACCCCAATGAAATTATATTCTGACCGTATTACTTCATCTTCCTTTCGCCGCAGCCTGATCGGCGCCGCTGTCCTGGCGCTGTGCGCCGGCAGTGCCATGGCCATCGAGCCCTTCGTCATCAAAGACATCCGCGTCGAAGGGATCCAGCGTACGGAAGCCGGTACGGTCTTCAGCTACCTGCCGGTGCGGGTCGGCGAGACCTTCAACGACGACAAATCGATCACCGCCATCAAGGCGCTGTATGCCACCGGCTTCTTCAAGGACGTCAAGCTGGAAGCCGACGGCGGCGTGCTGGTGGTGCTGGTCGAGGAACGCCCGGCCATCTCCAAGGTGGAGTTCACCGGCACCAAGGAATTTGAAAAAGACACGCTGGTCAAGGCGCTGAAAGACATCGGCGTCGGCGAGACCAAGATTTTCGACAAGGCCTCGGTCGACCGCGCCGAGCAGGAACTGAAGCGCCAGTATCTGTCGCACGGCCTGTATGGCGTCAAGATCGTCACCACCGTCACCCCGATCGAGCGTAACCGCGTCAACATCACCTTCGCGGTGGACGAGGGCGACATCGCCAAGATCAAGCAGATCAACATCGTCGGCAACAAGGTGTTCTCGGACAAGGAGCTCAAGGACCAGCTGGCCCTGAACACCGGCGGCTGGTTCAGCTGGTACACCAAGGCCGACCAGTATTCCAAGACCAAGCTGACCGGCGATATCGAGTCGCTCAAGTCCTACTATCTGAATCGCGGCTACATCGAGATGCAGATCGAATCGACCCAGGTGTCGATCACGCCGGACAAGAAGGACATCTACATCACCATCAACATCACCGAAGGCGAGAAGTACAAGGTCTCCGGCATCAAGTTCGAAGGCGAGACCTTCGGCCGCGAAGAGGAACTGCGTTCGCTGGTGCTGCTGCATCCGGGCGAAACCTATTCCGGCGAACGCCTGACCGCCACCAACAAGCTGATCTCCGATCGCCTGGGCACCTTCGGCTACGCCTTCGCCAACGTCAACGCCAATCCGGAGATCGACCAGAAGAAGCGCGAAGTCGCCTTCACCTTCTTCATCGATCCGGGCAAGCGCGCCTACGTGCGCCACATGAACATCGCCGGCAACACCACCACCCGCGACGAAGTCATTCGCCGCGAGTTCCGCCAGTTCGAGTCGTCGTGGTACGACGCCAACAAGATCAAGCTCTCGCGCGACCGCGTCGACCGCCTCGGCTACTTCAAGGACGTGACCATCGACACGCCGGAAGCCCAGGGCACGTCCGACCAGGTCGACGTCAACCTGACCGTGGTCGAGAAGCCGACCGGTAACTTCCAGATCGGCGGCGCGTTCTCGCAGTCCGAGAAGTTCACCTTCCAGGCGGCGATCCAGCAGGCCAACTTCGCCGGTTCGGGCACCACCGTCGGCATCGAGTTCAACACCTCGAAGTACAGCCGCACGCTGTCGTTCTCGCAGACCGACCCGTACTACACCGACGACGGCATCTCGCGTTCGTACGAGGTCTACCTGCGCACGCAGCAGCCGCCGGCGCTCAACATCGGCAGCTACACCATCCGCCAGCAGGGTGGCCGCATCAGCTACGGCGTGCCGTTCTCGGAAGTCGACACGGTGTTCTTCGGCATCGGCCTGGAACGCTCGCGCATCTCCACCGACGCCACCTCGCCGGTGCGCTTCAAGGAATACGTGACCACCATTACCGGCTCGCCGGACGGCATCGGCACCGCCTCGACCAACGCCGTGCCGCTGACGGCGGCATGGGCGCGCGACAGCCGCGACTCGGCGCTGACGCCGACCGTGGGCCGCTACCAGCGCGCCAACCTGGAACTGGACCTGATCGGCCAGCAGAAGTACTACCGCGCGGTCTATGAACACCACTGGTACAAGCCGTTGTTCTCCAAGGTGACGCTGGCGTTGAAGGGCGAGATCGATTATGGTCATGGCCTGGGCAACAGCAGCTACCCGGTGTTCAAGAACTTCTACGGCGGCGGCATCGGTTCGGTGCGCGGCTACCTGAGCTCCTCGCTGGGCGCGGTCGACCAGGTGTACGGCGATGCGCTGGGCGGCGCCTCGCGCCTGATCGGCACCGCCGAACTGCAGCTGCCGTTCCCCGGCTCGGGCCAGGACCGCAGCCTGCGCTGGTTCGGTTTCCTCGATTCCGGCCAGGTCTACCAGGAAGGCGCGAAGATGCGCGCTTCCGAGCTGCGCTACTCGTCGGGCCTGGGCATCAGCTGGATTTCGCCGGTCGGTCCGCTCAAGTTGAGTTATGCTAAGCCTTTGAACGCCAAGCCGGGCGACCGCCTGGAACGCTTCCAGTTCCAGATGGGTACCGGCTTCTAAGGCGGCGGATAGACATTGCGATGGCATTGAGTATTGATATTTACTTCGGAGAAACAAGTTGAAGACTGCGTCCGCTACCCTGACCAAATCTCTCGCCGTGCTTGCACTGGGCTGGTGTGCATTGGCGCCGGTGCAGGCCCAGACCTCGGCCTCGCGCATCGCGTGGCTGAGCCCTGAGCGCATCTACAACGAATCCAAGCTGGCCAAGCTGGCCGGCGAGAAGCTGCAAGAGGAGTTCAAGAGCCGCGAGAAGGCCATGCAGGATATGGCCGGGCGCTTGAAGGCGGCGTCGGAAAAGCTGGAAAAGGATGTGCCGTCGCTGGCCGAGGCGGACCGCGTCAAGCGCCAGCGCGACGTGTTCGAGCTGGATAAGGAATACCAGCGCCGCCAGCGCGAGTTCCGCGAAGACCTGAACCAGCGCACCAACGAGGAACGCCAGGCGATCTCGGAAAAGGCCACCAAGATCATCAAGCAGATGGCGGCGGTGGAAGGTTTCGACATCGTCCTGCAGGATGCGGTCTGGGCCAGCCCGCGCATCGACATCACCGACAAAGTGCTGGCCGCGCTGGACAAAGACAAGTAAAACACATCAAGATTGGATCACCCGATGGGCACTCGACTAGGGGAATTGGTCGAACGCCTCGGCGGGCAGTTGGTGGGGGATGCGAACCTGGAAGTGACCGGGATCGCGCCACTGACGGACGCCGGCGTTTCGCACATCAGCTTTCTCAGCAATAGCAAACTGCGCGCGCAAGCGCTGCAAAGCCAGGCGGCGGCGCTGATCGTGTCGGCCGCCGATGACGCTTTTATCGCCGCCGGCTACGCAGGCGCGCGCATCGTCACCACTAATCCGTACGTGTATTTCGCCCGCGCGGCGCAGTATTTCGAATCGCTGACGGCCATCGTGCCGGCGCCGGGCGTGCACGCCAGCGCCGTGGTGGCGGCCGACGCGCTGGTCGCCGCCAGCGCCCACGTGGGCGCGCGCGCGGTGATCGAGAGCGGCGCCGTGATCGGCGAGCGCGCGGTGATCGACGCCGGCTGCTACATCGGCCGCGACGCCGTCATCGGCGAGGATACGCATTTGTTCGCCAACGTGACCTTCCAGTCGCGCTGCGTGATCGGCAAGCGCGGCATCATCCATTCCGGCGCCGTCATCGGCACCGACGGTTTCGGTTTCGCCAACGAGGGCGGGGTCTACATCAAGATTCCGCAAACCGGGCGGGTGGTGATCGGCGACGATGTGGACATCGGCGCCAACACCACCATCGACCGCGGCGCCCTGGCCGATACGATTTTGGAGGACGGCGTCAAGCTGGACAACCAGATCCAGATCGGCCACAACTGCCATATCGGCGCGCACACGGCGATGGCCGGCTGCGTCGGCGTGGCCGGCAGCGCGAAGATCGGCAAGTACTGCACCTTCGGCGGCGCGGCGATGGTGCTGGGCCACCTGACCATCGCCGACAAGGTGCATGTGGGTTCGGGCAGCATGGTGTCGCGCTCCATCCTGGAGCCGGGACAGTACACCGGCTTCTATCCGCTGGCAAAGAACAGCGAGTGGGAAAAATCCGCCGCCATCGTCCGCAATCTGTCGACGATGCGGGATAAAATCCGCGCGCTGGAAAAAACAATTAAAACATTGACGAATCAAGACGAGAAATAATCATGACCACTACCACGACCCCTGTTACCTCCGAATCCACCTGCGTGAAGAAATGCATGGATATCCACCAGATCAAGCAGTACCTGCCGCACCGCTATCCGATGCTGCTGGTGGACCGCGTGCTGGACTGGGAGTCGGGCAAGACCATCACCGCGATCAAGAACGTCACCGCCAACGAGGAATTCTTCAACGGTCACTTCCCGCACAAGCCGGTCATGCCGGGCGTGCTGATGATCGAAGCGATGGCGCAGACCGCTGCCATTCTGTCGTTCCTGACCATGGACATCAAGCCGGACGAGAACTCGGTGGTGTACTTCGTCGGCATCGACAACGCGCGCTTCAAGCGTCCGGTGGAGCCGGGCGACCAGCTGGTGATGAACGTCGAGATCCTGCGCGTCGCGCGCGGCATCTGGAAATACAAGGCGGTCGGCACAGTCGACGGCCAGACCGCGGTCGAGGCGGAATTGATGTGCACCATCCGCAGCGCCACCGATGCCAGCCAGCCAGCAGGGAAGTAATCATGGCCAAGATTCACGCCACCGCCATCATCGATCCGAAGGCGCAGCTCGACGAATCCGTCGAGGTGGGCCCGTACTCGGTGATCGGTCCGAACGTGGTGATCGGCGCGCGCACCGTGGTCGGTCCGCACGTGGTCATCGAGGGCAATACGACCATTGGCAGCGACAACAAGTTCTTCCAGTTCTCGTCGATCGGCGCCGCGCCGCAGGACAAGAAGTGGAACGGCGAGCCGACCCGCCTGACCATCGGCGACCGCAACACCATCCGCGAGTTCTGCACCTTCAACACCGGCACGGTGCAGGACAAGGGCGTGACCTCGCTGGGCAACGACAACTGGATCTCGGCCTACGTCCACCTGGCGCACGATTGCCAGGTCGGCAGCAACACCATCTTCTCGAACAACGCGCAGATCGCAGGCCACGTCGAAATCGGCGACTGGGTGATCATGAGCGGCTTCGCCAATGTGCACCAGTTCTGCAAGATCGGCGCGCACGCCTTTGTCGGCATGAGCACCTCGCTGACGCAGGACGTGCCGCCGTTCGTGCTGTTGAACGGTAACCCGGCGCAGGCCCACGGCGTCAACATCGAAGGCCTGAAGCGGCGCGGCTTTACGCGCGAGCAGATCAACGGCATCCGCACCGCGTACAAGTTGATCTACCGCTCCGGCCTGACGCTGGAAGAGGCCAAGGTCGCATTGCAGGCCGAAGAGGATGCGATGCCGGCGGCCGCCGAGCAAATCCGCTCGATGCGCGAATTCCTCAACGTCGCCAGCCGTGGCATCGTCCGCTGACCTGACGGCGCCGGTTGCCGCGCCGCTGTCGGTGGCGTTGGTGGCGGGAGAGCCGTCGGGCGACCTGTTGGCGGCGCGGCTGCTGTCAGGCCTGCGTCCGCACCTGCCGGAGGCGCGCTTCCACGGCATCGGCGGCGAACACATGATGGCGCAGGGCTTCGAATCGCACTGGCCGATGGACAAGCTGACCGTGCGCGGCCTGCTGGCGGTGATCCCGCGCTACCGCGAAATCAAGGGCATCCAGAACCAGCTGCGCGACCAGCTGCTGGCCGAGCGGCCGGCGGCCTTCATCGGCGCCGACTATCCGGGCTTTAACCTGGGGCTGGAAGAGCAGCTCAAGGCGGCCGGGATTCCGACCATCCACTACATCGGGCCGCAGATCTGGGCCTGGCGCGGTGGACGCATCAAGAAAATCATCAAGGCGGTATCGCACATGCTGGTGGTGTTTCCTTTCGAGGAGGAGATCTACCGCCAGGCCGGCGTGCCGGTCACGTATGTCGGCCATCCGCTGGCGGAGCTGATCCCGCTGGCGCCGGACGTGGCGGGCGCGCGGCGCGCGCTGGGCATCCCGGAGGACGCCAATGTGGTGACCATCATGCCGGGCAGCCGCATGTCCGAGATCAAGTACAACACGGCGGCCTTCATCGGCGCGGCGCGGCTGCTCAGGCAACGCGACCGTACACTGCGTTTCGTGGCGCCGATGGCGGGCGAACGGCAGCGCCAGTACTTCCTCGAACTGGTGGCGCAGGCCGGCCTGCAGGACGTCGACGTGCAGCTGCTGGACGGGCAATCGCATACCGCGATCGCCGCGGCGGACGCGGTGCTGGTGGCCTCGGGCACGGCGTCGCTGGAGGTGGCGCTGTTCAAGAAGCCGATGGTGATAGCCTATCGCATGATGGAGCTGGAATGGCAGATCCTGCGCCACTTCGGCTACCAGCCGTGGATAGGCTTGCCCAACATCCTGGCGCGCGAGTTCCTGGTGCCGGAGCTGCTGCAAAACGCCGCCAATCCCGAAGCGCTGGCGGATGCCATGTGGAAGCAGCTGAGCGAGGCGCCGCATCGTTTGCGGCTGGTCGAGCGCTTCACCGACATGCATCACAGCCTGCTGCGCAACAGCGCGGTGGAGAGCGCGGCCGCCGTGCTAAAAGTAATCAAAGCTTAAGAGTCTCAACGTGAAAAACACTAACCCCGGCCTGTTCGACTTCCTGCCCGACTCGCCCGATGAAATCATATGCGGCGTCGACGAGGCGGGCCGCGGCCCACTGGCCGGCCCGGTGTACGCGGCGGCCGTGATCCTGGACGTGTCGCGTCCGATCGAAGGCCTGCGCGATTCGAAGAAGCTGACCGAAGCCAGGCGCGATCTGCTGGCGCCGCTGATCAAGGCCAACGCGCTGGCGTGGGCGATCGCCGAGGCGTCGGAAGAGGAAATCGACAAGCTCAATATTTTGCAGGCGTCGATGCTGGCGATGCGGCGCGCGGTGGAGGCGCTGAGCACCGTGCCGACGCTGGCCCTGATCGACGGCAACCGCTGCCCGGTGATGAAAATCCAGAGCATCGCGGTGATCGGCGGCGACGATACGGTCGATGCGATTTCGGCCGCCTCCATCCTGGCCAAGACCGCGCGCGACGCCGCGCTGGTGGCGCTGCATGCGCAGTATCCGCAGTACTGCTTCGACCAGCACAAGGGCTACGGCACGGCGCTGCACCTGGAGCGCCTGCGCGAGCATGGCGCCTCGCCGGTGCATCGGCGCTCGTTCGCGCCGGTGCGGGCGGTGCTGGAAGAATTTGCGCTGCGCGCAGGGAGAGCCGCATGAAGACCATCACCTCGCGCGACAACGCGCAGTACAAGGAGCTGGTCAAGCTGGCCGGCAGTTCGCAGGCGCGCCGCAAGTCCGGCCGCACCTTGCTCGACGGCGTGCACCTGTGCCAGGCCTATTTGCAGCTGCGCGGCCTGCCGGAGCAGTGCGTGGTCAGCGAATCGGCGCTGCACAACCCGGAAGTGATGGAGATCGTCGGCCGGCTGGAGGCGCAGCACGCACACGTGCTGGGATTGCCCGACTCGCTGTACAACGCCGTCAGCCAGGTCGAACATGGCGTCGGCGTGATGTTCCTGATCGAGACGCCGGAGCGCGCCGTGACCGAGCCGCTGGCCGTGTCGGCGGTGCTGCTCGATAACGTGCAGGACCCCGGCAACGTCGGCTCCATCCTGCGCAGCGCGGCGGCGGCCGGCATCACCCAGGTGTATTGCAGCACCGGTTCGGCGTTTTGCTGGTCGCCCAAGGTGCTGCGCGCGGCCATGGGTGCGCACTTTGTGCTCGATATTTTCGAAAACGTCGATCTGGCGCAGCTGGTGGCAGCATCGAAAGTGACCTCGCTGGCCACCAGCGGCTACGCCACCCAGCGCCTGTACGATGTCGACCTGCGCCAGCCGGTGGCGTGGCTGTTCGGCCACGAAGGGCAGGGCGTGGCGGATGACCTGCTGTCGATGGCGACCCATCAGGTGGTGATACCGCACCTGGGCCAGGTGGAGTCGCTGAACGTGGCCGCATGCGCGGCAGTATGCTTTTTCGAGCAAGTCAGGCAGAATCAGTCATAACGGACTTATTGGAGCCTTTGATGGATATCGCGCAGTTGCACTTTCTGGTGGCCGAGGGAGATCAGGTACAACGCCATGCGCTGGCCGATATCCTGGTGCACCTGGGCGTGGGCCGGATCACGCAGGCGCCCGACGGCCATACTGCATTGCGTCATTTCAGCGCCGGCATCACGCCGCAAGTGGATATCGCCATCATCGACCTGGCGTTGCCGGGCATGGACGCGCTGGAGCTGATACGTCGCCTGTCCGAAGCCAAATCGCGCATCGGCGTGGTGGTGGTGGGGGCGCAGTCGAATGCGGTGCTGTTTTCCGTGGAGACCATGGCGGCGGCCTACGGCATCAATATGCTGGGCGCGATCGGCAAGCCGGTGATCGGCAGCCGGCTCGAGACGCTCATCACCAATTATCTGCAACCGGAAGAGGCCCGCGCGGTCGGCGCGCATGTCAAAATCCCGCCGATCTCGTTCGCCGAGGTGGGGCAGGGCTTGCAGATGCGCGAGTTCGATCCCTTCTTCCAGCCCAAGATCGAGCTGGAGACCGGTCAGGTCAAGGGCCTGGAGATGTTCGCGCGCTGGCGCCATCCGCTGTACGGCGTGCTGGGACCGGCGTCGTTCATGCAGGTGCTGGAGGAAAACCGGCGCATCGATTTCCTCGACTGGAGCATGATCGAGAAGTCGGTGGCGGCCTGCCGCACCCTGCACGACCAGGGCATTCCGATTTCGTTTTCCATCAATGTCGACCAGGGCACGCTGGCGCACCCGCAGTTCATGGAGCAGATCGCGGCCTGCCTCGAACGGCATCGCATCATGCCCGATTACATCACCTTCGAGATGACCGAATCGGCAGTATTGACTACCGATCCACATTTCCTCGAGCGCCTGTTGCGCTTGCGCATGAAGGGCTTCGGCCTGGCGATTGACGATTACGGTACCGGCCGCAGCAACCTGCAACTGCTGGCACGCATACCGTTCTCCGAACTGAAGATAGACCGTAGTTTTGTCGATGGCGCTTCCAAGAAGCAGGCCATCGGCACGGTGCTGCGCTCTTGTCTTGGACTGGCGCGCAGCCTGGACCGCCGCTCGGTGGCGGTCGGCGTCGAGACCAAGCAGGATTGGGACTTTCTGCAAGGCCTGGGTTGCACCTATGCGCAGGGTTACTACATCGCCAAGCCAATGCCGGTCGAGGAATTTCCTGCCTGGCTGGCTGACTGGCAGCATTTCTTCTGAACGAGCGCCTTGTTGCCTGTCTCGTTTGAGCTATACTATTGTCTCAAAGGAGATGCTCATGTCAGCTTCCAAAGTGCTTAAGAACCTCTACCGCGTTGACCCGCAAACGCGCATTGCGGCGATACGTAAGGGTATTCCGGCCTCGATGGTCGGTGAGCTTTCATCGACGATGGGGATGAGCAAAGAGCTGCTGCTCGGCAGCCTGGGCCTGTCCCGCGCGACCATCAGCCGGAAAGAGAAGGACGATACGGCCTTGTCGAAAGACGAATCCGAGCGTGTCCTGGGCATGGCGACCTTGATCGGCAAAGTGCAAGCGATGGTGGAGGAGTCCGGCGACCCGGCCGGTTTTGAGGCGGCACGCTGGGTTGCGGACTGGCTTGCCAAGCCGCTGCCGGCGCTTGGCGGCGCCACGCCGGCAAGCTATATGGACACTTTCGAAGGGCAAAAGCTGGTGGCTGAATTGCTGTCCATGAGCCAGAGCGGGGCCTATGCATGACGACGCCCTTGTGGCGTATTGCCGTCGAGGCGCCAAGCTATACCGCCAATGACCTGACCGGCGCCGGCGCCAAGATTTCGGGCGGACGCTGGAACAGCATCGGCACGCCCCTCATCTACAGCGCTACCAACATCGCCTTGGCGACCATTGAAACAGTCCTGCACCTACGCAATGGAGGGCTGCCATTCAATCGCTTTCTGGTGCGGATCGACGTTCCCGACAGTGTCTGGAACACGCGCCTCGTGCTCGACCCCTTGCCTGGCGGATGGGATGCGGTTCCGTCGGGCATGACAAGCCGGACGACTGGGGACGCCTGGGCGGCATCGGGCAGTTCGGCGCTGTTGCTTGTGCCGTCGGTGAGCGTGCCTGACGAATACAATGTGCTGATTAATCCGCAGCATGCGGATGTGGCCTCCATGACGGCGACAACAATCAGGCGCTGGATCTACGATCCTCGTTTCTTCTCCTGATCGCATCAATTTCATCGGGCAACGAAGGCGCCCGGCGCGCTGGTGGCCGTCGCCAGCGCCTGATGCCTAACTGGCCGGCGCCAACAGGCGCAGCTGGCTGATGGCGCGCGGGATGTAACTGTCGCAGAATGCCTCCAGCGTGCCGGGTGTTGCGAAGCGCTCGAACTGGCCGTCCAGCGCCAGATGGGCAAAACCATGCACCATCGACCAGGCGGCCAGCATGGACGCCAGCAAATCCGCGCCGATGTGCTGCTCGTCGATGCCGGCCGCCTCGCACACCGCCGCCTGCAAATGCGAAAAAGCGGCATTGGCGCTGGCTTTCAGCGCATCGGTGATGCGCATCTTATCCTTCCGGAACATCAAGTGGAACAAGGCCGGATTGGCGAATGCGAAGTGGATGTAGGCATGTCCCATCGCATGCAGGCGCTCGACCGGCGAGCGCGCGCCGGCAGCCGTTCTGGCCGCCATGCAGTGCGTGAGTTCGTCGAAGCCGCGTATCGCCACTTCCGTCAGCAGGCCGGCGGCGTCGCCGAAGTGATAGGCGGGCGCTGCGGGGGAGACACCTGCCCGCCGCGCCACGGCGCGCAGGCTGAAGGCTTCGATGCCTTGTTCGACCAGCAGTTCCTGCGCGCCGAGTATCAGCGCGGAGCGTAAATCGCCGTGATGGTAGGTTGCGCGCGGCGCGGTCGTCATTGTGCTTTGCCTCGGTTAACTTGACAGTGTTCAGATTATACCTTTAGACTAATTTAAACAGTGATTAGATTGGAGTGGAATGTCAACATTAAAAGCGCTGGTCCGGCTGCTCGGGGCAATGGCGATGGTTTGCGTGGCGGCTGCTGCGCAGCCTGCAAGTTTCGATGCGTTGGACGCCTATTTGCAAGCAGAGTTGCAAAGGGCCGGCATACCCGGCGCCGCGCTGGTGGTGGTGGAGGACGGCAGGATAGTGCATTTGCACGGCTTTGGCGTCGGCGGACCGAATGGTCGGCGGCCGACCGCCGAGACGGTGTTCCAGATCGGCTCCAATTCGAAATCGTTCACCGCGCTGGCCATCATGCAATTGGTGGAGACTGGCCGCCTGCAACTGGACGCGCCGGTGCAGCGCTATCTGCCCTGGTTCCATGTCGCAGATGCCGAAACGTCGACGCGGATCACGCTGCGCCATCTGTTGAACCAGACCAGCGGCTTGTCGCACGGTGAAGGCCAGACCGATTTCGCCAATACCTACGCCGGCGCCGATGCGCTGGAGCGTCGCGTGCGCGGCCTCGCCGACGTGCGTTTGGCATCGGCGCCCGGCCAGCACTGGGCTTATTCGAATATCAACTTCGTGATACTGGGTTGCGTGATTGAAGCCGTTTCCGGCACTTCCTATGCAAGCTATATGAACGAGCATGTGTTCAAGCCGCTCGACATGCGCAACACCGCCGCGGCCAGCCAGTCGCCCGAACATGCCGACGTGGCCACGGGTCACCGATTCTGGTTTGGCCGGGCCGTTGCCGCCGATGGATTGCCGTATCCGCAAACACTGGTGCCAGCCGGGTATCTGACGTCGACAGCTCGCGACATGGGCGCATACCTGATCGCGCATCTGGGTGGCGGACCGCGCATCCTGTCGGCAGCCGGATTGGCGGAGTTGCATCGCCCCGGCGCCAACACCGGGCAGCGCTACGGCTACGCGATGGGCTGGGCGACCGATGGCAACGCTCCCGGACTACTGACGCATGAAGGACAAACTCCTGAGTTCACCAGCGCGATGGGGATCGACGTGCAACAGCGTTGGGGCTTCGCCTTACTGCTGAACGCCTCGGATGCACTGGCCGGCCCTGTAGTGCAGCAACTCAGTCCACAGTTGGTCAATTATCTCAGGGGAGTGACGCCGCTCGCGCTGGGATCGAGAGCGGTCTGGCCGCCGTCGTTGATCGCCTTGACCGTGCTGCTGGCGACCCAGTGCGCCGTCGGCATCTGGTTGGCGCGCCGTACTGCGCGGCCACGTCCGGCGGCAGGGCGGTGGCGCAAACTGCGGCTCTATTGGCCGCTGGCGGCTGGCTTGCTGTTGGCCGCCGCGTGCACCGTGTACATACCGATTGCCCAGGAGATCAGCTTGAGCGGCATGATGCTGTTCGCGCCTGACGCCAGCTGGCTGTTGATGATTAACGCGGCATTGGCTGTTTGCCTCGGCGTTTCGCAGTTGCTGGGACGGCGTCGCGGCTGAGGTCTCGGTAGCTGCCGCGCACGCCGGCCAGCAGCTCGGCCAGCGCCGACTGGTCGCGCCAGCGTCCTTCGGCCATCACGCCCAGCGGTGCGCGCAGGGTCGATAAACTATCCAATGGATTTTGCTCGCTCAGCACCAGGTCGGCGCGGTAGCCGGCGGCCACCTGGCCGAACGGCACGCCGCCCTTGGTGCGGGCGATGAAGGCGCCCGGCGCGCTGGTAGCCGTCGCCAGTGTCTGATAGCGGCTCAGGTGCGAGCTTTCCAATTCTTCAAGATTATCGTGCAGCGAATAACCCGGCGCCACGCCGGGTATGGTCGGCGCATCGGTGCCCGACATCAGTTCAACGCCGCCATCGGCCAGCGCCTTGGTCAGCTTGCGCAGGAAGGCCAGCTTGACCTCCAGCCGCGCCGACTTGCCGCCGTAGTTGCTGCGGCGCCACGCCTGCACGTCGGCCTGCGCCACGTAGGCCGTCTGCGGCGCGGACAGGATCGCCCGCAGCACTTCGGGATGACCGAGCTGGCTGGCGATTGCATGGTAGGTCACCAGGTCGGCGATCACCGCCGCGCCATGGCGTTTGACCAAGGCCACTGCCTCGGGGATGCGCGCCTCATCGGGCGGCGTATCGGTTTCCTGCACCCCGGGCGGCGTGAAATAGGTGTAGAAGAATTCCTCCAGGTGCGCGACCAGCACCTGGCCCTGCGCCAGCTGGCTCTCCAGCCGCACCGCCGTCACGCCATGGCCCACCAGCGGCAGGCCCTGGGCGCGGCCGGCTTCGGCCAGCGCGCTGAACACGTCCGGCGCCAGCCCCACATACACCTTGATGAAATCATAACCATTCGCGGCGGCCAGGTCGACCACCGCGCGCGCCTGCGCCGGCGTCTTGACCTGCAAGCCGTTGTAGTCCGGCGTGCCGTCCACCATCAGGCTGGCATAGACGTGGGGACCGGGCAGCGTGCCGCGCGCCACGGCCGGCACAATGCTGTCGACCAGGTTGGCGCGCGCGCCGCCCATGTTGAGCAGCGTGGTCACCCCGTTGGCCAGGTACAGCGCCAGGTCGTTGCGGGTCTCGGAGTGGGTGTGCATGTCGGCCAGGCCGGGCGACAGCCATGCCGTAGCGTGGCCGTCGACGACGCGGTAGCCGGCCGGCGCAGGCAAAGCCGCGCCAACCGCCTCGATGCGGCCGTCCTTGACCAGCACCGTCTGGTCGCGCAGCACGCGCTCGCTGTCCATCGGCACCACGTTGACATGCACGAAGGCGGTGGACTGTGCCCACGCCGCGACCGGTGCTAAAGCGGCGAACAGCAGCGCAATGACGCGCATCTCAGTATTCGCGCCGGTTGGGCTTGATCTCTTGCAGGATGGTGGTGGAGATTTCCTCGATCGACTTGGTGGTCGACGACAGCCAGCGTATGCCTTCGCGCTTCATCATCATCTCCGCTTCGTTGACCTCGTAGCGGCAGTTTTCCAGCGCCGCGTATTTGCTGCCGGCGCGCCGCTCGTTGCGGATCTCCGACAGACGCTCCGGCGTGATGGTCAGGCCGAAGATCTTGGACTTGAACTCGTACAGCGACGACGGCAGCCTGCCGCGCTCGAAATCGTCCGGGATCAGCGGATAGTTGGCCGCCTTGATGCCGTACTGCATCGCCAGGTACAGGCTGGTCGGGGTCTTGCCCGAGCGCGACACGCCCACCAGGATCACGTCCGCCGACGACAGGTTCTTGTGCGACTGGCCGTCATCGTGCGCCAGCGAGAAATTGATCGCCTCGATGCGGTTCTTGTATTCCTCGCTGTCGACGATGTTGTGCGAGCGGCCGATGGTGTGGGTCGACTTGGCGCCCAGCTCTTGTTCCAATGGCGCAACAAATGTTTGGAACATGTCCATGTACATGCCCTTGCACAGGCGGATCACGTCCGACAGCTCGGTCTTGACCAAGGTCGAAAAGATAATCGGACGTTGACCGTCGGTTTCAAACGCTTCATTGATTTTTCGTACCGCGTCGTGCGCCTTGTCCAGCGTATCGATGAAGGGCAAGCGTATCTGGCGGAAACGCAGCTCGAACTGGGTCAAAACCGAGTGACCAAAGGTTTCAGCCGTGATGCCGGTGCCGTCGGAAACGAAGAAGACCGTGCGGGCCACCGTGGGCAGGGGAGGTCGTTGTTCTTGTGTCATGTAGAGTAAGCCTGTCATTATTGTGAATCGTCAATTTGAGCCGCAGGCTGTAGAATGGGCGCCATAGGTAAGATTGTGCTGCACGACGACCAGAATAACAAGAAACAAAGTCTGCGCCTCGCTGGAAGATTTCTATCATCAAAAGGGTGTCATTATGTCCAACGCAGCATTGAAGGAGCAGAGCAACGGAGCGGTATATGTCGCATCGTTCGAACATTTGCGCATGACGGATGTTGAATCCGTCGGCGGCAAAAACGCCTCATTAGGCGAAATGATCAGCCAACTGGCTGGCGCCGGCGTCCGGGTTCCGGGCGGCTTCGCCACTACGGCCCAGGCCTTCCGCGACTTCCTGTCGCACAGCGTCGACGGCGGCAAGCCGCTGGCCGAGCGCATCGCCGACCGTCTGGCCGATTTGAACATCGACGACGTGCGCGCCTTGGCGCAAGCGGGCGCCGAGATCCGCCAATGGATCGTCGAAACCCCGTTCCAGCCACGCCTGCAACAGGAAATCGAGACCTTCTACAATCAGCTGGTCGCCGATTCCGCCACCGAGATGTCGTTCGCCGTGCGCTCCTCGGCCACCGCCGAAGACTTGCCGGACGCTTCGTTCGCCGGTCAGCAGGAGACCTTCCTCAACGTGGTCGGCATCGAAAACGTGCTCGACGCGATGAAGCACGTCTTCGCCTCGCTGTACAACGACCGCGCCATCTCCTACCGCGTCCACAAAGGCTTCACCCACGCCGAAGTGGCTCTGTCGGCCGGCGTGCAGCGCATGGTCCGTTCCGACCTGGGCGCGGCCGGCGTGATGTTCACCATCGACACCGAGTCCGGCTTCAAGGACGTGGTCTTCGTCACCTCCAGCTACGGCCTGGGCGAGACGGTGGTGCAGGGCGCGGTCAATCCGGACGAATTCTACGTCCACAAACCGATGCTGGAAAAAGGCAAATCGCCCGTCATCCGCCGCAACATCGGCTCCAAGCTGCTGAAGATGGAGTTCACCAACGAAGCCAAGGCTGGCCGCTCGGTCAAGACCGTGGACGTGCCGGTCGAGCTGCGCAACCGCTACTCGCTGAACGACACCGAAGTGGTGGAGCTGGCCAAGTACGCCGTCATCATCGAGAACCACTACGGCCGTCCGATGGACATCGAGTGGGGCAAGGATGGCCGCGACGGCAAGCTGTACATCCTGCAAGCGCGTCCTGAAACCGTCAAGTCGCAGCAGAAGGCGACCGACGTGCAGCAGCGCTTCAAGCTGAAGTCCTCCGGCACGGTGCTGGCCTCGGGCCGCGCCATCGGCCAGAAGATCGGCGCCGGTCCGGTGCGCGTGATCCACGACCCGGCCGACATGGAACGCGTGCAGCCGGGCGACGTGCTGGTCGCCGACATGACCGACCCGAACTGGGAACCGGTCATGAAGCGCGCTTCGGCCATCGTCACCAACCGCGGCGGCCGTACCTGCCACGCGGCGATCATCGCCCGTGAACTGGGCGTGCCTGCGGTGGTCGGTTGCGGCGACGCCACCGAGATACTCAAGGACGGCACCTTCGTCACCGTGTCCTGCGCCGAAGGCGACGAGGGCAAGATCTACGACGGCCTGCTGGAAACCGAAATCTCGGAAGTGTCGCGCGGCGAGCTGCCCAAGCTGCCGACCAAGATCATGCTCAACGTCGGCAATCCGCAGCTGGCCTTCGACTTCCAGTCGGTGCCGAACGGCGGCGTTGGTTTGGCGCGTCTTGAGTTCATCATCAACAACAACATCGGCGTGCATCCAAAAGCGATTCTGGAATACCCGAACATCGACGCCGACCTGAAAAAAGCGGTGGAGTCGGTCGCGCGCGGCCACGCCTCGCCGAAAGCCTTCTACGTCGACAAGCTGGCCGAGGGTATCGCCACCATCGCCGCCGCCTTCTGGCCGAAACCGGTGATCGTGCGCCTGTCGGACTTCAAGTCCAACGAGTACAAGAAGCTGATCGGCGGTTCGCGCTACGAGCCGGACGAGGAAAACCCGATGCTGGGCTTCCGCGGCGCGGCGCGCTATCTGGCGGCCGACTTTGCCGGCGCATTCGAAATGGAATGCCAGGCCATGAAGCGCGTGCGTAACGACATGGGCCTGACCAACGTCGAGATCATGGTGCCGTTCGTGCGTACCCTGGGCCAGGCCGAGAAAGTCGTCAACCTGCTGGCCAAGAACGGCCTGGTGCGCGGCGAGAACGACCTGCGCCTGATCATGATGTGCGAAGTCCCTTCGAACGCCATCCTGGCCGACCAGTTCCTCGAGCACTTCGACGGCTTCTCCATCGGTTCCAACGACCTGACCCAGCTGACCCTGGGCCTGGACCGCGATTCCGGCATGGCGCTGCTGGCGGCCGACTTCGACGAACGCGATCCTGCGGTCAAGGCGCTGCTGTCGATGGCGATCAAGGCTTGCCGCGCGCAGGGCAAGTACATCGGCATCTGCGGCCAGGGTCCTTCCGACCATCCGGACTTCGCGGTCTGGCTGATGGAGCAGGGCATCGAGTCGATGTCGCTGAACCCGGACTCGGTCATCGACACCTGGCAGAAGCTGGCGGCTCTGCAAAAATAATAAAGTATTGACGCAAGCGTAAATTGGTTTAGACTGGGGTTATCGAATTGAGTAGCAAATAACACTATCAATACCAACGCACCTTGCCGTAAAAACCCTCGCAGCCCGCACCGGGAAGCGGGGGTTTTTGCTTTTTTAAACCTGAGAGGAGTGCATCATGGCTGACTGGAGCTTTTGGTTGGTCGCCGCCGGCGCCACCGTGATACTGGAACTGTTCAGCGGAACGTTCTACCTGCTGATGATCGCCATCGGCCTGGTGTCCGGCGCGCTGGCCGCGCTGCTGGGCTTCGGCATGGCGCTGCAGACGCTGTTCGCCGCCGTGGTCGGCATCGTCGCCACCGCGCTGCTGCGGCGCAGCCGTTTCGGCAAGCTGGTCAACCGTACCAAGGCCGAGCACGACCCCAACGTCAACATGGACATCGGCCAGACCGTGCACGTGCCGGCCTGGCAGGACGGCGCGGCGCGCGTGATGTACCGCGGCGCGCTGTGGGATGTCGAACTGGCGCCGGGCCTGACGCCGGCGCCCGGCCAATTCACGATACGCGAAGTACGCGGCAGCCGCCTGATCGTGGCGGCTTAAGATTTACCCACCGGAGAGTTTTATGGATATCAGTTTCGGCAATGTCAGCTTCATCATCTTCATCCTGGCCTTGGTGTTCGTCTTCAAGACCATCAACGTCGTCCCGCAGCAGCATGCGTGGGTGGTCGAGCGGCTCGGCAAGTACCACGCCACCCTGGGCCCCGGCCTGAACATCGTGATTCCCTTCGTCGACCGCATCGCCTACAAGCACATCCTGAAGGAGATCCCGCTCGACGTGCCGCCGCAGGTCTGCATCACGCGCGACAACACGCAGCTGCAGGTGGACGGCATCCTGTACTTCCAGATCACCGACGCCATGCGCGCCTCGTACGGCTCGTCCAACTACATCATGGCCATCACGCAGCTGGCGCAGACCACGCTGCGCTCGGTGATCGGCCGCATGGAACTGGACAAGACGTTTGAAGAGCGCGACCATATCAACACCGCCATCGTCAACGCCATCGACGAATCGGCCGCCAACTGGGGCGTGAAGGTGCTGCGCTACGAGATCAAGGATTTGACGCCGCCGAAAGAGATCCTGCACGCGATGCAGGCGCAGATCACCGCCGAGCGCGAAAAGCGCGCGCTGATTTCGGCCTCGGAAGGCCGCAAGCAGGAGCAGATCAACATCGCCAACGGCGAACGCGAGGCGCAGATCGCCCGCTCGGAAGGCGACAAGCTGGCCGCCATCAACCGCGCCCAGGGCCAGGCCGCAGCGATCGTCGCGCTGGCCGAGGCCAATGCTTCCGCGCTGCGCCAGGTGGGTGCGGCGATCCGCGAACCGGGCGGCGAGGACGCCGTCAACCTGAAGGTGGCCGAGCAGTACGTGGGCGCCTTCTCGCAGCTGGCCAGGACCAATAATTCG
Organism: Duganella rhizosphaerae; assembly: GCF_040364205.1. NCBI lineage: Bacteria > Pseudomonadati > Pseudomonadota > Betaproteobacteria > Burkholderiales > Oxalobacteraceae > Duganella > Duganella rhizosphaerae. Next base: position 138,091 of record NZ_BPWK01000013.1, read on the forward strand.
ATCATCATCCCGGCCAACCTGGGCGAGATGAGCGGCTTGATCGCCACCGCCATGCAGGTGGTCAAATCGCAGAAGGATGCGCCGTTGGTCAAGCCGGCCAAGGCATAAGGAGCAATAACGATGGCTACATGGGCGGTGGGGGCATTCGGCAACGACTATGCGCAGGACTGGGCGGAAGACCTGGGCCAGATCAGCAACCTGGAGGCGGTGGAAAATACGCTGGACATGGCGCTGGAAAATCCGGGCGAGACGCTGGAGGCGCCGTTTGCGGCCGAGGCGCTGGTGGCGATTGAAGTGCTGGCGCGCCTGCAGGGCAAGGGCGGCGGGCGCAGCGAAGACAGCGCGGCGGTCGACGCGTGGGTGGATGCGCGCAAACCCAAGGCCCGGGTGCGCACCGACCTGGCCGAGAAAGCCGGCCGCGCCATCGAGCGCATCCTGTCCGAGCAATCCGAGCTGCGCGAACTGTGGGCCGACAGCGAGCATTACGCCGACTGGCGCGCGGCGGTGGAAGAACTGCGCGGCCGCATCGCCGCCTGAAACGACAAAACGCCCCGAGGGGCGTTTTTTTATGGCGTGTGTGCCGGTTACTTGGCGGCCTTGCGGCGGCGGGCGGCAAAGCCTACCAGGCCCAGGCCGGCCAGCATCATCGCATAGGTTTCCGGCTCAGGCACGGCGGTGGTCAACGACACGTTGTCCAGCGAGGTGCCCAGGCTGTCGTCGCCGCCGATGGCGGTGAACTTCAGGGCCATGGCCGAACCGTTGCCGGTCAGCGTGTAGGTACGGCTTTCCCAGCCGCCGCCCAGCGAGTTGTTGACGCTGGCGACGGCGCCGCCGCCCCAGCTCACCGCCAGGCCTTGCGATCCGGTGTCGACGCCGGCGCGGTCCTGGAACTGGAAGCTCAGCGTGTACTGCTGGCCGGCATTGGTCAGCACGGTGTGGCTCAGGCTGCTGTTGTGGGTGGTGTCCAGCTCGACAAAGTTGACGCCTTGCGCCGCCACGCCGGCCACGTTGTTGCGCAGCTCGATGCCATAGGCGCCGCCGGTCCAGTCGGTCAGGTTGGGGTAAATGTTCCAGCTGCCCGCGGCCTGGACGTCGGCTTCAAAGCCGCCATTCAACAGCAGTTCGACCGGTGCGGCAAAGGCGCTGCCGCCAGCCAGCAGGGCAGCGATTGCGACGGATTTGATCAGCTTCGTGGTTTTCATCGTTGTTATTCCCCGTGGAGTTGTTTGTTGGCAATTTATATTTCTTATAAAACACGATTATTGTAATTCAGTAATCGCATCCAGGCCAGCTTTTTTTTCCGGGCGAGTGGAAACCACGTCATTGTCGCGTCACAGCATATCGATGCGGCCGTAGAGCCCATGCGTTTCGTCGCCAGGTCCGGCGGCGAAGAACAGGGTGTTGGCGGGCTGGTTGTTGACGCCGGGCCCGAAGGCGATGCCCCACAAACCGTCGACCACGATGGCGCTGCCGTCGGCCTTGGACAAGGTGCCGCTCATGGCGCCGCTGGACGCATCGTAGGCGTTGATCTTGCCGTCGCCGAAATTCCCCACCAGCAGCTTGCCGCTGAAAGTGCCGAAGTTGGACGGCGCCATCGCCATGCCCCACGGCGCATTCAGCGCGCCGCCCTTGACCAGTTGCTTGACCAGGTTGCCGGCGGTGTCGAACACGTCGATCGCGCCCAGTCCGGCGCCGGCCACTTCGTCGTCGCCGCCGCTCTCGCGCTGGGCAAAGGCGACGTAGATGCGGTCGCCGATGGCCTGGATGCCGAACGGCGCGTAGTTGGCCGGCAGCGCGGCGTCGCGAAAGGCGCCGCTCAGCGTCACCTTGTTGAAGCCGGCGTCGAACACGTCGACACGGTTGTTGTGGAAATCGGCCGCGTACAGGTAGTTGGCGTTGTTCCAGGTGGCGATGGCCAGGCCTTTGTAGACCGCCTGCGCGCCGGCGCCGTCGAACACGGTGAGGGCGTTGTTGCGGTCCACCGTCGGCGACCAGGCGGCGATCTTGCCGCTCTCGGTGGCGAAGATGAACGGACTGGCGCGGAAATCGCCGCTGCCGTTGTAGACGATGCCGGTCGGCGCCGGCGGCGTTGCCACCACCAGCGTTTGCGGCACGCCGTTGCCGTCGTACAGCGTGGAGTTGGAGCTGCCGTTGTTGGCGACCCAGACAAAGCCGGTCGGATTGAAGGCGATGCCCCAGGCATTGACCAGTTTGGCGTCGGTGTGGGCGGCGCCGCCGGCGGTGTCGCCGACCAGGTTGGCGACTTTGAATTGGCTGGCGGCCGGCGGCGTGACGACCGGCGGCGGCGCCATCGGCGTGTCGTAACCGCCGCCGCCACAGGCGGACAGGGCGAGTGCGGTCAGGGCGGTGCAGGTGCGGGTGCGCATGGCGACTCCTTTCGGGATCAGGGTTGATGTCCCGTGGATTCCCGCCCGCCGCCGCGCGGTTTCCGCGCCGCGCGAATAAATTCTCAGAAAGCGTAAGTGGCGCCAAGCACCCAGGCGCGCGGCGAGCGCGCCGGGTAGTTGTTGTAGCGCAGTCCGTCGTCCCGGGTTTGCTCGCGCGCCAGCTGCACCGTCCAGTTGCCGAACGGGATGCTGGCGCCCAGCCGCAGGTCGTAGCGCGAACTGGCCGGTATGCCGGGCCAGTCCGTGCCGCGCTGCGTGCGCAGCAGGCCGGCGTGGGCGGTCAGGTTGAGGCTCGGGTGTACCGGGTAGTACAGGTTGGCCTCGCCATACCAGGCGCGCGCCGGGCGGCCCAGGTAGCGCGGCGCGTAGTACAGCCGCGTGGTGACGCGCTCGCCCGACGCGCCCACATAGCATTCGTTGAAATCGTTGTTGTGCAGCTGGGTGTAGGTCGAGCGGCTGCAGCCCGCTTCCACGCTCCAGCCCGAGCGCAGCCGCAGCGCATAGCCGCCGTAGGCTTGCAGCTTGGCGCCGTGTACGTCGGCGATCGAAAAGCCGCTGCCGAACAGGCCGGCGTACCAGCCGCTGGCGTGGTCCAGGTTGAGCGTGAACTGCGGCGACGGCCGGTCGTCGCCCAGCGACTGGCCGCGGTAGCGGTAGTCCGATTGCAGCGCGACGCTGCCGCTGATATCGGTTTGAGCCACGGCCGGCCGCCAGGGCAGCAGTGGCAGTATCGCAAGGAGGGCGAGCGTGGCGCGCAGCGTCACGGGCCGACGCCACGTTGCGTGAGACCGGCGGCGGTGCAGGAACAGCTGCAATGACGGAGCAGGCGGGAGATGGTGGCGCATGCGTCGATATTAACAGTGTTCAGCGTTTCGCCGGGTTGCAGCAGGCGCCGCAACTGTGCCGGCGTGGCGTTCGGTTGCAGCTGCTGCATCAGCGCCAGCATGCCGCTGACGTGGGCCGCCGCGTACGAGCTGCCGCTGACAAAGGACCAGCGCCCGCCGGGCGCCGTGGTCGGTACGTCGTTGCCGGGCGCCAGCAGCGGCGGGTCGCCGCTGGCGCCGGGTGGCGCGTTCTGTTTGCCGGCCTCGGCCTGCGAAGCCACCGCCAGCACGCCGCGATGGCTGGCCGGGAAGGCCGGTCCGCCGGCCCTGGCGTCGACCGCGCCGACCACGCCGATGCCGCGTTCCATGGCCACGTCCAGCAGCCGGTCCAGCAGCCGGTCCGGCGGCCCGGCCAGGCTGAGGTTGATGATCTGGGCGCCGTTCAGGATGGCGTAGTTGAGCGCCTTGCTGAGCGTGAAGCTGTTGCAGCGGGTGGCCAGGTCGGCCTGCTGCCAGCAGGCCCGCAGGCCCATCAGCCGGGCCTGCGGCGCCACGCCGAGGATGCCGCCGTGGCCGGCGCGCGCGGCGATGATGCCGGCCACGGCGGTGCCATGGTTCTCGGCCGGGGTGGCGCCGTTGTCGACGAAGTTGGCGTTGACCGCCAGCTGGCCCAGCAGGTCGGGATGGCTGCCGTCGATGCCGCTGTCGACCACGGCCACGCGGATGTCGCGGCCGGTGGTCTGGCGATGCAGCTCGGCCACATGCCAGTAGCGTGCGGCGGGCTGGACCGGGTAGAGCGCGTCGGCGGCCGGCGGCGGCAGCGGAGCGTCCGCGGCGCTGCGGGACGGGATGGTGGCCATGCCCTCGAAACTCGCTACCGGCTGCGCCCACTCGACTTGCGGGTCGCGCGCCAGGCTGGCGATGATGCGTTCGGCATTGTCCTGGTCCGGGTAGCGCATCACGTAGCAGTCCAGGCCCAGCACCGGCATCGGCCAGTCGTCCACCAGCGTCAGGCCGTGCTGGCGGGCCAGTTCTTCGGCGCGGCGGCGGCGCGCGGCGCGGCTGCTGTCGTCGATGTAGCGGCCGCCGTAGCTGGCGTCCGGACGGAAATGCGTGGCGGGCAGGCGCAGCATCACCAGCAGCTGGTGTTCGCCGGGAGCGTGGCTGGCGGGCGCCAGCACGGGGCGCAGCGTTTCATCGCCGGCCGGCGGCGCCGCTTGCGCCAACTCAGCGGCGGATGCGGCGGCGGACGCGGCAGGCGGACTCCCGGCCAGCCCGGCCAGGCAGGCCACCATCGCGCCGATCCGGAGCCAGTAGGTGTTCAAGGCGCGCCACTCCCGTCCAGTGCCTCGGCCAGCTTGACGGCCGGATCGGCGCGCAAGTTTTGCAGGGCGTGTTCGCGGCCGGCGGCCGGCACGTTGAGCAGGTAGGCGTCGGTGACGGTCGGGCCGTCCACCACGCGGGCGCCCTGGGCTTGCAGGATGCGGCGCAGCTCGCGTTCGGTGGTGTCGGGCTGGAAGATCACCACCAGGTTGCCGCCGCTGCTGACGGCCGAGCCGAGCACGCGGTAGGGCGCCGGTTCGCTGTCCGGACGCAGCAGCAGCGCGCCCAGGCCGACGATCGCCACCCATTGCGCGGCCACGGTCCAGCGCAGCCACGAAGGCTGGTTGGCCGCCGCCGCGCGCCACCACGATACGCGGCCGGCGCGGGCGCTGGCGCCGACACTGACCACCGGCGACGGCGGCGATGCCGGCGCGGTGTGCGCAGTGTGCTCCTGCGGACCGAGCGCGGGCATCAGCCGCGCCAGCGCGCGTTCCATGTCCACGCCTTCCGGCACGGCGTCGGAGGCGGCCGCTTCGGCACGCAGTTCGCGCTCCCATTCCAGATCGCGGCGGCATTCCGCGCAGGACTGCAAGTGCTCCTGCACCCGCTGCGTTTCCTCCGGCGCCAGCTGTCCGCTCGCATGCCAGGGCAGCAATTCCTGCACCGCCTGGTGGGCCGGGATATCCATTCTGAAGACGCGCCCGTTCATTGGCTGCTCTCTCTTTCGTTCCACAACAAATCCTTCAATCTGTGCCGCGCATGAAACATGCGGGTCTTTACCGTGTTCAGCGGACACTCCACCACGTCGGCGATATCGTTGTAGGCCATGTCGTGGTAGTAGGTTAGCACCATCACGGCGCGCTGGGCAGGCGGCAGCTGGTCCAGCGCCTCGGCCACGGTCTGCTGCAATTGCTGGCGCTTCATGGTCTGCTCCGGCTGGTTGCCGCTGTCGTCCTCGTACAGCGACGCGTCCGATTCCACCGGTTCGTCGCTGGCCTTCAAACCCTTCAGGGTCTTGCGGTAGGCGATCGCAAAGACCCAGGTGGACACCTTGCAGCTGCCGTCGAAGCTGGCGGCCTTTTGCCAGACCACCAACATGGTGTCGTTGACCACTTCCTCGATCAGCGCCGGGTTGCGCGCCATGCGGCCGATGAAGCGCGACAGGCGCGGAAAATACGCCCGATACAGCGCTTCGAAGGCGACACGGTCCCCGGCCGCTACCCTGGCCAGCAGGCGCACCTCTTCCGATTCCGGGTTCGGGCCGCCCATCCGGCCCCGTTCTTGTTGCATCCGCCATCCTCCATTTTCCCGTTAATACCTTGCCGAGCGAAAACGGTTCTACAAGTTGGGAAATTTAATGGTCCCATGCTACCACCACGATTCTCGGCTAACATGGCGCACATGAACCTGAACGTACAAGTTGACCATCTGGCCGGTTTCCTGCAGCGGCACCGGCGCGTGCTGGTGCTGACCGGCGCCGGCCTGAGCACCGCCTCCGGCATCCCCGATTATCGCGACAAGGACGGCGTCCGGCGCGGCCGCACGCCCATCCAGGGGCCGGACTTCCGCAAGTCCGAAGCGGTGCGGCGCCGCTACTGGGCGCGCAGCATGGCCGGCTGGCCGACGCTGGCCCAGGCCGCGCCCAACGCCGGCCATCAGGCGCTGGCCCAGCTGGAAGCGGCCGGCCGCATCGATGCGCTGATCACCCAGAACGTCGACGGCCTGCACCAGCGCGCCGGCAGCAGCAGGCTGATCGAGCTGCACGGCAATATCCACGGCGTGATCTGCCTGGACTGCCGCGCGCTGCACCGGCGCGCCGACATTCAGGCCTGGCTGGTCGAGGCCAATCCGGCGCTGGCGGCCAGCGCGGCGGCCGGCGTGGACAGCGTAGTGCCCGAAGCCCGTCCCGACGGCGACGCCGAAGTCGAGCTGGATGCGTTGCAGGACTTTCACATGCCGTCCTGCGACGCCTGCGGCGGCACCCTGCAGCCGGACGTGATCTTCTTCGGCGATAACATCCCGGCGCCGCGCACGGCGGCCGCGCTCGACATGATGGAGCAGGCCGACGCCTTGCTGGTGGTGGGTTCGTCGCTGATGGTGTTTTCCGGCTACCGCTTCTGCAAGCTGGCGGCGGCGACGGGCAAGCCGATCGCCGCCATCAACCTGGGCAAGACCCGGGCGGACGACCTGATCGGCCTGAAGGTGGAGGCGACGGCCAGCGAGGTGCTGCCGCGCCTGCTGTAGATCAGTTCCGCTGCAACATCGAGCGGACGATGGCTTCCTTGGCCAGCACGTAATCCTGGCCGGCCAGCACGAAGTTGGTGTTGGGCTGGATCACCTTGATGTTGATGAACACCATGTCCGACGTCTCCGCATAGGAGCCGACCACGATCGCCTGCGCATTGTGCGCCGTGGCCACTTCGCCGATCTCGCGGGTGAGCATCAGCTCGCCCTGGTTGCGCTTCAGGTAGACGCTGTTGCGCAGCTTCATTTCCAGCATGCTCAGGCCGCCTTGCGCCAGGCGCGTCGACAGCTGCTCGGACACCAGCCGGCCCAGGGTCGTGGTCTGCTCCAGCGCATCGATGTTGACGATGGTGGCCATGATCAGCGGCTTGTCGGCCATCAGCTTGCCGTTCAGCTGGTGCATCAGCGAATCGGCGGCCTTGTAGTTGGCGTCGATGAACTGGTTGGAAGAGATGGTCGAATAATTGCCTTCGTCCTTGACGGGCGTGGACGAGCAGGCGCCCAGCAGCAGCGGCAGCGCCAGCACGGAGGCGCGGGCCAGGGTCAAAACGTGGGTCGGCATTACATGTCTCCGCGGACTTTGAACAGTCGGGTCAGTTTAGGTTCGTCCGGCTCGGGATCGACGATGCCATACAGGATGCGGTCGCTGTCGGCCACGTAATAGGCCGAGGTGCTGCGCGCCACGTAGCGGAACTGGTCGGAGACCGAGACGGTGACGATGATTTCAGTCCGGGGCGTCGCGCCGGGAGCGAACTGGGCGTTGAACCAGTCGTAGGAATCCCAGGCGCCTGCGCCGGCCGCCACGCCCGCCAGCAGCGGCGCCTCGATCTCGGCCAGCACCCAGACGCCGGTGGCCAGCGCCGCGCGCTCGCCGTGGTAGCGGTATTGCGGACGGTTGGCGGTGAAGGTCACGGCCTGCACATCCATGTCGATCTTCAGCGAACCGGCCGGGCTGCGGGTCACCATGTAGCCGTCGTTGACCAGCGAGGTGGTCAGCTGGGTGGTCAGCGCGCGCTGGAACGGGGTCGGTTCGCGTGGTTCGTTGAGGAACACCGGGCGCGGCGGGCTCTTCTTGAGCTCGGCCACGATGCTTTTCTCGATATTGTCGGAAATGACGCCCCAGTGGTAGGCTGCCTGCAGCTTGGCCTGCTTGGTGGTGGGGAAGTTGCTCGCCACCGGAGTCGGCGTGTAGCGCGACGCACAGCCTGCGAGCAAGAGACTGGCCAAGGTACCGGCTGCCAGAGCCATTGCAGTTTTCAGCGCCATCATTGCCTCGTCGTCAAAAGTCCGAATGTAAAATCATTCTTCCGCCAGTTTAGCATGGGTGTTTCTAATTAGAAACTCGTCGGGCAATAAAAAACCCGGTGCGGGACCGGGTTTTGTACAGGGCGCGCAACAGTGTCGCGGGCTTTTTCAGCGGCGATTGGTCTTCATGGCGGCCGCCACTTCGCGCTTGCCGTCGCGGTCTTTCTCTGTGGCACGTTTGTCGTGCATTTTCTTACCCTTGGCCAGGCCGATTTCACATTTGACGCGGCCGCCCTTGTAATGCAGGTTCAGCGGCACCAAGGTGTAGCCGGCGCGCTCGACCTTGCCGATCAGCTTGTCCATCTCGGCGCGGTGCAGCAGCAGCTTGCGGGTGCGGATCGCTTCCGGATGGATGTGGGTGGAGGCGGTCGGCAGCGCGCTGATGTGGGCGCCGAACAGGAACAGCTCGTCGCCCTTGATGGTGACGTAGGCTTCCTTGATCTGCACGCGGGCGTCGCGGATGGCCTTGACCTCCCAGCCTTCAAGGACGATACCGGCCTCGTAGCGGTCTTCGATGAAGTAGTCAAAAAAGGCTTTTTTGTTATCGGCTATGGTCATGGGATGGTATCGGTTAAACTACTGCTTCGCGCACAGAAACGCGAATAATTCAACATCATAGCAAATGGTTAGCCAATGGCAGTAGTGCACAAATCAGTTTTCCTCGGATATAGCGCGCAACAGATGTTCGATCTGGTCGCCGCGATCGAGGACTATCCCAAATTTCTGCCGTGGTGCGGTGGCGTGGAAATTCGCGAACGCAATGGCAATACGGTGACGGCCAGCGTCGGCATCAACTATCACGGGGTCAAGCAAAGCTTCACCACCTCCAATGAAAACACGCCGTCGACCGAGATCAAGATGAAGCTGGTGGACGGTCCTTTCAAGAGCCTGGACGGCGTGTGGACCTTCAAGGCGCTGCGCGAGGATGCCTGCAAGATCGAGCTGGACCTGCACTACGAGTTCTCCAGCGCCTTGCTGGCGCAGCTGGTGGGGCCGGTGTTCGGCATGATCGCCAACAGCATGGTCGATTCCTTCTGCAAGCGGGCGGAAACGGTCTATGGCGGCTGACACCTTCAACATCGAAGTCTGCTACGCCAGCGACGCGGTGCAGTTCCTGCGCGCGTTGCGGGTGCCGGCGGGCACCACCATCGAGCAGGCCATCGCCATCAGCGGCGTGTTGCAGGAAGCGCCGGAAGTCGACCTGGCCACGATGCAGGTCGGTATCTACGCCAAGAAAAAGACGCTGGACACCGTGCTGCGCGAGCATGACCGCGTCGAAATCTACCGTCCGCTGATCGCCGATCCCAAGAACGCCCGCCGCCGGCGCAAGGCCGCCGCCTGACTTTTCAATCCGGCCTGGTGCCGGCTTTCCAGCCCAGGATGATGCCGGCCAGCAGCGCCACCATGCCGAGCGACAGGCAGGTGAGGGTGGCGATAGGCGCCAGCGGAACGAAACTGACATTCCTTTCCGTCTGCGCCATGACTGTGCGCAGCAGCAGTTCGTTGGTGTATGCGTTGTACAGCATCGGCGCGCAGCCCAGCACTACCGCCGCGACCACCAACACTATCGGGAACGTGAATTTATTCATGTAAAACTCGTTATGACATATCGGAGCGGCAGGATAGCATCTTGCTGAGTTGGCAATGGTATCAAATTGTTACTTTGTTGTAATTTTGCTTAAGATCGCATAAGCCGCCTTGATGCGGGCGGGGATGGGATAATTCTTGTTGGCCAGCATGACGATGCCGATCTTCTGTTGCGGCACGAAGGCCGCGTAGGCGCCAAATCCACCGGTGGAGTCGGTCTTGTCGAACAGCGTGCTGGCCGATGGCGTACGCGACGGCGTCAACTGAACCGCCGTAAGCTTCCGCGTCGAACATGCCGGGATTCACCCGCGCCGCCTTGTTCTCCTTGTTGTATCCCCATGCGTAATTGGCCATCGCGCCAGCCGGCACATGAACGTAGCTGTTCTTTAGTCCCAGTTGCGGGAACAACTGGCTCTCCATCGCATCGGCAAAATCGCGCTTCAGCGCCAATGCCGTGATGTGTCCGAACAGGCCGATACTGGGATTGGAGTACTGGCGCTGGGCGCCCGGCGCCGCTGCCGGCTTCCATTGCTGGAAATAGCTGAGCATCTGCTGCTGGCTTTCCACCTCGTCGGGAAACTGCAGCGACAGCTTGCCGAGCACCTGCGCGTAGGTGGTCAGCGTGGCCGTGAAGGTCTTGCTGATGGAGCCCAGCTCGAACAGCGTTGCTTCGCTGACCGGCGTTTTCTTTTCGCGCGAGGCGAGGCCGTAATTGAGGAAGTAGGTCTTGCCGTCGACCGTCACGGCAACCGCCATGCCGGGTACCTTGTGCTCCGCCATGACAGGGCGTATGGCGGCATCGACGATGGCGCGTATCGTCGCGCTATCGTCGGCGGCCGAACTGGTGAGGGGAAGCAGGCACAGGGAGGCGAGGGCGATGGCGTAGCGATGCAAAGTGGCGATTCCTTTTTTATGGGGCGGCGTCGCGCGTCAAAAAATTACGCACCTTCGCCTGCTTGAAAAACTCAGTATGCCAGACCTCCGATTGTTTTTGTTGCGGCGTGCCGAAGCTCAGCATGCGGTCGTCGGCGACTTGCGCGTCCGGCAGCAACACGCTGCTGTATGGAACGACCACATCGTTATCGGTTTCCAGCAACATGCGGCTGAGCAGGGCGCCGGTACGCTCCAGCATCGATGTGCCGAAGTCGAAATCGGCGCGGGCGTAATAGGTGCTGGCGCTGGACAGCAAACTGGCGCCTTGGTTCAATTGATCGATCAGCGCCGAACCGCTGGCCAGCGCCTGCACGCTGGGCCGGTCGAAGCCCAGCGACACCACCACCCGCGCCAGCCCGATCACCAGGTCCAGCGCCATGCCGCTGCTGAAAGAGGCCAGCATCGCCGCCGCGTTGAGGAAGTTTTCGACATCGTCCGGCGACGCCAGCGGCGATCCCTGGTTGGCGGCCGCCACGAAGTAGACCTTGCCCACGCTGGCGATACGGCCCGCGCGCTGCTGGCCGACGGCGGCCAGGACGGCATCCTGCGCATGCGGCGCGGACGACAACAATGAGCGCACCACCAGGCCGCCGCGGCTGTGGCAGACGATGTCAACGTTCCAGCCGGCGTCGGCCGGCAGATGCGACAGCAGGTCCAGCGCATTCTGCTGCGGCGTCTTGGCGATGGTCCAGTGATCGTAGCCGAACACCTGGTCGTCGTACTGCGCCAGCAGACGCTGCATGGTGTCGTCGGCAGCCAGGTCGCTGAACGCGCCTTCGATGGAACTGAATATTCCGTGCACGAACAGCAGCACCTTGCGGCCGCGCGAGGCCGCCAGTTCGGCCGCCGTCGCCGGCTGGCGCCAGCCGTGGCGCAGGCTGAGCAAGCCTTCGGGCTTGTTGTGGGTCTCGATGGTCTCGATCATCTGCTGCGTCATGTGCTCCTTCACGCGCAAGGCCGCTTGTTTGATCCAGTCCATGCTGCCGCTTACGGCGTGGGTTGCCAGCAGCTGCGCTCCACGCAGCGGAAATACGAACTGGATGCAGCCGCTGTCCTTGTGGCGCAAGATGTTCAGGTGGGTGTCGGCAATCTGGGCGGCCGGCAAGGCTGGCGCCGCGGCCAGCGACATGGGCGGCGCGACGATCTCGGGCGCGGCGTCGGCCAGCGCGCGTTGTAGTTCCTCGTGCTTTGCGAATTGCATGCTTATCTCCCGGTAGTTCTGACGCCAGTGTACGACGCTGCGGCCGATCGCCGCGCCGGATTGCGCAGGCGCGGCAAGCTGAGCTACACTCATCGAGATCGCACAACCTGGACCCATGATGAAGCGCTGCCGGATGATGCTGACTGTCGGTTTGTGCTTAGGCCTGGCCCTTGCCCAGGCGCGCGAAGGCTGCCCGGCGGTTACGCGGGTGGGCGTCAGCGATTTGGGCTACACCTCGTTCCGCGAAGACGGGCAGATACGTGGCATTTCGGTCGACGTCGTCAAGGAGCTGGCGCACCGCACCGGTTGCCAGTTCGAATTCTTCTGGTACCCGCGCCAGCGCCTGTTCGTCGAGCTGGAGGCGGGCCGCATCGACATGACGCTGGCCGCGCTGCGCACGCCGGAGCGCGACGCCTACGCCAGCTTCCTGCCGTATGCCTACCTCCAGTACGACCTGATCCTGGCGGAGCCGGCCGGCCAGCACTATGCGAGTCTGGGCGAGTTTGTCGCGCGCGGCACCGGCAGGCTTAACGTCACGCGCGGCATGGCGTATGATGCCGCCGTTGAAACCCAGCTGGCGCTGCTGGCCTCGGCGGGCAGGCTGGAAGTGGTCAGCGATTTCGAAACCGTGTTCGGCAAGCTGGAGATGGGCCGCGCCGACGGCACCTTGGCCACGCCGCCGATCTACGCCAGGCACCTGAAGTCGCGCAACTTCAAAGCCCGGCTGTCGGTGATTCCGATGCCGGAGGCGACGGCGCGATTCACCGGTGTCTATCTGTCGAAGAAGACCCTCGGCGCCGACGTGCGCGGGCGCTATGCCGCCGCCGTCAAAGCCCTGGTGGCCGAGCAGGTGGTGCCGGTCCTGTATGCCCGGTATTTTGACGACGCCACCGTCAAACGCATATTCCGTCAGGGCCCGGCACCGTTGCTGGCCGCCCTGGCGATCCCGGATTAACCTGTCATGGAGCCGTATTGAATCAGCCCGATTATTGCAAGTACAACGAAGAACAGTTGCAGCAGATCCTGCGCAGCATCGACGCCGAACGCTTCCCTGAGCGCGTCGCCGAAATCAAAACCAGGCTTGCCGAGCTGGCGCAGCAAGGGCCGGTGGCCGCCGCGCCGCCCAAGATAAGCGCCGATCCGGCGAGCTATAAGCCCGTCATGCGGCGTGCCGCCAAGTGCCTGCTGGTGGTAGCCGCCGTGGACCTTGGCGTCGCCGTCTGGAACGCCGTTCACGGTATCGGCTCGATGTTCAACGTCGATCTGGCGGCCTTGGCAGCGGCATTGTTGCTGATCTGGGGTGGGCTAAGGGTTGCCGCCGTGCTGCGCTGGATGCTGTTTTCGGCCGTGTCCGGCATCGTGCTCTGGTTCCTGCTGCTATTTGCCCAGCCCTTGGACTTGACGCTGGCGCAGATACGGCTGACGCCGCTCACATACATGAGTACTGTCCTGCTGCTGCTGTTAAAAGGCTGCGCCTGGATCTGGGTGCTGCGCTTGTTGGGCAGCGTCAGCATCCAGGAGGCGCGCGCGTTCGAGGGGCGCAAGCGCTACGACATGCGTAAGCCGCTGTTTCTCGGCCTGGCCATCACGCTGGGCGTTGGGGTGTTCTACGTGACGCAAGTCTGGGGTGAACGCGGCCGTCATGCCGAGCAATTGGCCGCCCAGAGGGTTGGCGGGCCTTACCGTTACCACACCAACGGCATGCAAATCATGGCGAATCCCAATGGCACTTTCGTCAGCGCGAACGTACTGGTCTGGAACGAGCAGAACATCGGCAGCGTGGCGGTCAACTGGAAAGAGTAGGCCGCAAAGCGGCGCCGTGTCAGGCGCTTTCGCGCGCCATCAGCGTGAAGCCCAGGTCGATCTGCCGGCAGGCCGGCTCTTCGCCCTTGATGACGGCGCGCAGCAGCCTGGCCGCCTCGTAGCCGATGCGGTAGCGCGGCGTGGCGACCGTGGTCAGCGAGGGATTCATCCAGGCCGAGGCCGGCAAATCATTGAAGCCGCAAATGGCCAGCTGCGACGGCACGGCGATGCCGCGCCGCTGCGACTGGTAGACGGCGCCGTGCGCCAGGTCGTCGTTGCAGCAGAAGATGGCGTCGCAGTCCGGCGCCTGCGCCAGCATGCGCCCCAGCAGCTCGGCGCCCAGCGCGATGGTGGACGGCTCGCCCACCATCACCTCCAGCCTGCTGTCGGCCAGGCCGGCTTCGCGCATGGCCTGGCGGTAGCCTTCGGCGCGGCGCAAGGTGCGCTCGTCCAGCTGGGCGCCGATGAAGCCGATGCGCTTGTGGCCTTTTTCGATCAGGTAATGCGTCATCGCGTGGCCGGCCTGCACCTGCGAGAAGCCCACCGTCAGCTGGGTGGTGTCGGTCGACATGTCCATCATCGACACCACCGGCACGCGCGAGTTGGTCAGGATCTGCTGCACCCGCGGGCTGTGGCTCAGGCCGGAGAGCAGCATGCCGTCGGGATTCGACTGTAGATAGGTGCCGATCAGCTTTTCCTCTTCCTTGTCGGAATAGCGGGTATTGCCGATCAGGATCTGGTAGTCGTCGGCGTCCAGCGCATCCTGGATGCCGGCCAGCACTTCGGTGAACACCGCATTCGACAGCGACGGCACCAGCACCGCGATCACCTTCGATTGCGACGAGGCCAGCGCGCGGGCGGCGCGGTTGGGCACGTAGCCCAGCTCGGCGACCGCCTGCTCGACGCGGTCGCGCAGCGCCTGCGACACCATATCCGGCTGGGTGATGGCGCGCGAGGCGGTCATGGTCGCCACGCCGGCGTGTTCGGCCACCATGGCCAAGGTGATACGGCCGCTGGCGCGGCTCTTGTTCGCTGCAGTCTTGATCATAGGAGGTAGCCGATGGCGCTTGTTGATAGCGATATCATACGGTAGCTTGCCCTTGCCCCGACAGGGGCTATTTGCAGCCAGCCAACACTTTTTGGTTCTTTTTCGCCATTTCGGCGCGTTCGGCGTCGCCCATGATGCCGCGTTCGCCGTTGCTGTCGTAGTTGGTCATGCGCACGCCGTCGGCCAGCGCCTGCTGGTTCTTGCGGGCGGCGTCGCAGTTGGCGGCGATATCGGCTTTTTGCCTGGCCTCCTCGGCGGCTTTCTTGTCGGCGGCGGCGGCGTCGGCTTTGCGCTTGTTGAAGTCGGCGTTCCGCTCGGCCAGCGTCGGCGGCCGCTTGGCGGGGCTGTCCGGCGCCGCATCGGCCGCCGGGGCTTCGGCCTCGGCATTGGGGTTGAACGGCGCCTTGCCGGGGGCTTTCAGGATGCGCTGCTCCGGCACCGAGGGCGGCGGCGGGCGGTCCGACAATTGTTTGACGCCCTTGTCGTCGATCCAGATGTACTGGGCCATCGCCAGCGAGGAAACGGCCAGCAGCAGGGCGCCGGCCAGGCAATGCAAAGTACGGTCAGTCATGGTAGTGCTCCTGTAAAGCAAGCACCGATTTCGCCATGATTTGCGGCAACTGTCAACAGTAAAGAAAAAAGCCCGCCGTCCGAGGTGGACGACGGGCGATCGCAGCAGGCTGCCGGGTTGGCTTACCAGCCGATGTCGCGCAGCAGCGGGAACGACAGGTCGTTCGGCGGCGTGACCTCGTGGGTCAGGTCGTTGCTGATCGCCGGTTCCATCAGCAGGTTAGGGAAGGCGCTGACGTCGTAGTGCGATACCGACGAACCGCCCTGGTACGGGTTAGGTGCGAACATCAGCAGACGACCCGCGGCATCGGCGCCCGCGCGCAGGGCCAGGTTCACGCCCAGGTTGGCAAACACGTTGGAGTGCAGGCGGGTGCGCTTGGCCAGGGCCGCTTTCAGCGCAATGCCGTCGTCCTGCGAGATGCGTACCGCTGGAATGGTGACGGTCGGATCGGCGCCGCCCAAGCCTGGCGGTGGCGAACCGGCAGCGTTGTCGGCGACGATCATGCCGATCGCGCCGGCATTCTGCACGGCCTTGGCTTTGATCGTGAAGGCGCAAACACCGCGGTCCACCAGGGCGATCTTGCCGTTGACAGCGGCGGCATTGGCTGCCGACAGCGTGCCGCAAGCGAGGCCGAGGTTAGGCGCGGTGTCGACGACCGGCATGATCTCGCCGGTCATGCCTGGGCTGCTGAGGGTCGGGCCGAAGCTGGCGGTGCCGACCTGCAGCGAGCCGGCGATGCTGGCAGGGCTCAGCAAGGTCAACGCTGGCGAGCCTTGTTGCAGCACGGTGCTGACGTAGCTGTTGGCGATCGGGCCGTTCCAGACCAGCTTGCCGGATTTCAGCGACGAGGCGGCGCGCTCGGCGGCCGTCATGTCTTTCCACAGCTTGCCGGTGCTGGTGTCCTTCAGGTAGAAGTCCCAGATACTTGGGGTGTTGTCCAGTTGCGCGCCGGTCGAACCGTTGGTGTAGGTCTGGAAGCCCAGGCCGTGGCCGAATTCGTGGGTCAGCACGGTCACCAGGTCGACCGCGGTGCCGTGGTTGGCGTCCAGGCCCAGGTAGAACGGCGAACCGGCCAGGCAATTGGCCGTGCCCAGGTTGATGTTGAAGCGGGCGCGGATGTCGGCGACGTCGGAATCGGGATCGGCGCCGGTCAGCTTGCCGGTCTGGGCCTTGCCGAACCAGGCGCCGGCTTGCGGTGCGCCGGCGAAGTCGCGGAACACCTCGGTGGCGCCGGCGCTGCCCAGCACGGCCGAAGAGGAGGTGCAGGTCAGCGCTTCCCAGGTGGCCAGCACGCGGATCGGGGTGGTGCTGGTCAGCGTGGCGCCCCATTTGTTGGCGGCGGCCTGGAAGGCGTTCAGGCGTTGCACGCCCAGCGTGGTGCCGGCGTTGCCGCCGACGGGAGCGACCACGGTCGGGTCATTGAAGCCGACGTTGGCCGGGTCGCCGTTGACGATCACGATGGTCGCGGCGGCAAAGCTGGAGGAGGCGAACAGGCAGGCGGCGGCAGCGGCCAGGGCGTTCAGGGTAAAGCGCTTCATTGTTGTTCTCCTTTCACGGCAGGCAGGCTAGGGCCGTGCGCCAGGTGGTGGGCGACTTCTTCGCCGGGGACGCAGGATTCGACCAGATTGCCATCGGCATCTTTGTGGATGACGGCGAAGCTGGCGGTGGAGTCGTCCAGCTTGCGGCCGACGCCGCCTTTTGCGGTGCTCAGCGGCGCGATGCGGCCGCCCAGTGCCAGGCGGCCGGAGGCCTTGGCGCTGGTGGCTGGCACGGCGGCGGCGGCCAGTTCGGCCGCTTGCTCGGCCGATGGGCCGACCAGCTGGCCGGTGGCTGCGTCTTTGTAGGCGACCATGCCGGCGCCTGCCGGTGCGGCGGTGACGCTCAGCTCCGGTGCGACGACGACGTGCGAGTTAGGAAAACTCATCAGGCCATTGGCGCCGGTTTGCGGCTCGGCCGCTTGCGCCACCAGGGTGCTGGCCGACAGGCCGGCCAGTGCCAGCAGGCGCAACTGCTTCTTGCGGCTGAATGCGACCACGCCCAGGCCCAGCACCAGCATCAGGGCGGTGGTTGGTTCCGGCACGGCGCTGATGCTGACCGAGTCGATGCCTATGTAGTCGCCATCGCCAGGAGCGGCGACGTAGCGGAAGGCGTAGCGGCCAGTGGTCGCGCCGGACAGACCGGACAGGGACAGCGAATTGGCGCTCCAACCGGTGTCGGCGGAGGCCGAATAGGTGCCGAGCAGCGTGAAGTCGCCGGTCGAGGTCGTGGTGCCGCCGACGTTGGCGCTGGCGCCCGCAGTGCTGTAGTAGACCTGGACGGTATCGGTAAATCCTTCGCCGAGCATGCGCAGCGAGAAGTTCAGTTTTTCACCATTCGACAGGGCGACTTCAGGCGTGATCAGCCAGTTGCTGACGGCGCCGCCGAAACCTGCATTATTGAAGTTGGCTGCGATATACGAAGTAGCGGGACCGGCGGCGGCGGGGAATTTGTCCTCGCCCTGGAACCAGCTGGTGCTGCCGCCGGCTGCGCTGTTGTTGGTCATCACCCAGCCGCTTGCGCCGAGTGTGCTGATGTCATTGAATCCTTCGGATAACAAAGGACCGGCGAAGGCGGAGCTGGTAGCGGCGGCAGCCGCGAGTCCGATCAGGTATTTATTAAAGTTCATGATGCCCCAATGGTATTGTTTGCTTGCATACATTCGCTACGGCAAGCGAGCGCGTTGAACATGTCAGATAGCAACGGTTGTGTGCATCTGGCCCAAATGACTACGTTTCATAAAGTACAGCAATTTTTCTTGGCTATCTATATATATTATTTATAAGATATCCACGAATAGCCGGCTGAAAACGCTTCCAAGCCCCATGCTAGCTAGCACAGCAGTAGTTTTGGATATGGCCAAATTTTGCGCAGAAATAGAGGCTTTTTTACAACATGTTCTACAGGGAATATTGAAAGGAAAATAAACTTCGTTCGTCTCCGTAGGGCGTCTCCCTGCAGCGCGAAGAAGTTTCAGACAGGCCACTGCTTTTTCTGTATAATCTGCTTTTGCGCCTATAGGAAATGCTATGCGTCTACTCCAAAAAGCACTCACGTTTGATGACGTGCTTCTCGTTCCAGCGTACTCGAATGTTCTGCCTGCCGATACGTCCCTCAAAACTCGCCTGACCCGTAATATCAGCCTGAACATCCCGTTGCTGTCCGCAGCGATGGATACGGTCACCGAAGCCCGCCTGGCGATCGCCATGGCACAAGAGGGCGGCATAGGCATCATCCACAAGAACCTGAATCCGAAGGATCAGGCTCGCGAAGTGGCGCGCGTCAAGCGTTTCGAGGCCGGCGTGCTGCGTGACCCGATCACGATTCCGCCGACCATGAAGATCCGCGACGTCATCAAGCTGACCGAGCAATATGGCATTTCCGGCTTCCCTGTCGTCGAAGGCAAGGAAGTGGTCGGCATCATCACCAACCGCGACCTGCGTTTCGAACAGGAGCTCGACGCCGAAGCGCGCGCCAAGATGACCCCGCGTGAGAAACTGGTGTTCGTCAAAGAGGGCGCGGAAGGCGCCGACCGCGACGAAGCCAAGCGCCTGATGAACAAGCACCGCCTCGAGCGCGTGCTGGTCGTCAACGACGCCTTCGAACTGCGCGGCCTGATCACCGTCAAGGACATCCAGAAATCCACCGAGCACCCGCTGGCGTCGAAAGACTCGCAGGGCAAGCTGCTGGTCGGCGCCGCTGTCGGCGTTGGCGCCAAGGATGAAGAGCGGATCGAACTGCTGGTCGCCGCCGGCGTCGACGTGCTGGTGGTCGACACCGCCCACGGCCACTCGCAAGGCATCCTCGACCGCGTGCGTTGGATCAAGACCAAGTTCCCGCACGTGGACGTCATCGGCGGCAACATCGCCACCGCCGCCGCCGCCAAGGCGCTGGTGGAATACGGCGCGGACGCGGTCAAGGTCGGCATCGGCCCAGGCTCGATCTGCACCACCCGCATCGTGGCCGGCGTCGGCGTACCGCAGATCACCGCGATCTCCAACGTTGCCGAAGCGCTGGAAGGCACCGGCGTGCCATGTATCGCCGACGGCGGCATCCGCTTCTCGGGCGACATCTCCAAGGCCCTGGCGGCCGGCGCGTCGACCGTGATGATGGGCTCCATGTTTGCCGGCACCGAAGAGGCGCCGGGTGAAGTGATCCTGTACCAGGGCCGTTCGTACAAATCGTATCGCGGCATGGGCTCGCTGGGCGCCATGTCCGACGGTTCGGCCGACCGCTACTTCCAGGACGCCACCATGAAGGCCGACAAGTTCGTGCCTGAAGGTATCGAAGGCCGCGTCGCCTACAAGGGCAGCGTGCTGGCGATCATCTTCCAGCTGGTCGGCGGCGTGCGTCAATCGATGGGTTACTGCGGTTGCGCCACCATCGACGAACTGCGCAACAAAGCCGAGTTCGTCGAGATCACCTCGGCCGGCATGCGCGAATCGCATGTGCACGACGTGCAAATCACCAAGGAAGCGCCGAACTACCGTTCCGGCGACTAAACAGTCCTTGCAACGCCGGCTGAGTCAAGCCGGCGTTTTTCTATTCTTTACCTCTCCAGTACATTACTCATGCACTCAAAAATCCTCATTCTCGATTTCGGCTCCCAAGTCACCCAGCTGATCGCGCGCCGCGTGCGCGACTCCGGCGTGTTCTCGGAAGTGTACCCGTACGACGTCAGCGACGAGTTCGTGCGCAACTACGGCGCCGCCGGCGTGATCCTGTCGGGCAGCCACAGCTCGACCCTGGAAGGCGACGCCCCGCGTGCGCCGGACGCCGTGTTCGAACTGGGCGTGCCGGTGCTGGGGATCTGCTACGGCATGCAAACCATGGCGGCCCAGCTGGGCGGCAAGGTCGAGAACGGCCTGGTGCGTGAATTCGGCTACGCCGAAGTGCGCGCCCGCAGCCACACCAAACTGCTCGACGGCATCAACGACTTCGTCACCGAAGAAGGCCACGGCATGCTGAAAGTCTGGATGAGCCACGGCGACAAAGTGCTGGAGATGCCGCCAGGCTTCGTCCTGATGGGCAACACCCCGAGCTGCCCGATCGCCGCCATGGCCAACGAAGAGAAGCAATTCTACGGCGTGCAATGGCACCCGGAAGTGACCCACACGGTGCAGGGCAAGGCCATGCTGGGCCGCTTCGTGCACGAGATCTGCGGTTGCAAATCGGACTGGAACATGCCGGACTACATCTCGGAAGCGGTCGAGAAAATCCGCGCCCAAGTGGGCACCGATGAAGTGATCCTGGGCCTGTCGGGCGGCGTCGATTCGTCGGTGGCCGCTGCGCTGATCCACCGCGCCATCGGCGACCAGCTGACCTGCGTGTTCGTCGACCACGGCCTGTTGCGCCTGGACGAAGGCAAGATGGTGATGGACATGTTCGCCAAGAACCTGGGTGTCAAAGTCATCCGCGTCGATGCCGAAGACCAGTTCATGGGCCACCTGGCCGGCGTCGCCGATCCCGAGCAGAAGCGCAAGATCATCGGCCGCGAATTCGTCGAAGTGTTCCAGGTCGAATCGGGCAAGCTGGTCAACGCCAAGTGGCTGGCGCAGGGCACCATCTACCCGGACGTGATCGAATCGGCCGGCAAGGGCAAGAAGGGCCAGACCATCAAGAGCCACCACAACGTCGGCGGCCTGCCGGAGACGATGAAGCTCAAGCTGCTGGAGCCGCTGCGCGAACTGTTCAAGGACGAAGTGCGCAAGCTGGGCGTGGCGCTGGGCCTGCCGCATGACATGGTCTACCGTCACCCGTTCCCAGGCCCGGGCCTGGGCGTGCGCATCCTCGGCGAAGTGAAGAAGGAATTCGCCGACCTGCTGCGCCGCGCCGACGCCATCTTCATCGAAGAGCTGCGCAACACGCCGTACGAGCCGGTGGTGGTGCCTGGCTTCGACCAGGACAGCGTGCCGACCAACTGGTACGAAGCGACGTCGCAAGCGTTTGCCGTGTTCCTGCCGGTGAAATCGGTGGGCGTGATGGGCGACGGCCGCACCTACGAATACGTGGTGGCCTTGCGCGCCGTGCAGACGCAGGACTTCATGACCGCGCACTGGGCGCACCTGCCGCACGCGCTGCTGGGCAAAGTGTCCAATCGCATCATTAACGAAGTGCGTGGCATTAACCGTGTGGTGTACGACATCAGCGGCAAGCCGCCAGCGACCATCGAGTGGGAGTGACGAGCTCGCTTTAAATCGTTGATTTAATTGAAAAAAATGGAGGCTGTTGATGATTGGATTCGATCATCAACAGCCTTATTTATTTCAGGGATGTTGCGGTCTTATCGCTCCCAACGGCCGCGTGACCATTCCCATTCATTGTGGTGCCAACTCCAATGGCCAGGAATCCAATAATGTGCAGGGCTTGGCGCGACCGTAATCTGCTCAACTATTACGGCAGGCATCGGGCGCGCGGAGCCCTGATACCAATATCCTGTCTGCCATCTCCAACCGTGATCACGCCATGCCCAGTGCCCTTGAACCCAGGTGTAGCCCGACGCTGGTGGTGGCGGAATCACTTCCTGGATTGGTGCTGGGGCCTGGCGCACAACGGCGGGCTGGTCGTGGACTATGACACGTTCTTTGACAACGGTTGTGCAGCCGCTCAACGCGATGACAAATGCCGCCGCATAAAATATTTTTTTAGTCATTTTTTTAATGTTCTTGTGTCTCAGAGGGGAAGACTCTCGCCTATTTATTGTTGGCCAACGGGTTGATTGTGTTTTGCAATTTCATTGCCCACGTAGCCGCCACCGACGGCGCCTGCGATCGCTGCCAAGGTACGGCCATTACCGCCGCCGACATGACTTCCCACCAAGCCGCCGAGTAGGGCCCCAATGCCTATGCCAAGCGGGCTGTTCTGAGCGACCGGAGCGGGCTGCTGATATGAGTTGGCTGGTCGGTAATCCCTATCGTGCTCAGCTTGTACCTGACGGGTACGGTCGTTGTCGTAGGCTACTTCCTGGCGATGTGGGTATTCATGGTGGACGACGGTCTTGTATCGAACAACCTCACGCACCACAGGAGTTGGTGCCGCCTGCTGTACCAGCGGGGCGCTGGCATTGTTCGTCGTGTCTGTTGTCGGATTGGATATGGCCGCACCATGTGAGTTGGGCAGCAGCCCGGTAATTGCTGCGGCGCCGGCCAGACTGACCAGGGTCAGGGAGACTGCGGCGGCTGCCATCAGTGGGTGGATGCGATTCGAGGTAGTGGTGGTGTCCATTTTCGTTCTCCGGTATAGCGCTGATGTCGCGCTGATAGACCAATAACGACTGAACCGGCAAACGGGATGTATGGGAGACGTTTCCTGGGTAAGTATGTGTAACAAGGACAAGTCAGGCTAGCGACGGGTTGAAATGGATTGATAGCTGCCGGCTGGCTATCCCGCAACCGCCAAAGGTGAGCCCGGCCTCCAATTGCTTGAGGGCCGGGATGGCCTGCTGAGCCCGAGTGAGGCGAATGGTTGAATCAGCTTCCTTGCTCGACGAACTGCGCGGGACGCCATTTCAGCAAACGGTTCTCCACCGCGGTCAACAGGTATTCCGCCGCCAGCGCCACCACGGCCAGCACGATCATCGCCGCGAACACGCCGGCCGCATTGAAGGTGCCTTGCGCCGTCGCGATCAGCAGGCCGATGCCGTGCCGTGCGCCCAGGAATTCACCGACCACCGCGCCAACCAGGGCAAAGCCAAAGCTGACATGCAGGCTGGCCAGGATCCAGCTCAGCGCCGACGGGAACACCACGGTATAGGTCACCTGGCGCTTGCTGGCGCCCAGGATGTAGGCATTGGCGATCAGGTTGCGGTCGGCTTCCCGCACGCCCTGGAAGGCATTGGCAAACACGACGAAGAACACCATCACCACTGCCAGCGCCACCTTGGAGCCCATACCCAGGCCGAACATGATGATGAAAATCGAGCCCAGCACCACACGAGGGATGGCGTTGGCGACCTTGATGTAAATGCTCAGCACATCGGACATCAGCTTGTTGCGTCCCAGCGCGATGCCGAACACGATGCCCAGCACGCTGCCGATCAGGAAGCCCACCACTGTCTCCTCCATCGTCACCAGCAGTTCTTTCCATAGCGGCCCTTGGGCCGTGCCTTCGCTCAGCCAGGTGAGCAGTTGCTGGTAGATAGCAGAAGGCTGGGAAAAGAAGAACGGGTCCAGCCACTGCCGCGCCACTGCGAACTCCCAGACGCCCAGCGTCACCACCGCCAGTGCCACGCGCAGGAACAGCACCAGTCGCCGGTGGTTGATGGCGCGCGCCACTGCGGCCCGCTCTTCGCTGCCGTCGCTCGGCAGGCCGGCGCGGTCCGCCGTTGTGTTTGCATGCATAAATATTCTCCGTACGGGTTAAACCTGGACTTCGTCCTTGAGGTCCGACCAGATCTGTTTCGACAGGTCGATGAATTGCTGCGTATAGCGTGCCTCGGCCACATCGCGCGGCCGCGCCAGTGGAATCTCGTAAGTGCTCTTGACGCTGCCCGGTCCCTTGCTCAGCACCACCACCCGGTCGGCCAGCGCGATCGCCTCCTCGATGTCGTGGGTGACGAAGACCACCGACGCCTTGTGCTCCGACCACAGGCCGAGCAGCTCGTCCTGCATCAGCGCGCGGGTTTGCACGTCGAGCGCGGAAAACGGCTCGTCCATCAGCAGGATCTTGGGCTCGTTGATAAAAGTCTGGGCCAGCGCCACGCGCTTGCGCATCCCGCCCGACAGCTGGTGCGGGTAGTGATGCTCGAAGCCGGACAAGCCCACGCGCCGCACCCAGTCGGCCGCCTTGTCCCTCGCGGCCGATTTGTCCATGCCGCGGTAGATCGGTCCGATGGCGATATTGTCGATCACGCTTTTCCACGGGAAGACGGCGTCCGCCTGAAACACGAAGCCGATATTCGGATCGATGCCGGCCACCGGCTGGCCGAACACCTTGACCGAGCCCGACGAGGGCGGATTGAGGCCGGTGATCATCCCCAGCGTGGTCGACTTGCCGCAGCCGGTCGGTCCGACGATGGCGCAGAATTCGCCCTCATTGACCGTCAGGCTGAACTCCCGCAGCGCCAGTGTGACCTTGCCCTGCGGGCTGACGAACTTCCTGCCGACGTTGTTCAACTCTATGGCGGGTGTCTTCATTATTTCGCGGCTTTCACGAATTCGGTGGTGTAGGTATTGGCCAGGTTGACCGTCTTGCCCTGGACCGACTTGTCGAAGGCGTTCAGCACGCCCAGCACGGTGGCCGGGCCGTTGGCCGGCATCACGCCGTCGTCGGTAAACATCGCCTTGCTGCTTTCAAGCGCAGCAATATACATCTGCTTGTCGGCCGCGTAGTAATCGGCCGGCATCTTGTCGGCGATTTCCTTGGCGCTGTGGGTGTGGATGTAGCGCAGGGTTTTGACGAAGGCGTTGGCCAGCTTCTGCACCTGCGGCTTGTGGGCGTTGACCCAGGCCGATTCCATGTACAGGCAGGCGGCGGGGTAGGTGCCGCCCAGCGCCTTTTCCGTCTCTTTCGGCGAGCGCAGATCCACCAGGATGCGGGCCGCGCCGGTGTTCACCAGTCGCGAGATGGTCGGTTCGGTGGTCATGCCGGCCTCGATCTTCCCTTGGCTCATGGCGGCGATGAAGGTCGAGCCCGCACCGACCGGCAAGGTGGTGAATTCGGTGCTCTTGATGCCGGACTTGGCGGCCAGGTACAGCGTCAGGAAGTTGGTGGACGAACCCAGTCCGGTCACGCCCAGCGTGCGGCCTTTGAAGTCGGCCGACGACTTGAGGTTGCCGGAGGCGGCCTTGGACACCAGGATGACTTCGCCCGGCGCCTGGCTGAACTGCACCACCGACTGCACCAGCTTGCCGCGCGCCTGCAGGTCGATGGTGTGGTCGTAGAAGCCGATCACGCCTTGCGCCGCGCCCGACAGCATTTCGGTTTCCGCGTTGACGCCGGCCGGTTCGCTGAGCAGTTCGATGTCCAGTCCGGTCTCCTTCAGATAGCCCAGTTGCTCCGCTAGCTTGGCCGGCAAGTAAATCTGTTTCTCTATCCCGCCGACCATGATGGTAATTTTGTCGGACGCATGGGATGCACCGGCGACAGCCAGCAAGAGCGCGGCCGTGATGGCGCTGAGAGGGGATTTCATGGTGGTCTCCGTTATATATTTTTTAATTATCTGGCCTGCGGCTGCAAGCCCGCCCGGATGGGTGGACTTGCATCATATGCCCAGGTCGATGGCTGGCCGTCAGAAACGGAAGCGCATGCCGGTTGCCACGCCCAGTTGCGACTTGTGGCCATTGGCCTGGGACGCCAGGTAGCTGCCGTCGGTGTTCAGATGGTCGGCCGCCAGATACAGTTCGGTGCGGCTGTCGAAGTGGAAGAACATCGAGCCGTACAGCGTCTTGCGTTTGCCGCTGGCGGTGGCCTTGGCGTTGCTGGCGTTGGCATAGGCGTTCAGCACGTAGCCGCCGCCGTTGACGGCAGCGTTGTCGGCATCCATGACCTGGTAGCCGACCTCGTAGTCGAACACGCCCTTCGGCGCGATCTTGGCAGACACCGTGTAGGCGTTGTCCTTGCGGTTGCCGATGGCGGTCGGCTGGTCTGCCGTGTAATGGAAGTAGCCGGCGTTCAGGCGCACGATGCCCAGCTTGTAGTTGCCGCCGATGGAATAGCTGGTGTTGGTCAGGCCGGCCACGCTGGCGGTGTTGTAGAAGGCGGACAGGTTGGCCGTGCCGCCGTTGTACGCCACGCCCAGCGACTTGGTCGAGCCCGTGTTGAAATCGCCGGGGATGCCGCCGAACTGATAGCCGACGCCCACCATGATCTTGTCAAATTCCTTTTTCCAGACCACACCTTTGTCGTAGCGGGTGCCGGTGGCGCTGCCCGAATAGAAAATCAGCTGTTTGAAGTTGTTGTTATTGGTGTAGCCGCCTTCGTTCATGGTGACTTTGCTGGAGCCGTAGGGATCGCCGTAGATCTTGGAAAATTCGCGCGCCAGCGTGTTTTGGCGGCCGAAGGTCAGCTTGCCCAGCGATTTGCTTTCCAGTCCCATCCAGGCGTCGCGGTTGAACAGCGAGCCCGGCGTATCCATATTCCCGGTCGGCAGTTCATACTCGCTTTCGAGGCGGAAGATTGCTTTCAGGTCGTCGCCGGTCTTGAGCGCATGGGCGCCTTCCAGGCCCCAGCGATTGCCGCTGAACCAGGCCACCGACATATCGGTCAACGACGCGCCGCTGCTGTCGGCATTGGTATGGCGGCTCACGCTCAAGTCGATCAAGCCATACAGGCGGACGAAGTCGTTGCTGGTGCCCAGCACCAGGCCGCCGCTGAGCGGCTTATCGGTGTCGAAGCCGGGCTGGGATGCCGCCGCGGCGTGAGGTTGCGCGCTGGCACTGGCTTGCTGGATATCGGCCAGCGCCTTGCGCGCCTGGTCGGCCGCCTTTTGGGCGTCGGCGGCGGCCTGCTGGGCTTGCGCCAGCGCCTGTTGTAATTGTTCGGCGTTGCTTTGGGCGTGTGCGGCGCTGCCAAGGGTGGCCAATACGGCGAGAGCGGTAAGCTTGGTCTTCATTGAGTCTGTCTCCTGTTTTTTAGAGTAATATGGCAAGCGTTTTTCGTTGCCGGTGCGACACACTCAAGATACGAGAGCGAACCCTTCAATTTGCCTTCAATCAACCCCGCCGCACCAAAATACGACACTGGTGAGGCTGCTGCACTGCCACATGGAATGCTATGAAATTATTGTTGGTGGAAGACAACCGTGAACTGTCGTCCTGGCTGAAGCGTCTGTTGAACCAGTCGGGCTATGCCGTGGAACAGGCCTACAGCGGTGAGGAGGCGAGCACGCTGTTGTTGACGCAGCAATACGATGCGATCCTGCTGGATCTGACCTTGCCCGGCATCCAGGGCCAGGTGGTGCTGAAAGGATTGCGCCGCAAGGATGATCCGACGCCGGTGCTGATCATCAGCGCGCAGGATTCATTGCCCGATATCGTCGAGCACCTCAACCTCGGCGCCGACGACTATCTGGCCAAGCCCTTCGACATCACGGAACTGGAGGCGCGGCTGCGCTCGTTGTTGCGGCGCGCCAGCGGCAGGATCAATCCGGTGCTCCATTGCGGTGCCATACGCTATGAAAGCAATTCCAAACGCTTCTTCATCAACGATCTGGATCTGAATCCGACGCCGCGCGAGCACGCGATCCTGGAAATGCTGATACGCCAGCAGGGCTCCACGGTGTCGAAGAAAAACCTGTGCGAGAGCCTGTGCACGCTGGACGACAGCGTGTCCCCCAAGGCGCTGGAAATTTATATCCTGCGCCTGCGTAAAAAACTCGAATGCTCCGGCGCGCAAATCATTACCTTGCGCGGGCTGGGCTACATGCTGACCCATGATACGGCCGCTTAACAGCCTGAAATGGCGGCTGGGGCTGTGGGTATTCCTTCCCACCGTCATCATCTCGTGCATCGACCTGATCGTCACCTACCGTAGCACCGACCAGATCGCGACGCTGGTGCAACAGCAATTGCTGAAGGGCTCGGCGCGCATCATCGCCGAACAACTGATCTCGGTCGATGGCGGTTACGAGATCAGCATTCCCCCGGCCGCGCTGGAACTGTTCGCCAGCAAATATCAGGACATGGTGTTTTATTCGGTACGCAGCAAGCGCGGTCAGCTGATCGCCGGCGATGCGAAGCTGGAGGCCTATCCGGGGCCGCTCGCCATCGAGCAAGAGCAGTTTTTCATCACCGCGATGCGCGGCGAGCCAGCCCGCACCATCGCCTACGCCCAGGCATTGCCGAACATGCCCGCCGGCGAATTTGCCGTTACCCAGGTCGCCCAGACCTTGCGCGGCCACGAAGCCTTTCGCCATGATCTGTTCGTGTTGACCATACGCGAGCACCTGCTGATACTCGCTATCGTGATCCTCGGGCTGGTGATCACCTTGCGCTGGACCCTCAAGCCACTTGCCCGCTTCGGACAAAAATTGCAGCAGCGTAGTCCGGGGTCGCTGGAGACACTCGATGCCAGCGGCGAGGCGCTCGAACTGCAACCGCTAGCCGATGCGATCAACGATTATGTCGGACGGCTCGATCATGCGCTGTCGTCCTACGAGCGCTTTGTGGCCAATACTGCCCATCAATTGAGGACTTCGTTCGCCATCATTTCGTCGCAGCTCAATTTCGCGCAGCGCAGTCCAGGCGTACACGGGGAGCAGAAGGAAGTGTTGACGGCGATTCAGAAATCGGTGCAGCAGGGCACACGTGTCATCAATCAATTGCTGGTGCTCGCCGCGTTGGAACGCAAGCGCCAGCATGGGGCGCGCGCAGCGAGCACCCAATTTTCGGTGCCGCTGGTGGAGGCGATCGACTTGCTGGCGCCGTTGGCCCAGCAGCGGAAAATCGACCTCGGCATCGACCGCATCGACGAGACCGTCATGGTGTCGGCGCCAGCCCACCTGCTGCGGGAACTGGTGTCCAACCTGGTCGACAACGCGATCCAGCATACGCCTGCTGGCAGCACGGTGACGATTACCCTGGCGCGGCGCGCCGGCGAGGGCTGGCTCAGCGTTGTCGACAACGGACCGGGCATCCCGGCGGCCGAGCGCGGCAAGGTATTCGAGCGCTTTTACCGGCTCGACGAAGCGCGCCCGAATAGTTCGGGCCTTGGACTGGCCATTGTGAAGGAAATATGCGACGCGCTGGGCGCGCGTATCGCACTGTCGGTCCCTGCGGGCGGCCAAGGATTACAGGTAGATGTCCTGTTTTCTGCTGGCTGAACCTTAATGGCGCTTTAACGTTGGCTTTGATCTAATGTGTGGGATTTATTCCCTCATCAATAGAGCCTACACCGAATGTCTTCCCGCCGTCTTTGCCTACCCGCCGCGCTGGCTGCTTTTGTCGCGCTTGCCGACGCCCAAACCTTGAACGTCGATGCGCCCACCACGGTCGTGGTGGCCGGAAAGCGGTCCGACGTGATCAACAAGATCGATCGCAAGGTGTATCGCGCCGACGCCGACCTGCTGGCGGCCACCGGCAGCGCCGCCGACATCATGAACAACATCCCGTCGGTGGAAGTGGATATCGATGGCACCGTCAGCCTGCGCGGCGACACCAACGTCACCGTGCTTATCGACGGCAAGCCTTCCAGCCAGATGCAAGGCGCCGCCCGCGGCGGTGCCTTGCAGGGCTTTGCCGCGGCGGACATCGAGCAGATCGAGATCATCACGTCGCCGTCGGCGGAGTTCAAGCCTGACGGTTCGGGTGGCATCATCAATATCGTCACCAGGAAAAATCGCAAGCGGGGCGGAGCCGGCCAACTGTTGGCCAACGTCGGTAACGACGGCCGCCACAACGCCGGCCTGAGCGGTAGCTACAATACGGGCAACCTCGACTTCAACGGCAGCCTGGGCAATCGCAAGGACTGGCGCCAGCGCATCAGCGATAACCAGACCGGCGTGCGCGATGCCGCACAGAGCTACTCGCATCAGGTGCTGGATGAATCCAACGACCGTTGGTACGGCAAGGGCGGCGTCAAGTACGCGCCCGACGACCGGCGGGCGCTGGGCCTGACGCTGGACTATGCCAGCCGTGCCGAGCGTCGCGTCAGCGCGGAAAGCGCCAGGCCGTTCGACGCGCCGGCCTACCAGCGATCCGGTAGCGGCGGCGGCCCCCGCGCCGACGCCGGCGCGGCGCTGACCTTCGACCAGAAGCTGGCCGTTCCGGGCGAAGCGCTGTCGCTCTACCTGCAGCGCAGCCACTCGATCGAAACCAACCAGTACGACTATGTATCGGTCAACGCGGCGCCGGCGCTGCAGCGCGATTTCGGCCAGCAGGTGTACGACATCGCGAAATTCACCAGCGCCTATGTGCGGCCCGACGGCGCCGGCGCTACGCTCAAGCTGGGCTACGATATCGAATCCAACCACAACGACTTCAACAATTGGAGCGCCAGCGGCGCAGGCGAGCCGCCGGCCGTCAGTCACGCGGCCGACAACCGCTTCCGCTACCATCAGACCGTCAACGCGGCTTACTCGACCTATGGGGTCAAAGCGGGCATGCTGGAAGCACTGGGCGGCGTGCGCTTCGAACAGGTCGACATCCACACGTTGCAGAAGGTATCCGGCGATAGCAGCGGCCAGCACTACCGCAAGCTGTACCCGACGCTGAACCTGCTCTATACGCCAAACGAGCAGGACGTGTTGACGGCAGGCTTCAGCAAGCGGGTACGCAAGCCGGATCCGGAAGACTTGAATCCCTACATCAGTGCCGCCGATCCCAAGAATCTGCGCCAGGGTAATCCGGCGCTGCGGCCGCAGGTCACCGATGCGCTGGAGCTGGGGTACCGGCACGAGGGCGGCGGCGCAGCATACGGGTTGACCGCCTATTACCGCCGCAGCCGCGATGGCGACACCGAGGTGCTGACGCCGCTCGATGGCGGCGTGGTGCTGATCACCAAGGCCAATCTGCCGACCAGCCAGTCCGGCGGCCTCGAGTTCAGCTCGGCGGGCAAGCTGATGCCCAAGCTGGGTTTTAATGTCAGCGGCAATGCGTTTTACAACCAGATCAATACGCAGGCACTGGGTACCGGCGGCAACCGTTCCAGCCTGGGATTTAACGGCAAGGGAACGCTTGATTACCAGGCCGGCGCGCGCGACCGGGTTCAACTCGGCGCCAACTACCGGGGCAAGCGCTTGACGCCGCAGGGATATGTGATGCCGGTCGGCGTCATCAATGCCGGCTACCGCCATCAGATCGACGAAGTGCTGACGCTGGTGGCGACGGTGTCCGATCTGTTCAACAGCCAGCGCAACCGGCGCGTCTACGATACGGCCGATTTCAGCGGCAGCTACCGCCGTCATCAGACGGGGCAGGTGGTGTATCTCGGCCTGGCCTATACCTTCGGCGGTGCGAAGAAGAGCAAGGAGGCCGAATTCAACTACGATCAATGAACGGACTTCACAAAAAACAGGCTCGTCGCACGGCTCGACAGCGCTGTCGGGACCGGCCTGTCGTCCTGCACTATTTGTCTGCGGGCGCGACCACCAGCACCTTCAATGTTCCGTCCATTGACGCCGGCAGATATACGTACTTGGTCGCGGGATCGAACGCCATCGTCTTCGCGCCTGCCGTGGTCGGCACATTGGCCAGCACGCGATAGCGATCGGGAGATAGTTGCTGGGCCACGGTCAGCGTGGCGCTGTCGCCGTTGGAGACGTAGTTGCGGCCCGTCTCGGCGTCGTAGGCGGCGGCGTCAGGATGGGCGCCGATGGCAAAGTCGGCCACGTGCTTTCCATCCCGCGCATCGACCACCATCGCCATCTTGTTTTTGCATGCTGAAAACAAGCGCGCGTGGACAATGTCGAGCGCCAGCCCAGTCGGTTCCTCACAGCCGGCCAGCGGCCAGTGCGCGATGACCTTGCCGGCCGCGATGTCGATCACTTCGATCGCGTTTTTGTCCTCGATGTTGAGGTAGATGCGACCGGCGCCGTCGCTCACGGCGAACTCCGGACGGCCGCCGACTTTGATGGTCGAGACGATGCGCATGCTTGGCACGTCGAACACGGTGACGTTGGCGCTATTGCCGTTGAAGACGTACAACTGATGGACTTGCGGAACATGGAGGATCGCGTCAGGATTTTTTCCGCTGACCTTGACTTGCTGCTTGACGGCCAGGCTGTCGAGCGCAAACACGGTGACGCTGTCCGAGCGGCCGTTGCTGATGAAGCCCAGGTTCAGTTCCGGCGCGAAGGCAACGCCGTGCGCGCCTTCGGTGCCGGTGATGGCGCCCGCTATCTGATGCGTACCCAGTTCGACCACCTGAACCTGGTTGCCGTGTGTGATGTACAGCCGCTGGTGGCTGGCGTCGATGCTGGCATAGTCCCATTTGCCGTCGCCGCTCAAGGAGATGCGGTCACGGATGGCAAATTCGGGCGTGGCGGCCGTGCTGTATGGCGTTACGAAGGAACCCAGCAGCAGGGCAAGCAGGCCGGCAAAGCGTGTGGTGTGCAGGAGGACGAATAGCACGAGGCGCAGCAGGCGGGAGGCAGCTGCTTTCATGGGCAAGTTATCGGCGGTTGCAAGGCCGGCCCGTCGCGTCGGCAAACCATTTGCTGTGCGACTTGACTTCCAGCGCGCCGGCAGCGACCTGACCAGCAAGCCAAGCGAGCAGCAAATCCATGTTGTCGTAGGACCATTGATAAGTTGAAGACGGCGAGTTGACGATGTCATGTCCATTCACAAACACATATGAACCATCCGCCATTGCGGTTTGGATGGCCGCCTGCACTTGCACGAACGTGGCGTCATAGGTGAGATTGACCTTTGCGGTATTGAGCTTGAATACCTGCTTATCGTTGCCCGTGTAATAGAGCCCATCCATGCCGGATTCGGGGGTGTACCCGGCAGCGCGAGCAGACAGAAAGCCAGCTGCTTGCAACGCCGCAATGCTCGTATTGTCCCACACAGACTCGACCCAGACGTGATGATTTGGCCCGTCTCCAGTGATGCCCAATTCGCGCATTCCCGCGCGGCCAATCAACAGATTTTGCAGATACCTCGCGTCACCCTGCGCTGCCAGACTGTCGTGCACGCTCTGGTGCAGGACAAAGTCAAACAGTGCTTCAGGTTCGTTAAAGCGGGCCGTCACCCGTTCAGCGCTCATGTAATTGGGCTTACCCAACAAACCCGTCACAATCGCGAACGATGCCGGCAAATCGTACTGTTTGAGGCGGTCCATCAAATACGTGTCCCATGCCAAAAATCCGTCATCGAATGACAATATGACAGTGGGCAAAGTGCGCTTAGGCAGCGCGCCCACAAACCCGATCCAGATCGATTCGGTTTTCGTTGTCGTTGCTGCGAGGGTGAATGTCATCTTGCAGCGGGCCAGATTGGAGGCCGTGGGCGCGCCGATGATGGTGCCGACGGCGTTTGCGGCCTTCGGGCAGAACCACTGATTATCAACCAGCATGGCAGTATCACCAATGCCGTCGCCGTAATGCGTAGCATTGATACCGGCGCACCAGAAATTCGTATACCTGCTGTCGCCCAGATAAGTATTCGCACCATCCAGAAACAGCGACGCATTCGTCGTCTTCATGGCATAGCCAAATCGCTTCAAATCCCATGCATCTGGAATGCGCGGCACACCGTTTCCGGCTGCTCCGTTGGTTCCGACCTTGATCTTGGTCCCCTGGCTTACACCTGGCGGTATGTCGATGCGAATCGTAGGCTCGCCATCTTTAAACGTCACACTCGGATCAACGGTCACCGTCAATCCAGGCGACACGTCGCTATTCCAGTACCTGATATCGTTGGTCGGCATAAAATCGAACGGCCCGCTGCCTTTGTATGGCGGCTGAACGACAAGTATGTCCGGCGGTGAACTGGTTTGCCCTGCTGTGGCGCCGGAGGTCCCGCCACCACATGCGGACAGGGTCAACGGCGAACTGGCGACTGAAAAATATAGCGCATGTCGCATAAATTCTCGACGATTCAAGTTCAAGCCTCCTAAGATTCTGTCATGCATGGCGCGGCTGCAGCGCCATGCATGTACGCCTTCAAAGCAAAAAATTGCAGGAAGCTCGATCGAACTGCCTGCTTGATCCGGTCACGCTTTCATATCGATGCGTATTCGGCCACATAGCCGATTGACACGGACCATCCATGTCGCGTCGGGGACTATGTTAGGGCATGCCGTCAAGCGCACGGATTACGATTTTGTAATGATTGATACATCGACATTTATATAGTCACTTCAACTGTGGCAACCACACCGGGCTTGTCAACGCAGTTGACGCGTCGGCTTGGTCACCCTGGAGCGCGCAGCTTACCCCCCATCGACCTTCAAGTGCTGGTATCCAGGCAACCATCGTTTTGAAGAATGTTTTAATAAGGCGGCTCCTATTCAAGGATTCTTTAACATGGCGCCCGCCACCGGAACGACAGTCGCCATTACAAGATTGGCTGAGAGCGTCCGCGTCTTCGTCCCGCATCCGCTGCCACCGGACACGCCGCGGCTGGACACCGACTCGTACGCCAGCGCCAACCGCCTGGCAGAACTGGCCCTAGCGCGGTTCAATGGCGTCGCCGGTTTTGTGCTCTCGGAGGACTGCCTGCTGTATGGCGCCGTGCGCAAGGAAGCATGGCTGACCTCCCAGATCGGATGGACCCAAGCCACGCTCGACGATCTGTTCGAAAGCGAAGCGGGCATGGAGGTGGACAACCTGGCCGGCGTGGAAGAAATCATCAACTACTTGCGCGCATTTCGCTTGGTGCAGGTCGACCTCCAAGCCGCCCGTAGTGCCCATCAGCGTGCGCCTGATCTGCGAGGCGCACCGCTTGCTGCGGGATGGCGCGCATAGCGCCGGCAAGTAGCCCGGCGCAGTGCGACGCTCGCAAAATCGGGGCGGCGGTATCTTCACCGGCAAAGCGGCCTTCGTCGCTGCGCCGCGTGAACGCGTCACCGAATTTCTGGGTGACCTGGAACGCTTCATCCACACGAACCAGACCGGCTTGCCAGCGCTGGTCAAGGTCGCGCTGATTCACGCCCAATTCGAAACCATTCACCCCTTCCGCGATGGCAACGGCAGGATAGGCCGCCTGCTGATTCCGCCTTGCTGGAACACTGGCACTTGATGCAGGCTGCTCTACATCTGCGGCTATCTGAAGCAGTATCAAGCTGAATACTACCGCCTGCTGTTCTGTACCCGCACTGAGGGCGACTGAGAAGCGTGAATCGCCTTCTTCCCGCAGGGCATCGCCAGCGCCGTCGCCCAGGCGGAGCGCACCATCGTGATGGTGCAGATGACGTCGATATTCTCCGGTATCCTGAGCCACTCTTCCGCCACGGTGAGCAACATCGGCGCCAGCGTGTGGGTGATGGACCCGGCCGTGAACACGGTCGTCAACACCATTCCGCTGCCCGATTATCTGCTCGACGCCGTACGCAGCTTGCCTGGCGTGCGCTACGCGGTGCCGCTCTGCTCGGGCGGCGCGCTGGTCAAGCTGCGCAGCGGAGCCTTGCAAGCCGTGAGCGTGATCGGCCTGGACGACAGCAGCCCGTTCGGCCGGCGTGTGCTTGAACGCGGCAACATCGAGGACATCTACCCCGAAAACGGCTTCATTGTCCTCAGCGATGCCGAATTCAAGAAGCTGGAAGATCCCGTGCTCGGCACGGAATTCGAACTGAACGTTCACAGAGGCGTGGTGGCCGGCATCGCCAGGGTCGCCGCCGGCGGCCTGTTCGGCGTACCGACCCTGTGCACCACATACAGCCGCGCCATCCGGTATTTGCCAACGACGCGTTTCACGGCGTCATATGTGTTGGTCGAGCTCAACGATGCACAAGCGGTGGCGCGCATCAAACAGGCGGTGGCGCAGTTGGGCTACCTGGCCTTGACCAAGCAGGAATTTATCGACCGCATCAGCAATTTCTACAAGTACAAGCCTCGCATCGGCACGAATATCCCGTTGATGACCGCGATCTGCTTCATCGTCGGCCTGTCTATCTCGGGTCAAAATTTTTATACCTTCATTCTCGAAAGTCGTGACAAATTCGGCGCCCTGAAATCCATGGGTGCCAAGGGAAGGGAGCTGGCTGGAATGATTCTGTTTCAGTCCATATTTACAGCTCTGACTGGCTATGGCATCGGCGCAGGACTGTGCACATTGTTGTTGGCCCTTGCCAAGCTGCGGCTATCCGATTGCGCGTCACTGATCACGTTTGGCAACCGGGGGCTGGCGTTCGGCATGGTACTGCTGATTGCCGCGATTTCTAGCTATATCGGCATCCGAAAAGTTTTGTGGATCGAACCGTTCGACATTTTCCGGGGTTAAAATTGGTCGGCGCGCGGTGCACCTTCTACCTGTTGCAGTGTGTACCGGGAAATATGATCGAGGAGCGGTGTTTGAACAGACTGACCGATGCGGCGCGACGCGCATATGCGAATCTGTCGCATGCTAGGCAACAATGGCTGGTGTTCAGTGGCGCGCTGGCCGTGGAATTGGCAATCTTCGTCGTCGACTATCTGACTGGCAGCGACATTCGATTGCATACGCTATACATCTTTCCCGTGTCCGTGATCGCCTTGAAATGCGAGCGACGCTGGCTGCAGGGCGTCGCATTCGCGATGTCGATGGTGCTTCAGTTGGTGACATACGCGCAAGAAAAAATTCCATCGATCGAGTACATCGTCGACGCCTCCGTTGCGGCCCTGTCCTTGCTGGTGGCAATGACGCTGGCGGGGATGGCGAGAATCAACCATCAGCGTGCAATCGATCTGGCGACCAGCGACGAGTTGACGGGCATCGCCAACCGGCGCGCCTTCATCGCGGCGCTCGATGCCGAGATTGTCCGGCAGCGGCGCAGCGGCCGCGCGCTATCGCTGGCCATAATCGACCTGGACGGGTTCAAAGCGCTTAATGATACCCGTGGACACGGCGCCGGCGACGATGCCTTGCGCCTGCTGGCGTCCATTCTCGCGCGGTCGGTGCGGGCGTCCGATTTGCCGGCACGCTTCGGTGGCGATGAGTTCGCTGTTCTGATGCCAGGCATGCCGGCCGGGGAGTGCGGCCACTTCTGCAAGCAGTTGACGGAGGAGGTTGCCCAACGCATGGTTGAGGCCGGTTTTGCGATCACGGCCAGCATCGGCTTCATTTGTTTCGAGGCGCCGCCCGATTCCAGCCTGGCCGCCGTTGCGCAGGCCGACGCCGCCATGTATCGCGTAAAAGAAGCCGGCCGGCGCGCCCACGCCAGATAATTTTCGCGGCGAGTTGAACGGTGGCGCGATTGATCCACATCATGCGTGGAATTTTGCCGACGGTGCTCGCATAGAGCAGGAATGTTGGCTGGTTTGGCGCGTGGCGTGATTGCATTATCATCAGCCTATTCCGTTGACGCCTTGCGTCGGGACGGTGGTGTATGAGCGATTTCAACACACGGTAGCTCCTGAAACGACGGCCCCTGCAACGGCGTCGGACATGCGGCGGGGCAGCCGGTTTCAACTGCGGCACGGCATGAAGCGATCATGGCTGCTAGGCCTGCTCGGTCTGGCAACTCTGCTAGCGGCGGTCTCTCTTTGGCGCACCCGCGCGCCTGCAACGCCAAGCTATCTTGCCGCCTCCGTCGAGCGCGGCGCCGCCGCCCCCGCCGTCAGATCGAGTGGCACGGTCAATCCAGACACAGTGATTCAGGTAAGGTCCTAATTTTCCGGTGTCATTCGGACAATTTCCTGCGATTTCAACATGCGCGTAAATGCCGGACAACTATGCGCGAAATTCGATCCGCGTCCGTACCGGTCGACCGTAGCGCAGGAAACGGCAGTGCTGGCCAGGGCGCGCGCGCAGGTCGACAAGGACCGTCCCAATTCGCAATACCCCATATTGATCGACAACCGCAACGGCGATGCCCGTCCCGCCCCTGCATCAACGCGACGGGCCTCAGTCGCAGCTACCGTGTCGGCGACATCGACGTGCACGCCTTGCGTGGCGTGGACCTGAAGATCGAGTCTGGAGAGATGCTCGCGATCATGGGGCGTCGGGCGCGGGACAATCGCGACGCCGCTGGAAGCGCTCTACCTGGTATTCATGGGTACGACGAGGGTACGTAATAGCTTTACCTTTCTGGAAGGAGCCCGAGCAATTCGCTACGCCGAAGCCGTCCGGCAAGTACCTGCAGGCGCGCGCTGGCGTGCACTCCATTGGGGGGCGCTCAAGCAATACAAGAGCCGTGCCGAAGTGAAAAAAGCCGTGGCCGACAAACTAAACGCCA
Source organism: Duganella rhizosphaerae (assembly GCF_040364205.1). Taxonomy (NCBI): domain Bacteria; kingdom Pseudomonadati; phylum Pseudomonadota; class Betaproteobacteria; order Burkholderiales; family Oxalobacteraceae; genus Duganella; species Duganella rhizosphaerae. The sequence goes on from NZ_BPWK01000013.1 coordinate 176,126, forward strand.
TCGGCAGCATAGAAAAGCCGGCGGTCGACGACACTGTCAAAGTCGTCGCCTCGGTTCCATAGCCGACGGCCTCCACCGGAGACTACTCGATGAAATTACAGACTCTAGGCGCAACGGCCGCCTTGCTGTCAGTCGGCCATGCTGCGGCCATCGACTTGGGCGACGAGACCCTGAAGCGGAGGCGCGCACGGGCGATCGGCAGGCGCAAGGATTGTAAGCAAAGATTGCCGCCAACAAGCCTTAGAAGGCCGGACGGCCGCCGTGATGGCGCAGGTACGTAGCACGGCTTGACGGCGCTGTCGGGACCGGTCGGTCCGCCTGGATTATTTGTCTGCGGGCGCGACCACCAGCACCTTCAACGTTCCGTCCATTGACGCCGGCAGATATACGTACCTGGTCGCGGGATCGAACGCCATCGTCTTCGCGCCAGCCGTGGTCGGCACGTTGGCCACTACGCGATAACGATCGGGCGATAGTTGCTGAGCCACGGTCAGCGTGGCGCTGTTGCCGTTGGAGACGTAGATGCGGCCTGTGGCGGCGTCGTAGATGGCGGCGTCAGGATGGGCGCCGATGGCAAAGTCGGCCACGTGCTTCCCATCCCTCGCATCGACCACCATCGCCACTTTGTTTTTGCATACTGAAAACAAGCGCGCGTGGACAATGTCGAGCGCCAGCCCGGTCGGTTCCTCGCAGCCGGCCAGCGGCCAGTGCGCGACGACCTTGCCGGCCGCAATGTCGATCACTTCGATCGCGTTTTTGTCCTCGATGTTGAGGTAGATGCGACCGGCGCCGTCGCTCACGGCGAACTCCGGACGGCCGCCGACTTTGATGGTCGAGACGATGCGCATGCTTGGCACGTCGAACACGGTGACGTTGGCGCTATTGCCGTTGAAGACGTACAACTGATGGACTTGCGGAACATGGAGGATCGCGTCAGGATTTTTTCCGCTGACCTTGACTTGCTGCTTGACGGCCAGGCTGTCGAGCGCAAACACGGTGACGCTGTCCGAGCGGCCGTTGCTGATGAAGCCCAGGTTCAGTTCCGGCGCGAAGGCAACGCCGTGCGCGCCTTCGGTGCCGGTGATGGCGCCCGCTATCTGATGCGTACCCAGTTCGACCACCTGAACCTGGTTGCCGTGTGTGATGTACAGCCGCTGGTGGCTGGCGTCGATGCTGGCATAGTCCCATTTGCCGTCGCCGCTCAAGGCGATGCGGTCACGGATGGCAAATTCGGGCGTGGCGGCCGTGCTGTATGGCGTTACGAAGGAACCCAGCAGCAGGGCAAGCAGGCCGGCAAAGCGTGTGGTGTGTTTCATGTCATGGTCCAAAGAGGTGAGGGAGTATCAATAGCTGAGGTTGACGCCGGCCTGATAGGTGGCGCCGTAGAATTCCCGCTGGATGGTGCGGTTCGCTGTGCCTTCGGCAAACTTGAGCGGCGTGTCGCTGAGGTTTTTCGCGTTGAGATACAGCGAGACGTGTTTGTTGAGCGCGTATGAGCCGCCGAAATCGTATGACGTGCGGCGCTCGGAATACACGTCGAGCGCGGCGCTGCTGCCGATCGCCCACAAATTGCGCGACAGCGTGTACATGCCGAGACGGAGATTCCACGGGCCGGCTTCGTAGAAGATGGCCGCATTGACCGTGTTGCGCGAAGTCGATGGCAAGGTCGAGGTTTCGCCGGGGCGGATCTCGAAGCGCGAATCGACAAAGGTATAGTTGGCGCTGGCGCCAAGGCCGCCCAGCCAGCCTGGCAAGGCGGTGAAGCGCTGCTCGTAGTTCAACTCCAGGCCGCGCGCGACCGACTTTCCGACATTGGCGAACGAGTAGACGTGGGCGACGCCGACAAAGCCGGCAAACAAACCATTGTTGGGGAAGGTCTGGTTGGTCTGGCTGGCCGCGATGTAATTGCTGATTTCTTTGTCGAAAATGCCGATGGAGGCGATGCCGGCGTTGGCCAAATAACGTTCGAACGACAGGTCGAATGAATTTGCTGTGGTCGGCTTCAGGTCGGGATTGCCGCGGGTGACGGTGTTGGCGCCGGGATCGATATTGAGCGCAGCCGATACCTGGCTGAAGCCGGGCCTGGCGATGGTGGACGAGAAGGCCGCGCGCAATAGCGTCGACTCGCCAAGCTCATAGCGTGCCTGCACGCTGGGGAACCAGTTGACGTAGTTGCGGTCCCGGCTGTCCGGCTGGATCAGGGTATTGCCGTCGGCGTCGGCGCCCTTGGCATTGGCCGCGTAGTTGGCACGCGTCGCCTCCACCCGCAAGCCGCCGGTGATGCCCAGTGCGCCAGAACGCATCTGGTATTGGCCGTAGCCCGCGTAGACGTCTTCCTTGTCTTGCAGATACTGAAGCGCGGCGTTTTGGGCGTCGGAGGCGAACACGAACTGTTTGCTGCCATACAGGTTTTGCAGCAGCCCCGGCGTCAGTTGCGGGCCATTCTGATAGAGACCGTCATAGAACGCGATGCCGGGACCTCCCGAGGCTGCGGTCAGCGGCAATGCCGGAAGATTGGCGAACGAATAGGGCTGGCCGTTCACCACGCGCTTGCGCAGCCGGGCGCTGGCGCCGGCCTTGAAGCTCTCTTCGTCGTAGCCGCCGACGCGGGTATCCCACCTGAGATTGGCGGCCACCGACCATTCGTGGTCCGATATGTCCGTTGTACTGTTCTGCAATTTGACCAGCGCGTAATTGGCCGGATTCAGGTAGTCCGCGCCGTTCACGGTAAACGCCGGCACGCTGCCCGGTCCGCTATTGGCATAGCTGACGGTGGCCGCGCCAGACGGCGTGTAGTTAAAATCGGAATTGTAGTCATGCATCTTGTTGTAGGAGCCGCGCGTATAGCCCAGGCGGTAGTCCAGCACCGCGTGTTCCAGCTGGTTTTTGCCGCCGGCCACGAAGATCTTGTTGTTAATGGTTTCCTGTTCATCGCGCAAGGTCTTGTCGAAGCCATTGGCGCCCATGCCGTCGATAAAGCCGCTCGGGGTGGCGACCGGCGCACCGTCCGGCGTCACGGTCAGCCGCTGGCGCAACACCGACTCGGTATAGCCCGCGTCGAAGCCGCGGATGTAATAGCTGTTGCGCGCATCGGGCTGGTAGCCCAGGTCGATGCCGACACCGTGGCGGCGGCGGTGATACTGGTACCAGCGCTGGTCCCAGCCGGCATAGGTCAATGGGGAATGGACGCCATCGTCCAGGAACGCCGGTTCGACGTCGTCGATGCCGCGTTTGTCCTCATAGTAGGCAGCCGTGACCACGATCGAGAAAGGATGGTCGGAATAGACGGCGGCGTCGCCTTTGCCCGCGTCGCCGCCGAAGCGGGTGCCGGCGGTCAGCGACATGTCGGCGATATTGGTGCCGCGCAGCGATTCGCGGCCGGTGCCGATGCGTGCTTCAAGGAAGGGCTTGCCGTTGCGCGGCGCGGTCTTCGGCGTGATTTCGATGGTGCCGCCCAGCGCCTCGGCATCCTGCTCCGGCAGATTGGACTTGGTCACCGTGATCGCGCCGACCAGCCCGGTCGGAATCGCGTCCAGCGCCACCGCGCGGCCGCCGCCGAACGGCGTGGCGTTGTTCGATGGCGGCAGCCGCAGGCCGCCGAAGGTCGTGCTGTTGAGATCGGCGTCGAGGCCACGGATATTGACAAAGCGTCCCTCGCCGGTATCGGTCTCCAGCGAGATGCCGGGAATGCGGCGCACCGATTCGGCGATGTTCACGTCGGGCAGCTTGCGCATCTCCGCCGCCGTCATCAGGTTGATCAGGTTGGGCGCTTGCTCCTGCGCCTGCCGCGCATTGGAGTTGGTCGCGCGCTGCGCGTCCACCACAATCACCTGGATGGCGTCGCCGGACGGCGCTGGATCGGCCGGCTCGGCCGCGTATGCCGGCATCAGGAACAGCTGGCTGATCAGGGCGGGAAGGAAGGCTTGCTGGAATGGTCTGGTTTGCATACATGCTCTCATTAAAAATGACGAAGATTCGTGGCTGGCAGGACAATGAGCACCGTCAGGCCGCTGCCGTCGGGCCGGCTGGAACTCAGGGTGATCGTTCCAGTCATGCGCTGGACGATGTTGTGGACGATCGCCAGTCCCAGGCCGGAACCGGACTCGATGACTGCCGTGCCGCGATAGAATGCCGACAGCACCTGTTCGCGTTCGTGCTCCGGCACGCCGGGCCCGTTGTCGCTGACGCAGATGTGCAGCGCCGCGGCGCGGTATGCGATATCGATGTCCACCTGGCCGCCCGGCTGGGTGTAGCGGATGGCGTTGTCTATCAGGTTGCACAGCACGGCGTTCAAGTCCATCGCGTTGGACTGCACGCTGCAAGCCATGTCCACGCTGGCGGTGAGAACGATCTGTTTTTGGTCGGCCAGCGGCAGCAGGTCCTCCAGCACGTTCCGGCATACCGCGCCTACCGCGACGGTATCCCTGCTCAAGGCATCGCGGCCTTGCAGGCGGGCCAGCAGCAATAATTGGGCAACCAAATGACGCGCCCGCAAGATGCCGCGCTGCAGGGACTGCAACCTGGGCTGGGCCTGCTCGCACAGATCCAGGCTGGCCAGCAGTTCGGTTTGTAGCGAAATGGCGGTGAGCGGCGTCCGCAATTCATGGGCGGCGTCGGCGACAAAGCGCCGCTGTTGCGCCATGGTCTGTTCGACGCGCTGCAGCAAGCGGTTGATGGCGGCGGTGAACGGCAGCACTTCACTGGGCACGTCGCTGTCGTCGAGCGGCGCCAATTGATCGTCGCCGCGCCGGTCCAGCTCGTGGGCCAGGCGCATGACTGGCGCCAGCATATGTCGTATCAGAGCGATCATCGCCAGCACCAGCACCGGTATCAGCACGGCGATGGGCACGATGGTGGTCTTGCCGGCGTTGTGCGCCACTTCATCGCGCACGGCGGTGCTTTGGCTGAGCGCCACCCGATCGCCGCCGGGCAGGGTACGTATGAACAGGCGCCGCTGCTGGCCTTGCACCTCCAGCGTCTGCAAGCCGTCCGGCAGGTCGGCCGCCAGCGGCAACGGTAGTTCGGCGCCTTCCACTTCTCCCCACGTGCCGTTATGCAGCAGCTGGACCATGATGCGCGCGCCGACGTCCACCACATGGTTGTCCAGGTCTTGCAGGCCGTAAGGCGTGGCCATATGGCGCCGCTTCGCCAGCGCCGACATCTGGCGCAACTGGTCGTCCTGCAGCTCGTTGACCTCGTGGAAGGCTGTGCGGTAAGACACGGTGCCGGCGATGCCGGCGGCCACCAGCATCACGCCTGCCAGGCACAACGCCAGCCTCGCTTGCAGCGAGCGCAGATGCCTCATTTGGCCACCGCCCAGCCCATGCCGCGCACGTTGCGGATGGTGGATTGGCCGAATTTGCGGCGGATGGAGTAGATCAGGAACTCCAGCGCATTGCTCGACACGTCATCGTCGCCGTGATACACCTCGCGCTCCAGCGCCTCGCGCGAGCGGATCGCTCCCGGCCTGGCGAGCAGCGCTTGCATCAGCGACGCTTCACGCTGGGACAGCGGCGCCTCGATTTCGCCCACGCACATGCACAGGGAGTCGAGGTTGAGCCGGATGGCGTCGGTGCCGATGTGGCGTTCGTTTTGCTTGCGGTAGCGGCGCTGCACGCTGCGCATGCGCGCCAGCAGTTCCGGCATGTCGAAAGGCTTGAGGATATAGTCGTCGGCGCCCAGGTCCAGCCCGCGTATCCGGTCGTCGAGGGCATCGCGGGCGCTGACTATCATCACCGGCAACAGCGGCGCATTCTTCTGCAACGCTTGCATGACGGTCATGCCGTCGCAGCCCGGCAGGCCGAGATCGAGCAGCGCCATATCGTAGTTGGCGAAGAGCGCTCCCAGCGCTTTCCTGCCGTCGCGGATCCAGTCAACCACGAAATGTGCCTGCCGGAGCGCCAACTGCATCGCCTCGCCTACCATGTCATCATCTTCCACCAGTAGCACGCGCACGCTGGACCATCCTTTAACTCGTGGGCGCCGGACGATCCGGCACCTTGAACAAGCGGCAAGTATGGCAAGCAAATATGTAGGCTTGATTACAGCAAACTTAGCTGAAAGACAGGGAATGGGGGGCCAGCCATGTCCGGCGGCTTAACGCGCACTTAATTGTCTGGCCGGTACGCTGCGTGCATTGTTGGCTCTGTTTGGACTCCCCCCATGTTACTGGCACTGAAAACTTCGTTGTTGCGGCTCAGCCTGCTGCTGGCTGGCGCCTTGGTGACCGCTTGCTCAAGCTACCAGCCGTTGCCGCTACGAGAAGGCAAGCCGGCCACGCTGGTGGTCGATACCCGCAGTCTGCCGTTTCCGCCTATGGCGGCGCACCGCTTTGATCCCGACGACGGCCTCGATATCGTCGAGGTGGCGATGTTGGCGGTGGTCAATAATCCTGATTTGCGGCTGGTGCGCGACGATGCGGCGATCGCCCACGCGCAATCGTTCTCCGCCGGCTTGCTGCCCGATCCGCAGCTGTCCTTCAGCAGCGACCTGTCCAACAGCGGCGGGACGGGGGCGACCAGGGCGTTCAGCGCCGGCCTGAACTACGACATCACCAGCCTGCTGACGCATGGCGCGCTCCATCGCGCCGCCGAAAACGACGCGGCCAAAACCGATCTCACGCTGCTGTGGCAGGAGTGGCAGGTCGCCTCGCAGGCACAACTACTGTTCATCAAGGTGATGCAGGGCCGCAAGCAGATGCTTGTCTTGAACGACACGCGCCAGATGTTCGCCGACCGCTACGCGCGTACTCGTCAGGCACTCGACCGCGGCTTGGCCAACAGCGACGCGGCCGTCCCCAGCCTGATGGCGCTGCAGGATGTGGAGCGTCAATTGTTTGACCTGACGAAGCAGCAAAACCAGGCCGCGCATGAGCTGAACGTCCTGCTGGGGCTCGCCGCAGACACCGTCCTGGTACTCCAGCCAGACAGCGAGGTCGGCGCCGTGGACGCGGCGTTGGTACAGTCGGCGCTGGCCGACATGACCCAACGGCGTCCCGACCTGCGCGCATTGCAGACTGCCTATCAGGCCGAAGACCAGCGTTATCGCGGCGCGCTGCTGGCGCAGTTCCCCGCGTTGAGCCTGGGCTTTACGCGTGCCCGCGATTCCAGCAATGTGTATTCGAGCGGCATCGGCATCAGCATGTCGCTGCCATTCCTGAACCGCAATCGCGGCAACATCGCGATCGAACAGGCCACCCGTCAAAAGGCTTACGACGAATACCAGGTGCGGGTCCAGGCCGCGCGTAACGATGTCCAGCGCATCCTGGCCGAACAGGCGCTCAACCTTGCGCAGGCCGCCAGGCTGGATGCCGACGTGCAGGAACAAACCCATGTGCTGGCGCGCAGCGACCAGGCCTTCCGCGCCGGCAATGCCGATGTGCTGGCCTATACCCTGGCGCGTTCGGCGCTGCTGGCCAAGCAACTGGAGCGCATCGCCTTGCAGCAAGCCTTGCTGGAACAGCGGGTCGGTTTGCGCACTTTGCTCGGCATCGATCTCACCAACTTTGAAAGCACTCAACCATGACCCGAAAGAATTTGATCGCCGCTGCGCTGCTGCTGGCATTGGCCGCCGGCGGCGCCTGGTGGTATGTCCGATCGGGCGGCGCCAGCGCGGCGGCCGGTGGCGAGGAGGCCGGCGGCGGCAGCGTGCTGGTACAGACCGTCAAGATCAGCATGCAGCCCATGCCTTTGACCATGAACGTGTTCGGCGATATCGCCGCGGGCAAGGTCGAATCGGAGAGCCTGCCTCAAGCCGGGCAGGTGACCCGGATGGCGGTCGTTCCCGGTCAAGCCCTGCACCGGGGCGACTTGCTCGCCGTCCTGTCCAGCGATCCGACTGCGCTGGCGGCCTATGAACAGGCGCGCAGCGCGCTGGAATTCGCCGAGCATGAGCTGAAACGCCAGCAGGACCTGCTGGCCTTGCAGTTGTCGACGCAATCCCAGGTTGACGGCGCCGTCAAGGCGGCCGCCGATGCGAAAGCCATGCTGGCGGCACAGGCGCGGCTGAACGGCGCCCACGGTTCGGTCGACCTGAACGCGCAGTTCGACGGCGTGGTCGTCGCCGTCCCTGTCGCACAGGGCGACCGCGTGGCGGCCGGCGCCGCCATTGTGCAGCTCGGACGCACCGACACGCTGAAGGTGCTGCTTGCGGTCGAGCCCGCGCGCGTCGCCGAACTCAAACCCGGCATGAAGGTGACGCTCATGCCGCTGCAGGAGGGGGCGCCGGCTGTCGCTACGACCATCGCCTCGATCCAGAACATGGTCGATCCGAAGACCCAGATGGCCGGGGCGATCGCCTTGCTGCCGACCGCGGCGCAGGCGCGGATGCCGGTCGGCACCCATCTCCAGGGTTTGATCGAACTGGGCAGCCGCCCGGCATGGTCGGTGCCGCGCCAGGCGGTGCTGGTTGACGACCAGGGCGCCTATCTGTTCCAGGTGGCTAACGGCAAGGCGCGTCGCATGGACGTGCGCAAGCTGGTGGAGACCGACCGGACCATGGGCGTCGAGGGGGCGCTCGATGCGGCGTTGCCGGTGGTGGTGCTGGGGAATTACGAACTGAAAGACGGCGACGTCGTGCGCGGGAGCGCGCCATGAGCGTCGCCGCATGGGCCCAGTCGCACCGCCGTTCCATCCTGTTCCTGCTGCTGATGCTGGCCATGGCGGGGATGGTGGCGGCCTTCCATCTGCCGGTGTCGCTGTTCCCGACCATCTCCTTCCCGCGCGCCGTGGTGTCGCTCGACGCCGGCGATCAACCGGCGGAACAGATGGAGATGCTGGTGACGCGGCCGGTGGAGGAGGCGGTGCGGCGCGTGCCGGGTGTGCGCAATCTGCGCTCGACCACCAGCCGCGGCTCGGCGGAAGTGTCGATCAATTTCGACTGGGGCCGCGACATGGCCGCCGCCACGCTGGAAGTGAACGCCGCCATCGCCCAGATTCTCGGCCAGCTGCCGCCAGGCACGCAGATGACGACGCGGCGCATGGATCCGACCGTGTTTCCGATCATCGCCTACAGCCTGGTGTCCGGCACGCTGTCGCCGGTGCAGTTGCGCGACCTGGCGGAATATCAGCTGCGGCCGCTGCTGTCCAGCGTCAACGGCGTGTCCAGCGTGCAGACCATGGGCGGCGCGCTGGAGGAATATCGGGTGACGGTCGATCCGGTCCGCATGCGCGCGCACGACCTGACGCTGGACGAGGTGGCGCGCACGCTGGCGGCGAGCAATGTGCTGTCGGCGGTCGGTCGGCTTGAGGATCACTACAAGCTGTACCTCGTCATGTCCGACACCCGCCTGCAGAGCCTGGCCCAGATTCGCCAGACCGTGCTGCGCAACGCCGCCGGCGCCATGGTGAGGCTGGCCGATGTCGGCACGGTGGAGCAGGCGGTGGTGCCGGAATGGACGCGCGTGACCGCCGACGGCCGCGACGCTGTGCTGTTCTCGGTGTACCAGCAGCCGGGCAGCAACAGCGTGCAGATCGCCGCCGACGTCAAGGTCAAGCTGGCGGAGTACCAGCGCAATATCCCCGCCGGCGTGCATATCGCCCGCTGGTACGATCAGAGCGAGCTGGTGACGGAATCGGCGACCAGCGTGCGCGACGCGGTGCTGATCGGCATAGGCCTGTCCGCGCTGGTGCTGCTGCTGTTCCTGCGCAACCTCAAGGTGACGCTGATCGCGGTGGTGGTGGTGCCGGCGGTGCTGGCCAGCACGGTGTTGCTGTTGTCGGTGCTGGGCATGAGCTTTAACATCATGACGTTGGGCGGTATGGCGGCGGCGGTGGGGCTGATCATCGACGACGCCATCGTCATGATCGAGCATATCGTACGCCGGCTGCAGGGCGGGCAGGGGGCGATGCACGAGCGCGTGATGTCGGCGACGATAGAATTTACCCGTCCTCTGGCGGGGTCGAGCGGCTCGACGCTGGTCATTTTTGCACCGCTGGCCTTCCTCAGCGGCGTGACCGGCGCCTTCTTCAAGGCGCTGTCGCTGACGATGGCTGCGGCGCTGTTCATCTCCTTCCTGCTGACGTGGCTGGCCGTTCCGCTGTTGGCCGAGCGCTTCCTTAAGGCGCGTGACGCCGAGCCGCATCCGGAATCGCGTCTGCTGCAATGGGTGCACCGGCATTACCGCAGAACGTTGCAGGCGCTGTTCCTGCGTCCGCTGCTGGTGGTGCCGGCGGTGGCGCTGCTGATCCTGGTCGGCGTCCTGGCATACAGGGCGGTCGGTTCGGGCTTTATGCCTGCCATGGACGAGGGCGGCTTTGTGCTGGACTACCGCAGTCAACCCGGTACCGCGCTGTCCGAAACCGATCGCCTGCTGCGCCAGGTCGAGCAAATCGTGCGCAGCACAGCCGACGTGGAAAGTTACTCGCGTCGCACGGGCACGGGTTTGGGCGGCGGCCTGAGCGAAGCCAATAGCGGCGATTTCTTCATCCGCCTCAAAACGAGCAATCGCCGTCCGGTGGAAGCGGTGATGGACGATATCCGCGGCCGCGTCGAGCGCGACGTGCCCGGCCTGACGATAGAGATGGCGCAGCTGATGGAAGACCTGATCGGCGACCTGACCGCGGTGCCGCAGCCGGTGGAAATCAAGATTTTCGCTGACACGTCCGAGCAGCTGAATCTTGCGGCGCAAAAAGTCGCCGCGCGCATCGCGAAAATCAATGGCGTGGTCGATGTGCGCAACGGCATCAATCCGGCCGGCGATGCGCTGTTAATTCATATCGATCCGGCCAAGGCGGCGCAGGAGGGCACCGATGTCGATGCGGTCAGCAAGTCGGTCGATGCGATGCTGAACGGCGTGGTGACGACGCGCGTGGCCGTTGGTTCGAAAATGGTGGGCCTGCGCCTGTGGATACCCAAGACCTTGCGGAGTACCGATACGGCCTTGCTGCAACTGCAAATTCGCGCACCGGACGGCCACCTGTTTCCCTTGCAACGGGTGGCGACGATGCAGGCAGTCACCGGCCAGCCGCAGATCGCCCGCGAAAACCTCAAACGCATGGTGGCCGTGACCGGGCGCATCAGCGGGCGCGACCTGGGCTCGGTGATCGCCGACGTCAAGCAGGCGATGGCTGAGCCGGGCGCGCTGCCGGCCGGCGCGTATTTCACACTGGGCGGGCTGTATGAGCAACAGCAGATCGCGTTCCAGGGCTTGCTGATGGTGTTCGCTGCGGCGGCCGCGCTGGTGTTCCTGCTGCTGTTGTTCATGTACGAAAGCTTCCGCATCGCGCTGTCGATTCTGGCGACGGCGCTGCTGGCGGTGTCGGCGGTGTTCGCCGGCCTGTGGATCAGCCGGACGGAGTTGAATATCTCCGCCATGATGGGGATGACCATGATCATCGGCATGGCGACCGAGGTGGCGATCTTCTACTACTCGGAACAGCAGGATCTGTTGCGTACCATGCCGATGGAACAAGCGCTGGTCGAAGCCGGCATCAACCGCATGCGTCCGATCGCGATGACCACGCTGGCGGCGATCCTGACTTTGCTGCCGCTGGCCTTCGCGATCGGCAAGGGTTCGGAAATGCAGCAGCCGCTGGCCATCGCCATCATCTCGGGCCTGGTGGTGCAGTTGCCGCTGGTGCTGCTGCTGATGCCGGTGCTAGCCCATGTGACCCGTACCAGGATGAAGGTGTAACTGCAGGTATAGCGGCCCGGCTAAGGTCTTGGCTGCTCCGCATTGGTTTTGCCGGAAGGCGCTTTGAGTTCATGCGCTGACGGAGGTGGGTAGGGACTGATTGTCGGCGGACAGGGACGCGGATTTCTTTGCGTTGCCGCCGGCGGCCGGACAGTGTTCCAGATGCTTGGCCACCTGGATGCGGACGAACTGTTTGGCTTGTTGCGGATCGACGATATCCCTGGTCCGCAACTTGTTCCTGTTTTCCGGAAGTGGATCGAGATGCACTGAGCCATCCAGCATTTCACGCTGCGTGGCGTCGAGCCCCTGGGGCTGCACCGGCACTTCCGGGCGAGCCCTGACCGGCCTCACTTTTGCGAGCGGGCTCCCAGCGGAAATACGCTGATTCCCTTCGATAAAAATAAGTGCCAGTCCGATTCTTGTGTTTGCCGTGCACTATAAGAGCCCCAAGGGGTCTCTCGGCCACGCTTAAGAATGCCGGTGAAAGCCCTGCAACTGCGCACCTTGGGAATTTTAATGGGGGGAGGTGCCGCCTTGATCTGAAGGGGCGGTTGTATGACTACCCGTTGGCGTGAATCGAGCCATCCACGATGCGTACGTGATCGCCGGTGTGCCAACCAGGCTGCTCCGATTGATGGAACGTGCGGAAGGAACCGTCGTTCAGACGGACGGAAATATTGTAACTACGATTGGTTTTAACGCTGCCCTCGATCTGGTTGCCGGCCACTGCGCCACCTATAGCGCCGGCGATAGTTGCTAATTCCCGGCCGCGACCGCTGCCTACCTGGTTACCCAACAGCCCGCCTACGACCGCGCCGCCTGCTGCCCCTACGCCGCTGCCTTGGCCACGCGTATCAACTTCGTTGATCGCATCAATGACGCCGCAATCCGCGCACATAGTCGGGCTTGCCGAAGCGAGGTGTTCTGCAGGACGCGCATGATGGACGGGCGATGTTCTCCTGTGAAATGCCGCCTCGCCAGATTGTGGCGTCGGCGTTTGCAACGTTTGACCTGTCATCGGCTGTCCGTTGGCGTTCAAGGGAAGCTCGGAATTTTTTCCGGCGGAAGAGGGTAACCATCCCATGATTGCTGCTGCGCCGAGACCGCAAACCAACACCACCGCGACGGCAGCGACGAGAATTAATGGATGGAGGGCTGGCTTTGAAACTGGTGTGGGGGAGGTATTCATTTGTGACCTTTGTAGTGGATGTTTGCTACGGCTGCGCCTATCGTTGATAACGTTCGGCATAGCCGGCGGCGCGACTTGAACCGTGTATCGACTGTAAGAAAACGAATGTTTTAAACTGCTATTCTCAAGACAAGAGCCATTGATTTGAAGGTCTTGTTCTAACGCAAATTAGTGTCGCACTATTGCAGTGTGAACTCCGTACGCTACCGCACATGGATTTGCGCGCACGTTATGCATCGCGGTGCATAACGTTGCCGCTTCTTGCCCAATCGGCTTGCCAACCGTTAGGCGTGTTCGCCTGGGCGATGATGACATGGTCGCCGGCGAGCCAATGCGTGGGCGTGCGTCAATGTAGGATAATGACGTTCTTCAAAATACCCAGTGGCGCAAATTGTCATTCGGCGGGCAGAACGGCTTTTTATCATGGGCAGTCCTCAGCAGCCCGGCGACTTCCATAGGGCTGCGCCGGAGGCGGTTAACATCGTCGTCGTGAAAAGCCGGACGATCAAAGGCCGCCAATTATTCGTGCCTTCTTCACGGAGTGGGAAGCGGCTTCACGCTGTGCGATGGCCAAGTACAATGGTGAGCGCGCCGGTCAGTGCCAAACCGATACCGAGATGAACATTCCAGGCTGGCGTGACCCGTCAACAACATACAGCCAGCCAGCCGATTGCCATCGCAATGTAGATAGCGCCGTAGGAAGCATACACACGGCCACTCGCGGCAGGGTGCAGCGTCAACAACCAGACGAACACCATTAGGCTGAACGCCGCCGGCAGTGCGAGCCACGCAGCCCTGCGACCGTTCAGCCACAATAGTGAGAGGTTGCATCCGATCAGCTCGGCAACGGCGGTGGCGACGAACAATCCAAGAGTGCGGGCAAGCGTGATCGAATCCATAGTCATTTGCGTTTCATTTCCTTGGTGATCAATGTGGAACTGGTTTCGGCGGGAGCGGCACAGCATGTTAAGCCGGCGGTGGCGACACCGGCCGCCGGTATCGAGAGGCCGTCGATGATCACACAATCTCTCGTCAAACCACCGCTGCAAGTGATGTCGCAAGCACAGACGAAGGCCGTCAGGCGCGCTTCCAGCGCAAGCATTTCCGCCAGCATGGCCCTCACCTCATCGAGATGCGCTTGCGCCAGTCCGCGCACTTGGATTCAGGCGCGCTCTACTGCCTCGACGATGTGGTCAATCTCTGGTGCGTCTTGGGGGGGGGCGAGAGATGGTTAACTCATTCCTTTTAGCATGTTAGGCAAAGATGCGGAACTTAATCGTCGATTTCAGGAACGACATCACGTGCTGTTGGAAGCAGTGCTGTCGGCTAGCGAGCAGTTAATCCTTAGCTATGTTTTTGTGGATGAATAAGCTGCTCTCTTGACCGCAGATTCTCTGCAAGCCCGACACAAATTCTCATTTTAGCCAACACTATTTGCGACCAGTACAGTCATTCGCCAATGTTGCCGGTAGTGAATGGTCCACAATATACCGTCTACCCACTGATAATCATCGCGTGCTGTTTTAACGCGAAAGCGAAGCAGTTTCTTGCTACCAACCGGCAAATTTTCCGCCTGCTCAAACTCACGCTGCATCATCGCATCCTCATCTGGATGGATCATTGTATGCCATTCCAGGTTCTTGTCTTCTCCGTCTTCTCCTCCAGTAATGCGATGCCACGCCGGCATCCGATACGGCGGATGCCCAAATGGCATGAGCAATAGGATCTGGTCCATCGCAGCAAAGGAGGATGTGACTTCCTTGACAAAAGCACGACTTTTGCGTTGCTGAAACAGTAGTTGGTTGTAAACTTCCAATAGGGATCGACGTTGGGAGTTAACTACGCTGAGCATCAATTTTGTTGAGTAGTGCGAACGTCGAAGATACTCAAGCAAAATGATGGTGATTATTGCTATGATGAGGTTGCTCGCCATGGCGATGAAATCATCGCCTGTTGGTAGCGATAGGGTGCCGTAAGGTTCCATGAAAAAATATAAGCCCAACGACATCCCGATGATTAGGCTCACAAACGCCGCGGCAACGCCAAAAAAGAATTCCGTGACAATACTGGCAATAACAAAAAAGAGATACGGCACATGCGGCTCAATAAAAGGATGAAGAATTTTTCTAATTACAAGGGCGGCTAGGGTCAATAGCAAGCCGATGCCAAGCCGAAAAACGGGTGTTCCTGTGGCCCATTTTTTAGAATTTTTGTTTAGGTAAGACATGTCATTCACTCCAATCGAAACCAATCATCGTCGCGCTGGTCATGTGGTTATTTTGCTTCATGGACTAGCCAGCAGCTCCCTTGAAGTAGCCCGTTTAGGCAAATATCTGTCCAACAACGGACTCGCGACGTACGAGCCAAATATTACAGGGTTTTGCTATGGTCAACCATGTAGTGAATGGCGCGAGTGGATCGATGAAATACGACGTGAGTATCGACGCCTGTCGGAAATCTACCAGACCGTCTCTATTGTCGGGGTTTCTATGGGGGCGACATTGGCCTTGGCCGTGGCGGCAGAGGAAGATGGCATCGCCGCCCTGGTGCTGCTGTCGACCGCAATTGCTTATGACGGCTGGGCGATACCTTGGTACCGTTCTTTCCTGTCGATCGCTCGCCATTTTTCCTGGGCCAAAAATTATAAATACCGCGAGCGAGAGCCTTTCGGGGTTAAAAATCCTGAGATGAGAGCGAGAATTAAAAAAGCTATCCTAACCAGCGAAACCTCTGAGGCGGGTGGGGCATATATAGGATTTGATCATGTAAATCAAGCGGATGAGTTAATTGTTCATGTACGCAGGAACGTTGATCTTGTGACCTGTCCGACCTTGATCGTTCATGCAACAGAAGATGAAACAGTCAGTCCACGCAACGCGGACTGGTTGATGGAAAATATCAGCGCGAAAAGCAAGAAATTGCTCTTTCTTGGCCAGAGCTATCACATGATTACTATTGATAATGAATACGAGTTTGTTTTCCATGAATCCGAATCGTTTATTAAGTCATCGATCAATGCGCTTTCTCCAAAGCTGGTATTTGAGCAACCTGATGTTATAAGCAAGGCCCTGCAACGCGCTATCAGGCGGAGGGGGGATCGTTAGTTGTCAGTATGATTTGCGATCAATCAAGTTGGAGGGCAGTAGGACGGGCGGCGGTCTGGCTGCTGGGGCGGTTGTGCTAGTTTGGTCGGCTGGTCCAAAGATTTCCAATGATGAACGAGTGGCAGCGTAATATCGCAATATCATTGCTGGTGAACGACAGGCTTCCTTCGCCGCATAGGTCCTCCTGTCTTCTAGTTATGTTTAGGCTGTCCTCAACGACCAGATTTTCAAACAATCGACCGTCGTATAGTTGAACATCCACTAAGTGGTAGCCCATACCCAAACCTGGGGCGAGTTGATGAAGTAGATGCGAGGGAATTTTAATCATAGACATCGCCCCCTGAAGAATGCGATAGTCGGTGCCGCGGACCGTATGGTGCTTAGTCCGTCGCCACTGGCTTCGCGTCTAGCTAATTAATGCGACAAGAAGAGTGTTGATTATACCAAGTAGCATCCGTTGGATGTGTGGCTACGAGCCATCCAAAAGCGGAAGAGCTCACTGTTTTCTGAAATCTTTGATGTAGCCAGCATCTATTTTGACCTTAATCACGAGACCTAATGGATTCCACGACGATGCCAGGGAAACGATGTCGTCATTGGTCAGCGTATGGGCCACGGATTGCATTACTGGGCTGTCAGGACGTTCATCCGTCCGCTGAAATACCCTCAATTGTTTCGACACGTAATCGGCATGCTGGCCTGCCAGTCTTGGGAACGCTCCCATGCCTTCGCCGTGTGCACCGTGGCACGATGCGCAGGCTGGTGTACCGCTACTACTGATGCCGTCAGCAAAAATCGCTTTACCCCTCTTTTCGCGTACAGGATCGCTGGAATGCCCGGTGGCCGCAGGCTGTTGCGCGAAATAGCGACTTAATCCAGCGAGGGAAAATTGGATGAGGTCGAGATACCTTTTACGCCATGGCAATTCGAGCATGCCTGCAATGCCGTTGTGCTGGCTGAAATCCGCTCATCACTGAGGGAGCGCGAGCGCTCTATGGAAGAACATCCTGCGATGCCGGCGAGAAGCATCAACGCTAGCGCGCAAGCTGCTGTCTGGCGCAGTGGAAGGTGGGCGATCATCAGTATGCCCCCCATACGTAGACAAACACTGTGTTATTGCCGCTCGGATTGCGACCAGCGCCGTCGTAGTTCGCGACCGCGCCATGGTAACGCTTAAAATTGAAGTATTGAGCGCCCACGCGCAGATATTGAACCGGGGTCCAGAATACTTCCGGTACCCAGCCGCGTGTATCCGGATTGCTGGCAGCATCCGGATAGAGCGCCATGTCTGAGCTGCCGGTGGTGCTGAAGTAACTTAGGCTGCCCCCATAGCGCGCCCGGTAGACATAGCTGCCTTTGATTCGTAGTTGCCTGAGGCGATTGCTGGCGTTCGCTGCAATGCCCGCGACGTCTCCGTTGTCGATCGACTCGGCGATGTAGCTCAGTTGAACTGTGGCCGTATGCGGATCCAGCAGGTATTGGTACTGGGCGTCGATGCCACGGTCGCGGTAATGGATGGTGGGACCGGAAGGATTCAGGTTGTCCGGGTAAATGTTGGCATTCATCGCCATGATTCCGACCATGGCGCTATGAGGACCCCAGTCGTGGCTCAGCGCAAGTCGCGCGTAGGGATTGCTACCCTGTAGCTTGACCTGATCGGCGTTCTTTGTGCCTTGACTCAGGAACGACCAGGCGCCATTGGCGGTTTGATAGGCCGCCACTTCCGCGTACAGGGTTTGGTTCAGGAAGGCATACGCGGCCACGCCAGCGGCCTGAGTGCCCAGTTGCGACACAATGGGCGCAGCATCCGGACCGGTGACACCGAATTGAGTAGGCACGTACTGCATCCAGGCTGGCGCGGTATTCCAAGGGTCGGCCAGCGATGGATTGTTATTCAGGGTCAGGCCGAAGATCAAATCACGATCTGTATCGATCAGGCGATCAGCGTAGCGTAACTCAAAATTGTCGGATCCCCACTTGCCTTGCCACCTGCCGCTGTCGGGATTCTGGCTGTCGTAATTGTTGTAGGTCGCTTGCGCAAAGACGCCTACATTTTCGTTGATCTTGCCTGCGACAAACACGCTGCCGGTTTGGAATAGGGCGACAGCATCCTTGGCAAACGTGGGATCGTCAGTGGGCGACGAGCTCTTGGTATAGCTTGCAATCCCCATTGCCGACAGTGGGATGGCTCTGCTGCCGATGGTGTAGCCTGTCATCTTGAACAGGCGGCCATAACTCGTCAATTCCGGAAACTGGCCGCCAGCATGGCAGGCTACGCAGTTTTGACCTGTCTGGCGAGCAAATGCAGGCAGGGCATGCGCCAGTATCGGACTGCCGAGTAGCTGCACCAGCGACAACGCCGCAAGAACGCGGGGCCGGAGGTACCGGATGGAAGTGAGGCTGGTTATGTTCACGTGTGGGCACTCCAGATTGCTGATGGGACGCGGGCTGCCGACTAGAGGTCATGCCCCAAGAGATCAGCAGGAGTGGGATGACATGCACCATGCCAGATTCGGAAGGTGTGCTTAGCAAGTTGTTGGAAGTTATACAGAAACATACTGCTAAATTATTTGATACAGATCAAATGCATGTAATTCAAATTATTTAGATCGGACTGTGCCGATGAAGCAAGCGCTGGTCGAAGCCGGCATCAATTGCATGCCACCGATTGCGATCACCTGACCGGCAGCGCCCCTGACCTTGTCGCCGCGGGATTTCGCCACCGGCAAGGGACGGTCATGCAGCGGTCGCCGGCGTCGTCGCGGGGGCCAGTGCCGACCCATGTAAACCGGATTCGGCTTATTTAGCGCGAAGGAAGTTCAGCCGACCTCTTTGAGCAGCAAGCCCTTTTTGCTTTCCAGATCCTTGCCGATTTCCAGTGCCTGCTCGGATGGGAACTGGCGCAGCACCTTATGGGTTTCGGTGTCGACCACTTTGATCACCGATTGGCCGCTGCTGTCGTCGATGCTGAACTGGACTTCGCTGTTAACTTTGAGAAAACGGTTGATCGCGTCGACAGAATTCTTTAACTGCACTTTGTCGACCACCGCAGGCTTGTTCTCCGCCGCAGCGATTGCGGGAGCCGCCACAGGGGCGGTGCCGACGCCGCCGGCGGGCTTCACCTCGTTGACTCTGGGCTGGGCCGTCGTGCTGGAGATGTGAATGGGGTTCATCGCAGGCTCTTTCTATGATCGGCGCGTCCGGCGTCGCGAGTATGTCTGGCTACTGTGCTGATTAACGGCGCAGTAGACTAAAAGATTATGCCTGCGCGGTTTTTTTGCATGGCTATTTCTGCACGCTGACGGCTGAGGTGCAGGTCGATCCGATGGCGCCGCTGGTGCCTGCGCTCCCCGGTTTTGCACGAAGGTGCTCTGCAGGTCCGACACGGCGCTGTTGCGGCTGTCGCTGCTTCCGTGGCTGCTGAGTGTCATGGCCAGAGCGGGTGCTGGTGTTGAACAGCGGCGCGCCGCCCAGTGGCGAGACCTCATGCTGCAGCCTAGGGCCGCGGTTACGCCTGTCGGTGTCGGGATGCCTGTCGCCCCGCTTAGGCCTGCGGTCGATCTGTTCGAGGCGGGGTAGATCGAGAGCGCCTTGCGCGAGGCTGGAGGTGGCAAGCTATTCGCCGCCGCGTTCGATATAGGTGAGCGCCCCTAGTTGTACAAGCCTAAGAAGTTGGATCGCTAGTGTCGAGCACTTGGGCGCTGCTGGATGCCGGTCAAGTTCTGGCGATCTATGCCGTTAATAAGCTAAGACATTGTTTTTCAATCACAAGGAGCAAGCCATGACGACCGCAATCCGCAGTTCCACCAGCGTGCCGTACACTCCGCCGGCACAGGCCGCGCAGCCCCAGCGCGTGGGGCAAGACAGCGACGGTGACAACGACGGCAGCAAGGTCGGCGAGATCGAGAAACCCAAGGCAACCACCGGTACCGTCGGTACCATCATCGATACCAAGGCTTAGGGGGGGGCGGGCGGCGCGTTCCGGCCGCCGCTGCCAGATCGCGATGCACCCTGGCGCAGCGTTAAGTGCTGCCTAGGTCCATTTCAAAACAGGCCGGAGGCGATATTGATTGTCAGCGCCACCAGCGTGGCATTGAAGAAGAAGGCCAGCACGCAATGGACGGTACCGGTGTGGCGCATATTGCGACGGGTAAAACTGACGTCGGCGGTTTGCCCTGAGGTGCCGATCACACAAGCGAAATAAAAGAAGTCGCCATAGTCGGGGGCGTGTCCTCCTGGAAAATCCAGGCCGCCGGACATTCCGCGTGCCTGGGCCGCGTAATAGTCATGCGCGTAGTGCAGCGCAAACATCATCTGCGTGAAGGCCCAGGACGTCACGATCGTCAATGCCGCCAAGCCTGCGTGCGCGTAGCGCAGCATGCCTTGCATGTCCTTGACCACCGCCAGTTCAGCGACGATGGCGCCGATCGACATCAGCGCGGCGCACACCACCAGCGTCAAGATCAACAGGCGACCGTCGTCCTGCTGCAGTGCACGCTTGCGCATGCGCTCATGGCTGGACCAGAACATCATGCGGGCCGCCAGCGCGAGATACAGACAGGCGCCTAGATTCCAGCCCACCAGCATCCGCGTGACGGTGTGCCTGGCAAAGGCGTTTGGCAGTAGCCAGATGACGGCCAGTCCGAACAATGCGCTAATGAGCAGACGCGGGCGGGCGATGATGATACGAATAAAGAGTGGCGGATTTATCAAAACTATCTTCCGGAAAGGTTCAGTGGCGTGTATGGGAGGCGAGGAAAACAACTACCGGCATTCCAGTCCTCGATGGACAGAACCGCCAGTGCTATTATCAAATCGTTCGTTTATGCACCTGCGCACGAGGATACCAGTTCTCCAGCCGTGTCTGCGCAGTTCGTAGCGCCTCGATCTGTAGTGGACGCCGCTGTCGGCGTTGCTTCAGCACGGGGTTGATTGGGCGGGACGGCTTCTTTGACTGGTACGCTCAGGACAGGATTGTTGCCTGATTGGTTTAAATGGAGATCCACAATGCGTATACGCACAGCCCTTATTTCGACGCTTATTGTTCAAACCGGGATCACTGTCGGTGTCCAGGCTGCTGACGTGCACGGCAACCCGGCGGAGGCAGAGGCGATGGTGAAACAGGCGGTAGCACTGATCAAGTCTGCCGGCCCGGACAAGGCATACAAGAGCTTTAGCGAGCATCCGAATGGGGTGTTCAAGGATAGGGATTTATACGTCTTTGTGTATGACTTCGATGGCAATTGCCTCGCGCAAGGCGCGAATCCCAAGATGGTGGGCAAGAACTTGTACATCATGAAAGACGCGGATGGAAAACCATTTATCAAGGATATGATTGATCTCGTTAAATCCAAGGGCAAGGGTTGGTACGGCCCCTACAAATTTAACAATATAGCTACGTCCACTTATGAGTTGAAGAAATCTTACTGTGAACAGGGCGCTGGTAACTCCATGGTTTGTGTCGGTGTGTATGAAGGGAATTAGCGCTGCCGGCAGCGTAGCTGGCTTGTGTTTTGCCGTTCGTGAGACTTTGCTGCCTATTTATTGCACTGATGGTGGTTGCCGATGTTTTCCTTAAGCGTAAGGCTTGGAGCTGGAAGGGGGCATCGCGGTCGCTAGACGGGCATACGGAAATTTAACGTAATAGACGGGATCCGCCATGGTGTTGGCCGCCATGGCTTCGGCGCTCGGATAGTAGTCGAGGCTGGCCAGGATATTGAGCGTTCTTTCGCGCCAGGACGTGGGCCCGAAGCGGAATGCGGAGGCGCGGCACTGTTGGTGAAAAACGTGATAACTGAAGTTGCTGTGCCCGGCGTTGGGCATCTTGCCGATCTCGTTGTCGAAGCTGACCAGCGTGTACTCGTTGCCGAAATTGACCGGACAGCCAAGCTCGGCGGCATAACGCTGCGCATCGCCGGGGGCGGCATAACCAAACGTGACTTCACTGACATAGGCGCTGGCCGCCGGCCCGAAAATTTCGGCCAATAATTGTTGCGTGCCGCGGATGCTGATGTCGATCAGCAAGCGATAGAGTCTGCCCAAATCGGTGACCGGACGATAGCGCACGATGGTTTTTCCAGGTGACACGGCACCGATCAGCTCCGATGTAAACCAGCGGTTGGTCAATGGATGGAAGCGCCTTAGTAGATAGCCGGCATGCCCCACATTGCGCGCATTTCTCAGCAATCCTCCCATCGTGCCGATCGCATTGACGTTGATACGGGAGCCGAGTTCAAGTCCGGCCGCGCCCGGCTGCAACAGACGCTCGATATTCGCGTAGATGGCCAGTTCCTGCGCTTCGCTCAGCACGCTCTCGGGCCGATCCCAGGTCTTGCTGTCCAGGTGTGTTCCCGCCAGCACGTCGCCCAGATCATATCCCTGCGCAATCATGTCTTGAATGCAAAAGGGCAGCAGTATATGGATGGGCGAGGTGAGGTCGGAAGAATTCATTATTTGGCAGATATTCAGGTGATGGCCGGAATTGTTACTAAAGTGGCCGTTTCTAGCCTCGGAACCGGTACGCGGCCCCGGTATATTTTGCTCACCCGACGCGCGAGCGTCCAGCATTAAAGCAGTTTTTATATGTTGGCAGCGCGATATGTTTTCTAAAGACGCGGGAAATAATTCTAATTATATTTTTAACAGGAGATGACATCATGACCAAGGTAACCAGCCGCAAGACATCCAGCAAGGCGTTCTCGGTGGTCGGCGGGCGCGTCCAGAAACGCCTGGCGCAACCGGGTAAGCCAGCATGAGAACGAACGATTCCCGCGCGGCCGTGCCGGCGGACCGGGCCCAGGCTGGCCCGGCTGGACCGGACGGTTCCATCGATAGCGGAACGGTCGGCAAGGCCCCGGTCTCGACCGTCGCATCCGGCGCGAAGGCCGCCCTGTTCACGTTGTTTCTGATTAACTTCCTGAACTTCTTTGATCGCACGATTCCCGCCGTCGTCCTCGAACCGATCCGCAAGGAGTTCGCGCTCGACGACATGATGCTGGGCCTGATGGGCACCACATTTACGCTCATGTATGCGCTCGCCGGCTTGCCGCTGGGGCGCCTGTCGGACCGGGTCAGGCGCACCCGCGTGCTGGCCGGCGGCGTCTTCGTGTGGAGCCTGATGACCGCCGCTTCAGGCCTGGCGTGGAATTTCGGCTCTTTCCTGCTGATACGCCTTGGTGTGGGAATCGGCGAGGCAAGCTGCGCGCCGGCGTCCAATTCGATGATCGGCGACCTGTATCCATCGAAGCAGCGGGCGCGGGCGCTCGGCCTGTTCATGCTCGGTCTGCCCTTGGGCAGCCTGGCCTGCTTCATGCTCGTCGGATATCTGGCGCACAACTATGGCTGGCGCGCGCCGTTTTACCTCGCGGCCGTACCCGGCTTCGTCGTGGCCTTACTGGTGCTCCGGCTGCGCGAGCCAGTGCGCGGCGCCCAGGAGGGGCATGCGGCGGGCACGCTGGCGCCGGTAGCCCGGCCATACCGCAGCGTGCTGGCCATTCCGACGCTGTGGTGGATCATCGTGTCGGGGGCGGCGCTCAATTTTGCTTCGTACGCCATGAGCACCTTCCTGCCGTCTCTGATGATACGTTACCACCACGTCAACGTGGCGCAGGCGGGCATGGTGGCGGCCATCGTGTTGGGCGTGACGGGCCTGATCGGCTTGACGGCTGGCGGATGGATCGCCGACCGGGTGCACCAGGCTTTCGTGCGCGGGCGCCTGCTGCTCGGCGCGATCTGCCTGCTGGTCTCGGCGCCTTTGCTATGGCTCGGCCTGACGCGCGCCGCCGGCGATGTGGTCGCGGTGACGGCGCTGCTGTCACTTGGCTGGCTGTTGTACTTCATGTATTTCGTGACCGTTTATGCGTCGATCCAGGACGTCGTGGAGGCGCGTTTGCGCGCGACGGCGATGTCCGTGTATTTCTTCTTCCAGTACATACTTGGCGCGGGCTTCGGCACCATCGTCACCGGGGCGCTGTCGGACCGGCTTGCCGTACGGGCCATGCAGGCAGAGCATGCGCAGGCCATGACGGACGGGTTCCGCGCCATCGGCCTGCAAGGTGCGCTGAGCCTGGCCGTGCCGGGTGCGATCTTCATCACCGGCCTCGCGTTGTGTTTGGCGGCGCGTAGCTTCGCCGCCGACGCGGCGCGGGTCGCCCCGCTTAACGGCCCTTCGCCGGTCAAGTAGAGGAGACCGAGATGCGCGCAAGCGCGAACGAGCATGCCAGGCAAGACGAAAAATGGCATGCAGGTGAGAGTTGTATTAATTGACAACTTTTCGCGTACGCTGTAGCATGGAATTTCATCAAAACACTTGAAATTCGCCATGCGTCAGCGTTTGTCTACCTATGGTCGGGCCAGGATCGCGGCCGGGCCACGGTCCGTCACTTGAACGGCGCGACTGCCGATGCCTTGCCTCTGGTCTTGCCGGAGCGGGCAGCGCACGTCTGGCTTGCCAATCCGGAACTGATCTCGCCTGAGCGCCTGGTGGCGCGCCACTACCACCTGCTCAGCGCCGAGGAGTGTGAGCGGTACCGGCGTTTCTATTTCGAGCGTGATCGCCATTTGTACCTGGCGGCGCATGCGCTGCTCAGGCTGACCTTGGCGCGTTATGCCGCGCTGTCTCCGGAGCTGATCCGCTTTTCGCAGGGTCTGCATGGCAAGCCTTACGCGGAGTTGCCGCCCCCCTGCGCAGATCTTACCTTCAACCTGAGCCATACCGCCGGTCTGGTCGGCTGCGTGATCGCACGCGGCGGCGACTGCGGCATCGATATCGAGCGGCCGCGGCCGATGGAGGATTTGGCGGCGATCGCCCGCCCGCTATTTTCGCCGGAAGAGCTGACCCGGCTGTCGCAAGGCAGCGCAAGCGAACGGCTGGCGTATTTTTTTGATATCTGGACGCTCAAGGAGGCCTACGCCAAGGCCACCGGGCGCGGTATCGGCGACCGCCTGACCGGGGTATCGTTCAGCATCGGCCCGCAGGGGGCGGCGTGTCGGATCGATGGCGTCGACGCCGGGGAGGGCTGGAGTTTTCATCGCATGGCGCCGACCGGCGAGCATGTGCTGGCGTTGGCGCTGCGCTACCCGGCATCGGCGGTGAAGGTCCGTACGCTGGCCTTGTAACGCCCGGCGCCGGCGTGGCAGCCAGCCGGGGTGTTAATGCTATCCTAATTTTCCTATTCTGCCAAGAAATCCCGCTCGTATCCCTTCCTCTTCCGCTCGTTGATAATTCGGCCAGTCCGCTCCCTGGCCGCCAACCCCGTTTTGCCTGTCCTGCCGCCGCTGCGGGCGGCGACGGCATGGCTGCCCCGCGTGCCTGCCATGCCGGCCGCCTCCGGTATGGAATTGCTGAATTCCCTTTTATGCGAGTGTTCTATGCCATGCCTCTCAGGAAGTACGAATCTGGTCGAGTTGTTGCTGAGCCGTGCGGCTTCGGCGCCCGATGATGTCGCCTATATTTTCCTGGCCGATGGTGGCGAGGCGGAGCAGCGTATCAGCTATGCCGAACTGGACGCCCGAGCCCGCGCGATCGGCGCCGACCTGCAGGCCCGCCAGCGGGCGTCCGGCCGGCCGGTGCTGCTGTTGTTCGCCCCCGGCATCGACTACATCTGCGCGTTTTTTGGCTGCCTGTACGGCGGTGCCATCCCGGTGCCGGCCTATCCGCCGACCAGCGCGCGCCAGTTGCCCCGCCTGCAGGCGATCCTGACCGACGCCCAGGCGGAAACCGCCTTCACCACGGCGGCCGACTTGCAACGCATCAGCGCGATGGAGCGCAAGGGCGCCAAGCTGACAGTGAGCGACTGGCTGCTGGTCGACGCGCCGGCAGTGCCGGCCGAGCACTGGCGCGATCCCGGCCTGGACGGAGCCAGCCTGGCCTTCCTGCAATACACCTCGGGTTCGACCAGCACCCCCAAGGGCGTCATGGTCAGCCACGCCAATGTGATCACCAATATGACGCTGGCCGGACTGCGCATGGGCGCCTGCGAAGGCGACGTATCGTTGTACTGGCTGCCGCCGTATCACGACTTCGGCCTGATCGGCGGCATCATCTATCCGCTGATCTGGGGCCATCCCTCGGTGCTGATGCGGCCGGCTTCCTTCCTGCTCAATCCGTATCGCTGGCTCAAGGCGATCAGCGACTACCGGGCCACCATCACCGGCGGCCCGAATTTCGCGTTTGACCTGTGCGTGCGCAAGATCGACGCGGCGCAGCGCGCCTCGCTCGACCTGAGCCGGCTGCGGGTGGCGCTGAACGGCGCCGAGCCGATCCGCGGCGACACGCTGCGCGCCTTCAGCGACGCCTTCGCCGGTTGCGGTTTCCGGCCGCAGGCATGGCTGCCGGCCTACGGTCTGGCGGAGTCGACCTTGATGGTGAGCGGGCGCCTGCAGCTGCAGGCCTCGGCGGACGAGGTGGCGCTCGAGAGCGCGCTGTCGAAGCACGCGCTGGCGCAAAAAACGGTGGCGCCCGGCGCCGGCGCGGACCGCGTGATGCTGGCCAGCTGCGGCCCGGCGCTGGACGACACCGAGTTGGCCATCGTCGATCCCGCGACGCGGCGGCGTTGCCATCCCGAGCAGGTCGGCGAGATATGGGTGCGCAGCACTTCGGTGGCGCAAGGCTATTGGGGCCGCCCGCAGCAAACCGAGGAGACCTTCCACGCCGTCATCGCCGACGACGGGCAGGGCGGTTACATGCGCACCGGCGACCTGGGCTTCCTGCGCGAGGGCGAACTGCATTTGTGTGGGCGCCTGAAGGATTTGATCGTCGTCAACGGCCGCAATGTCTATCCGCAGGATGTGGAAAACGCCTCCTGCGAGTCGGACGCGCGCCTGCGCATCGACGGCGCGGTCAGCTTCTCGCTGAGCGAGGGGCCGGTCGAGCAGCTGGTGCTGGTGCAGGAGCTGGAGTTCCGCGCCGAGGCCGACGCCGCCTTGTTCGGCGTCATCGCGACGGCGGTGCTGCAGCTGGTCGGAGTGGCCCCGGACGTGGTGCTGCTGCTCAAAGCGGGCCACCTGCCGCGTACCTCCAGCGGCAAGGTGCAGCGCCAGTTGTGCAAGCGTTACTTCCTCGACGGCGAACTGGACGTGGTGGCGCGCTGGGACCGGCCGGCGCCGGCCTCGTCTGCGCCGCCGTTGGCGTCCGCGGTGCTGATCGGCGACTGGCTGTGTGAGCAGCTGGCCGGGCGCATTGGTCTGCCGGCGGCGCAGATCGACCGCCATCAGCCGTTCGCCTATTACGGCCTGGATTCGCAAGGCACGGTGCAACTGGGCGCGGCGCTGGGCGCCTGGCTGGGCCTGTCGGTCGAGCCGACCGTGTTCTGGGATTATCCAACCGTCGCCGCGCTGGCCGCGCACCTGGCCGCGCTGCCTGCCGCCGCGCCGCAGGCGCCGGCGGCGGCGCCGGACGGCGACGCCATCGCCATCGTCGGCATGGCCTGCCGGCTGCCCGGCGCGGACGGCGTCGACGCCTTCTGGCGCCTGCTGGAGCAGGGGCAGGCGGCGACCGGCGCCGCACCGGAGGCACGGATCGCGGCCGGCACGTTTACGCGCGCCGCCATACACCCGCCGCGCACCGGCCTGGCCGGTTTCCTCGCGCAGGTCGACCAGTTCGAGCCGCAATTTTTCGGCATCTCGCCGCTGGAGGCGGCGCGCCTGGACCCGCAGCAAAGGCTGGCGCTGGAGGTGGCCTGGGAGGCGCTGGAGGACGCCGGCCTGGCGCCGGCGCGGCTGGCGGGCACGAACGGCGGCGTCTTCCTCGGCATCGCCACCCACGACTATGAACATCTGCAGGGCCTCGACGGTGGCGACGCCGGCGTCTACGCCGCCACCGGCAGCGCCGCCAGCATCGCCGCCAACCGGCTGTCGTATGTGCTGGACTGGCGTGGCCCCAGCCTGGCGATCGACACCGCCTGCTCGTCGTCGCTGGTGGCGCTGCACCTGGCTTGCCAGAGCCTGCGCAGCGGCGAATCGGGCGTGGCGCTGGCCGGCGGCGTCAATCTGATCCTGGCCAGCGAGGCCAGCGCGCCGTTCGCCCAGGCCGGCATGCTGTCCGCCGACGGCCGCTGCAAGAGCTTCGACGCGGCGGCCGACGGCTATGTGCGCGGCGAGGGCTGCGGCATGCTGGTGCTCAAGCGCCTGTCCGACGCCCTGCGCGACGGCGACCCGATCCGGGCGCTGGTGCGCGGTTCCGCGGTTGGCCAGGATGGCCGCAGCAACGGGCTGATCGCGCCCAATGGCCAAGCCCAGGTCGAGGTGCTGCGCAGCGCGCTGCGCGCCGCCCGGGTCGAGCCGGCCCGCATCGCCTACGTCGAGACCCATGGCACCGGCACGGTGTTGGGCGATCCAATCGAGCTCAACGCCCTGAAGGCGGTGTTGTTGCCCGGCCGTCCGGCGCAGCAGCGCTGCGTGCTGGGCGCCCTCAAGACTAATATCGGCCACCTGGAGGCGGCCGCCGGCGTGGCCGGCGTGCTCAAGGTGGTGCTGGCGCTGCAGCGGCGCGCCATCCCGCCCAATCTGCATTATCACCAACCCAACCCGCATTGTTCGCTGGCCGGCACCGCGCTGGCCATCCCCACCAGCGTGCTGCCGTGGCCTGACGAGGCCTTGCCCCGCGTGGCCGGGGTCAGCTCGTTCGGCTTTGGCGGCACCTTGGCGCATGCCATCGTCGAACAGGCGCCGCAGCAGGCGCCGTCCGGCCCTGGCCGGCCGTTGCAGCTGCTGACGCTGTCCGCCCGCAGCCCCGAGGCGCTGGCGCAATTGAGCGCCGCGCTGGGTCGTCACCTGGAGGCCTGCCCCGGGCTGGCGCTGGCCGACGTGGCCTATACCCATCAGAGCGGACGCAACGCTTTCGCGGCGCGGCGCATGCTGCTGTGCCGCGACAGCGCCGAGGCCGCGCTGGCGCTGGCGCGGCCGGCGCCGCAGGCGAACCAGCAGCTGGCCGGCGCGCCGGCGCCGCTGGTGTTCATGTTCCCCGGCCAGGGCGCGCAGCAAGCGGGCATGGTGCGCGACTTGTACCGGCACGTGGCGCTGTTCCGCCAGCAGCTTGACGCCGGCGCCGACATCGCGCTGCGGCTGGGCCAGTTCGACCTGCGCGCCGTGCTGGGACTGGACGGCCGCGACGACGACGCGGCGCAGGCCCTGATGCAGCAGACCCGCTATTCGCAGCCGGCGCTGTTCGTCATCGAATATGCGCTGGCGCGGCTGTGGATGGCCTGCGGCGTGCAGCCGCAGGCGCTGGTAGGCCATAGCTTGGGCGAATATGTGGCGGCCTGCCTGGCCGGCGTGTTCTCGTTCGAGGACGGGCTGGCGCTGGTGCTGGCCCGCGGCGTATGGATGCAGCAGACCGCCGACGGCGCCATGCTCAGCGTCATGCTGTCGGAGCAGGAGGTGCTGCCGCTGCTGACCGCTGGGCTGTCGCTGGCCGCCGTCAACGGCGCCCAGCGCTGCGTGGTGTCCGGCGCTGCCGACCCGATGGCCGCTTTCGAGCGCGTGCTGACCGCGCGCGGCGTCGCCAGCCGGCCGCTGCGCACCACGCGCGGCTTCCACTCGGCGCTGATGGACCCGGTCATGCCGGCGCTGCGCGCGCTGCTGGGCGGCATGCGGCTGAACCGGCCGCAACTGCCATTGCTGTCGAACGTCAGCGGCGGCTGGATCAGCGACGCCGAGGCCTGCGATCCGGAATACTGGGTGCGCCACATGCGCGCCCCGGTGCGCTTCATGCAGTGCCTGGACAGCCTGCACGACTGGGCCGCGAACGGCCGCCTGACGCTGCTGGAGGTCGGCCCCGGCCGCACCCTGAGCAGCCTGGCGCGCCAGTACGCCAACGAGGTGGCGGCGCCGGCCTGGAGCACGCTGGCCTCGCTGGCGGCCGATCCGGCCCGGGACGCCGATCTTGAGACCCACCTGCATGCGCTCGGCCAGTTCTGGCTGGCCGGCCACGCCATCGACTGGAACGCGGTGCACGCCGGCCAAGCCGTGCAGCGCCTGCATTTACCGACTTATCCGTTTCAACGGCAGCGCCACTGGGTCGAAACGCCCGCCGCCGCCGTCCCCGATCCGGCCGCGCCGAACGACGCCGGCCAACCGAACCGACCCTTGGAGCAATCTCGCATGTCATCAAGTCATCAAGCCACCGCCGCCCGCATCACGCAGATCGAACGCAACATCACCGACGTCATCGGTGCGCTGCTGCACATCGACCCAAGCCAGATCAACGCCAACGCGCCGCTGCTGGAGCTGGGCGCCGATTCGCTGATCCTGGTGCAGGCGGTGCGCAAGATCGAGGGCGACTACGCGGTCACCATCACGATACGCCAGCTGTTCGAGGAGCTGTCGACGGTGGCCGCGCTGGCCAGGTTCATCGAGTCGCGCATGGCGCCGCCGCCGGTCGTCGCGCAGCCCGATCCGGCGGCGGCGCCGTCGGCGATGGAATCGCTGTTGGCGCGCCAGATGGAGAGCATGAGCCAGATGGCGGAGCTGATGGCCAAACAGATGGCCATGCTGAACGGCCAGCAGGCGGCTGTCCAGGCGCCGTTGACGGCGGCGCCGGCCGTGGCAGCCGCCGCGCCGTCCGCGCCGGCCAGCCAGTTCGACCCGTATCGCGCGCTGTCGGCGCGCCAGGGCGCCTACCTGCAGCAATTCATGCAGCGATTTATCGCCCGCACCCAGGGGTCGAAGGCGCATACCGCCACCCATCGCCCGGTGCTGGCCGACTATCGCGCGCGCGCCGGCTTCCGCTTTTCCGCCAGCGACCCGGTGCTGCCGCTGACGCTCAAGCCGCTGTTCTACCCGATCGTGGTGGAGCGGTCGCAGGATGCGCAGTTGTGGGACGTCGACGGCAATCAATACGTCGACCTGACCATGGGCTTCGGCGCCCACCTGTTCGGCCACAATCCGGCCTTCGTGCGGGAAGCGCTGCAGCGCCAGATCGGCCTGGGCCTGCAACTGGGGCCGCAGTCGCCGCTGGCTGGCGAGGTGGCGCAACTGGTCAGCCAGCTGACCGGCATGCAGCGCGTGGCGTTCTGCAACTCCGGCACCGAGGCCGTCATGCTGGCCGTGCGCCTGGCGCGCACCGCGACCGGCCGCAAGAAGGTCGCCATGTTCCTGGGCTCGTATCACGGCTGGGCCGACCCTACGCTGGTCGGCACGCAAGCCAATAGCGACCAAGCCGGCGCCGCCGCGCCGCTGATGCCGGGCCTGCATCCCGGCATCGAAGAGCATGCGTTGATGATGGACTACGACAGCGCGCAGGCGCTGGCCACCATCCGCGCCCACGCCCACGAGCTGGCCGCCGTGCTGGTCGAGCCGGTGCAGGGCCGCCGTCCCGAGATCCAGCCGGGCGCCTTCCTGCGCGAGCTGCGCGCCCTGACCACCGAACTGGACATCCCGCTGATTTTCGACGAGATGATCACCGGCTTCCGCCTGGCCCCGGGCGGCGCCCAGGAATGGTTCGGCGTGCGCGCCGACATCGCCACCTACGGCAAGGCCGCCGGCGGCGGCATGCCGCTGGGGATAGTCGCCGGCGCGCCGCGCTACCTGGACGGCGTCGATGGCGGCGCCTCGCCTTACGACGGCGGCGCCCGCGTGCCGACCACCTTCTTCGCCGGCACCTTCAGCAAGCATCCGCTGACCATGGCGGCCACCAAGGCCGTCATGCAGCACATGATCGCGGCCGGCGGCGCGCTGCAGCAGGAGCTGACGCGCCGCACCAGTGCGCTGGTGGAGCGCCTGAACCAGCTGTTCGCGGCCGAGCAGGTGTCGATGCAGATCGTGCAATGCGGCTCGCTGTTCCGCCTCAACACGGTCAACAACCTGGACCTGTTCTGCTATCACCTGGTGGCGCGCGGCATCTACATCTGGGAAGGCCGCAATATGTTCGTCTCGACCGCCCACACCGATGCCGATCTCGAACAAGTGTTCCAGGCGTTCGCCGCCAGCATACGCGACATGCGCGAAGGCGGTTTCTTCCCCCCGTCCGGCGGCGCCGGCGGTATCGCCTTCGACCACGGCACGCCGGCCGCCATGACGCCGGCCGCCGTCACGCCGGCGCCGGTGGCCGCACCGGTGTTGTATGAGGCTTCGGCCGCGCAGCGCCGCCTGTGGCTGCTGCATCAGCTCGATGCCGGCAACACCGCCTATCACGTGGCGGCCCAGTTGCCGCTGGCCCAGGGCGTGACCCGCGCGGCGCTCGAGCGCGTGCTCGGCATCGTCGTCGCCCGCCACGAGAGCCTGCGCACCGTCTGCGTCGAGGATGCCGACGGCCAGCTGCTGCAATCGGTGCAGGCGGCCGCGCCGGTGATCCTCGAAGAGCGCATCATCGCCTCCGAGCCGGCGCTGCGTCAGCATGTGCGGCAATTCTCCACCCTGGCGTTCGACCTGCGGCGCGGACCGCTGTTCCGCGCCGAGCTGCTGCGCACTTGGGACGGCCGCCTGCTGCTGGCCTGGTGCATGCATGAAATCGTCGCCGACGGCACCTCGGCCGTCATCCTCGAGCGCGAGGTGCTGGCGTTGTTGCACGCCGAAACCGCGGGGCACGCCGCCGCGTTGCCGCCGCTGGCGATCCAGTACCGCGACTACGCCGCGCGTCAGAATGCCGCGCTGGCCCGGCCCGGCGAAGATCCCAGCCGCAGCTACTGGCACCAGCAGCTGGAGGGCGAGCTGCCGCGCGTGCAGCTGCCGTTCGACTTCCCGCTGTCGGCCACCACGCCGACCGCCGGCGCGATGTACCGCTTCAGCCTCACCGGTCCAGGCTACGACAGCCTGAAGGCGCTGTGCCGTGGCAGCCGCGCCACCTTGTTCATGGTGCTGCAGGCGGCGTTGTCGGTCTGGCTGGCGCGCCTGAGCGGCACGCGCGACATCGTGGTCGCCACGCCGGTGGCGGGGCGCGACTCGGCCGAGGTTGAACCGCTGATCGGTTTCTTCCTCAATACCGTGCTGCTGCGCACCCAGGTGGCGCCGGACGCCTCGTTCGAGCAGGTGCTGGCGCTGAGCAAGGAAGTGGCATTGCAATTGCTGGAACACCAGAACTATCCGTTCGAGCAGCTGATCGAGGAACTCGATCTGCCGCGCCCGGCCAACCAGTTCCCGGTCACGCCGGTGCTGTTCAATGTACTCAACTTCCTCGACAAGCAACTGCCGTTGGCCAGCACTGCGGCCAGCCACCACGTGGTCGACCTGGACGTGCGGGTCGAGCTGGAGCTCAACATCCAGGAGCATGCCAACGCCATCTCGTTTGAATGCCAGTACCGCAGCGCGCTGTTCACGCCGGCCACCATCGAGTACCTGATGGGCCAGTGGCTGTCGCTGCTGGAGCAGGTGGCGCGCGCGCCGCGCACGGCGGTGGCGCAGCTGGCCCTGTTCGAGCGGGCGCCGCTGGCGTCGCCGTACCTGGCGTTCGCCAACGCCTTGCCGGCCACGCCGGCGCCGGCCACGGTGCTCGAGCGCCTGCGCGCGGTCACGGCGGCCACGCCGGACGGCGTGGCGCTGGAATGGCAGGGGCAGCAATGGAGCTACGCGACGCTGGCGGCCGAGAGCGACCGCGTGGCGGGCCAGTTGCAGCAGCTCGGCTGCGCGCCGGGCGAGGTGGTGGGCCTGCTGCTGGAGCAGCCGCTGGCCCACATCGCCGCGGTGATCGGCACGATGAAGGCGGGCGCGGTGTTCATGACGCTCGACCCGCAGGACCCGGAGAGCCGCCTGCGCACGCTGGTGGGACGCGCCGAACCGGGTTGGTGGATCGCCGAAGACGCGGCCGCCGGCGCGCTGGAGGCGGTGGCCGCCCAGCTGGGCACGCCGCCGCGCGGCATCTGGATCGGCGCCGGCGCGCCGGCCGCCGGGCTGACGCCGCAGGTGGCCCAGGCCAGTTGCGCGCCGCTGGCGCAACAGCTGCGCGATCCGTGCTACCTGTTCTTCACGTCCGGTTCGAGCGGCACGCCCAAGCCCATCCTGGGATCGGTGGGCGGGCTGGCCCAGTTCATCGACTGGGAGATCAACGCCTTCGGCCTGGACGCGCAGTGCCGCGTGAGCCAGCTGACGGCGCCGACCTTCGACGCCTTCCTGCGCGACCTGTTCGTGCCGCTGTGCGCGGGCGGCACGCTGTGCCTGCCGCCGGCGCGCAAGCTGGCGCTGGACCAGATGCTTGAATGGCTGGGCAGCTCCGGCGTCACGCTGGTGCACTGCGTGCCGTCGTTGCTGCGCGCGCTGCTGTCGTTCGACCAGTTGCAGGCGGCCGACGTGGCGCGCCTGGCTGCGCTGCGCACCATCTGCCTGTCGGGCGAGGTGCTGCTGCCGGCCACGGTGCAACAATTCCGCGAGGTGTTCGGCGACGGCGTCGAGCTGGTCAACTTCTACGGCGCGTCGGAAACGACGATGATCCGCTGCCACCACCGCATCGTCGCGGCCGACGTGGAACGCGGCTACATCCCGATCGGCAAGCCGATCGCGGCCACGCAGATGATCGTGCTGGACGCCGACGGCGTGGCGTGCCCGGTCGGCACGCCCGGCGAGATCTATGTGCGCTCGGCGTTCTTCACGCTGGGCTACTACCGCGACGCGGCGCTGAGCGCGCAGGTGTTCGTGCCCAACCCGCTGCGTCCCGGTGCCGACGAAGTGGTGTACCGCAGCGGCGACATGGGCGTGCTGCTGGCCGACGGCAACCTGCGCTTCCTCGGACGGCGCGACGGCCAGGTCAAGGTCAACGGCGTGCGCATCGAAGTGGGCGAGATCGAGAACGCGCTGCTGAGCCATCCGGAGATCGCCGAGGCGGCCGTGGTGGCGCGCAGCGCGGAGGACGGATCGACCTCGCTGCACGCCTATGTGGTGGCGCGCGGCGAACTGCCGCCGGACCTGCGCCAGTTCCTGGCCACGCGCATGGCGCAGGCGGCGCTGCCGCACAGCATCGATGGACTGGACGCGCTGCCGATGACCTCCAGCGGCAAGGTCGATCGCAAGGCGCTGGGCGCCCGCAAGGATGTGGATGCGCCGTCGGCGACCGCCTATGCGGCGCCGGTGACGGCGACCCAGGAGGCGCTGGCCAAGCTGTACGGCGAGGTGCTGGGCCGGGAACGGGTCGGCATCCACGACGACTTCTTCGCGCTGGGCGGCCATTCGCTGCGCGCGCTGATGGTGCTGGCGCGCATCCGCAAGGCGTTCGACGTGGTGTTGGCGTTGCGGGTGCTGTTCGAGACGCCGACGGTGGCCGGCCTGGCCGAGCGGGTGGACGCGCTGCGCGCCGCCAGCACGGCGGCGCTGCCGACGATTGCCGCGTTGGCGCCGCAGGAATCGTATGCGGTGTCGGCCGCGCAGCGCCGTCTGTGGCTGCTGCATAAGCTGGACGCGTCGAGCACCGCGTACCACGTGCCGGCGCTGTTGCCGCTGGACGCGGCGGTCACGCGGGAGGCGCTGGAAAGCGCGCTGGCGGCGGTGGCGGCACGCCACGAAACGCTGCGTACCGTGTTCTTCGAGGACGACGACGGCCAGCTGCGCCAGCGCGTCGAGCCGGCCGTCGCGGTCGCGGTGGCGGAGCGCGTCATCGGCTCCGAGGAGGAACTGCGCCGGCACGTGCTGGCGTTCACCACCCGCGCGTTCGACCTGCGCGACGGCGCGCTGTTCCGCGGCGAGCTGCTGCGCACCTGGGACGGCCGCCTGCTGCTGGCCTGGTGCATGCATGAGATCATCGCCGACGGCAGCTCGGGCATGTTGCTCGAGCGCGAGGTGATGGCGCTGCTGAAGCAGGGCGCCGAGGGCGGCCCCGCGCTGCCGGCGCTGGCGATCCAGTACCGCGACTTCGCGGCCTGGCAGAACGGTTTGATCTCGGCGCAGGCCGAACACCCCAGCCGTGGCTACTGGCACCAGCAGCTGGAGGGCGAGCTGCCGCGCGTGCAGCTGCCGTTCGACTTCCCGCTGTCGGCCACCACGCCGACCGCCGGCGCGCGCTACAGCGTCAGCTTGACCGGCGCGGCGTGCGAAAGCTTGAAAGCGCTGTGCGCAGCGCGCGGCAACACGCTGTTCATGGTGCTGCAGGCCGCGCTGTCGGTGTGGCTGGCGCGCCTGAGCGGCACGCGCGACATCGTGGTCGCCACGCCGGTGGCGGGGCGCGACCTGGCCGAGGTGGAGCCGCTGATCGGCTTCTTCCTCAATACCGTGCTGCTGCGCACCCCGGTGGCGCCGGACGCCCCGTTCGAGCAGGTGCTGGCGCTGAGCAAGGAGATCGCGCTGCAGGCGCTGGAACACCAGCAGTATCCGTTCGAGCAGCTGATCGAGGAACTCGATCTGCCGCGTCCTGCCAACCAGTTCCCGGTCACGCCGGTGCTGTTCAATGTGCTCAACTTCCTCGACGAGCAGCTGCCGCTGGAGAACGGCGCGGCGCATCATTCGGAAGCCGAACTCGATGTCAAGGTCGAGTTCGAGCTGACGGTGCAGGAACATGCCAACGCGATCGCCTTCACCTGCCAGTACCGCAGCGCGCTGTTCACGCCGGCCACCATCGAGTACCTGATGGGCCAGTGGCTGTCGCTGCTGGAGCAGGTGGCGCGCGCGCCGCGCACGGCGGTGGCGCAG